>JBKCTV010000092.1:0-4719 GCA_046318595.1 Burkholderiaceae bacterium | reverse complement strand
AAAGCCGACTATCGGACGAGGAAAACGACGCTTCCCTCTCGTTTCCGTTCTCGGTGCCGGCATCAACCGGGGTCTGAACCGCAAAAATTATGCGGTTTGCCCCTCAGGAGCGGTGCGAGCCTCTAGAGCCACGGATTCAGGATATGGAAAAGGCAATAAAATTTTGGCTGATTTATTTCCTCATGTTCAAGGATCTCTTCCAAAAACATCGATGCATGAAACAGAATATCAAAAACTTAAGCACAGCCTTATTGTATCAAGTTCTCTCAGCCGTTTCGAGGGAAAACTATCTGTTTCCGAATTGTCCGAGTTTTCCAAATATGCTTTATCGATTGGGTATAATCTGCATCCTTCAGGCCGCTTAAAAAGTCCAACAGAAGTTGGATGCGTTGATTCACCCCTGTCGGGGCCTGTAGGTTTGACGCTTAGCCATGGACAAACAAAAATCTAGTCTACTCGGCTAAGTTGTTCGTTTTTTAGACGCTCAGTTTGTGGGTGATCCGTTTGTGTGTACATATCTGACTGTGTGCGGCACACCTTCATTTTCTGAAGCCGGTGCTCTTTGCAAAGCGTTGTAAGAAGATCTTCCGTATAATTCGCTTTTGCGTCCCGGAGGTTTTGATGCGCCTCATCCAAAAAGCGCTCACGTTCGACGATGTCTTGCTGGTGCCGGCATTTTCCGACATCCTGCCTAAAGACACATCGCTCGCCACTCAGCTTACTCGCCGTATCGCCTTGCAGATTCCACTGGTGTCCGCCGCCATGGATACCGTCACCGAAGCCCGGCTGGCCATCGCGATTGCGCAGGAGGGCGGCATCGGCATCGTACACAAGAACTTCAGCCCCCGCGAGCAGGCCGCCGAAGTGCTGAAAGTCAAGCGCCACGAGTCTGGTGTATTGCGTGATCCGATTACGATTTCGCCTGACATGACGGTTCGGCAGGTCATCGAGATTACCCGGCAGCATAAGTTTTCGGGCTTGCCGGTGTTGGAGGGCAAGAAAGTCGTCGGGATCGTCACCAACCGCGATTTGCGTTTCGAAACCCGGCTCGACATTCCGGTGCGCAACATCATGACGCCGCACGACAAACTCGTTACCGTCAAAGAGGGCGCGTCGCTCGACGAAGCCAAAGCCTTGATGCACCAGCATCGGCTGGAGCGCGTGCTGGTCGTCAATGACGACTTCGAGCTGCGTGGCCTGATCACGGTCAAGGATATGCAAAAAGCGACCGAACACCCGAACGCCAGCAAGGACGACCAGGGCAAGCTGCGGGTTGGCGCGGCGGTCGGGGTCGGCGCTGGTACCGAGGAACGTGTGGCGGCGCTGGTCGCCGCCGGTGTCGACGTGCTGGTCGTCGACACCGCGCATGGGCATAGCCAAGGCGTTATGGAGCGCATCCGCTGGATCAAACGGATTTATCCCGCGGTTGAGGTCATCGGTGGCAACATCGCCACGGCCGAGGCCGCACGCGCGCTGGTTGACGCTGGCGCCGACGGGGTCAAGGTGGGCATCGGTCCGGGCTCGATCTGCACGACGCGGATCGTGGCCGGCGTGGGCGTACCGCAAATCTCCGCAATCGCGAACGTGGCTGCGGCGCTGAAGGGCTCCGGCGTGCCGGCGATTGCCGACGGCGGCATCCGGTATTCTGGCGACATCGCCAAGGCCCTGGCGGCTGGTGCCGACAGCGTCATGATGGGCAGCATTTTCGCTGGTACCGAAGAGGCGCCCGGCGAGGTCGTTCTGTTCCAGGGCCGCTCCTATAAAGCGTACCGCGGCATGGGATCGCTGGGCGCTATGAAACAGGGTTCGGCCGACCGGTATTTTCAGGATTCGGCCAATAACGCCGACAAACTCGTGCCGGAGGGCATCGAGGGACGCGTGCCCTACAAGGGTTCGGTATTGGCGATTCTGTTCCAGCTCATGGGCGGCATTCGCTCATCGATGGGCTATTGCGGCTGCCGTACGATCGCCGATCTGCACGCGCAGGCGGAGTTCGTGCAGATCACTGCGGCCGGCATGCGCGAGTCGCATGTGCACGACGTCCAGATCACCAAAGAAGCGCCCAACTACCACGTCGAGTAATTCCCATGAGCCATGACAAAATTCTGATTCTCGACTTCGGTTCGCAAGTCACGCAGCTGATCGCACGGCGCGTGCGCGAAGCGCAGGTGTACAGCGAAATTCATCCGAGCGATGTAAGCGAAGACTTCGTGCGTCGCTTTGGCGCCAGTGGCGTCATTTTGTCAGGGAGCCATCAATCGGTCTACGTCGAATCGACCCAGCGCGCCCCGCAGGCGGTGTTCGAGCTGGGCGTCCCTGTGCTGGGCATTTGCTACGGCATGCAAACCATGGCGCAACAGCTCGGCGGTCAGGTCGAGGCCGGGCATTTGCGTGAGTTTGGTTATGCCGAGGTGAGGGCGCACGGCCATACCGCATTGCTGAAAAATATCGAGGACACGCAAACGCTCGACGGCCATGGCATTCTCAAGGTCTGGATGAGCCACGGCGATAAAGTAAGTGTCCTGCCGCCCGGCTTCAAGCTGATGGCCTCCACGGCATCCTGTCCGATCGCCGGCATGGCTGACGAAGCGCGGCGTTTTTACGGCGTGCAGTTTCATCCCGAGGTGACGCATACGCCCCAGGGCGGTGCGCTATTGAACCGGTTCGTGCGCGACATTTGCGGTTGCCGGGGCGATTGGACAATGCCGAATTACATTGATGAAACCGTCGCCCGCATTTGCGACCTGGTCGGTGGCGATGAGGTCATCCTCGGGTTGTCCGGCGGCGTCGACTCGTCCGTGGCCGCCGCGTTGATTCATAAAGCCATCGGCTCGCAGTTGACCTGCGTTTTCGTCGATCATGGTCTGCTGCGCCTGAACGAAGCCGCGCAGGTGATGGAAACGTTTCGGCTGAACCTCGGCGTGAATGTCATCCATATCGATGCTGGCGCGGCTTTTCTCGAGCAGTTGCAAGGCGTCAGCGATCCGGAAGCGAAACGCAAAGTCATCGGTAAAGCGTTCGTCGATGTATTTCAGGAAGAGGCGGGCAAACGGTCCGCCGCCAAATGGTTGGCCCAGGGCACTATTTACCCGGACGTCATCGAATCCGCCGGCGCCAAAACCGGCAAGGCCGCGACCATCAAATCCCATCATAACGTCGGTGGTTTACCCGATACCTTGAAGCTGCAACTGCTCGAACCGTTGCGCGAGCTGTTCAAGGACGAAGTGCGCACGCTCGGCGTGGCGCTCGGCTTGCCTTACGGGATGGTGCATCGTCATCCTTTTCCCGGCCCCGGTCTTGGTGTTCGGATTCTTGGCGAGGTGCGCCCTGAGTTTATTGAATTGCTGCAGCGGGCCGATGCGATCTTTATCGAAGAGCTGCGTAACACCTTGGCAAGCGAGCAGGATCTGGCCGCAGGGCGTTGTTTGCCGAGCGCCGTCGGAACGAGTTGGTACGCATTGACCAGCCAGGCGTTCGCCGTGTTTTTGCCCGTGAAGTCGGTCGGCGTTATGGGCGATGGGCGAACGTACGAGTACGTCGTTGCCTTGCGCGCCGTTCAGACGCAGGACTTCATGACCGCGCATTGGGCGCATTTGCCTTACGAGCTGCTGGGGAAGGTGTCGAACCGTATCATCAACGAGGTGAAAGGCGTCAACCGGGTCGTTTACGACGTGTCCGGCAAACCGCCGGCAACGATCGAGTGGGAGTGATCTAGCATAGTCTCACGCCGTTTCATACAGTATCAAAATCCTCACGAAACCCGCGTGCGATAAAGAGTTAGTGGCTCAGGCGGTCTCAGCCGCTGTCACCCCATCTCGCGCATTTTGTCGGTCGTCGTGACGGTATCTTAGGAAGCGGTTGAAAACGCCGCTTCCGGTACCGACAGATCCCCTGACGGTATCAAGCGGCAAATCCTAGTGAGGCTGGATTTGCTAACTGATCGTGAGCTGGGTGTCTTAGCACCTAAAGAAAAGATATTCAAAGTGAGCGACCGCGACGGCTTGTACGTGGCAGTGCTCCCAACTGGTACCCGGGCCTTCAGGTACGACTACCGAATCAATGGCCGCCGAGAGACCCTAGCGGTTGGGCGCTATGACCCGGCCTGCAAGGCGACACGCGATCCTGAGACGCTCGAATACGGTATGAGCTTGTCACTGCGCGAGGCGCGCACGCTCCTCGACCGTGCTCGACGTGATGTGGAGCGTGGCGTGTCACCATCACGTGCCAAGGCTGAGAAGCGTGCCGCAACGGCCGAGGCGCTGACGTTCGGCGGCTGGGCTCAGACTTACTTCAAGCACAAGGCGGACCCTAAAAGCGGGGCGGAGCAGTTGGCAGACAGCACGCTCGAACTCCGGCAGTCGACGTACCGGCGGGTTATCGAGCCCGAGCTGGGTCGCCTAAAGCTCGAGGAAGTGACTGCGCAGCGCCTTATGCGTCTGTGCCTTGACGCGAAGGAGAGGCGCGGCCCTGCTGTTGGCGTCCACGTTCGGGAAGTAGTGCACGCGGTGTTTCGCCACGCACAAGGCAGCGGCATTTCAATGCCGAATCCGGCGGACAGCGTCCGCGCTAGCGCCATCGTGTCAATCAGCATCCAAAACTTTCCACCAATCAGCGTCCAATATTTTCCACTTTGGCATTGTTCGAAGCGCGGCCTTTGCGTTGCTTGAATCGGTATGAATCATTGCCGGTTTCCAGAATTTCGCAGTGATGCGTGATTCG
>JBKCTV010000091.1:0-207369 GCA_046318595.1 Burkholderiaceae bacterium | reverse complement strand
CCAATAGACATAAGACTTCTCGGTGCTGAGGCTATAATGTCGGTAGCGTAAGCACTCGCGCAGCTTATCGAGCAGACGGCTAGACTGCAAAACAGGGCTGGAGGGTTTCATGGAAAATTTATACCACCGGACCTCGCGCATAAAACCGCGCGAGGCCGGTGAATTCAAACGTTAGGGCGCCAAATGCCTTCTTGGGACATGCAGGAAACGCGGGAGCTTGTACGACGTCGCTTTGCCGCCGATCAGTTTGAACTCGCCCGTCAAAGTCTTGGCTCATCCATTGATCGCCGCGAGTACGCGCGATATCACTTCTACGAGACGAAGGGCCTAGTTGAGAGTGCTATCGCACCACTGCACGCGGACAGGCGTCTCTTTGTGGCGATGCTTGGCGCTGAGGAAGACGAAGCACAACGCAAATACGACGAGACGATCGTAGCGGTTGGGGCGCACGCTACTGCATGCGTCCAGAGTTTGCATGCGGTTGCAGATGTTTTCTCGCATGCTCTCTACTACTCTTTGGGGCTCAATCTTGAATCTAACGCAATGACAGAACGTGATGTGACGGCGCAAAATGTGCTGAAGCGGCTGGCGTCGGAGAGCTGCTACAGCACACTCGCGGGCGGATTGAAGGAGCTGACCTCTCATGAGCACCACAACTATCTTGGGGCCCTTGCGAATCAGTCGAAGCATCGCAGTCTTGTGAAGCCGACTCTCTGGATCGATATGCAAGCCGAAGATGAACCGTACCAGTTCAAAGTCCAAGACTTCGCGTATGGCGGGAAGGTGCGCCATGGGGTTGAAATGCTTCCATTCTTGGAGGCCACCTTCAATCGAATTTCACACGTCGTTGTCGATACGGGAGAGAAGTTGAATGCAGTCCTTCGCGCCAAGTCGCGCTAACCAGTCGCTCGCGGCACAGCTTCAACGTTAGCCCACAAATCACCATGGGAGTTTTTACATGATATTGATCATTCTGGTGTTTGAATTCGCCCTCGCGGTTGGCGCCCGCCTCAACGGAATGCGCGGTCACCAACACGACTCTGCTGCCGAGTTAATGGGAACGTATGTCGCGCCAACACTCGCGGGTGCGCCGACGCCTCGCGGCTGCGACGACCAAAGGTGCAAAACTCTCGACGCACTAGAGGCAAAAGGTTACGAATTAGCGAGGCAAAGGAAAATTACTTGGGTGAAATTGGTTGACGCTTTCTATTCAAAACGAGCCGAGCTATATCCGAATAGCCAAGACGGCTATGGCGTGAACGAATTACGGACATATCAAAGGGCATTAGCCGAACAAATGGATATTGGGAAACTCACGGAATCACAGTGGGCATATTTGATCGAAAAAAAGAACGGCGAAATCAACGCAAGAAATCAAGCCATTTCCAATACCGCTCCGAGGCAAACCAACTGCACCACAACCAATGTAGGAACTAGCGCCTTTCCTCAATACAATACAACCTGCAACTGACCGCAATTCAAACTCACGGAGAATATTATGAAAATTTCCCGCCGTGGTACATCGGCAGACTTTGGCGAATCGAACATTGAACTCAATTCACCGACCTTCACTTGGGATAGCACCGACTCTTGCATAACTGTCAGGCAGTCGAGCATACGAGATTTTTTAACCGACTCCCGGCACAACTACACCCTGCGTCTTTCATTACCAGAAATACAGAGCTTGCTTCAGGCTGTGGCGGATGCAGCTATTTCAGCACCACACAAGTTCGAGAAAGAGCTAGAGCAATCAATCAAGCCACTTCTTCGCATTCAAGCTGCGGTGGCTGGGCTTGTGGGCTAACGTTAGACCGCAAGTGAAACTGCGCGTTTTGGAAAGGCTTTCAGCAGCTTCTTGTCCATCGTCACGAGTTTTGTGTCAAAGCGGTTTGCGAGAGCAATAAACTCGCAATCATAGGCAGAACAGTCACTGTCACGAACCAACTCAAGTACCTCGCGCGAATGCACCTCGAACTCGAAGCCATCAAGCAGAGCTTCAGCCTCAGCTTGCAAACTGCACGCTTGCTCGAAAGTCAGCATGCCGCGCCGAACGCATCCGGCCAGAATGTTGCGGAACTCACTGCGCCACAACGGTGGCGCAGTCCACTCTGGCTCCCGCTGCAACAGCGCCTCTGCAGCGCTGGTGAACTCGCCCGGCAAGTACAGGTACGCCAGGATATTGCTATCAACAACAATCACTTGCGCCCCACCTGCTTTGCTGCGTCAATATCCTTTGCTGTGAACGGGCCCTGGGCCAAGCTTGCGCGCAACTCGCGTGCGCGAGCCAACCGGTCGCTGGGTGCAACGCGGTTAGGCAAGAGCACAGACTCTAGGCACACAATGGCCTCGCTGTTCAAGCTGCGGCGGTGCAGTTCAGCCGCGGACTTGAGCCGCTCATACACAGCGTCAGGAATGTTCTTTAAGGTCAAGGAAGTTGGCATGTACGCACCCAAAATGCAACCAAAACGGTTGAATTTTGGCACATAAAAGCACCTTTGGCAACCACTTGCGGTCCTGCCGGCGGTTCAAGGGGACGTCAACCCGCTTCGCGGCTTGCCGCCTCTTAACCTATTCGTTATGTGTCGTAGTGATACCGCATCTGTGCAATAAGTAGAGAGCCTTCTAGAACTTTGTAGACAACTCTGTGTTCATCATTGATTCTGCGAGACCAGTAGCCGGAAAGCGCGTGCTTTAGTGGTTCAGGTTTGCCAATCCCTGTAAATGGCTGCCGACAGGTTTCTTTAATTAAGGTATTAACTCGTTCAAGTATCTTTGAGTCATTATTTTGCCAGTACAAATAATCTTCCCAAGCCTGCTCTGAGAAAAGCAAATTCATTCTGTAATTTTCTTTTCGGCGCCTTGTCCAGACTCTAGCTGAGCAATTGAAGCAAGTAAGCGGCGGGCATTTTTGGGGGTTCTAAGTAAGTAGGCGGTTTCTTCTAAGGCTTTGTAGTCGTCTAAGGAGAGCATAACCACTGAATCTGCATTGCTTCTTGTAATAATTATCGGTTCGTGGTCTTGGCAAACACGCGTCATTGTGGCGGCCAGGTTAGCTCGTGCGGTAGTATAAGAAACAGCGTCCACGGAAACTCCCAAAAAGAATGCGTACAGAATACTGTACACATCTATTTGTGATCTGTCCACAGGTAAAAGCACATAACGAGTAAGACTTGAGGCACGCGTTCAACCTCAGCGACGAGGAGCTGGTCGAGTGCTGGGCCGAGAATGTGGAGTGGCAATATTTGTCAGAAGCTTTATGCAAACAGGTAAATCTATTGCATTTGTGACAGCTAGCGCTTGACAAAGCGTACCGATAGACGTACGCTTTGTACACAGGAGCTCATCATGCAAACTCTCACAGTAAGCGAAGCGCGCGCCAATCTCTACCGACTTATGGATCAAGCCGCAGAGTCCCATGAACCAATCACCATTGCAGGAAAGCGTCACAATGTCGTGCTGATTGCTGCTGAGGATTGGCAAGCCATTCAAGAAACGCTGTACCTCCTCTCTGTTCCAGGTATGCGTGAGTCCATCAAAGAAGGCTTGGCACAAGCACCTGAAACTTGTGCCAAGGAGCTTGGCTGGTGAGTTGGGAAATTGTCTATGCCAAGCCTGCACAAAAAGACGCGCCAAAATTAGCTGCAAATGGTTTGAAAGTCAAGGCTCAAGAATTACTTGCCATCATTAAGGCAAATCCATTTCAAAATCCACCACCATACGAGAAACTTGTTGGTGATTTATCGGGGGCTTATTCTCGAAGAATCAATATTCAGCACCGTCTTGTTTACGAAGTTCTCCAAGAAGAAAAAATCGTGAAGGTTCTTCGTATGTGGTCGCATTATGAATAAACTAGGCGTTCAAAGGTTTCACGCCATGGTTTCGTTGTTCTATTTTAGTTTTTGCACTCGTCACGGGAGAACGGTCAAAAATACAGATGGGTTTGCTGGGGGTTTACGACTCAGAATTTTGGTAGTCGTTCATTGCTACCGATCTGACGGAAATATAATACGCCTTATTTCAGCAAGGCCAGCAACAAAAAATGAGTCGAAAGGCTACCACTTCTGAAAGGATATATCATGCGCGAAGAATATGATTTCAGTAAAGCTCGGAAAAATCCCTATGCTACACAGTTGAAAAAATCTGTCACCATCCGACTGGATGAAGATTCAATAAGTTACTTTAAAAATCTTTCAGACGAAATAGGAATTCCTTATCAAAGTTTGATTAATTTATATCTTCGTGATTGTGCATCATCTAGGAAAAAGTTAAGCATTGCCTGGAAATAATTTCGTATAACTTTACGCTAAAAGAATTTGTCTCAGGCCGACGCTTGAATCAACTCGCAATCGACGGCGTGGCCACCGTGATGTCGCCGCATTGCGCGCGCTGCAACAGCGCATGGTCCATCAACACCAAAGCCAGCATGGCCTCGGCGATCGGCGTGGCCCGGATGCCGACACAGGGATCGTGGCGACCGTGGGTTTGGACCGTAACTGGCTGTCCCTGCTTATCGATCGAACGACGCGACAGTCGAATACTCGAAGTCGGTTTAATGGCGATTTGCACATCGATCGGCTGACCGGTCGAAATGCCGCCCAATACCCCGCCAGCATGGTTCGATAAAAACCCGTCCGGCGTTAACTCGTCGCCATGCTCGGAACCGCGTTGCGCGACGACCCCGAAACCCGCGCCAATCTCGACGCCCTTCACGGCGTTGATACCCATCATGGCATGCGCGATATCGGCGTCCAGCTTGTCGAACAGCGGCGCGCCCCATCCGACCGGAACATGCTCGGCGACCACACGGAGCCGCGCTCCGATGGAATCGCCCGACTTGCGCAAGGCATCCATGTAAGTTTCGAGCGCGGGCACGAGCGACAAATTCGGCACGAAAAACGGATTTTGCTCGACATGCGCCCAATCATCGAACGGCACGACGACGTCACCAAGCTGTGTCATGCAGCCACGAATCACGATGCCATGCTGCCGGGCGAGCCATTTACGGGCGACAGCCCCCGCAGCCACCATCGGCGCAGTCAAGCGGGCCGATGAGCGCCCACCGCCGCGGTAATCTCGGATACCGTACTTGTGCCAATACGTGTAATCGGCGTGCCCGGGGCGAAACGTTTCGACGATATTGCCGTAATCCTTGCTGCGCTGATCCTGATTGCGAATCAGCAACGCGATCGGGGTGCCGGTGGTTTTACCCTCGAAAACGCCAGAAAGAATTTCCACGCAATCGTCTTCCTGCCGCTGCGTCACATGGCGCGAAGTGCCCGGCCTGCGGCGATCGAGCTCCGGCTGAATATCGGCTTCCGACAACTCCAGCCCCGGCGGGCAACCATCGATCACGCAGCCGATGGCCGGGCCGTGGCTTTCGCCGAAGTTGGTAACGATAAACAAGTGGCCCAAGGCACTGCCTGACATGGCAAATCCACCGCAGAATAAAATTCGATTTTACGCGAGAAAATACGCGCTCAGCGCTTCGCCCAGTGCCCGGCCGCTCAAAAACGCCGATTCGACGTCCGTGCCCTTGAGCCAGTCGCCACAAACGGCAAGCTGCTCGGCATCGTCCCAGACGAACGTACGTTCGAGCGGCTTGGCCGGCGAGGCATACAACCAGCGATGGGCGTTCAACGACAGCGGTGGCGGCGTGTCGACGAGGCCGGCATGTCCTAGACTCACCAAAAAAGCATCGAACGCTTCCGAGACGAGTGTCGCCACATCGACGGCGCCGGCTTCGATATGGTGTTCAGACCAGGCTCTGGTGGTTTGCAAGACCCAACGTTCGCCAACAGCACGACCCGGTTTGGCGCTGTCCCGGACGACGCGCTGTAGGACGCCAACTGCGGGTAACTCGGCCAGATCGAAACCGGTGACCAATGGCTGCGCCAGTTCGAGCATCACATTCCAATACGGTACCGACACGACACTGCGAGCCACGGATGACAGGCTCGAACCGCTGGGCAATAAATCGGCGGCCTGCTCCGCCGGCACTGCCAGCACGACCGCGTCCCATTCCGGCAGTCGATCCTGGCCGTTTTGCGTGTTGACGTTCAGTGTCCATCGTCCCGACAGGCTGCGCGTGATCTCCACGACACGGGTTTGCAGGTGAACCTTCAAACCTTGCCCGAAAGATTTAGCAACCGACGTCATGCCAGGGGTGCCGACCCATTGCCGGGTCGGGCGCGGCACGGGCGGGAACTCAGCCGAACCGGTGCAGTCGAGCATCATGGCTTCCCAAACCGCCACGCTGCGCGCTGCCTGTAAATCATTCAATATTTCGATGAAGGCGGGATGCCGGGCGGTGAAGTAAGGTGCCCCGTGATCGAAACCACGACGCTCGGCCAGATCGCCGAGCCAGCGCGTTGCCATTCGGCCACCCAGGCCACGGCTTTTTTCGAACAGCTCGACCTCGATACCCGCCGTTCGCAAGCGCTGCGCACACGACAGACCGGCCATGCCGGCCCCGATCACCGCGACTTTCATGCAGCGCCTCAACGCTCCGCTTCTAGCGGCCAGTCGCGGATATAGCCTTTGAGCATCCGGTTTTCGAAGCCCTGCTCTTCGAGCACCGCTTTCGCGACATCGTGAAAAGAAATCACGCCGAGCAACACCTCGCCGTCCATCACCGGCAAATAACGTTGGCGGTTTTCGAGCATCATTTTGCGCAGGTCATCCACTTCCATGTCAGGTGTGGCGATCGTGGGCGAGGTGTTCATGACCTCGCGAACGCCGATTTCCGAAATCGGCGGTGTCGGGCCTTCACGATGCTCGTGCTGGCGCTTGGCCAGAATCCGGATCACCTCGCGAAATGTCAGCATGCCAGCCACTTTGCCTTTGTCCATCACCACGAGCGAACCGACATCGTGCTCGGCCATGGTGACCACACAGTCCGACAACAGCGCATCGGGCGTAATGGTAAACAGCGTGCTGCCTTTGACCCGCAAAACTTCCTTGACTTGCATTCCGGTCTCCTTCGCCGCTGCGCGGCTGATGCTTATTCGATGATGCTAACGCAAAGACGCGCCGCCAGAGGCATACGGCAAAAAAAATTTTGTATTTTTGATCGGCAATCAGTTACCACGTCAAATCGAGCTCGCCCATCAGCGGTGTTGCGCCGACGGGCATATCGGCCGCGACCAGATAGGAATCGATCTGGCCCCAAACCGACTGCGAAGCGAACTGCTTGGCGAAAGGCAGATTCAACGCATCATAAACCGGCACCCACGTATCCAGCTCGCCAGTTTTCTTGCGTACCGCGAGCGCAGGGTTCATTTGATACCATCCCTGCCGCACACGCCAGAATAGTGCGCGGTTATACGCGTAGTCGCGGCTTACTTCGTTACGCGCCAATACATTCGACAAATGGCTACGCTTGTTTCGCTGTGGCGTGACGATATGCTCAGGCATGGCGCGCCATGCATCCAAAACCATCCGCGTGTCGATGGCACCATAGGGCCGCGACTGCCGATGCGTAAAGCAAGTCCTGAATAAAACCCAAAAGGTTTGCAACAAAAAGTATTCGGATAAATGACGGTCGATCCGCACCAGTCGATCGCCCGTGTTGAAATCCAAGGACAGCGGCGCCAGCAGATCATATAAAGCTTTAAACGGTCCCTGGGCGAATTTCGGCTCGTTGAAGGCTTCGCGCATCGCCCAATGCAAGGCATTATTTCCAAAGTGATCGGTCGCCGTTCGATCCGCGCCGCGTTCGATGAGCATTTCTACGAGGGCTATGTTGCCGCCTGCTGCTGCTGCCATGAGCGGCGTCATGTTCATCGGCAGGCGATGTTCGAGGCCATGCCGGTTACAAAGCTGCAGAATGTCCTTGAACTTGTTCGTAAGATAGGGCGTGTAAGTCTTGCGACCCAGCGTCGTCCGTTGGGCGCTAAAGCCCTTGGCCGGTTCGAACTTGGCTTGCTGAACCAGATGACGTGCCAGTTCCGATAAGTCGTGGCACGCCGCAATGTCGTAGAGCTGTTGTCGATGTTTACTGCCGGGCGCCCGTTCGCGGAAAACTTTGAGCAGCAAAGCCTCCGTTTGCGCCTGATCGAAAACCGGCCAGGGCACTGGCGTCTGTTGGAGAATGTTCCGGCGGATCGCGTCGGCCTGCTCCAGCTTGCCCTGCAGTTCGAGCTTACGCGCTTCGCGTTGCCAGTCTTCCGTGGTCGATTCTTTGGTTGTCACCTGCAACTGTTCAGCATTCGCAACGCCGAGCAAGTCGAATACAGGATGCTGAATATCCGATTCGATCAAATAAATATTGCGGATCGCCCGGGTCAGCGCCACATACAGCGCGTTGACGAAGAACTTGTAAATTTCGAGGGACTTGTCGCGCTTGTCCTTGGCACGGCCGTATTCGATGCCGTCTTCGACAAGCGCGGCCTTATCGACACCACTGACGATTTCATTGAACTCAGCGCGATGGTCGGAAACGAAACGGTAAATGATGATGTTCTGGTATTCCAGACCTTTGGCCTCGTGAATCGAAAACAGCAAAGGTGTGGAAAAATGCTTGCGTGCCTCGGCTTTGTCCTCGTCGCGCATGACCAGCACGGCGAACTCGGTCGATTTCCGGGTCTGCCTGTCCAGACTTTCTTTGATGGCGCTTTTATCGGCCATCAAGCTGACCGCCCCTGGCTCGCCACCAACGGCTTGCACCAGGTAATTACTTTCCCGATCGATGGAACCGAAACGGCGCTGTTTAATTTTGAGGAGCTGATTGGCCACCCGGGTGGCCTCCTGGCCATTTCGAAAATTGGCGGTCAGCGTTTGCAGCTTTTGTCCTTGCGCCAGTTGCGGATCATTCCAGAACAAACTTTTGACCTGCGCCCAGGAAAAGAAGTTGGGATGAACGATCTGGTTGGAATCGCCACACAACAAAAACATGCCTGGTTTTTTCAGCGTTTTCAGCGCCAGCGCCAACTGAACAGGCGTCATGTCCTGCACTTCGTCGATCACGACGAAGTCGTAACGCGCTGCGGCGATTTTCATCCAGTCGTGCGCAACCAGGTTGATGTCGAAGAGTTTCGCTTCGACCAGCCAGGCGGAATATTTCTCGAACAGGTCGTAAACCGGATCGCGCATTTGCTCAGAAAAAATCGATTGCCGTATGCCCAAAGCTTGATAAGCGCTCCGGGTCAACGCCCCATCCGCACCGGCCGCGATCACGCCGCGAATTTCCTCGAACACCTGATGCGCATCGAGCCCGCGATACGTTTGCCGCATACGGCCGAACCAGCCGGAGAAATCGCGCCAGGTCGCCTCGCGCCCGGAAGGCACCCGAATGGACTCGATAAACTCGCGGTACGACAAAAAGACCGCTTCCTGCTCCGCCGGTTCGAAACCGTTGGCGTAATACAGCGCCTGGGCGGTTTGGGCGAGATACGCGGAATGCGTCACGTACAACACCTCGCCTTGGATGTTTTTTAGTTTTTCCAGGACGAGCGCACTTTTACCGCTACCCGCACTGCCAATAATGACCAAGGGCGCGGGCAGCCCATAAATCAACGATTGCGCCTCGTCGAAGGAAATCGGTTTATCCAACCAATGAATCGATGCCCGCCCGGGGTGCAAATATCGCAAAGGCTCGGCATCGGACAAAACGTCGATCGACTCGGCATCGGGAATTTTAGTTTCGTCGATGGTGGCGCCCCGCAAGAATCGCGATTTATCATACGCATGATTCGCGATCACTTCGAGCATCAAAACACAAACCTCATCGCCGTGGCGAACCAAGGAAAACAGCAAACGGTTGGCATCGTCCAGACGCGCGCGATAAAACTTTCCGTGGCTTAAGTTGCTGAGCTTTTTAACCTGAGCGGTACGAAAATCGCCGGCGGCGATCGCTGCCACCACCTTACGGTAAGACTTGGCGACAGAAGACACATCAAGTCCGGTGTATTCGAGAATTCGCATAAAGTTCGGCAAAATCTTTGAGCAAAAAGTCTTGCGCAGCCAATTAACCGATAACTAGCGTTCCGGGCGCGCATAGGGATTGGTGGAGTTTTTGAAATCGACCCGCAGCGGCGTGCCCGCCAGTTTGAAGACTTTGCGGATTCGCGTTTCCAGATAGCGTTTATAGGTATCGGAAATTGCATCGAGCGCGTTGCCATGGACGATGACGACCGGCGGGTTCTGCCCGCCCTGGTGGGCATAGCGCAGCTTCGGCCGAAAAATCCCCTTGCGCGGGGGGGGTTGCTCGTCGGCTGCCGCTCGAATCAAACGCGTCAGCTTCGGTGTCGACAATTTCGCAAACGCTGCGGCATGCGCTTCTTCGACGGATCGCATCAAGGCGCTGATACCATTGTTCTCCAGCGCGGAAATGAAATGCAGTCGGGCATAGCTCAAAAAAACCAGCCGCCGATCGATTTCCTGCTTGATTCGATTGCGCCGATACTCGTCCAGGCCGTCCCACTTATTGCAGGCCAGCACCAGGGAACGGCCGGCTTCGACGATAAACCCGGCGATCGATGCATCCTGTTCGGAAATATCCTGGTGCGCGTCGAGCATCAGCACGACCACGTTGGCGCTTTCGATGGCCTGCAACGTCTTGATGACCGAAAACTTTTCGACGGCTTCGAACACCTTGCCGCGCTTGCGCAAACCTGCTGTGTCGATCAAGGTGTAAGGGCGGCCATTGCGTTCGAAATCGATGAAAATACTGTCGCGGGTCGTGCCCGGCATGTCGAAGGCGATGACCCGTTCCTCGCCCAGCAGCGTATTGACCAAGGTCGATTTTCCGACGTTCGGCCGGCCGACGATGGCCACCTTGAGCATGTGTTCGTCATTTTCGGTTTCGATCGTCTCCGGTAAATCGGCACAGACCAGCTCCATCAGCTCGTTGACCCCATCGCCGTGCGAAGCCGAGATGGCCCGTGGTTCGCCCAGGCCGAGTTCGTGGAACTCCGCCACCGCCAGCGCCTGCGCCTGCCCTTCGGCTTTATTGACGACCACCACGACCCGGCGCTGGCTTTTGCGCAGCTCATCAGCGATCGTCTGGTCCTGGGCAGTGATGCCTTGCCGGCCATCGACGATGAAGAGCACCAAATCGGCTTCGACCACCGCCTGCCTGCTTTGGCGCGCCATTTGAGCATAAATCCCCTCTTTCGCCACCGGCTCTAAGCCGCCGGTATCGACGACGAGGTAGGGTTTTGTGCCGATCCGCCCAATGCCATAGTGACGATCGCGCGTCAGGCCCGACAGATTTGCCACCAGGGCATCACGGGAACGT
This sequence comes from Burkholderiaceae bacterium, assembly GCA_046318595.1. Lineage (GTDB taxonomy): Bacteria > Pseudomonadota > Gammaproteobacteria > Burkholderiales > Burkholderiaceae_B > DAITMV01. The sequence continues at coordinate 196,133 of JBKCTV010000091.1, read as the reverse complement.
GTCAAACGGTTGAATAAGGTCGATTTACCGACGTTGGGTCGACCCACCAGGGCAATGACGGGTTTCATGTTTCATCCACTTCAATAGCGAAAATCGCCCCGCCACGCGTCTGACCGTACAATCGGCCGTTGTGCAATACCATAGAACCTGCCAGAGGCGTATCGTCCGGGCGCAGCCGAGCCTGCATTCTGCCGTCCTCACGGCTCAGCCAATGGAGATATCCTTCGAAGTCGCCGGTAATCACCGAGCGGCTCGTCAGCACGGGCAAAGAGGGTTGCCGACGCTCGAAGACCGCCACCTTCCAGATGCTCGTGCCGCTGTCCTGAGCAAAGGCCGCGACCAGACCTTTTTCGTCAGGCGCAACGAGCAGACGATCGTCGCCTGCCAAGCCAACCGGCGACGAAAACGGTCGCGTCCAGAGCGCATTACCAGTAACAACATCGAAACAACCGAGCCGCCCTTGAAACGTTGTGACGCAGACTTCGCGGCCGCTCAAAAGCGGCGCGCCGCTGACATCCGCGATGCGTTCGATTTCTGTGGCACCCTTGGGATTGGCCACCGTCGCCTCCCAACGTAAAGCGCCCGTGGCCAAAGTCAGCGCCACCATCTTGCCACCGCTGAAGCCCGCGATGACCAAGCCGTCGCGGATGACGACGGGCTCAGCGGCTCGCAAGGTCAGCGCAGGCGCGGGCCGGGCATACACCCAACGCCGCGCGCCGCTGTCGGCGTCGAGCGCCAGCAGGCGGCTGTCGCCCGTTTTGACCAGTAATAAATTATCGCCCCAGGCCGGTTGCGTATAAACCTGGCTACCGACCGCCACCCGCCACCGGAGCGCGCCATGAGTATCCAAGACGATCAACTCACCTTTTTCGGCGACCACGACCAGACCGGCAGGTCCGGCCGTCACACCCGCAGCCAGGTTCGTCTTCAGCTCGACTCTCCACAAGGCGCGGCCATCGCTCAAGCTGAAAGCGGCAACAGTGCCGTCAGCTGCTGCGGCGTACAGCACACCATCATGGATCGCCGGTTGAAAATAACCGCTTTTCGAACTTTTGAGCCTGCTTTTCCAAAGTTGCCGAGGCTGCAAGGTAGCGGCGAATGTTTCAAGCTTGACCGGCAGAAACTCGGGAGAGGCAAAAGGATTGATCGAACGCAGCGTACTGCAGCCCGTCCCGGCAACCAGAAAAACGAGCGCCAACCCGATCGATAACAGCTTCATTGCGGTAAAGATTCCATTTTCATCTGTACGACGGGCCGCCAGGGATGGCGATCATCCAGCCCAGCCAGTGCCTGCGTATACGCCTGACGCGCGCCCGCAGCATCATTTTTGGCGACGAGGACATCGCCTTTCCGATCATCGAGCAAGGCTTTGTAGGGCGCGGGAACATCGGTTTGCAACAGTTTCAACGCAGACTCGATCTGACCATCGTCGAGTAGCACACCGGCCAAGCGGATGCGGGCCACGGCGGCATATTCGGGATCTTTAGCATGGTCGACCACCCATTGCAACTGCGCCTGCGCCGACCGTCGATCGCCCGCCTCGTAAAACGCCTTGGCGGCCAACAAAGCGCCACGCTGGGCATACGTCGAACGCTTATGATTTTCCAGCAGCGTCGCGGAAGAAGCCTTGACCTGCGCTACGTTCTTGTCGCCCAGTGCCTTTTCGATTTTCTCGAACACGACGGCTGCCTGCGCCGCTTCGCGTCTTTCCCACCAGGCCCAACCGTTTTTGAGGGCAAAACCAGCCAAGACCAGGGTCGTCAGAAGAACGATGGCCGTGCCGTACCGCCGCCAGAAATCGCGCAAATTATCGAGCTGCTCTTGCTCGTCGAGACCGAGACTACTCATCGTCATCCTCGTCGGTGGTAAACAATAAATCGTATAGGCTTTCAGCCAGGCCATCCTGACTCAAGGTCAACTGGCGCGACTCACCGCCGCGCAGCACCTTGACCGTGGCTTCGCCTTTGCTCAGCTCCTCTTCGCCGAGGATGACGGCCAGCATCGCGCCACTGGCATCGGCCCGTTTCATCTGAGTCTTGAGACCGCCACCGCCAACATGCAGAATGACATTCAAACCGCCATCCCGGAGCTGCTCGGCCAGCGTGAAGGCACGCCTTTGGGCAGCCTCGTTCTGATAAACGACGTAGACATCGGTGTCGGCCTCGTCCTCTTCCTGACCGGCATCCTGCCAGAGTTCGAGCAGCCGCTCCAACCCGATCGCGAAGCCGATCGCCGCCGTGGGTTTGCCGCCCAACAGCTCCAGTAAGCCGTCATAACGCCCACCGCCGCAAATCGTTCCTTGTGCACCCAGCTTTTCGGTGACCCACTCGAATACCGTCAGGTTGTAATAGTCCAGACCACGGACCAGACGCGGATTGATGGTGAAAAGAATTCCCGCATCTTTTAGTAAGCGCTGCACCTGCTCGAAGTGCCTGCCGCTGTCGACTTGCAAAAAGCTGCTCAGCCGGGGGGCGCGCTCCACCAGAATCTGCATTGCCGGGTTTTTGGTATCGAGGATGCGCAGAGGGTTGCTATGCAGCCGCCGCTGCGCATCCTCGTCAAGCAAATCGATATTCGCCGTAAAATATTCGATCAACGCGGCACGGTGTGCCTGCCGCTCGATCGGGGTTCCCAGGCAGTTGATTTCCAGGCGAACGTCTTCCAAACCGAGCTCGATCCACAAACGGCTCAACATCACGATCATTTCCGCGTCGATGTCAGGCCCATGCATGCCCAGGGCTTCGACGTTCAACTGATGAAACTGGCGATAACGGCCACGCTGCGGCCGTTCATGACGAAACACCGGGCCGATCGAAAACAAGCGTTGCGGTGCGTTATAGGTGAGGTTGTGCTCGACGGCGGCGCGGGCGATGCCGGCCGTGAACTCGGGCCGCAAGCTCAATTCGTCGCCATTGAGGCGGTCAGTAAAACTGAACATTTCTTTTTCGACGATATCTGTCACTGCCCCGATACCGCGTTGAAACAGCGCTGTATGCTCCAGCACGGGCGTTCGGATACCGCGATAACCATAGCTGCGCAGCCAGTCGCGAACGGTCATCTCCAGCCGTTCCCAGACCGCGCATTCGTTCGGCAGAATATCGTTCATGCCTTTGACGGCGCGTAACCGTCTGGCAGCGCGGGTTTCCGCCGGCAGAGCCGGCGGGTTGCCGGCAGGCAAATCACTCGATGAGTTCATGGTTTGAATAAGTGTTCAGTGTAAGCATCAGCGGTAACCCGCTATTGTCGCTTATATCGAAAGTTTTTGCCCGTTGGCACCATAACGACGCGCCACATAATCGTCGACCAGCTGTTGAAACTCTTCGGCGATGCGCTCGCCTTTGAGAGTGATCGCCCTGGCGCCGTCGATAAACACCGGGGCTGCGGGCGCTTCGCCCGTGCCAGGCAGGGAAATGCCAATGTTGGCGTGTCTACTTTCGCCGGGGCCGTTGACCACACAGCCCATGACCGCCACTTGCATGGCCTCCACGCCCGGATAACGGGTTTTCCAGATCGGCATCTGTTCTCGCAGATAAGTTTGAATCTTGTCGGCCAGTGTCTGAAAAACAGTGCTGGTCGTACGTCCACAACCAGGACAGGCCACGACCTGCGGCGTAAACGCCCGCAGGCCCAACGACTGCAAAATTTCTTGTCCAACCACGACTTCGCGGGCCCGGTCGCCGCCAGGCTCTGGCGTCAAAGAAATGCGGATCGTATCGCCGATCCCCGTCTGCAGCAGAACCGCGAGCGCGGCGGTCGACGCCACTACCCCCTTGCTGCCCATGCCCGCCTCGGTCAAACCCAAATGCAAGGGATAGTCGCAACGCGCCGACAGTTCACGATAAACCGCGATGAGATCCTGCACTTGACTGACCTTGCAGGACAGAACGATGCGATCGCCAGGCAAACCAATCTGCTCTGCGGCTACAGCATTTTCAATAGCCGACCCGACCAAAGCGGCGTACATGACCTGCCGCCCTTCGAGCGGCACGGGTCTTGTCGCGTTCTCGTCCATCAGTCTGGCCAATAAAGCCTGATCGAGGCTGCCCCAGTTGACACCGATGCGGACAGGCTTTTCATAACGACAAGCCACCTCGATCATGCGGGCGAAATTGTTGTCGCGGTTTCGCGCTGACCCGATGTTTCCGGGATTGATCCGGTATTTGGACAAAGCCTGTGCGCATTCGGGATGCTCGACCAGCAAGACATGGCCGTTGTAATGAAAATCGCCGATCAAGGGGACAGAGACACCCATGCGGTCCAACTGCTCACGAATCGCCGGGACGGCACGTGCCGATTCGGCGTTATTCACCGTGATACGAACGAGTTCGGAACCAGCCTGGGCCAACGCTTTGACCTGAATGGCAGTGGCGATCACGTCGGCCGTGTCGGTATTCGTCATTGATTGCACCGCAATCGGATGCGCGCCACCAATCGCGATCGTTTGGCCGGCCCAGCGAACGGCGACCGAACGGGTGGGCCGACGGGGAGATGCCTGGCTGTCTAAGGGACTATCGAACAGCATGACGTTCAGTCGAGCGTTACCCGCGCCACATCCTCCCGAATATAAGGCGCAAGATCGACGATTTTTCCGCGATGTCTGACTTTGACTTCGTGGGCATTTCCCAGAATGACTTTGAATGGGCCCTTGCCTTCGACCACTTTTTCAGTGCCGGGATCGTTCATTTGCGATAGCAGGACATTGCCGTTTCGATCCCGCACCGTTACCCAGCATCGTTCGTAGAAGGTCATGCGCAAGGATGGCGGCCGGCCCGAACCAAGCGCCCCCGATGGCGTGCCAGGATTGGAGACAGCAGGTGCCATTGGAGAAATAACCGGTGAAGCGGCCACCGCCGCTGAAGCCGACGGCGATGCCGCCGATATATCATCGCCGACTATTCTGGAATTATAAGGTGGCGGTTTGGGCTCCGCCTTCACGCCAACGAGCGTGGTTCTGGTGCGGCCTGCCGCAGTGTCGGGAGCGGGCTCGGCCATATCGCCACTGGCACCAGAAACCACGCCACGCACAGTTCCCGATGACGCATCGTTTTTAAAAGCTGCCACATCAGCCAGTGCTTTTTTGGCTGGGATTGCACTGTTGCCGAAACGATCACCGGTCTCGGCGGCGGCCAACCTAGGGTCATAAGCGACGGTACTCGACACAAGGGTTTCATCGGCGCCAACGGACGGCGTCGGCAGCGGCTCGGCCTGGGCCAGCTGCTCTGCCGCTGATTCGGCAGTCTCAAGATTGGCGGGAGCGACGTTGGTTTCGGGTGGCATGGACTGTGCGATACTCAGCTCCGGCGTTGCCGTTTGCGCTTGCGTTTGCCAAAGCAGCCATTGCTCCTGAGCGAATGCCAGCGCATCCTGGCCCCATCGATACCCGGCAAGACCAAGTCCACCAAGCAATGCCAGGACGAGCACCGCGCGCGAAAGACCATCGTGGATCTGCCCCCCAAACCCGTCACTGGCACTGGTACTGCGCTGCGGCGTTGCCGATGCAGGCTGCTCGGACGGCATCCGAATTTCGATTTCGTCGGCCGACGCGCGTCGCTGAAACTTGTTGTTGATTGGAAACTCGGTATGGATCGGCGACTCCTCGAGGCTACCCAGCAAAGCGGATGCAACCGCGTCCGGATCCAGCTCCAAGAGCCGCGCATAGCTTTTGACAAAGGCGCGCGCATACCCCCCGGGCGGCAGGCCTTCGGTACTACCGTTTTCCATGGCGTGGATCTGACGCGGCGTCATTTTCAGCCGACTGCAAACGTCGCCGACCGATAAACCCATGCGTTCGCGCCTAATCTTTAACTGCGCCACGGATCCACCACCCTCGACGACTTTCAGCGTGGCAGGTAGCGAACGGGCTGGCGGAAAAAAATCCTCAGGCTCGGGGTACATATCTCGGATGGAATTCGGTTCACTCATTTTTTAATCCTTCTCGCGCCTTGGACGCTTCAGGAGAGTCCGGAAAACGCTCGATTAACGCAGACAGCGTCCGCTGCGCCGTGTCGCGTGCGCCCGCACGATGCTCCAGACGAGCAGACAGCCATAACCACTCGGCAGTAACGTCGGTTTGCGTTTTTAGCGCGTTCAGCACATTACGCGCATCATTTAATTTATTTTGTTTTAAGAGATTTTCAAACAACTGCTGCAAAGAAAATACATTATTTGGCTCATAAGCGAAAGACTGCGTGAAGAGTTGTTCTGCCTGTTTCCACTGACCGGCATTCTGCGCACAAACACCCGCCATCTGCAAAAGCCTCGCCTTGCGTGGATAAAGCGGATTCTTCAAACCCTTCAGTACGGTTTCGATACCAAGCTGCGTTTGACCTGTTTCGCAGAGGAAAACACCATAATTGCTGGCCAGGTCCACGTCATCGGGCGCCAGCTTGGTCGCCTGCACGAAAGCCTGCCGCGCCGAACTGCGGTCGCCAAGCAGCTTGTAGGCAAGCGCTAGAATCGCATGCGCACTGGGATTGGCAGGATCGATGTGGACCGCTTTTTTGGCCTCTTCCAAGGCAATCGCATAATTACCGTCCGCCAGGTAGGCACTGGCCAACTGGACGCGTGCGTCGGCCCGGTTCGACCGCTCGTTCGTTTTATTTCCCGATGCGGCGCCCGCCGGGAAAAAACTATCGTTGCTATTGGCCGAAGACGTGGGCACGGCTGGGGGAAGCGTTTTTTTATTTGCCGCGATCGGTCCGCCGCAAGCCGTCAATAGCGCCACAGACAATATGCAAGCTGCGGCTCGCAGCGTTCGTTGCATCCCATTCGATACGTTTTTCGGTTTCATGAGTCCGATATACCAATCGTTTTGAGAAACTTCACCGGCTGCTGACGAGCCAGCCGCTGACCGATTCGCGTCCGGTCCTTGACATCGCCCGCCAGTTGCCCACAAGCGGCGTCGATATCGTCGCCACGCGTTTTGCGCACCGTCGTCACGACGCCGGAGGCATTTAATACCTCTACGAAACGGCTGATGCGCGTAGCTGGTGATCGTTCGAGACCGGAACCGGGAAAAGGATTGAACGGAATGAGGTTGAATTTGCAAGGCAAGCGCCGGGCAATCGCCAACAACTCTTCGATATGGTGGTCGGCATCATTGACGCCATCGATCATCACGTACTCGAAAGTGATGAAATCGCGCGGTGCGTGATTCAGGTACCGTTCGCACGCCGCCAGCAATATACGCAACGGGTATTTCTTGTTCAGCGGCACCAACTGGTCCCGTAGCGCATCGTTGGGCGCATGGAGGGAAACGGCGAGCGCCACCGGGCACTCGACCGCCAACCTGTCCATGAACGGCACGACGCCGCTCGTGGAAACCGTTACTCGTCGCCTGGACAGCCCATAAGCCCGGTCGTCCAGCATCAATTGTAAAGCGGGTAATAAAGCGTCATAGTTGAGCAAGGGCTCGCCCATTCCCATCATGACCACATTCGTTATGATGCGATCGGGCGGGGTCTCGGCGGCTTGGTGCTGCGCAGCAGTCAACAGGCGCTTGGCCAGCCAGAGTTGGCCGACGATTTCGGCTGGCGACAGGTTGCGCGAAAAACCCTGTTTACCGGTCGAGCAAAATCGGCAATTGACCGCGCAGCCAGCCTGGGAAGAAATACACAAGGTGCCGCGCCCTGACTCAGGAATGAAAACCGCTTCGACCGCATCGCCTTCGCCGACGTCGAGGAGCCACTTCCGGGTACCGTCGGCCGCCGTGTGATCCGACAAAATGGCCGGTGCCTCGATGGCCGCCATCGCGGGCAGTTTCTGACGAAAAGTCTTGGCCAGGTCGGTCATTTCCCCAAACTCGGCAACGCCCGCCCGATGTATCCAGTGCCCTAATTGACGTGCCCGAAAAGGCTTTTCGCCGATTTGCGCACAAAACTCCTCCATCTGCGGCAAAGACAAGCCCAGCAGATTGATAGGCGAATGACCGGGCGAGTGCAAATCCACAGGCGGCTCAGTCCTCAGCGCGAATAAACGTTCAGTGCCGGGAAGAAATACGCTATTTCGACAGCAGCGGTCTCGGCAGCGTCGGAGCCATGCACGGCATTCGCATCGATGCTATCGGCAAAGTCGGCGCGAATGGTCCCGGCGGCGGCTTTCTTGGGGTCGGTGGCGCCCATCAAATCACGGTTTTTTAAAATCGCCCCCTCGCCTTCGAGAGCCTGAATCATGACCGGGCCAGAAATCATGAACTCGACCAGATCCTTGAAAAAAGGACGCTCGCGGTGAACGGCATAAAAACCTTCCGCCTCGGCACGGGACAGCTGCGTCATGCGCGCAGCAACGATTTTGAGCCCGGCGTTTTCGAAACGGGCGTAAATTTGCCCGATGACGTTTTTGGCAACTGCGTCGGGCTTGATAATGGATAAAGTACGTTCTAGAGTCATGGCGTTTCCGTCAATAAAAGTGCAAAATGAACAACCGCAAATTATAACGTCTTTAACGCGCGGTGATCGTTTTTCTTCTGTCCCTAAATAATTGAAACTTTCACTGCTTGACGCCGGTCTTACAAACGTTTACAACAGTGCAACCTTTTTTCTTAGGAGTCTTCCATGGCAGACACGAAATCTTACGACTTCGGCCGTAGCAGTTCAGCCACTACCGTACCGGTTCGTAACGAGGTGCTTCGCAATACGTATTGGTTACTGGCATTGTCGATGCTGCCGACGGCTTTGGGTGCCTATATCGGCTTGCAGTTCAATTTCAACTTCTTCGCCGGCAGCCCCGTGATTGGTTTCGTGGCGTTTCTGGCGATCGCCTTTGCTTTCTTCTGGGGGATCGAGCGCACTAAAAACTCCGGTATGGGCGTTGTCTTGCTGCTGGGCTTCACCTTCTTCATGGGTTTGATGCTGTCGCGTATTCTGTCGGTAGCCCTCGGCCTGGAAAACGGCGCGAGCCTAATCGGCGTCGCGGCGCTAGGCACTGGCGGAGTGTTTTTCGGTTTGGCGAGCTATGCCAGCGTCACAAAAAGAGACTTTTCCAATTGGGGAAAATTCTTGTTCGTTGGCGTAATCATGCTCCTCGTCGCCAGCGTGGCGAATATTTTTCTTAAGCTGCCGGCCTTATCGCTAGCCATCTCGACCATGGCCGTCGGTGTGTTCTCGCTGTACTTGCTGTTCGACCTGAAACGCATCATGGACGGCGGCGAAACCAATTACATCACCGCAACGCTTTCAGTGTACCTAGACATTTACAATATTTTCGTCAACTTGCTGTCATTGCTGATGGCGTTCACAGGCAATAACCGCGATTGACGATGCCATGAATCGTGCCGCCGGTCGCTTTTTCAAGTAAGGCTGCTCAGAACGAGGGGCAAGCGTCCGGCCCGATTCAAAAAATTAGCGACCACGGAAGCATCAACGAACGAACAACGCCATAGACTCGACATGCGAGGTATGCGGAAACATATTGATGGCACCGGCCGCAATCAACCGATAGCCGGCCTGGTGCACCAAGATGGCGGCGTCTCTTGCTAGTGTAGCGGGGTTACACGACACATAGACGATTCGCCCGGGCAGCTTGGTAGCAAAGTCAAAGAGAGGTGGCTGTGCAGCTTCGGAGGTTTCTTTGCCAGTCATTCCGGCCAAAGTCAGACATAAGGCCAAAGCGCCCTCGCGGGGCGGATCCACGATAGCCGCATCGAACGGTCCCCACCGTCGCCAGTCGTCCATCGTGACCTCGAACAGGTTATGCGCGTGGAACTCGACCTTGTGCGCCAGCCCGTTGAGTTCGGCATTCGCCATAGCCCGCCGCGTCAAGTCTGCAGAACCTTCGATGCCGACTACACGATTTCCCAGCCGGGCCAACGGCAGGGAAAAATTCCCCAGCCCGCAAAAGAAATCGGCAACCCGCTCGTGCGGCTGCAGATTCAGCAATCGAATGGCTTGCCTGACCATCGCTTGATTGATTTGATGGTTGACCTGCGTAAAATCGGTCGGGTGAAACGGCATCATCAGGTCGAACTGCGGCAGGCGGTAATGCAACTGCCGGGCATCGTTGGGATAAAACCGCCAAGCGGACCCGGGACCTGCGGGCTGCAACCACCACTGAACATCATGCCGATCGGCAAATCGTCGCAGTGCCTGCTCGTCTTCGGGGGCAAGCGGCTCCAGATGACGCAAAACCAGGGCAGTCACATCATGCCCGACAGACAATTCGATTTGCGGCACGCGCTGCGCGATCGACAAGCCTTCGAGCAAGGAGCGCAGCGGTGACAAAAGCTGCGACACATGACGCGGCAAAACCGCACAGCTTTGCATATCGGTGACGAAACTCGACTTTTTTTCGTGAAACCCGACGAGCATGCCGCCTTTCTTGGGTACAAGGCGGCAGGTCAGGCGCGCCCGGTGACGATACTCCCAGGACGGGCCCTGTAGAGGACGCAGGACGGTTTGCGGCTTTACGCGACCGATATGCCAAAGCTGGTTTTCGACGGCGCGAGCCTTGATTGCAACCTGACTCGAAAATTCGAGGTGCTGCATAGCACACCCGCCACAGGTTCCAAAGCTCGGACAAACTGGCTTCGTGCGAGCGGCCGCAGCCTGCAGCACTTCGACGACTTGCGCTTTTTCGAAACTGCTCTTGACCTTGACGATTTCCGCCCGCACCCGCTCACCAGGCAAGGCGCCTTCGACAAACACCACTTTACCGCCACGGTGGGCAATACCCTGCGCATCGAGATCGAGCGATTCGATTTCGAGCTCGACGATGTCTCTCTTCATTACCGCACCGGCAAATACTTGAGCGGGTCGACCGGCTTGCCCTGTTTGCGAACTTCGAAATGCAGCTTTACCCGTTCGCCATCGACTTTGCCAACCTCGGCGATTTTCTGACCTTTTTTTACAGCTGCCCCCTGCTTCACAGTGAGCACTTTGTTGTGTGCGTACGCCGTCAGGTAAACGGGATCATGCTTGATGATGACCAGATTGCCATAACCCGGCAGGGAGTTGCTGGCGTAAATCACTTTACCATCGGCCACGGCGATGACTGGGTCGCCCACGTTGGCGGCGATATCGATACCTTTGTTTTTACCTTCGACAAACTTTTCGACCACCATGCCAGCGATGGGCCATACCCATTCCTGCTCGCTTTCCCTGAGCACATTCGGTTTGGCTATGCCATTCACCGGCGAGCTCGGCGGAGACGCGGTGCCAGGCGCGACCCCGGGCAGCGTTATCGGCTTTACCTCCACGACAGCATTATCAGCCAAGCCCGGCGTGGGATCGGCAGGAACCACTGCGGCCGGCGGCGGCGCACTGGCGGGATTGGCCAAACGCAGCTGTTGGCCGACTTGCAATGCACTCGGATTGTCCAACCGGTTCCACTTGGCCAGATCATGCCAGTTTGCGCCGTTTTCCAGCGCGATGGAGACCAGGGTGTCACCTTTGCGTACAACATAATTACCCGCCGGCTGGGACGTCGAAGACTGGCTTTTAACACTCGATCCCGTCACACGCTCTTCGACGGGAGCCCGTTGCAGCGATGACGAGCAGCCGCTCACCAACCCAATGCAAACCAAACTTAGCACCATCGAATGTTTATAACTAATTTGCATACCAACCGAATCCATTTAAATCCATTTAAAAAGTACGCGTTCCCGGCAATAACGGTACGAAACGAACGGCATCCCGATCCTGGCGCTGCCACTTTTGATCACCTGTGCGATCCACGACGGCCAGCACCTGCCGATTTCCATCCGCCACCGGCACCACCAAACGGCCACCGATGGCCAATTGCTCCAGCAATGCCGGCGGCACCTGCAGACCAGCCGCCGCCACGACGATCGCATCGAAAGGTGCTTCGCTGACCTGGCCGGCCAAGCCATCGCCATATAATAATTTAACGCCAGTCGCGCCGCTGCTGCGCAGGTTCAGCCGCGCCTTATCGAACAGCGCACGAATGCGCTCGATCGACAGGACCACCGGCGAGAGCCGCGCCAGCACGGCAGCCTGATAACCGCAGCCGGCCCCCACTTCTAAAACCTTTTTCAGCGGCCGACCATTCTCGAGAATATACTCGGCCACGCGGGCAACGATAAAAGGTCGGGAAATCGTTTGCTGATAGCCGATCGGCAAAGCAGCGTCCTCATAAGCACGGGAAGCCAGCGCCTCATCGACGAACAAGTGCCGGGGAACCTGCCGCATGGCATCGAGCACCGCCGCATAACCAATACCGGCCTTACTCAAACGCTCAAGCATCCTCTCGCGGGCCCGGTCAGAGGTCAGCCCCAGGCCACCAAAGGCGACCGGCACGGCGTCGCGGTGCCGAACGTTTTGCGGCATCAGGGGCAGCGGTGGTTTACGCTCGTTGTTCATCGGCCGCTCAGCCAGTCGCTCACTTGCGACGTGGCGGAAAAGCGCGTCAAATCGGCCTGCAAAGCCGTGATCGAGACGAAGCCACTCGCCACCGCGTGAAAATCGGTGCCCGGCCCGGCATCGCGCTCCTCTCCCGGCGGACCAATCCAATAAACCGTTTCGCCGTTCGGCGCCTGCATCGGAATGATCGGTTCGGCATGGTGGCGCTTACCGAGACGAGTCGCCAGCGTTCCCTGCAGGGCCGCGCGAGGTAGCGGCGGAATATTGACGTTCAACAAAACGGGCTCGTCGGACAAGGGGGTCTGCAGAAACCACGCGACGATGTCGGCGGCGCACTCGGCGGCCGTGTCCAGTTCGGCATAGCCTTTACCAGCCAGCGAAAACGCAATCGACGACACCCCGAGCTGGTAACCTTCCATGGCGGCGGCCACCGTACCGGAGTAAATCGTATCGTCGCCCATATTGGCGCCGTTATTAATGCCGGACAACACCAAGCGCGGCCGCTCGGGCAAGAGGCCAGTGATCGCGAGATGCACGCAGTCGGTCGGGGTACCGTTCAAATAAACGGCGCCATGGGCGGCACGGCGGATCCTCAGCGGCCGGTCGAGGGTTAAAGAATTGGAGGCGCCCGAGCGGTCCTGCTCAGGGGCCACGACATCGACGATGATTGCCGGGCCGAAGCGACCGCGCAAGGCCTTCTCGAGTGCCAGAATGCCCGGCGCACTATAACCGTCGTCGTTGCTGATAAGAATACGCGTCATGAGCCAACCGCCCCGCGTCGAAAAATCCAGCGGTCATGTGAGGAAGCTTCGGCGACAAAGCGATAACCGGCCCCGGTAAAATTTTTCAACTCATCGACACTGCTGACGCGCTGGACGATCGCCGAGCGCGCCATCATGCCACGGGCTTTTTTCGCGAAAAAACCGATGACTTTGTATTCGCCGTTTTTTTCGTCCTGAAAAACCGGCTCGATCACCCTGCCCTTGAAACCGGCATCCACCACCGCCTTGAAATACTCTTTGGATGCCAGGTTGACGAGCACGTCGACGGCTTGCAGAGCACGGCCCATGGTATGACGCCAGAACGCATACAAGCTCGGCCCATGCTCGTTTGCGAGCGCCGTGCCCATCTCCAGCCGGTACGGCTGAATCAGGTCCAAAGGACGCAGCAAACCATACAGGCCCGACAGTATGCGTATATGATTTTGGGCATACGTCAAATCATCTGCAGACAGGCTGGCCGCATTCAAGCCATCGTAAACATCGCCATCAAACAAATGCACGGCCGGCTTCGCGGCGGGCACGGCATGCATCACGGTCCAACGCTGAAAGCGCTCGGCATTCAAACGGGCCAGCGGTTCGCTGATTCGCATCAGGGATTGCAGGTCACCGGGTGACTTTGTCCTGAGCATTTTAACCAACATCTGAGCTTGTGCCGTGTGTTCGGGCAAAGACCATGCCTCACTCTCGGGAAACGGATTTTCATTCAAGGACTTGGCGGGCGATAAAACGATGAGCATGGAGTATTTTAAAGCCAAATATCGAAATATGAACGCTAAACGACAAAACTGTATATAATCACAGCAAAGAAAAATGTGAATTGTATACTAAAAGGGTATGTTGCATGAAAGGTTTGACTCCGCGGCAAAGTGAAATTCTTGCTTTCATTGGCGAACGGCTGATCTCGGCCGGCCGTCCTCCGACCCGTGCAGAAATCGCTCAGCAGTTTGGCTTTCGCTCAGCGAATGCGGCAGAGGACCACTTACAAGCCTTGGCCAAAAAAGGCTACATTTTACTGGATGCCAGCACGTCTCGTGGCATCCGTCTGACCGAAGAGCATACCCGGCAGCATGAGGCCGGGCCGCTCGATACTTTTTCCAATATTTTTCAGTTGCCGCTGATCGGTAGGGTCGCCGCCGGCTCGCCCTTACTTGCACAGGAGCATGTCGAGGCCCGGTTCGGCGTCGAAATCGGTTTGTTCACAGAGCGCCCCGATTATTTGCTGAAAGTGCGCGGCCTTTCCATGATCGGTATCGGCATACTGGATGGGGATTTACTGGCCGTCAAAAAAACCGATACCGCCCGCGAAGGGCAAATCGTCGTCGCCCGGATCAATGACGAGGTTACCGTCAAGCGGTATACGCGCCTCGATGGGCAAATTCGACTTTTGGCCGAAAACCCGGATTTCAAGCCCATCGTCATCAACCAGGGTCATGACGACTTTGCTATCGAGGGGCTAGGCGTGGGCCTGCTGCGGACGACGCCCTTGAATTAGGGCGTGCCCACATTCCAAACGCAAGGGAGCCAAGCGTTTTACAGGGACGGCTAAATATCCACCTCGGCGAGGTTGCCTTTTTCCTCTAGCCAAGCGCGGCGGGCGGCCGCTTCGTTGCGCCCCATCAGCATGTGCATCATCGCGCGCGTTTCGGTGATGCCAAAGCTACCCAAACCCACCGGCAGCAAGCGCCGGGTATCGGGATTCAAGGTGGTTTCCCAGAGCTGAGATGCGTTCATTTCGCCCAGCCCTTTGAAGCGCGATATCTGCAAAGCGCCAGGCTTGACGCCTTCTTTAGCAAGCTTGTCCTTGACGGCCACCAACTCCTGCTCATCCAGACAGTAAATCTTCCGGGCCGGCCGTTTGCCATGCGCTGGCGCATCGACCCGAAACAAAGGCGGCCGAGCCACATAGAGGCAGCCCTGCTCGATGAGCCCAGGAAAATGCCGATAAAACAGCGTCAACAGCAAGACTTGAATATGGGAACCGTCCACATCGGCGTCCGACAAAATACATACCTTGCCATAGCGTAAATTACTCATGTCGACGGCCGTGCCAGACTCGTGGGGATCCAGCCCGATGGCGACGGCGATGTCGTGAATCTCCTGGTTGGCAAACAGCCGGTCGCGGTCTGTTTCCCAGGCATTCAAGACTTTGCCGCGCAGCGGTAAAATGGCCTGAAATGCTTTGTCGCGCCCCATTTTTGCCGAGCCGCCCGCAGAGTCGCCCTCGACCAGAAAAACCTCGTTGCGCTGCAAGTCGGTGCTTTCGCAATCAGTCAGCTTGCCCGGCAAAACGGCGACGCTCGACGACTTGCGCTTCTCGACGCGCTGCGCCTCCCGGGTGCGCGCCTGCGCCTGGCGTACGGCCAGCTCAGCGATGCGCCTGGCCGCGTCGAGGTTATCGTTCAGCCACAGATCCATCGCCGGCTTTACCAGACCCGACACCAAGCGCAGAGCGTCCCGGGTGTTGAGCTTTTCTTTGATCTGCCCCTGAAACTGCGGATCGAGCACTTTGGCGGACAACACGAAGCAGGCCCGCGAAAACACATCCTCGGGCAACAGCTTGACGCCTTTCGGTAAAATAGCGTGCAAATCGCAAAACGAGCGCACGGCCTGAAACACACCGTCGCGCAGCCCGGCTTCGTGGGTACCACCGGCCGGCGTCGGAATCAAATTAACGAAACTTTCCCGAACGACATGGCCTTCCGCTGCAAACGTAATCGCCCAGGCCGCGCCCTCGCCTTCGGCGAAGGCATCGTCGCGCGCCGGATCGACGCTCATGTCGCCGGCAAAAACCGGCGCCACGAGTTCACGGTCGGCAAGCGCATCGTCGAGATAGCCCTGCAAACCGTTGGCGTAGCACCATTCGAAATGCTCGTCGGTTTTCTCGATGGTGAGCGCGACGGTTATGCCCTTCAACAGTACGGCCTTGCTGCGCAGCAAACGCACGAGCTCGGCCAGGGGCGGCGCCGGCATATCGAAGTACCGAGGGTCTGGCCAAGTGCGAACGACGGTACCGTTTTTCGGATCGCCGGCTTTCGCGGGACGTACAATCAACGCTTCGAGGACCTCACCACCGGCGAAAACAAGGGTGCCGACTTTTTTATCGCGGTAAACCGTCACCTCGAGCCTTTTCGACAAGGCATTCGTCACGGACACCCCAACACCATGCAGCCCGCCGGAAAAACGGTAGGCGCCACCACTGCCTTTTTCGAACTTGCCGCCCGCGTGCAGCTGCGTAAATACGAGCTCGACGACGGGAATTTTTTCCTCGGCGTGCAAGCCCAGGGGGATGCCGCGGCCTTCGTCACCAACGCTGAAACTGCCATCGGCGTGCCAAACGACAGCAATACGCTGGCCGTAGCCTCCTAATGCCTCATCGGCGGCATTGTCGATGACTTCCTGGATGATGTGCAGCGGGCTGTCGGTGCGGGTATACATGCCAGGGCGTTGGCGGACGGGTTCGAGGCCTTTGAGGACGCGGATGGCCGCTTCGTTGTATGACATAAAATTATCCAATAAATCAGAAGGTTGTCGCTGACTCAGCGCTTATGAACAAGGAGATAAAGTTTTGTTTCACGATTATAAAAAAAGATTTAACACGTTTCAGGTATGGTCCAGTAAACGAAGTTCGATTAAAAGATGAGGGAGGGAACTAAAGGCATTCTAAAAACCACATATATAAAGAGTACAACGGATTTCAGTTCATGAGCATAAATAGTAGCCTTATCGCCCCGCACACTGTAGAGCTCAAGACTGGCTTGCCTCCAAACAACAGTGACGTACACGCCGCGGAAGCAGACGCCCCACGGCATGGCAAGCTCACACTTGAGGCAAATAGCAGCTTGCCGAGCGAGAGTACGGTTCGAACCAGGTTGAGACTGAAGCGGGCTCGAGCAGAGGCAGCCAAGGACGCCATTCGCGAACAGCAAAATAGAAAAATTGTTGGGGTAGCCACTCAAGACATAGAGGGGTTTCTTCAAAAAACAGAAATCGTTTCTCGGACCCAAAACGCAAAAGCCTCTCTTCAAAACAGCCCTTTAAAGCTTAGACCAGCCTTACGCCATTTTTCTGCTTTCAGGTCAAAAAGCTTATTTGTAGAGATACTCGATTCTAACGAAACTATTTTCCAGGAAGAAATAAAAAACTTTATTGCCAGACTGGCGAGCGCACAAGAAAACGCTTATTCAAGTGATGAAAACAATGCATTAAAAAATTTTTTAATGCTGAACTATATTCTTGAAGAACACAAAAAAAGTATTTCT
This sequence comes from Burkholderiaceae bacterium, assembly GCA_046318595.1. Taxonomy (GTDB): domain Bacteria; phylum Pseudomonadota; class Gammaproteobacteria; order Burkholderiales; family Burkholderiaceae_B; genus DAITMV01. The sequence continues at coordinate 178,778 of JBKCTV010000091.1, read as the reverse complement.
GAGAAGATCACACAAAAAATTCAAAACGAGCTGGAATTTATTGACAAGAAATTTGGCGCCCAGATTCATGGATCGATCAATGTCCTGCCGACAGCAAAAGCTTTGGAAAAAAAAGGAGTTTCCAAAAAAGAATTTCTAGAAATATACAAAAATACAATTTTGGCGATAGATGGGTTTGCAGAGCTTTTCAGATATGTAACGAAACGCTTTCCTTTCGAGTGTTTAACCATCGGAATCGAAGCGTTAAAAAAAGCGGTTTATCTGGACAAAAACTCAATGACCCGCAGCTCCATATCCCCGGATATGCTAAATGCCATCATGAACGATTTAAGAAATTTAAATTGCATTAGTTTTTTATTGGAAGAAATTAGAACCGCAAAAGATCGACTGACATCGATGAGAGTAAAAAATATCCCATGCGATGAAAAGCTACTGTCAACCATAGTAAATTTATCCACAGGGCATCATATGGTTGCTGAGCTCATTACTACTGCCAAGCAAGTCCTCCCTAGCTATAAAGAGCAAATTGTTTTTATTCAAACGATTGCCCTGATTGCGCGAAAACTTCCTGACGAGGCATGGGAAAGTGAATTTTCTCGCGCCGAAACCCTGGCGGAATGCGGAAACACAGTCCAGAACGCCGATTTTAACCAGAAGCTTGGCTGACATGAACGATTTAAACTCACAAACGGTCGTTGAGCTGGATACAAAATCTTTAACGCACAACAGCTTTGACTTAATTGTTAAATGGGGAGATCAAAACCTAGATTTCGCATTTAGAATAATTCAATCGGTATGGAATTTACGCCATGAATTAACAAAGTATGAAATTCATTTGGAACAGGTTGAGCCAATAATCTTTAGAATACATTGCCGAGACCAGGTTTACCAAGAAGATGTGGATCAAATGAAATCCATCATGCTCAAAATTGTTTCGATGATTTCGTAAAATGAGCAAAAGCCATGATTAGTAGAGAATCATTAAATAAATTTGCAAAATTTGCTTCAGAACGTTCTGAAGTAATCGCCGCTGCTATGATTTTCTTAGTAGTTATCATGATGATCGTTCCGCTGAACGCCGTTTTTCTCGATATATGTATTGCAGTCAATATTTCAGTCGCATCATTATTGGTAGTCATCGCAGTTTTTTTGCCGAGCCCATTGGCTTTTTCATCGTTTCCCGCAGTATTACTAATCTCTACTTTGTTTCGTTTAGCGATTACAGTATCGACGACCCGATTAATTTTACTGGATGGGTATTCCGGACATATTGTTGAAACTTTTGGAGAGTTTGTAGTAGGCGGAAACGTTTCGGTTGGCGTTATTGTATTTTTGATTATTGCTGTCGTAAATTTTATCGTTGTTACGAAAGGCTCGGAACGAGTTGCCGAAGTTGCCGCACGATTTTCGTTGGATGGCATGCCGGGCAAACAAATGTCGATCGACTCAGACTTGCGTGCAAATCTGATCGATCAGAACCAAGCCAAAATTAAGCGCTCCAACCTTGAAAAAGAGACTCAGTTATTCGGTGCGATGGACGGTGCGATCAAGTTTGTCAAAGGAGATGCTATCGCCGGTTTGATTATCGTGATAATCAATATGGTGGGCGGCCTATTCATTGGTGTTTTACAAAAAGGAATGAGCTTTTCTGACGCTGCGGCACGCTATTCATTACTCTCGGTAGGAGATGGGTTGGTTGCGCTGATTCCTTCTCTATTGGTATCTATTGCTGCCGGTATGATTGTCACCCGGGTCAGTCAAGATGAGGACAGCAAGAGCAGCGTTGGTAGCGATATTGCGAATGAAGTCATTCGCAACCCTAAAGCACTGCTCGTAACCTGCTTTTTCATCGCTTGCATCGGAGCGATTCCAGGAATGCCGAGCACTGTTTTCATAGGCATGGCTATCGGGTTTGGAACACTCTGGTTTTTTCGAAAAAATACTTTGCAGCAAATTCAGTTTCCAACACACTCGCAAGCGAGTGTCGCTCCAAGCAACTTCGATTTACCTGTAGAAAACAAGCAAGAGCTTCGGAGCATTTCGTTGCTGAGCATCACTTTTTCGACAGCGATCAACAGCACCCTGCAAAATCGAATCGAAAACGCCGCAAAAATAACCAGAAATAATATTATTGACCAATATGGTGTTGTGCTGCCAATAATTGAATTTAGAAAATCGCACGCTGACGAGAACAGCAGCTTTACGATTAATATACAAGAAATTCCTATTTATAGCGGCACCTTTGAACAAAATTTAGTGGCGGCACAGGCTAGCACTAATACCTTGGAATCCAACTCAATTTCATTTAAAAAAGAAAAAGACAGCATAACCGGAATCACAAGAAACCTGGTCGATTTGAAAAATGTAAATTTATTAGAAAACCTAAAAATACCCTACAAAAAATGTGAGGAAATATTTTCAGAGACATTCGAAGCTCTCGTTCTAAAAGAAATAAAATCTTTTTTTACGCTGTCAGAGTTCAGTAAGTTCTTGGCTAAATTCGAAAGCATCATTCCTGATGCCGTCAAAGAAATGCAACGAAGCTTACAAAACTCAAAAATTCAAGACGTATTTATTCGTTTACTTTCAGAAGGTGTGTCAATCAACAACCTTGAATTAATCGCTTCCGTTTTATCAGAGTGGGCATCTAAAGAAAGAGACTTAGTTATTATTTGCGAACATGTACGCATCAGCCTTAAAAATCAGCTCAGCCATCAGTACGCATACAAAGGACAAATATATGCTTATGTTGTTGGCTCAGATATTGAGGATATGGTTCGCTCAGCTCTACGCCAAACAGCGACCGGTTCTTTTCTTGCCTTAGACGATGATACAAAAAAACAAATATCAGAACATATCGAGAAAAGCATCGTATACCCAACGGATACGCCATATCGTCCTGTATTGATATGTTCCCCTGACTGTCGTCGTTATGTTCGTCGCTTGATAGACGAAAATTTATTTTGGTTGAGCGTTCTATCTTTCCCGGAAATATCCAAGCATGTATCCTTGAATATGCTTGGAGAAATATCTCTTGAAGAAGATGGATTTTAAAGGTGAATACCCAGATGGAGTCTTTTAGTTACATAGAAGTATTGTCAGGCCTGCATAAGGGGGGGCAGTTTAAACCACGGAACAATCAATGGTCGATTGGCGCAGGCCCAGACAACTCGATCATGCTACTGGATGAAGGTCTGCCAGAACGGCTTATTGAAATATCATTAAACGACCAAGGTCAGGCCACTGTCGAAGAAGCGTACGACGAGGTGTTGCGCGGCCTTATGATTGAAGACTCTTTAAGCGAAAAAGTGCTAGAAAGCCTTTTCTCTTCGACGATTTTAAAAAATAGAGAATGCTTTTATTTTGGCGAGATATCTTTCAGAATAATTTTAGCCGACCCTATAAAATCAGAAAATACTAAAGAAATCAGCCTTTCCGAACAGTTTAATATTGAAAACCGTTCTCGTGCAAAAGAATTCTCTAACTTGATAAAAGACAATAATTTAAAAAAGCCAGGCTTTTTTGAAAAATTATTTCCCAATAGTCTGATAGCAAAAAAAATATTACGCAATAAAAAACTGTCTCTCTTTCTGGGAACTTTATTAATTAGTATCTTGATGCTAAATTTATTTTCGACAAATACCTTAACAATAGAGGCACAAGCCAACCCATCAAATCCAGATGGCGCATCAGTACCGCCCCCTTATCAACCATCGACAGCGTCAGGCGCCCCCTATACAAACGCTTTTGATAAAATTCTTGAGAAACAACCCAATAATTTTCTGGACACATCGACATCTTTAAAGAAAGCAACGCGTGAGAATTACGGCTTAGCGGCTAAAGAAGCATTGGAATCAGCCTTGGCCAACACCAAGCTCGACAATAAATTAGATGTTCAATACGGTGCACAGTCATTACAAATAACGGGGCGTCTAAACAAGAAAGATCGTACGACTTTCGAGCGTTTGTTGAAAGACGTCATCGCCGATTACGGATCAGAAGTTAAATTTTTAGCAAAAATTAAATCTTACGAGGAAGACATCACCATGCAGGTCCAGCAAGTGATGGGAGGTGCCAATCCCATGGTCATCCTTACGGATGGCACCAAGCTGTTTGTTGGTAGTACCTATAAAAATCTGGTCGTAAAATCCATCACGACAGATAAAGTGACCTTGCAAGGTCACGATACTCACGAAGTCATCATTTAAAAACATGAACCTAGAAGACTGGTCTGCTCATAAACTGCATGCGATTGAGAAAATACATGCGATCGAAAGGCTTGGAACAGTAGGACAAGTGGTTTCGAATACGGTTTATGCCTCTCTGCCTAACGCAGCGATTGGAGAGCTTTGTTTCGTATTCAAAGACAGCTCCAGAAAAGAGCATTTGTTAGGCGAAGTCGTTGCTTTCGATGGCGATAAAGCGATGATTTCATGCCTAGAACCAGTCACAGGAATCTCTAATGGCGCATCAGTGCTCGCTTTGAATTTTTCTCATCGAATCAGAGTACACGACGATTTATTGGGGAAAATTCTGGATGGCTTTGGTCGACCGATGGGTTCCAAGGATTTTGAAGGCGCTTTATCTTTAACCGCGAATGCCACACCTGTTATTGCCCAGGCTCCGAATGCATCCGATCGACCGCCAATTGATTCGGCTTTCACGACCGGCTTGACTGTCATCGACGGATTAATGACTTTAGGTCGTGGTCAACGCGTAGGCGTTTTTGCTGGGCCAGGTTGTGGAAAAAGCACTTTGCTGGCGCAAATTGCACGAGGTGCCGACGCAGATGTTATTGTATTGGGCCTCGTTGGCGAGCGCGGTCGCGAACTGCGTGAATTTTTGGAAAGAGAGTTCGACGAAGAAATGGTTAGTCGAACAGTTTTTGTTTGCTCCACTTCGGACAAATCGGCAATCGAGCGGGTCAGGGCCGCTTTTACCGCAACCGCAATCGCGGAAAAGTTTCGCGATGAAGGCAAATCCGTTTTATTAATGATCGACTCTTTGACGAGATTGGCACGCGCTCAACGAGAAATTGGTTTAATGACAGGCGAGCCGGCAACACGAAACGGTTTCACACCTTCGGTGTATGCATTGTTGCCCACCTTGATCGAAAGAGCCGGCAGGACCGACCAAGGAGATATAACCGCGATTTACACGATATTGTTAGAAACCGATGAGATTTCTGATGATCCGATCGCAAGCGAAGCTAAATCATTACTAGATGGTCACATTATTCTTAGTAAAGATTTGGTTTACAAGAGCCATTTCCCAGCAATTCATGTATTGAACAGCTTATCCAGGGTTATGGTATCGGTTGTCGATAGCGAACACATAAGAACAGGCCGGGCCGTTCGAGAGATTTATAGTCGCTACAAAGATGTCGAGCTCTTGCTCCGCATCAACGAATACCAGCGGGGCGTAGACCCAAAAAATGATTCGGCTATTGAGCTAAAACCTAAATTGGACAACATTTTGAAGCAGGAGCTGGATGTTTATGTTGACCTGAACGATGGAATGAGTGAGTTAAGCGCAATTGCAGAGGAGTTTTATCAAGCATCATGAGCACCACGGATCAAGAACAGCTTGAGCTGAAATCTATCGAAAAAATTCGCAAGCTACGCTTGGAACGTGCAGAAAGAGAATTATTCCGAAGCCTCAAAAAATTCGAGAAAGCTCAAACGCAGCAGCAAGAAGCAGAAGAAAGTTTGAAAAAAACAATAGAAGAGTCAAGAAGCTTGTACTCAAAGCTTAAGAACAGTTATAGTCATCGTAGTATCAAAATTGATGAGTTCAACGGATTTATAGGTGGGCGGGAGCGTTCACAGCATATGGTTATTTCTGCGAAACAAAACGTTGAAAATGCAGAAACCGAGGTCGAAAACAATAAACTGAAATACGAAGAAAGCTTTTCATTAAAAAAGCAAGCCGCTAAAAATCATGAAAAAATTATTTGGGTTCTAAAAACCTTGACGCCAAAAATTTCTAACGATTAGAAACCAGTAATTTGACAATTCGATCAGAATTTAAGAAAGCATTTTATGCGAAAACCGTCAATAGAAATAAAAGAAAGCCAACTAAAAAGAATTTTTCGCGACAAGCTTGAAGAATTAAATACCGGTGTAACTTATTCTAAAAAGCAGTCTTCAAAACACCAAACTAATCCAACGATCTCAAGCAAGCCGACAACAAATAATATTTTACATAAAGACACAACAAATAAAATTAAAAAAGAGGTGAGAAAAGCTTCAGACAACGATATAGATTTGTTCGAAAGCCTCGTGCTGGATCAGGAAAATCTCGAAGCACGGCCACCGTCAGATGTTTTTCTCGATAATAGCCAAGCTTATTCAGAGAATTCAAGCCCAGAGTTCAACAACCAGTCATTTAATCAGCAAGCACCACCCCCTCCACAAGAGCAAAATGAACAAAGTTGCGGCACGGTTGCGGACAAGACCCCGACTCAAGCAACCGTCAATTTTTTTTCAAAACTTAAACGGGTGCGGGACGATGGCCTAGGTATTGAAGAAAAAGAAGTTATCGAAATCGAGCTTGAGTCAAAGATTTTGGGGAAACTGAAACTTACGGCGCATCGCTCAGCAGAAAAATGGGTATTAAACCTGCAAGCAGACACAATAGAAAAAACCGAGTGGCTGGAATCACAAATAAATGTTATTCAGCGTTCGCTTTCTCGCGAATTGAAGGTTAACTTGGATTTGACGATAGAATCATGAATAGCATAAATTCGTCCGAATTTCCTCATGAGGATGCGCAAAGTTTTAACTTAAAACTATTGAAACATGCGTCATTAGGAAATCGAGATATATTTTCTAAGTCATATATCCTGAAGCTCGGAAGTGGTATCAAGGCTGCTTTTGGATTTTCGGAACCTGGCATTTCAACAAATATTGCGCTAGGTAACAAATTACTCACCAAGACAGATTTTTGGATAAAATGTTCCAGTTCAAATAAAACAGTTATTTATGTTCCGGCTTCTGATGATCTTTACTTCGCAGTAAGTGGAGTTCGCCCAACAAGGTTTTTTCGAAGGCTTAGCCTGGATGAATTTGAAGCGGAAATTTTTAATAAATTATTGCTTACTCATACAAAAACTTTATTTGATAGTTTTTTATTACCAAAACCTGTTTCGGTTGAGTTTTTATCAGACTGTCCACACCTGGATAATATAGCAATTTTTGTTTTTGAGAACCATGGTGGCGACAAGATTCAAGGCTACACTTCTGTTACAGATGCAAATCAAATGTTGGCCGCAGCACGAAGATTAGACGCGGAATGGACAGAAAAAAATAGGTTTTTTAAAAAAACCATAAAATACTCTTTTATTCTAAACTTAAATAGTGTTTTATTAAGAAACGAAGATCTCGAAAAACTTGAGATCGGTTCGTTGGTAGAGTTGCAAGGAAAACTTGAAACGAATCAGAACAACTATATGGCCTATGCTAATGAAAATAAAAACAATTTATCTATTTCGTGTATAATTTCTTTTGATGAAAAATCTTTTCCTTTGATTCAATTACCTAATGAGGTTAGCGTGAACAACGAGATCGACTCTGAATCTTTAGAATCAACGATCAAAGAAAAACTGGTATTCGAGATCGGCAGTGTCGAGCTAAACGTTGCCGATCTTTCGAGTCTCAGCCCTAATGAAATCCTCACGCTTAACAGTAGCACCCTTCCGCACGTAAAAATTAAACTACAGAACAAGGTGATCGGGCACGGTGAATTGGTTTTCTGGCGAGACTCAGTGGCAGTGCAAATTATTGATTTAGTCAATCATGAATAATAGTTTTTTTGACCCAATTTTACTGGCTTTAACGCTAGCATCACTAGCGTTGATCCCTTTACTGGTCGTTACAGGTACTTCATTTTTAAAAATCTCTTCCGTTTTATTGATTTTACGTTCAGCGATCGGCGTTCAACAAGTGCCGCCCAATTTGGTGATGTACGGCATTTCTTTTGTTCTGACCTTATTCGTCATGAATCCGACCTTAAATAAGATTTCGGAATCATTAATGAGCAATGGAAAATTGCCCGCAAACTCAACAGCGTTAATCGAACGTGCGCCTAATATCGCTGTGCCCATAAAAGAATTTATGGGAAGATATATTAAACAAGACTATCAAGATAACTTTTTCGACACTGCAAAAAAGTTTCAAGTAAAGTATGGCGGGCCTCCCGTAGACCGGTCGGACTTGGCAGTAATGCTACCGGCTTTCGTGGTTTCCGAGCTAACAGCAGCGTTTCAGCTCGGATTACTGGTTTTTTTACCCTTTGTAATCATAGATCTGGTTGTGTCTTGTATTTTAATGGCTTTGGGTATGATGATGGTATCGCCACAGACATTAACGCTCCCATTAAAAATTGTTTTATTCGTTGCCATCGAGGGCTGGTCAAAGACACTTCAAGGTCTAGTTTTATCTTATTTATGAAAAATACATGAACTCTATCTTCTTAATCAAAAAGGCTTTGATATTATCTTTAATGATGTCTCTGCCTATTGTGATAGTATCCGTTGCGATAGGATTGATAGTCGGCTTCATACAAGCAGTTATGCAACTGCAAGACCAATCCTTACCTTTTGCACTTAAATTGATTGCTTCGGTAGTTGTTCTGGCACTGGCAGGGCCCTGGATGTCGAGTCAGTTGATTCAATATAGCGACAACCTTTTTTCGCAGCTAAGCAGTTTTGGGCGCATGTAGTCATGTATGAGTTTATTAAAGACTTAACAGATCCAATTACTCACCTTATCAAAGCCGTACTTTGGTTTCTACCTCGAACGATCATGTGCTTTAGCGTTTGGCCGTTATTTTCTCAAATGCTGACAGGACCCTTTCTCCGAAATGGCGCAGCCGTCGCGATTGCTCTGATTCCGGCTTCCTTTTATATCAACTCTGTGCAAAGCGTATCGAGAACGCCATTCGACATAGTCTTATTTGCCTTGCGTGAAAGCGCTTTCGGTCTTTTACTAGGGCTTACCACTGCTTTGCCGTTTTTTACGTTTCGTGCGTTTGGAGCATTTATCGACGTCTATCGAGGGGCTACCTTCGCCACCCTGATCGACCCGACCACAGGCAACGATGAGCTGGTTACCGAAAAACTCATGTCTTTTTTATTTACATTATTGATAATATCAGGTCCATCTTTAATGCTAACGGTTAACTCTCTATACAACAGCTTTCTGGTTATTCCGCCAGGGTTTTCCACGCCGGAGTCGTTTCGAGTTTGGGTCAACGCGCTGGTCGATTTATTTGGTCGACACATGCTGTACGCTGTCATACTGACCGGCCCTATTTTAATTGGTGTTTTTCTTATTGAAGTTGCTCTCAGCATTATTAGCGTATATGCGCCAAGCCTGCAGATTTATTCCATAGAGGCCACATTAAAAACCACGGCTGCTTTGTTTATTTTAATAGCGATGCTTGAGTTTGCCGGCGACGATATTTTGAAAGTCGTCAACCATAACATTGAATTAGTAAACAAGCTTTTTCTAGCGAAGTGAGAAACCTCTCATGAGCGGAGAAAAAACCGAAGAGCCCACAGACCATAAATTAAAAGACGCGCGCAAAAAAGGACAGGTTGCGGTCAGCAAAGACGTCATGCTGGTTATTCAACTATTAATGTTTTTTTCTGCTTTTTTTGTTTTGATCGAGCATGTAGCGGAGTGGATAGTCGACTACAGCCAGTCTTTGATGCCCAGCAGTGGAAAAATCAACGAAATAACGCTATTACGAGGTTTCATAGAAGGCCGCGACTTAACGATAAAAATCGTTAGCTTAGGATTTGTCACTACGATCCTCGGTGGCTGGATAGGTGTTTTTTCACAAATCGGATTTTTATTCGCGCCGGAAGCAGTAAAACCTTCTTTCAAGAAATTTAATGTCGTCGGCAACATAAAAAATATGTTTTCGATGAAGTCGATTTCTCAGATTCTGATTTCTTTGATTAAAGTAGCCTGCTTCGCAATCATCTTTTATTATATATTTAACAACCGCCTGTCAAATATTATTTTTTCTTACCAGACCGGACTAAAAGGTATTTTGTATACGCTGCTTTCTCTTCTGAAAGTTCTGGTTTTTTCAGCGTTAATACTGTTTATCGTGCTATCGGCAATCGACTGGTCGATTACCTTCTTTTTTCATCGAAAAAGCTTGCGCATGAGCAAGAAAGAAATTTTCGATGAATATAAACAAATGGAGGGAGACCCGCATTTTAAAAGCCATCGGAAGCAAACGCACCGCAGCCTGATGAACAGCTCCTTGAGCCAGACCTCCAAAGCCAAAGTCGTCGTTGCCAATCCAACGCACATTGCGGTTGCTTTAGACTATGAGCCTGGTGTGCACGACCTCCCGTATATCCTTGCCATCGAAACCGACGAGTTTGCTTACCTCGTGCGCAAACAGGCTTACGAAATGGGTATTCCGGTAATCAGAAACATAAAACTGGCTCAGGGTTTATACCACGACGCCCAAGTTAACCAATACATCCCCTCTCAACACATCAAAATGGCCGCAGAGATTTTCAAAGAAGTCATGCGGATTGCCAAGCAGGCCGCAGAGGCTGCAGAGGCTGCAGAGAAAGAACAAGCAGAACAAGCCATCACACCAGCAGGATCGGAGCCGCCGGCTGCTTCTTAAAATCTTGAGTTTAACCCAAACTACACTGAACTATTCCTTTTGCAAAGCCCACAGAGATAAAAGGGCGAAAAAAAGGGTTCTCATGCAAAGCGTAGCTTCCATCGGTTCGGGCATCAGCGAAATATCGTTTGCACAAAAAACGGGGGGGGCTACCGTCACCACTCCTAGCGATAACGATGTAGAAGACTTCAATCGTATACTGACAGGCGTAGACAACATGAAAAGCTCAGCGACGCCGATTGCCGACCCTGCACTATCCAAACCCCTGGAAAGCACTGCAATGGATGCAGCCAAGGCAGGTCTGCAAAACGCTTCGGATATGTACTCTATGCGCATGGCCCGCCTGGACGCTTTGGCTAAGCTGGCAAACCAATCGAACTCGATTAGCCAAATGATGACGTTTCAGGTTGAAAGTATGAAAATGAGTGTGGAAATGGACCTTACTGGCAAAGTCATAACAAAAGCCGTTCAGGATATCGAGCAGCTTACTCGTCAACAATAAGTACATAATATTAAGGCATAGGGCACAATGCTTAAGTCTAATCGGTGGTTAAAACTTGTGCTATCCGTTCTTTTGACGGCAGCGCTACAGGCTTGTAGCAATCACATCGATTTACATGCTGGTTTGACAGAGGCAGACGGTAACGAAGTACTCTCGGCTCTTTTGCAAGAAGGCATTACTGCGGAAAAAATGATTCGCAAGGACGGTGTAGCGATTCGAGTTCCGGTCGATCAATCCGGTAAAGCATTGAAAACCCTGCAAGCGCAGGGCTTACCCAAACGAAAACAAGATGGAATGGGCGAGGTTTTCAAAAAAGAAAACCTCATTTCCTCACCGCTCGAAGAGCGAGCCCGCTATCTGTATGCCCTTTCGCAAGAAATCGAAAAAACATTAACGACCATGGACGGTGTGATTGCTGCTCGGGTACATATCGTTTTACCGGAACGGCTAGGTCCTGGCGAACCGACGCTTCCCTCCTCGGCCGCCGTCTTTGTAAAATACCATGATGGCATCCCGTTTCAAATCTACTTACCAAAAATCCGTAGCCTGGTATTTAACAGCATTCCAGGACTAAACGGCGACGAAAGAGAAAAAATCACCATCGTCGCCGTGCCGGCTTTGGCTAAAGCCGAAAGTAAAGTTCAGCTAACCTGGGTGGGGCCGATCGCTGTCGAGGCAAGTTCGGCGGGTTTGTTTAAAACGATCATGATCGTTGCATTGGTTGCCTGGCTGCTTTCAATGGCGGGCCTGGTGGTATGGTATCGGTATCCTCAACTGCTGGGAAAGTCCCGTTCCGTTTCGAGGACTGGCGATGCCGTCGATAATGCAAAACACGAGAACACATGAAACGCGACAACACGACTCAGGTCGCCGCAGCGATGAGCATATCGGAGCTCGACAGATGGCTACAAATCTGGAGTGCGAGCGACCAGCCCGACCATTCATTATGGGACAGCGATTGCAACTTGAAAAGCTGGGTTTGGCTCAGCTATGCGCCTGAGGCCCTAGAAAGCATTTTTGAGATTGCCGGTTTGCTAAGTTTAGGGCAGCACCTCAGGCAACTAAGCGCAGAGGAATGGCGCCACCTGGCAGCAGGAAAACCCATCGACGTATGGCGCTGGTGCTTGAAATATTTACAGACGCGAACAGTCGACGATGCCTCCACAGCCGCCGAGCCAATGCCGAACAAAACCGGTTTAACTGATTTCGACGCCTTGCAGTGGACACCGGCAGACTTGCGGCATCAGGCCATGAGCCAGCTCATGGGCTTGCTGAAAACCAAATATCCTCTCACCCATGCTCGCTTTAGCACCGTATATGCGTCGTTGAATATGTTGCCACCAACAACAATTCCGACGTCGCGCAACACCTTGCAGCTAACCGAAAGCGATTGGCAAGCGGTCGTCGAGCACTGCAAAACCATGGACTCAACATGTTGAAAAGACTGGCGTGCCCCGACCATATCCAGCCGGTCGGGCCCATCATTCCGGCCTCGGCAATCAATGCCAGCCGGCAAGCAGACGATATCATCGCCGCAGCACATGCAGAAGCGGCCCGTATAATAGAGGCCGCCCACCAGGAAGCTTTAAGCAACCAAGCCAATTTTCGTAACGAAGCCGTTCAGGAACAGACCGAGCATATTCAAGCAACGATCGAAGAGTTGGCGGCCTGGGTCGAAACCACGCGTGAGCAGATCACGACGATGGCATCAAAAGTCTGTCGGGCGGCTCTCGAAAAAATGCTGATTCCCTTGACGGTGCAAAAGCGCTTGAGCGTCACCCTGGCAAACGTAGTGCCGCAAATCGTCATGGGCGTGCCGTTGAAGCTGTACGTCGGCACAGGACAAACCGCCGAAGGAAGCACCCTATTAGAACGATTGGCAGCACTGCATAAAATCAGCACACTGCACATAACGATTGCCGAAGATAGCAGCCTGGATGCCGCCGACGCGGCGCTGGAGACCAGCGCAGGCGCCCGCATCGAGTGCCGTTTTCAGACGTTGTTCGAGGCAATCATGGGTAGCCTTCGAGAAACCTGACAAACGTTGAACTATCGATCAAAAAAGGTTCACTAAGAATTAGGGACATGCTGTTTCAAATTAAAAAGGGAAAATCATGATAAAGAGCAGTATCGACTTCGAGAACATCACCAGCTCAATGGGCAAGCTGGTCAATAGCCGCGAAAGCAGCATCAAGGACACGCTGAGCGACCCAAACTTCGGTGACGATCTCGGACAAGTCATGAAATTGGGTTACTCGGTCGCCGTCTGGTCATGCACGGTCAATTCGACGCAAAACCTAATCAAAGAATTGTCCGATACCCTAAAAAGCGTCGTCCAAAAAGGCGGCTAAATGGATGACAGCGATGTTCAACTGGCGCAAACGCCAGCCCGTTTTGCACAGTGGCTGCGAGCCTTGGGCATCGAGCCGATGGATGCGCCCAGCTACCATGTGCTGGGCGAGTTTTGGCTGGAGTTTAACGACGATGATCGCGTTCTGATCGAAGTCACCCCAGAAGGGTCTTTGTTTTTGTTCGGTGAAATCGCCCACCCCTCGCTGTCCACGGAGATGCCCGCTGCCAAGCTGAACAGTTTGCTCATCTGTGTACGGCACTTGAAAGACACGAACGTCATCGATCATCATTATCAGCTATGCATCAAACAGAAAAAGTTTGGTCTACTAAGCATCGGCTCTATTCATCAAACCCGTGGCAGCAAAGTCGTCATCGCCGAGCTGGCCGCTGGCGTATCAGCACTGAATAGCTTACTCGAACAATTGGAAACCCGATGAAAGCCAGACAGCGTGACCTTCAGGCGCATCGTCGCCGCCCTTCGGGCTGGTCAAACATTTTTCTGGCGGCATGCATTACCGTAGGAACGGCAGCACATGCTGCGGATCAAAACCAGCCATTCGCTTACATCGCCAACCGCGAAGCACCGCTTACCGTGATCCAAAATATCGCGGGTAGCTTCGGCCTGAATGTCGTGGACAGCAACCTGTCGAAAGTCAAGGTTTCCGGCAAGTTTGCCGGAAACTCCTTGGCCGAGGTTTTGAATGAACTGGGAAGAACTTATTCATTCGACTGGTACGTTCACGGCGGCAAATTATACTTATACCGGCCTGGCGATTGGGTAACGGAACGTATCGCAGTCGGTGCACGCCCGAGCGGTAATATTCGGGAAGAGTTAGCCACAGCCGGGTTATTGAACCCCAAATTTAAAGTTTTAGAGCAGCCCGATCACGAGGCTTTGCTGATAACAGCACCTAAAAGCTATGTGCAGCTCGTTTCGGCTGCGTTCAAAGCCGAGCGTTTATCGAACGACACCGACCTGATGTTTTTCAAGTTACGATATGCATCCGTGGAAGACCGGGTCATTACGTTGCGCGACAAGTCCGTGATAACCCCCGGGGTGGCAACAGTCCTAAGAAACATTTTGTCGGGCAACGCCAGGGGAAATCAGCACATCACACAGCCCCCTAAAACGGTACTGGCGGGGCTGACTCCGTTGCCGGGCTCGATTGTGCCGCTTCCGGATGGCGTATCGGCCAACGACCCAAACAACAATACAAGCAGCGCCGCCGACGGATCAAACAGCCGAACGGGCGAGGCGGCCGACCCAGGCCGACGAGCCGGCACGGTGCTCACCGGCGTCCAGGCCGATCCACGCACCAATTCGATCATCATCCGTGACCGTTCGACCAAATATCAGCAGTACAAAGCCTTGATCGATCAGCTCGATGCACCGCTCGCGATGGTGGAAATAGAAGCGACCCTGATCGACATCGATCAAAATAAAATCGACCAATTGGGTGCGCAGTGGAACCTGACGGTCGGCAAAGTGAACTACAGCTTCCAGGGCGGCGAGTCGACAGCGATCGTTAGCGATCGAGCGGGCTTCAATGCGACATTGCTGGCATTGATCGCCGACAATAGCGCCAAAGTGCTTGCCAAGCCGACCGTGTTGACTTTGGATAACCTGAGCGCCGTGCTCGATTTGAGCCAGACTTTTTACACGCAGGTCAGCGGCGAGCGGGTGGCGAATGTCGTTCCCGTCACCGCCGGCAGCCTACTGCGGGTGTCGCCACGGATCGTGGACGTGGGAGGTAGCAGCGAGATCCAACTGCAGGTCGACATCGAGGATGGCAACCTCAAAGACCGGGCAGGGCTAACCCTACCGACGGTACAAAAGAGCGCCATCAGCACGCAAGCCAGTATCCGGGAAAATCAATCGATTTTGATTGGCGGCTATAACCGAGACGCAGAAGACGACACGCTCTACAAAGTACCCGGCCTGAGTGCAATCCCTTACGTCGGCGGGCTATTTCAGACACGCAAAAGCAGTTCGCAAAAAATCACCCGGCTGTTTTTGATCACACCGCGAATCATAAAAATGCAAGGGCCGCAAACGCTTTCGCCAGCCACCGTAGAGGCGCCACGCACCGCGCCGCTGGCGCAGCCTGTCGCTCAAAAACCAGGGCTTTTCACACTCAGCCGAACTCTCGGAGGGTTCAAGAATTGACAGTGCTTGCACCGCCGATAGCGGCATCGTGATGTACCGACAACAAATTATTGCAACCCGAAACAGCTAACCTTAAAAAATTTGATAAAAAAAGAAACTTTCTTTGAGTCTGCTGCCACAAAGATATAAGAGCAGCGGATTTTATCTTTCAAAGAAAGTGGCTTTACCATGGCGACAGCGATAACGGGAATTCAAATTAGCGGAAGCATTACAGGGGTCGGTGCGGGCTACACCGACGATAAGCTGATCACGGCAGATGAAATAGCAAAGATGAGCGTCAACGAATTTACCAGTTTTTTGAAACATTGCCATACAAACGGCATCAACCCATCCAGTGATAGCACTGTAGCCGATGCGATGGCCAAAAAAATTACAGGGATGTCCGACGCCGACTTCAAAAACTATCTGAGTTTTTCGAAAAATAACGGCGGAGTCATCGATTTCACACTGCCTGACGCAGCAAAATCGATCAAAGGGGTAGGCAGTGCGTATACCAGTGACGGCAAAATCACGGCCGAGGAAGTCAGCAAGATGTCCACGGCGGAGCTGAAAGCTTTACTAAAATACAGCAAGGATAAAAATATTAGCTTACCTGCCGACGTAGACCTTGCGATTGCAAGAGAAATTAATGGCATGTCAAGTAGTAACGCGCTAGAATTTTCGGAATATATTTCTAAAAATGCCATAACTTTGCCGAGCGCTGCGCTGTCAGCACTTAACACCAAGCTCAGTGGTTATGCCAGTGGCGTTAAAGCCACCAATGAACCGAAAATAAAAGAAGCGGAAAGACAAATCTCAGAATATAAAAAAGAGTATAAATCGCTTGGCGAAAAAATAAAAAACAATACCGCCGAGTATAACGAACTGGGTAAAGAAATAAAAGCCTTGCAAGCAGAGAGAAAAACTGCCACCCCAGCAAGGAAGACAAAGATTGACGAACTTATCGCTGGCAAACAGGCTGAGCAGCGAGGCTTATTAAAAGAAAATGCCAATTTAACTAAAAAACAAGGAGAGGTTTACAAAGATGAAGCAACTAATCAAGGGAATGTAGCAAAATGGAAGGCAGAAATAGAAGCGGCTGACGCTACGGCAACGGCAGCTAAGAAAAAATTAGAGGCCAGCGACGCTAACGCATCAGCCAAAAAAGCAATGCGCGACACCATAGTCTCTATGGTTATGGGCTGGATCAACAAAGCAAACGAAAATTAACACTTTTAAAGGAAGAATATCATGACAACTATAAGTCCAACAACTTTTAGCGCAATAAGTCTTGGTTTAGATGAATCACTTAGAAAACTCGGCCTAGCAAAAGGGGTTGCTAAGGATGGCCTAATTAATGATACAGAATTTAAAAACATGAGCTATAGTGACCAACAAAAATATATGAAATGGCTGGCTGATTCCGCAACCAAGAGCGGTGTTACAGACAAAGATAGAAATGCACTGCTGAAAGAGTATGCCGCTCGTAGGGATAGCAAAGAGCTGAAGCCACCTCCTAAGTATAATATCTCAGGAGCAGCAGGTGCTAACATAGAAGCACTTCAGAACAGAATGATTGCACTGTCAAAACAGATTGGTCCAGACACGTCACCCAGTAGAATTATGCAGATAGGTGTGGAGATGAACAGGTTAGCGGCTGCCATCTCAAGTATAGTGAGCGCGTCCAAAACAATAAACCAGTCAGTCGGCGGTGTTAGTATCTAATTTTTTATTAAGCACCTACAGTCTTTTTTAGAAAAGGCTGTAGGCTCGTTCTTTCACTATTCAGCACGAACGAAACAAAAAACACCCTTACATACAGACGGTTACTATTTTACAAGGTGTCTACAATGGCTACACACATCGCAGAAGTCCCTCGTACACCACCGCCAGGCCTTGAGAGGACCATCTCAGATCGCAACAATGACGGCGACCCAGGCAATGACATCGTCGGAGGGCATGCCGCTGGCATTATCGATCCGGAAGCGCAAAAAGTCGCCACCAATGGCGGTGGTACTCCGAACAGCACGCCGACCGTTTCGGTCATGCAATACGATAAAAAAAACAGTAAATGGTATCAGGTTACTTTTTACGAGTGTACCGACGGCAAATGGAAAATACAGAAAATAACCGACGATCAAGGTAAAGATATCACCTCGGCCGCCTTGGGAAAGACCGACTCGAATAAAAAATACAGTGCTAGTGACCTGCCCAAGATAACCTTCAACATGGGAAATGTCGGGCGTGCCGTCCCTACCGACACATCGACATCCAAAGCACTCAATGCGTTTTCGTTTGGCGGCGACGCGGCTGGCGTAGACTTCAACGCGAAAACGGCGACGCTTATAAAAAAGAATTACGACAGTCTAGTAGCAACATATGGCAAAGGCGCGACGCTTGTCGGTTTATTGTTTGCGATCATGGGCGGCAAGTTGGAAATGGTCAAGAATATGCAACAGTTTTGGGGGCTTATGCTTGATTTTCAAACGGCAGTAGCGCCCAGGCTGGAGTCTGTAAAAGGGCTGTTTACCAACAACCAAGACAAAGACAAGGCTCACATCGACAACACAGAGGACTTGCAGTTTTTCTTGCAACTAGCGTCTAATTTTCACACTGATGTCAAAGTGGGCAGCTATCACCTTTCGCAACTTTTTGGTAAAGACGCACTGGAAGAGTTCGGTAAGGCATATGAGGCAGCAAATTCAGCTATTGACAAATTAGGCAAAGGCGAAAAACTTTCAGTCGAAGACCGCCACAAGATGTCGGAATTAGTGGTGAGCACAGAGAAACTCGTCGGCTCGCTGAATAGCGGTTTTTCCACCAGCCTAGGAGAGGATAGGTCGCTTCCGCTTGATATAAGTAAAGATGCAATTAGTCCAAAAATTACTCAGCTCTCCTCGCAATCGCCAAAAACAATTCAGACGTACCAAGACCTTATTAACGGCTGGGGAAACCTACGATACAACTGATTTAAATTAGAAACCCACACTTCAAAACTTTTGATGGAGAATTAAAATGGTACAAGCCCTTAGTTATAATTTTTCAGCCACACCACCTGACTTCACGATGAGCAGCGACTTAAAAGCCGCATTAAAAGACGGCAAAATCACGGGGCAAGAGCTGGCGTCCCTGAGTAGCGAAGACGTTCGCGTACTAATCAATACAAAAAACTCGCCACTGGCAGCCGACGTGGCAAAAAACGGGATTATAGCCGACCCCAAGGCATTTATTGGCAAGCTTCCCAGCGATGGCAGTTGCGATGGCTTGCAAAAAGCTCTTGCGGACGGTCGCATAAGCAAGAAAGAGTTGCTGGCCCTTTCCGCCAAAGAACTTAGCTTTTTGATGACTTTTGCCCCGACCGCCAGCCCCCAGCTTGCTGCTATTGCCGCCACAATGACTGCGGCCGAAGCCAAAGCTTTCTCACACAAGATCGGTGCGGCAGAAGCCTATACGGTCACCGAGCTGGCAAAACGCGACCCCAATTCGACCGATAAGGGCGTGCAAACTGACACTAAAAATTTGCAGGCCAACCTCAAGACCTTAAGTACCTTGCAGAACGACCTTAACCTGGGGATAGGAAGCAATACGGGCCTTAGCACAGCCGATAAAAAAGCAGTCATTGCCGAATGGGCAAAAGGTGCGTCCAACGGTACGACGACAGATCCCGACGAAGTCATAAAGCTCTGGCATCAGCAGCTATATGGTACACCCGGCGCACCACGCCTATGGTTAGAAACAGCGGACAAAGCGCACGGCTCGGCCACACGCAACGCCGAGGCGGACATGCTCGCATCGCTTGGATCAATGCGAGGCGCCGTAGAAGCCACAGTCAGTACAAACGATCCTTTCAGTGCCATACTCAAAGCAAATGAAGCCGCAGGCAAATCCACACTCTTGTTGTACGGTCTTACAAAGGAGCTCGTGGGCGCAAATGAAGGCCCGAAGGCTTTTTGGGAGGGCCAAATTCAAGAAGCTTCTGAATCTGGCGTACAACGTACGAACTCACTCGTCTCAGTGATAAGAACTATTTCTGAATCTTTCAAAGACTGCCATCTGAATTGACTGCTCGGCACATTTCGATAGCTTAAGGAGTTTTATTATGTCCACGTCTGTTGCTTCGCCGCCGCCCTTTTCACCAGTGCTCAGCAACGTACTGGATCAAATTCCTGACAGTGCCGACCTTAAAGATATTTTGAGGAACGATACGAACTTGCGCCAAAAGCTGGAACTTCTTTTGGGCAAACTGATGCAGGGGGTGGGTAAGTTTTTGGAAAACTCTTTAAAGAGTAGCCAGAAAGCCGAGCTCGCACGAATAGACAAACTTTTCGAGCAGATCAAGAAGCAACTGGAAGCCAAACATGCAGGGTTTTGGAAAGGTTTGTTTACCAAAATAGCGATGGCGGTCGCTATCGTGGCGGTGATGGTCATACCCGTGGGCGGACCGGTTTTGACGGGTATTGTCGTCGGTATCATGGCGGCGCAGTTGGCCGGAGAAATTTATGCTGACGCCACAGGTAAAGAATCTTTTTTCAACGATGCGGTCAAGGCAATATGTGGCGGCAATGCCGACGTAGCAAAATGGGTGACGCTGGGCATCGATCTTGTTCTTGTGATGCTGACCATGGGTGCCGCTGCCTTCGCCAAAGGCGGTGCCAGCCTGTTGGAACGTATACTCGCGCTGTTTAATAAACAGTTGGTCGCCGCCGAAACAAATGTGGTGAAGAGTGTCAATGTCACGGCTAATAGCGTATCGATAGGGGCCGTTGCAGTTGGCGCTGGATTCACCATCGAAGAAAGTGTTTTGAAAATTCAAATAGCAGCAATGGAGAAAATCCTTGCATTATTAGATCTATTGATTAATGGCAACGAAAAAGAACGCAAGAAAGCCATGGACGAACTTGGTCGACTTTCAGAAAGTCGCGACGATATCGGATCTGGCCAAACATCGTTCTTATCAGCCATCGGAAAACTGAATATTTAACATTTATTTCGGGACGCCTTAGAGCCCGCCCACTGGAGAATCATGATGGTCGAAATCAGCCCTGCCCTGCAAGCATTAAAACAAAAACACGATACCGACGGCGATGGTCTTTTATCGAATGCGGAATTTTTAAAGATGTCGCAAAAAGATAAAAACCAAATGATCGAACTTGGTGTGCTGGCTGATGATTTTCTAAGCGTGGACGAATGGAATTCATTAAGCAAAGAGCAAAAAACCGAATTGATTTTGTCGGGAAAATTATCGCCAGAGATGATCAGCTCAGCGGCACTGCTTAAAGTCACGTCCTTTCTAGCCGAGCCACCAGCCGATTTTACGAAACAGCTTGGTGAGGCCTTGGCGGGCAAGACCCAAGCCAACGGCAACCGCCTGAGTGTCAAAGAAGTACAGAACAAAGTCAATCTACTGGCGGAAGCAACTGGCGACAAACATCTGGTCAATCAATTAAATAATATGAAAATCCCACCAGGGATGTCCCAGTTTGAATTTTTGATGCAAAAAGTATTTGCTCTTTACAAAAAACTGCGCGCGACCGTTCATCTATCAATGAGCAAACAAGAACTCGCCGAGTTCAAAGCCGCGATTAGCGCGGCAGACTCCACTCACAAGGCAGCAATCGCCTCAGGGGTTACCAGTATTGCCTTCAGCGGTTTCGCTTTGGCGGGGGCGTCGTCTTACTTTTTGAAGCGCGGCTATTCATTTGGTAAAAGTTTTTTAAAGGGCGGCAAAAGCCCTACCCCGCCGTCCGAAAAAGGTCTCGAAGATATTAAAAATTTAGATAAAGGGAAAGATAATACCCAAACAGAAGTCAACAAAATAATAAAAGACACTAATTCCAGAGCAGCAGAAGAAGGCAGAAAGGTGCGTTTAAAGACAGAAGAATTAAACGAAGTCTATGCTGCTGCCGATGCGCGCAAGAAAGAAAAAGATTTCGATGAACTCCCCGCTGAAAAGCAGGCAGAAAAAATTAAAGAAGTCGTGAATAAGAAAGTCAATCAAATACAAGACCGACACACCGCTGAGAAAGTTTTAGCCGAGCGCGAAAAACAAATTGACAAGGCTCTCGACAAATGGGCCAATAAAGAGTTGAAACAAAGGCCCAACGAAACTCGGACGGAATTTAAAGCGCGTGTCGAAACAGCAAAAGCCGAAAAAAGAGAACAGATCAAACGTGATCTCGACGAAAATATAGCTAACCAACGTCAGGCACTCGGCAAAAAATATGATGGCCTCCCAGACGATCAAAAAATCGAATATAAGTCTAAAGAGGATTTCATTTCAAAACATACCGAAGAGTCGGTAAATAAAGAACTGGATAACGTAGTCAAGGAACTTAAAGGCCCCAAGGATAATAATGACACCTTCGGCTCGATCGTAAATGGTATGATTTTTGTGGTCCCCAACCTTGGTCAAGGGGCCAGCCAGTTGGCAGGGGCAGGCGATACTCACGACGCCGAAATTGCAAAAGCCTGGCAACAGACGCATTCGCGTCAAGCGGATGCGCTTAGTAGTGACGAAAAAGCGCTCGATGACTCGTTATTGCAGGCTATTCGTGCTGCGGGTAACACTTGATAACGGCAGGCACGATGACGACCCCACGCCCGATGTCTCCACCCAGGGAAGCGTCGTCATCTGTTTTGGCTGGCAGCAGAAGCGATACCATCGCTCTGCTTTGCCTTATCGACTTCGGCCGAGGATAGGCGAATGCCGATCTGTTTGATGCGATAGTAGAGGTTATGCGGCGTCATCCGCAAAGCCTCTGCTGCTTTGGCAACAACCTGATCATTCGCGCTCAGCGCCTGCTCGATGAGCCGTTTCTCGTACTCCTTGAGCATTACCTTCAAACCGGGATGGGCTTTGGTCGATTCATCCACCTTGGTTCGCGTCAGCGGCATCCCCAGCACGAAGCGCTCTGCCGACGCCTTCAGCTCACGCACATTGCCCGGCCAGTCGTGCATGAGGAGCGCCGCCCGAATTTCGGGCGGAATGTCGGGTGTTTCGCATTCGTAGAGCTTGGCCGACTCCTGACAAAACAGCTCGAACAGCAAGGGGATGTCCTCCATCCGTTGCCGCAGTGGGGGAATGGGCAACGTAACGACCTCGATGCGAAACAATAAGTCTTGCCGAAACAAGCCTTTACTCACTTGCTCGGTCAAATCGATTTTGGTGGATGCGATCACCCGAAAGCTGGACTTGACGAATTTATTGCCACCCAGGCGTTCCGCGCCCCGCTCCTGGAGCGTGGTGAGCAGCTTAGCTTGGCAGACCAGGCTCATGCTGTCGATTTCATCCAGGTACAGCGTACCGCCATCGGCCAGCTCTATTTTTCCGGGACGCGAGCGGGTCGCTCCGGTGTACGCACCAGCCTCGACACCGAACAATTCGCTTTCGATTAGTTGGTCGGGCAAGGCGGCACAGTTGATATGCACGAAATTTCCCTTGCGCAGCGAAACCTGGTGAATGTGTTTGGCGAGCATGTCTTTGCCGCTGCCGGTTTCGCCAAACATCAAAATATCGACCGGTTTGGTGGCGATTTTGTAAATGTTGTTTAAGGTCACTGCCAATTGTGGGCTGGCCCGTATCCAGTCGACGGCTGATGCTTGTTGGTTATTTTTTGCCGGGGCAGCGGCCACGGGCTGGGCAAAATCTTTGGCTTTGGCGAGCTTTCTTAAGAGATGGATCGCATCGGCTTCCGATTTCGGTATCACCACTGAGGCAAAAATCGGTAAGTCATGGAAAAAGTATTGCTCCCATGCTTGATCGATGACACGAATCAAATGTGTACGGGGGTTTTTACCCTGCCGAATGCAGCGCTGAGCGATGTTCTGCACGTTTTCCATCGAACCATAAACAATCGTCCAGTCGCTGTCTTGGGCAGCGAAGTCCAGGCTTTCGACGTTTTGTACCGTTCGCAGGCTCAAACCCAAGCGCTGGCTTGCCAAAACGAAGGGCTGTTCCATCAACGAACTCGACAAGCACAGCGTCAGAGACTGCATGGCAAGTAACCATAAAAATGAGGCATGTCTGGTTTTACCACTATAAGGCCAAGGCTGCTAATACCCAAAGGCGGTAGAGTAATCGCGTTTGTGGCACAATCTGCTGAGCTGCCGTTCCCGCTGCTCGCCGTAGTTCAATGGATAGAACGAGTGCCTCCTAAGCGCTAAATACAGGTTCGATTCCTGTCGGCGGGACCATCCCAGCCACACCCGAGGACGGATCGCACGTCCTTTCCTAAAGTTTCCCGCCGAGCTGCCGATAAGAATCTGCATGCTCAACGCTCGGAAGCTAGGTCTATATGTCTATTGCTTTATCGAATGGCACAAAGGCTGCTGTGTCAAACAATACCGCCAGTCCATTCAACCTGATCGCCTCGCAGAGAGGACGCAACACACTACAGGAAGAAATCAACAACCTGCACCCGCTGATGGGCCGATCGGCGCTGATCGTCGATGGCGCCTTGGCCAGCCGACGGGCACTGCAGGAACAGCTATCGCAGCTCGGCGCCGCCAGTATACGCTATGCTTGCAGCACCCTTGAGGTGGCGCGGGCGCTAGAGGCCGCGAATGTGGATCTGATCATTTGCGAGTACCAACTGGACGATCATCGTACGGGGCAGCAGCTTCTCGAAGAACTGCAACTGGACAACCGGCTGCCCTGGAGCACCAGCTTCATCATGATCACGGGCGAGAGAAAATACACGAGCGTCCTGGGTGTGATGGAATTCGAACCAGACGATTATTTAATCAAACCGTTCACGTCTTCGCAGTTGGCCGAACGAGTCATCAGGCTATTCGTCAAGAAAAACGCTCTGTACCCGGTATCGAGAGCGCACGGCACCGGCGAATTCAAGCAAGCCCTCGCACTGTGCGACCAGACCCAGCGTAAACACCCGGCCCATGGCAGCGAAATTTTCAAGCTGCGCATCAAATCGCATATGGCTTTAGGCGAAAATGACCAGGCGGAACTGCTTTTACATCAAGCGATCGCCGATCGTCCTGCGCCCTGGATGAACATGGCTCTGGCGCGGGTCCAGACAAAACGCAGCAACTTCATCAGCGCCGAAAAAGAGCTGCGGCAGCTTGTGACAGAAAAGCCGGAATTCACGGCGGCGAGAGACCTGCTGGCCGACGTGCTGTGGGAGCTGAACCGACCCGACGAATCGCTGGAGATACTCGAACAGATCGGCAGTGCGGGATTGAACAATGTGAACCGCCTGCGTAAGCTTGCCGACCTGTCGATCCGCCTCAACGACAACGCCCGCGCCAAACAGTATCTGCAAAAAGTAATCGATCGAACCCAAGGCACGGTGCTGGCGCGCGCCGACGACTTTGTCAATTTATCCACGGCCTTGATTAATGAAGGACGCCAGGAGGATGCCGACCGTGTCGTGCTGAAAATGAGGCATTCGTTGAAGAATCCGGATATGGAAGTGGCGAGAATTTTGATTGCAGTCAAACGGGAGTCGTTCGCGGGAGCGAACCATAAGGCGCAAACTTTGCTGGAGAAGGCGTTGACGGCTTTCGAGGCGGCGGAAGAGATGCCCTCACCCATGATCCATATTTCGCTCATCGAGAGTTGTTTCGATTTGGGCCTACGCGACCGCGCTCTTTCGCACGCTCGCCAACTGGCCATGCGCGGAGCCCATAAATCGGTGCTCGACCGCTTACGCGCCAGTATGGATAAATCGAAAAAACTTGCTGGCTACTGAATAGTAGCCCTCTTGGATAGAGAGATTGGGCGGGTATTTTCCCAGCTTAAGGACTACAAGCGGGCTACAAGCGGGCTACAAGCTTGATATTGGCGGAAGCTCAGGGATTCGAACCCTGGAACCCTTGCGGGTTGCCGGTTTTCAAGACCGGTGCAATCGACCACTCTGCCAAGCTTCCATGCTGGCTGATTGTACCTGATATCTGTTTTGCTAAAACAACTACCCTTCATTTAGCTTCAAAACGAAAGGGCTCATTTTTCAAGGTCCACGAACGTTTTTTCAAGCATGCGACCGTATAGTGGGCCACGACTTGGCGAGGTAATAGCACATCGACCATACAGTCAGCACGGCGGAGACCCAGACCAGCAGCTCGCCCAGCAAATGCATGTTGACACCAAACAAAGGTTCGTTGAACAACAGCAACGGGATCGCGACCATTTGCGCGATGGTCTTGAGCTTTCCCAGCGAGTTGACCGCGGTGCTGGCGCTGGCGCCAATCGCGGCCATCCACTCGCGCAAGGCGGAGATGGTGATTTCCCGGCCGATGATGATGAGGGCAACGATGGGATGAACGCGGATCAAGGCGACCAGCACGATGAGCGCCGCGCTGACCATCAACTTATCGGCGACGGGGTCGAGAAACGCGCCAAACGACGAAGTCTGATTCCAGCGACGCGCCAGATAGCCATCGAAGCCGTCGGTCAGGGCGGCCGCGATGAACACGAGCGCACCGATCCAGTTTTGCATGTGAGGCGATAGCCAAGTGTCGGGCACGAAATACACCCCGACCACGAGGGGGATCAGGACGATTCGTACCCAGGTGAGCAGCATAGGAATGTTCAGCGGCATGCGGATGGTATTCTACTCATCAACGACAGCCCACAAGCATACAACAATTATCGGCAGGATTTGTTTAGACAGGCTTAATGCAGCCGCCGATAGATTTCCTCGGCCAGCGTCGCCGAAATCCCCTCGACGGTCATCAAATCCTCCATGCTGGCCGCACGCACGCCGCGCAACCCGCCGAAATGGCTGAGCAGTTTCTGCCGGCGTTTGGCGCCGATCCCGTCGATGTCTTCCAGTTGCGACACGGTGCGCGCCTTGGCGCGTTTGGCGCGCATTCCCGTGATGGCGAAACGGTGCGCCTCGTCGCGGATTTGGGCGATCAGCATCAGGGCCGGATGGGTCTGCCCCAGCTCGAGCGGTGGCCGACCATCGGTAAAAATCAAGGTTTCCAGGCCGACCTTGCGCCCTTCCCCTTTCGCCACCCCGACGATTACAGCAGTGTTCAGGCCGAGCTCGGTAAACACCTGCCGGGCGATTTCCACCTGGCCTTTTCCGCCGTCGATCAACACCAGCGTCGGCAGACGGGCCGGCTCAACTTTTTCGTAGCGCCGCAGCAGCACTTGACGCATCGCCGCATAATCGTCGCCCGGGGTGATGCCGTCGATGTTGTAGCGGCGGTACGCTCTGTTTTGCATCGCATGGTCGTGATAAACCACGCACGAGGCCTGGGTCGCCTCGCCCGCGGTGTGGCTGATGTCGAAACACTCGATGCGAATGCTTGCCAAGTCGTTTGCCAACTCGCCTGCCAAATTCGTTGCCGGGTCGGCCGGTTCACCCTCTTCGGCCAGACCAAGGGTTTCGGCCAGCAAGCGGGTGCGGTAGCGCGCCGAACCATACTCGGCGATCCGCCGCGCCAGGGCGATGCGGGCATTGTCTTCGGCCATTTCCAGCCAGCGCCGCCGCGTGCCCTGCGGGTGTCGGACGAGGTTGACTTTACGGCCGGCCTGTTGCGCCAACAGCATCAGCAGCTCGGCGTTGTCGATGTCTTGATTGACAATAATGACGGTCGGGAAAGCGCTTTCGATATAGTGTTGCGACAAAAACGCTTCCAGTACTTCGGCTGGCGACACTTCGGCGCTGTCGCCCATCGCGGGAAACACCGCCCGGTCGCCCAGGTGCCGACCGCCGCGCACCATCGCCAGGTTGACGCAGACCGAGCCATCGCCGACCGCCACCGCGATGATGTCGGCGTCGTCGTCGCCCCCGGTGGTTTCGACCGACTGCTGATGCAGAACCTTCGATAAAGCACCCATCTGGTTGCGATAAACGGCGGCTTGTTCGAAGCGCAGCTCCTCGGCGGCAACGCGCATTTTTTCTTCCAGTTCGCGCATCACGTCCTGATACTGACCGCGCAGGAAACGCGCGGCAGAATCGACGTCGCGGGCGTAATCGTCGGCACTGACGCGCTGCACGCAGGGAGCGCTGCAACGGTCGATCTGGGCCAGCAGACAAGGCCGTGAGCGATGCGCGAACACCGAGTCTTCGCAGGTGCGCAGATGAAACACCCGCTGAATCAGTTGAATACTTTCCTTGACCGCCCAGGAATTGGGAAACGGTCCGAAATACTGGCTGCGCTTGTCGACCGCGCCACGGTAGTAGGACATTCGCGGAAAGCTATGTGCGCTCAACCGCAGATAGGGATAGGACTTGTCATCGCGAAACAAAATATTGTAGCGCGGCGCGAGCGTTTTGATGAGGTTGTTTTCGAGCAGCAGGGCTTCGGCTTCCGAGCGCGTCACCGTGATGTCGATGTTGTCGATCTGGGCGACCATGTGGGCGATGCGCGGACTGCTCAAGGTTTTTTGAAAATAAGAGCTGACGCGTTTTTTTAAGTCGCGCGCCTTGCCGACATATAAAACCTTGCCTTCGACATCGAGCATGCGGTAGACCCCCGGTAGGGTCGGCAATTCTTTCAAAAACTCCGGGCTCATGCGAGGCTTAAATGCCGTTCGAGCTTGGCGACGACGGCGTCGAACATGGCAACGGTCAGGCGGCCGGTACTCGTGTTATAGCGCGACACATGGTAACTGTCGAACAACTGCCGCTGACCGAGGTCGTGCTGCGCGCCGTGCTTGAACCGATACGCGCTTTGTTTGATGCCCAGCGCGATCAGCACGGCCTGATGCGCCACGACCCCGAGCGCGAGAATGGCCTGCGGGGCATACCCACTGAGCTCGTTTTGCAGATACGCATTGCATTGGCGGATTTCGGCGGGTAGCGGTTTATTCTCTGGCGGCACGCACTTCACGCTGTTGGTCACCCGGCAGTCGATCAGCGCCTGACCATCGCGGATGGCGGTGGAATCGTCTTTCAGCGCAAAGCCGTGTTTGCGCAAAGTACTGTAGAGCAGAGGCCCGCAATAATCGCCGGTGAAAGGCCGCCCCGTGCGGTTGGCGCCATGCAGACCCGGGGCGAGTCCGACCACCAGCAGGCGCGCGTCCTTATCGCCGAACGGCGGTACCGGACGGTTGAAATGCAGCGGATATTTTTCCTGATTGTGATCGCGAAACCCGGCCAGACGCGGACACAGGCGGCAGCCTTTCTCGTAAACGTCACCGGGCCACACCTGATCGGTACGTTCAGGTCGAATCGCGTTTTCTACAAAGCCGCCCATGTTTGCTGCATCCTTAATTCACGGCGCGTCGGGCATTGAAAAACATGCGCATCCACGGCGAATACTCACCGAGCGTGGCTGGCCGCCACGACATCTGCACACTGCGGAACATCCGTTCGGGATGTGGCATCATCGCCGTGAACCGTCCGTCGGCGGTGGTAAAGCCAGCCAGGCCTTGCGGCGAACCGTTCGGGTTGGCCGGGTAGGCATCCGCTGGCGCACCGCGTCCATCGACATACTGCGCAACCATCAGGCCTGCCGAATGCAGGCCACGCTCATCGCCCTGCCGGGTAAAATCCGCCCGGCCTTCGCCGTGCGCCACGATGACCGGCAGCGTCGAGCCGGCCATGTCCTGAAAGAACAGCGATGGCGAGGCCGGAATGGCCACTTGCACCAGCCGCGCCTCATACTGCTCGGAAAGATTACGCACCAAGCGTGGCCAGTGCTGCGCGCCGGGAATGAGACCGGCCAAGGTCGCCAGCATCTGGCAACCATTGCACACGCCCAGCGCGAAGCTGTCGGGCCGCTGGAAAAAAGCACCGAACATCTCGGCAAGCTGCGCGTTGAAACGAATGGTTTTGGCCCAGCCCTCGCCTGCACCCAGCACGTCGCCGTAGCTGAAACCGCCGCAGGCTGCGAGGCCGTGAAAGTTTCGCAGACTATAGCGGCCGGCCAGCAAATCGCTCATGTGGACATCGCGCGCTTCGAAACCGGCGAGCGTGAACGCCGCCGCCATTTCCACATGGCCGTTGACACCCTGCTCGCGCAGAATCGCGACGCGCGGCCGCGCGCCGACCCCGATCATCGGGGCGGCGACATTGACTTCCGGATCGAAGCTCAACACCATGCGCAGGCCCGCATCCGCGTCTTGCAGCGCGGCTAACTCCTGATCGACACACAGCGGATTGTCGCGCAGCCGCGCGACCCGCCAGGACGTGGCTTCCCAGCGGGTTTGTAAATCGACCCGCGGCGCTTGATAAACGCACTGCGCGTCGCGGTAAAACTCCAGCACATCACGCTCGTTCGGCTTACCGATCACATCGCTGATGGCGCCCAACCCGTGTGCTCTGAGCACATCCATGACTGGCGTCAATTGCGCTGCGGCGATCTGCACGACCACACCCAGCTCCTCGGCGAACAAGGCTTTTAAAGTTAACTCGTGCCGCTGCACGGCCACCTGCTCGGGGCGAATCTTGAAGTCGCCCCAGTCGGCGCTGTGCGGGTCGATGGTCAGCATGTCGAGGTTAAGCGACAGGCCGGTACGCGCAGCAAAGGCCATTTCGGCGACGGTCGCGAACAGCCCGCCGTCCGACCGGTCGTGGTAAGCCAGCAGCAAGCCTTGGGTGCGCAGCGTTTTCAATGCCTCGAAGAACGCCCGGAACAGCGCGGCATCGTCCAGGTCCGGGACGACGGTACCGAGCTGGTCGGTCACTTGTGCCAGAACGGACGCGCCCAGGCGGTTCTTGCCCTGCCCCAGGTCGATCAACAGCAATAAGCTGTCGCCACGGTCGAGCTGCAGTTCGGGCGTCAAGGTGCCACGCACGTCGCGCACGCGGGCAAACGCCGTGGCGATCAAGGAAACCGGCGAACGAACCTCGACCGCAGCGGCGTCCTCTTCCCAACACGACCGCATCGACAAGGAATCCTTGCCGACCGGAATCGCCAAATCGAGCGCCGGACACAGCGTCAGGCCGACGGCGCGAACGGTGTCGAACAAGGCCGCGTCCTCGCCGGTCGCGCCGCAGGCCGCCATCCAGTTGGCGGAAAGCTTGATGTCGCTCAAGCTTTCAACCGGCGCTGCCAGGAGATTGGTCAGGGCTTCGCCAATCGCCATGCGGCCGGACGCCGGCGCATTCAGCACCGCCAGCGGCGTGCGCTCGCCCATGGCCATCGCCTGGCCGGTGTAGCCGGTGAAATCGTTCAGGGTGACGGCCACATCGGCCACCGGCACCTGCCACGGACCGACCATCTGGTCGCGCGCCGTCAAGCCGCCGACCGTCCGGTCGCCGATCGTGATCAAAAAGCGTTTACTGGCGACCGCCGGAAAAGCCAGCACGCGCTCGACCGCCTCGGCGATCGTCAGCTCGCTGAGCTCGAGCGCCAAGCCGGGCGGCGCAAGGTGCGCCACGTCGCGCTGCATCTTCGGCGGCTTGCCGAGCAAAATATCCATCGGCAGATCGACCGGCATCGCAGTGGCCATCGACTCGGCAGACAAAGAATCGATCACCCGCAGTTGCCGCGCCTCGGTCGCCGTGCCGACGATCGCATATGGGCAGCGTTCGCGCGCGCAAATGCCATCGAACAGGCTGAGATGGTTCGGCGCAATCGCCAGAACATAGCGCTCCTGGCTTTCGTTCGACCAGATTTCGGCCGGGCTCATGCCCTGTTCGTCCAGGTTCACCTGCCGCAGGTCGAATACAGCGCCGCGCTGCGCGGTATCGGCCAGTTCGGGAAACGCATTCGACAGACCACCGGCACCGACATCGTGAATCGACAAAATCGGATTGGCCGTGCCCAGGCTCCAGCAGCGGTCGATCACCTCCTGCGCGCGCCGTTGCATTTCCGGGTTGCTGCGCTGCACGGAATCGAAATCGAGCACTTCCGAATTCGCGCCGGCGCCCATCGACGACGCCGCGCCACCGCCCATGCCAATGCGCATGCCGGGCCCGCCGAGCTGAATCATCAACGCGCCCACCGGCAATGGATTTTTATGGGTATGCGCCGCACGGATGGCGCCCAGGCCACCGGCGATCATGATGGGTTTGCGGTAGCCATACACGAGGTCGCCGACGCGCTGCTCGTAGGTTCGAAAATAACCGCCGAGGTTGGGCCGGCCGAATTCGTTGTTGAAGCTGGCAGCGCCGATCGGGCCGTCGAGCATGATGCTCAAGGCCGACGCCATGCGCGTGGGGCCGACGATGGGCCGGACGTCTTGCGGAGCCAGCACGTTACGCCCAGCTTCCCAGACCTGCGGCGCGTCCGCAAACTGCAGATGCGCGGTCGTGAAGCCGCACAGGCCCGCTTTCGGCTTGGCGCCGCGACCGGTCGCGCCCTCGTCGCGGATTTCGCCGCCGGCCCCGGTGGCAGCGCCTGCGAACGGCGCAATCGCGGTCGGGTGATTGTGCGTTTCGACTTTCGCCACGAAATGCGTCGGCTCGACATGCGGGCGATAGACCCCATCCTCATGCGCGAAAAATCGCGCCGCCTCGTGACCTTCGAGAATAGCCGCGTTGTCAGAATAAGCGACGATGGTGCCCTGCGGTGTCTGGGCGTGCGTGTGCCGAATCATGCCGAACAGGGTCTCGGTTTGCGGCTCGCCGTCGATGGTCCAGTCGGCGTTGAAGATTTTGTGTCGGCAATGTTCCGAATTGGCCTGCGCGAACATCATCAGCTCGACATCGGTGGGGTCGCGCTGCAGGTTGGAATAAGCGGCGAATAAATAATCGATTTCTTCGGACGACAAGGCCAGGCCGAGGCCTTGATTGGCCTGTTCGAGCGCCTGACGCCCGCCCGCCAGGGCGATGACGTTCAAAGGCTTGGTCGCTGGAACGGCATGAAATTGTCGCCAATCGAACCCTGATGACAGAACGGTCTCGGTCATGCGGTCGTGCAGCAGCGACAGCAAAGCGCTTTCCTGCGCAGAGTCCGGCGAGCGCGCACCGCCCAGCCAGCCTTTTTTGAACTGCACCCGGTAAGTGACGCCACGCTCGATCCGGACGATATCGGTCAAACCGCAGTTACGCGCGATATCGAGCGCTTTACTCGCCCACGGCGACAGCGTACCCAAACGTGGTATCACATCGTAAGCCTGCCCCACATCCGCCGCCGGCGGGGAAGCCGGCAGGCCATAGTCCAGCAGACCCATCAACGTCTGCCGGGCAGCATCGGTGAGCGGAGAATAAGACAGCACGACGTGAAAATAATCGGCCGCCACCGCGCTCACACCGGCGTGCGACCGTTGCAGCTTGCTCAGCAAAGCCGCCGTCCGGAAAGGGGACAAGGCCGATGGCCCGGAGAAACGTTCGAGCAAAAGCGGAGCTGCAGAGGATGTTTGCATGAAAGGCTGGCGTATCGAAGAGCGCAATCCTGAATTATACCGGCGCGCGCTGCCACCGCCTTTGTCGAGCGAATACTTTACCCAGGTTTAACGGCCGCCCGGTAAATTGCCTACTTTTAGCCTTTATCCAAACCGCAAGCCATTTTTCTGGGGCGTTTCGTTTCAAGTGATGAGACTGGATAGCCCCTTAGAGGCGCTTGTGTGTCCGGCATCCGCAAGGGTCCACTTATCTTCTACTACCAATGTCACCCAAACGCATCTATGCAGCATCGGTCAGTTTCATGGAGTACCACAAGCCCACCGAGGTCAGGTTGGGACATTTATCGGCCAGGGCGATGATGGCCGCATCGGTCAGTTGCGCGCACTTCCACAAGTCCAGCGAGGTCAGGTTGGGACATTTATCGGCCAGGGCGATGATGGCCGCATCGGTCAGCGGCGTGCAGTGCGACAAGTTCACCGAAGTCAGGTTGGGACATTTATCGGCCAGAGCCATGATGGCGGCATCGGTCAGCAGCGTGCAGCCCGACAAGTCAACCGAGGTCAGGTTGGGACATTTATCGGCCAGGTCGATGATGGCCGCATCGGTCAGCTGCCTGCAGCTCCACAAGTTCACCGAAGTCAGGTTGGGACATTTATCGGCCAGGGCGATGATGGCCGCATTGGTCAGCTGCCCGCACCTCAACAAGTACACCGATGTCAGGTTGGGACATTTATCGGCCAGGGCGATGATGGCCGCATCGGTCAGCCGCGTGCAGCCCGACAAGTCAACCGAGGTCAGGTTGGGACATTTATCGGCCAGGGCGATGATGGCGGCATCGGTCAGCGACATGCAGTACGACAAGCTCACCGAAGTCAGGTTGGGACATTTATCGGCCAAGGCGATGATGGCGGCATCGGTCAGCGGCGTGCAGTGCAACAAGTTCACCGAAGTCAGGTTGGGACATTTATCGGCCAGAGCCATGATGGCGACATCGGTCAGCAGCGTGCAGCTCGACAAGTCAACCGAGGTCAGGTTGGGACATTTATCGGCCAGAGCCATGATGGCGGCATCGGTCAGCAGCGTGCAGCCCGACAAGTCAACCGAAGTCAAGCCGGAGCAATTCCTAGCTATCTCTTTCAGCGTAGCTTCATCGACACCGGTGCATTCGCTTAAATCCAAATGAGTCAGATTTTTTAATCGATTTAGTGCGATTAATTCCGAGATAGTGATTTTCCCCTTTAGCTGGATCGTCGTCAGGTTAGGGAAATTATGCGCAGCTCGGTCAATATTTAAGCTGGTCAATTTAAGTTTCGTTACTGTTTGGTATGCCGCATCTCGAAAAGCTTTTTTAGCTCCCGCGGCCTGTAACCTTTCCTTATCGTCTAGATAAGAAAAAATGTTTTCGATGCTTTTCGGCGGTAAATCGTTGAGGATTTCTGCGCTTTCGTCGGTAGCAACAGACCAAGAGTAAGAATGGGGAGCAGAAACGTGTGATGCTGATCCTTTAAGCAAGCCGACTGTCATTTTTTGTATTCCGTACAAGAAAGGTTACTTATGATTAACTACTAGGCTTGCAAAAGTTCCATTTATCAAACGGCCGATTCACAGAAGGGAAGTCACCGGAAGTGATGCTTGCCTGGGTGCTATTTACCAACTATACCGATCAAAAGTCGCCGCCGGAGTTTCTGAAATTGATAACGGCAGCCAAGGTGCTATGCGAAGTTGTGACCGAAATACATGCGACTGTCCAAACGAAAGTATAGCATTGCAGGCCCAACCCATCATCCACCGGACCTGCGCGATAAAGCCGCGTCACGCCCCTGAATTCAGACGTTGGCCCCCTCGTTTCTGCTAGCATTTTCCGCCTGCACATGCTTTCATTTTTTGCTAGCATTGCTCAGTGAATACGAAACACCGCAAAATACTACGGGCTATCTTTGCCAAGCCTACATCGCCTTCGATTGTGTTCAACGATATCGAAGCCCTGTTGGTTGCTCTTGGTGGTCAAGTACATGAGCGGGAAGGCACTCTCGCGTCAAAATAACCATCAAAGGTGAGCAGTGGCGCTGCCATCGCCCTCACCCAGGCAAAGAAGCCAAACGCTACCAAGTCGAAGAAATCCGGGAACTGCTTGAACAAATCGGAGAACAACCATGAACACCATGAACCACAAAGGCTACACAGCTCGCATCGAGTTCGATGAGCGCGACAACATCTTCGTTGGTCGCGTTCTTGGTCTGCGCAGCATCATCAGCTTCCACGGCGAAACAGTCGCCGATCTTCGCCATGAGTTCGAAGTGGCAATTGAGGACTTCCTCAACGATTGCAAAGAACAAGGCGTTAAACCAGAGAAACCTGCATCGGGCAAGTTGATGCTTCGTGTTTCTCCTGAAATTCATGGCGCAGCTTTGGTCGCCGCACAAGCCTCGGGTAAAAGCCTCAATCAATGGGCTACTGAAGTGCTTAAGTCGGCGGCTCATGCGTAAGGTCGTGTTTAGCAAAATTCAGAATGCAAACACAGTAACGCTTGCCAAAATCACGAAACAGCAGCGATCATAAAATATGGGATAATTTTGAACTGCGCTGTCGGAGAAAAAGGCGGCATCGAACCAGCCGTCCAACTTCTCATTCTCATGCCACGCATCCAACCGATCCACTTAGCCGCCGCGCAACTGCGTGTAGAGCCTATGTCAGCCAAGCAGGCGGAGGCCTTTGCAGATGCGGTCTACGCCAGCCAACCAAACCTTCTGGTCTCACTCCTAGTACTTCCGCGCTATGGCGTCACTTACCAAGAGTTGGATATCGTGTTAAAGATTCTGTTCATATGCTTCGAGGCAGTACGCGAGACTGGTGTCACTATCCCAACGATTACCGAAGAAGATCAAGAGAGATGTCTCGCACGAGTCACAGGCAGAGCAAGGTTTCTTGAGGGATTGGATGAACAGTCGTCGAAGCAGGCAGTAGCGGATCAAGTTCGATATCACCCAGAACCAAATCTTCTCGCGGTTGCATACGGCATTCTTGCTAAACATGATCTGGTCAGCGCTCGCACAGAAGCACAGAAATATCTGCTTCTCGCAGTCATAAATCTTGTGGAGGTTCTCTCCGATGCGCTCAACCACGCCTA
This sequence comes from Burkholderiaceae bacterium, assembly GCA_046318595.1. Classification (GTDB taxonomy): domain Bacteria; phylum Pseudomonadota; class Gammaproteobacteria; order Burkholderiales; family Burkholderiaceae_B; genus DAITMV01. Next base: position 142,791 of record JBKCTV010000091.1, on the reverse strand, counting down.
ATTCGGCTAAGAACTCAATGGATCCCGACGGGCTGAGCTGATGGCAACCCCGGGAGGCGTCAAAAAGCGGATGGGTTAAGCCATATAACGCGAATGTTGTGCCACTCCAAAAATTTTTACCTTTTAGACCATTGATTTTTAAAGGTATTTTTTGTTAGGCCTTAAACCTGGGTTAAGATTCCGCTTTGGCGGCTTTTGTTCGAGGCGGTATGCTATTTTTTCCACGCACCCAGGATGGCGGCGCATTTTTGCGCACCACCCTCCGCACCATCGAACAACAAGCGCTTCAGACCTTACCCCCCGGCCATCTCATGCGCCGGGCTGCCCAGGCGGCGGTCGATCATTTGTTGACCTTGCCGGTCTGCGGCACGGCCACCCGGCCACCGGTCCACATCGTGGCAGGCCCGGGCAACAATGGCGGCGATGGCCGGACAATGGCGGATATCCTACAGGCACAGGGCTTCGACGTGCGTGTGTGGAATATTGCGTCGGACCGCCAAGCGCCGCGTTTCGCAGCCGGCGCTGTCATCGTCGATGCCATCTGGGGCATCGGTTTTCGTGACGACCAGCCCGCGAACGATTTGAGCGAAACGGCCGTCCGGGCCATTCAGGCGATTAATGCACACCGCGCTGTGCACGACAGCACCGTTTTGGCGCTCGACATCCCCAGCGGTTTACAGGCCGACACCGGCATTGCCGCCGGGACAAGCATCGAAGCCTCCCATACCCTGACCTTCATTGCGGCCAAGCCCGGGCTTTTTATGGCAGACGGGCCGGATCATGCGGGCCGCATCGCTGTAGCCGACCTCGACCTGAGCGATGGCGACTGGCCCCAGCCGGCGGCGACCCTGAGCGCCGACGCGACACTGGGCAAGCTGTTGCAGCCCCGTCGCCAAGCGAGCCACAAGGGCACATTCGGCCAAGTTCAGGTGATCGGCGGCGCCGACGGTATGCAGGGCGCGGCTGTTTTGGCGAGCCGCGCAGCCATGTGCAGCGGCGCAGGCAAAGTGTTCGTGACGTTTGCCAATCGCGAAGGGCGCCTCTGGGTAGACGACCGACATCCGGAAATCATGCAGCGCGCCGCCGATACGCCCGCCACTGCCGGCGATGTCCTGGTGGTCGGCCCGGGCCTGGGCACCTCGACGCTGGCGGTGTCCTTGCTCGAAACAGCACTGCGGCGCAGCGTGCCGACGCTGCTGGACGCCGATGCGCTCAACATACTGGCCAGCACACCGAGCGTTGCCCATCTTTTGAAAACGCGCACCGCACCGCTGGTCATGACGCCGCACCCGGCCGAAGCCGCACGGCTTTTGAGTACCACGACAGCCGCGGTACAAGCCGACCGGATCGCCGCCGCGCAAGCACTGGCGCGGCACTTCCGGGCCGAGATCGTTTTGAAAGGCGTGGGGACAGTCATCGTCTGCCACGACGGCACCTTCATCAACCTCAGCGGCAGCCCGGCGCTGGCCTCCGCCGGAACGGGCGATGTGCTGTCCGGCTTATTGGCCAGCCTCTGGGCACAAGGTTTGACACCCTCCGCTGCGGTCCGTTTCGGCGTATGGCTGCACGGTCGTGCGGCCGAAGCCATCCCGGGCGAGACGCACGCCCCGTTTTGCTTGACCGCCAGCCAACTGATCGGGCGAATTCAACAAATACTCGACCGCACCCTCATCCGAAGAAATCCTTGACTTTGTCCATCCAGCCTTTCGCTTTGGGCGAATGGCGGTCGCGGTTTTCGTCCATGCTGGTCTCCAGTTGCAAGAGCAGCTCTTTTTGCTTATCGCTGAGCTTGATGGGCGTTTCGACCAGCACATGGCAAAATAAATCGCCCGGATATGCCGAACGGACGCCCTTGATGCCTTTGGCTTTGAGACGGAAAGTCTTGCCAGTCTGCGTGCTTTCCGGAATACTGAAACTGACCTTGCCGTTGAGCGTCGGGATTTCGAGCGTGCCGCCGAGCGCCGCAGTCGTAAACGAAATCGGCATCTCGTAATGCAAATCATCGCCGTTGCGCTGAAACACGCTGTGTTCTTTGACGTGAATTTCGACATATAAATCGCCCGGCGGGCCGCCGTTGAGCCCGGGCTCGCCCTTGCCGTTCAAACGGATCCGCATGCCCTCGTCGACGCCGGCGGGAATCTTGACTTCCAGGGTCTTGGTGCTTTTGGTGCGTCCGAGGCCATCACAAGTCTGGCAGGGCTCGGGAATGATCTTACCGCTGCCATGACATTTCGGGCATGTCTGCTGAACACTGAAAAACCCCTGCGCCATCCGCACGTTGCCAGCACCATGGCAGGTGGGACAGGTTTTGGCGCTGGTACCGGGCTTGGCGCCGCTGCCGTTACAGGGTTTGCACTCGTCCCAGCCGGGAACCCGAATCTGCGTTTCCAGGCCGGCAGCCGCCTGCTCGAGCGTGACTTCCATGCTGTAACGCAAATCCGAGCCGCGATACACATTGGGCCGACCGCGCCCTCCCCCCGCACTGCCGCCGAAGATTTCGCCGAAGATATCGCCAAAGGCATCGGAAAAATCAGTGAAGCCGGCGCCGCCGCCATTACCGCCGCCGCCCACATTGGGGTCGACCCCGGCATGGCCGTAACGGTCATAGGCCGCGCGCTTGTCCGGGTTGGACAGCATTTCGTAAGCTTCCTTGGCTTCCTTGAACTTCTCTTCTGCCTCTTTGCTGTCCGGGTTGCGGTCCGGGTGGTATTTCATCGCCAGTTTTCGATAAACTTTTTTCAGTTCCTCGTCGCTGGCATTTTTGGGCACGCCCAAAATTTCATAAAAATCTCGTTTTGCCATTTATTCCTCGAACAGCTACTGCTTATATGAAATCGGCATCGGCATTCACCGACTTCATCATTTTTTATCGTTGACTTCTTTGAAGTCGGCATCAACGATGTCGTCGGCCTGCTGCGCGCCCGCCGCAGCACCCTCGTCGGTATGGCCTCCGGGCTGGGCATTGCCGCCTTGCGCCGCCGCCATGTCGGCATAAACTTTTTCGCCCAGCTTTTGCGAAGCTTTCGCCAGGGCTTCGGTTTTGGCGTCGATGGCCGCTTTGTCGTCGCCGTCGAGCACCGCCTCCAGATCTTTCAAAGCCGCCTCGATCGCTTCTTTTTCGCCGGCTTCCAGCTTATCGCCATGCTCTTCGAGCGACTTGCGGGTGGTGTGCACGAAGGACTGCGCCTGATTCCGTGCAGACACCAGCTCGACCCGCTGCTTGTCCTGCTCGGCGTTGAGCTCGGCGTCACGCACCATCTTCTCGACTTCACCATCGGACAAACCGGAGTTGGCCTTGATGGTCACCTGATTGGCTTTGCCCGTGCCTTTATCTTTAGCCGAGACGTTCAGAATCCCGTTGGCGTCGATGTCGAACGTGACTTCGATCTGCGGCGTGCCGCGCGCCGCCGGCGCAATCCCTTCGAGGTTGAACTCGCCCAAGGACTTGTTATCGTGCGCCATCGGCCGTTCGCCCTGAAACACCTTGATGGTGACGGCCGGCTGGTTGTCGTCCGCAGTCGAAAAAACCTGCGAAAACTTGGTTGGAATGGTCGTGTTTTTGGCGATCATCTTGGTCATGACGCCACCGTAAGTTTCGATGCCCAGCGACAAGGGCGTGACGTCCAGCAACAGCACGTCATTACGGTCGCCCGACAACACCGAGCCTTGAATCGCCGCGCCGACGGCCACGGCCTCGTCCGGATTGACGTCTTTGCGCGGCTCTTTACCGAAAAAGTTTTTGACGGCTTCCTGGACCTTGGGCATACGCGTCATGCCGCCGACCAGAATCACGTCGTGGATATCGCCGTTCGAAACACCGGCGTCTTTCATGGCGATCTTGCAGGGCTCGATCGTCCGGGTGATAAGCTCCTCGACCAACTGCTCGAGCTTGGTACGCGTGATTTTCATCGTCAAGTGCATCGGCGCGCCGTTGCTCATGGCGATGTATGGCTCGTTGAGCTCGGTCTGCTGGCTCGACGACAGTTCGATCTTGGCGCGCTCGGCGGCGGCTTTGATACGTTGCAGCGCAATCGGGTCTTTGGCCAGATCGACGCCATTGGTTTTTTTGAACTCGTCGATGATGTAATCGATGATGCGTTGATCGAAATCCTCACCGCCCAAAAAGGTATCGCCATTGGTCGACAACACTTCGAACTGCATTTCGCCATCGACATCCGCGATTTCGATGATCGACACGTCGAAGGTACCGCCCCCGAGGTCATACACGGCGATCTTGCGGTCACCCTTTTCTTTTTTATCGAGGCCGAACGCCAGCGCGGCTGCGGTGGGCTCGTTGATGATGCGTTTGACGTCCAGACCGGCGATCCGACCGGCATCCTTGGTAGCCTGCCGCTGGGCATCGTTGAAATACGCCGGCACGGTGATGACGGCTTCGGTCACCTCCTCGCCCAGATAGTCCTCGGCCGTTTTTTTCATTTTGCGCAAGACTTCGGCCGAAATCTGCGGCGGCGCCAGCTTCCTGTCACGAACGCCGACCCAGGCGTCACCATTGTCGGCTTTCAGAATTTTATAGGGCATCATGTCGATGTCCTTTTGAACTTCCTTGTCTTCGAAACGACGGCCGATCAGACGTTTGACTGCATACAAGGTACTTTTGGGATTGGTGACCGCCTGCCGTTTGGCGGGGGCGCCGACCAGAATTTCATCGTCTTCCATGTAGGCGATGATCGACGGCGTCGTGCGGGCGCCTTCCGAGTTTTCGATGACTTTGGGCTGACCGCCTTCCAGAACGGCGACGCAGGAATTGGTGGTGCCCAGATCGATACCGATTATCTTACCCATGATGTTCTCCGTTTCTTCAATGCTTAATGTTCGTCTGCCGTCTATATGAGGACGGCAAAACCGTTTTCAAGGCTGCGGGGCGACGTTTTTTCGCCGCCACGATTACTGGGCAACGCTAACCAGGGCCGGCCGCAGTATCCGGTCGGCGATCAGGTAGCCTTTTTGCAGCACCGCGACCACATGACCGGTGGCGACGACTGGCTCGACGCTATTGCCGGGCACCATCGCTACCGCCTGGTGGCGGTGCGGATCGAATTTTTCGCCCAAGGGATCGATGTCTTGAATGCGACCTTTTTCGAAGGCGCTGGCGAGCTGCCGCAGCGTCGCCTCCACTCCGGTACGCAAAGACTCGAGCGTCACATCGGGGAAGTTCAGCGCCGCCTCCAAGCTGTCGCGCACGGGCACCAGGGCTTCCGCGAACGACTCGATGGCGAATTTGTGCGCCTTGGCGATATCGTCGGCCGAACGGCGACGAATGTTATCCGTCTCCGCGACGGCACGTACATACAAATCGTAGTTCGCCTGGGCTTTGGCTAGCGCCGCATCGAGCTCCTGCTGCAAATCGGCCGCAAACGCCTGCTCAATCTGCTCGCTCTGTTCAGCGGCCGACAGGTCGGGGGTTTGCGAGGCGGTGACATTGCTCTTGAATATGTCCTGTGGGTCAGTCATCGTACGAATCTCCAAAGCAAATTTTAAAATCAGGCCGTATGGCCTGATATATGGAACCGGACCGCAAGCTTTCAAGGGCTAGATGGCATCTTTTTTGTCGGCGAGATATCCGGCCACCCTGCGGTATGGGTTTCGACCAGATCAGCCAGCAAGCGAATGGCCACTGGCGTCGAGTTCACACAAGGAATGTAATGAAAATCCTGCCCACCCGCCGTTAAAAACGTCTGGCGCCCCTCCTGGTCGATTTCCTCGAGGGTTTCGAGGCAGTCCGCCATGAAGCCCGGACACAACACATCGAGCCGTCGCGCGCCTTGCGCCGGCAGGCTTTTGAGCAGCGAATCGGTCGAAGGCTGCAGCCACTGTGCCTTGCCGAAACGCGACTGGAACGCCACCTGATAGGCCGGCGGCGCCAGGCCCAAGCGTTCGCCGAGCAGCCGCGCAGTTTTACGGCACTCGCAATGGTAAGGGTCGCCCCGATCCAGGGTTGCCTGCGGCACGCCATGAAAACTCATCAGCAAAACGTCGCCTTGCGCAAAATCGGGCCGCCCGACCGCCTGCCAATGCGCCTCCACGATGCGCGCCAAGGCGTCGATATACGCCGGGTGATCGTGAAAATGCTTGACGAACCGCAGTTCGGGGACATTGCGCACCGGCCGCAGCCAATCGCCCACGGCATCGTAAACGGAGGCGACCGTCGCTGCGGCGTATTGCGGATACAAAGGCAAAATCAGAATGCGGTCGTGGCCGTCGGCGCGCAACTCGTCCAGCACGCTTGCCACCGACGGCTGCCCATAACGCATCGCCAGCCGGACGCTGAGGTCGCGTCCGGCAGCAAACAGACTGGCCTGCAAAGCGGCCGCCTGCGCCCGACCGATCGCCAGGAGCGGCGAACCGTCGGCAGTCCAGACCGAGGCGTATTTGTGCGCCGAACGGCGCGGCCGCAAACGCAAAATGATGCCGTGCAGAATCGGCCACCAGACCAGGCGGGGAATTTCGATGACCCGTGGGTCGGAAAGAAACTCGCGCAGGTAGCGCCGCACCGCGCCGGTTTCAGCCGCCTCCGGGGTGCCGAGGTTGACCAGCACGACTGCTGTGCGCAGCTGGGCGCCATGGGTAAAGTTCGCTTCGGTTCGCATTTTCAGGGAAATTGGGACAGGGCGTTGGACAAGAGTTTAGCCGTAATGTCGACCATGGGAATGACGCGTTCGTAAGACATCCGGGTCGGGCCAATGACACCGAGCGTACCGACGATGGCGCCATTGACTTCGTACGGCGCCACGACCACGCTCATTTCCTCGACCGGCACCAGAGAAGAGTCGCCACCGATAAAGATCTGCACGCCGTCGGCGGTGCTCGACGTGTCCAACAGCCGGAGCAGCCCCGTGCGCTGCTCGAACATGTCGAATAAACGCCGCAGCCGCGTCATGTCGGTCGACAACTCATCCACGTTCAGCAGCTTGCGCTCGCCCGACAGCACATACGTCGATGCGGTGGTGGCGTTCAAGGCTTCCGACCCGGCGTCGACCGCGACGGTCATCAACGCCGTGATGTCGTTGCGGATCTGCCGCAAGTCGGTCGCCAGACGCTCGCGAGCCGTCTCGAAGCTCAAGCCGGCAAAATGTTGATTGATGAAATTCGCCGCCTCGACCAGTTCGGCCGGTTTGTAGACCCGATCGGTCAATAAAATCCTATTTTGCACATCGCCGGATGGCGTCACGATGATCAGCAACACCCGGCGCTCCGACAAGGCGATGAACTCGATCTGGCGAAATACCGCCGTTCGCCGGGGCGTCGTCACGATGCCGGCGAAATGCGACAGGCTGGACAGCAGATTGGCGGCGCGGTTGATCAACTGCGTCGGATCGGCCACCTGCAACTCGCCTTGCAGGGTTTGCGAATGGAGCGCCTCCAGGGGCTGCACGGTCAGCAGACTGTCGACGAACAGCCGATAGCCTTTGGGGGTCGGCACCCGGCCCGCCGATGTGTGCGGGCTGGCCACGAGGCCGAGGTCTTCGAGTTGCGCCATCACGTTGCGGATGGTCGCCGGGCTCAGATCGAGACCGGACCAGTGCGACAGGGTTTTCGAGCCAACTGGTTGGCCTTCGGCGATGTAACGTTCGACCAGGGTCTTCAACAGGGAACGGGCGCGGGCATCCATCATGCGAAACAGTCGATTCCAGAGTAAAAAATATCCACAGCCGACTATGATCGCACAGCCATCGAATGGCATGAAGGATAATGTCATTTACTTTGCGTAAAAAAAGCATTTTCATGACCGCAGCCATCGACCCACTTTTCCACACCCTGGCGCTGTTCGGCAAGCATACGAGCAGCAATGAACCGCCTTACTGGGTCGAGGTCGCCAGGTACCTGCGGGCGTTGGGCTGCAACCTGTTGATTGCGGAGGATTCCGCCGCCGGCGTCAAAGAACACGGCTTTCAATCGGCGTCCTTGGACCGGATTCGCAAAACCGCCAGCACGGCCGTCGTGGTCGGCGGCGACGGTACATTTTTGGGCGTGGCCCGCCATTTGGCCGGCCATGGCATTCCACTGATCGGCATCAACCAGGGCCGGCTGGGCTTCATGACCGATATCGCGTTCGACGAGCACGAAGCACGTCTCAGCGAAATCATCGGCGGGGATTACTTTACAGAAAACCGCGCCCACCTGTGCGCCGACATCGTCCGCGGCGACAAGACGCTGCATACGTCGAACGCGCTGAACGACGTCGTCATCACCCGCGGCATGATCGGCGGCATGATTGATATCCGGGTTTCGGTCGATCAAAAATTCATGTACGACCTACGCGCCGATGCGCTGATCGTCTCCTCGCCGACCGGCTCGACCGCTTATGCGCTGTCGGCGCAAGGCCCGATTCTGCATCCAAAGCTCGAAGGCATCGTCATCGTCCCGGTGGCGCCGCATGCCCTGACCAACAGGCCGATCGCCCTGCCGCAGTCCTGCGAAATCGAAATTTTCGTCCAGGGTGGCCGTGAAACCTTCGTCCATTTCGACATGCAGAGCAACGCGCAAACCCGGGTCGGCGACTGCATCCGGATCCGCGTCGACCCGACCCCGATTCAGCTCATTCATCCCCTGCACTACGATTATTTTTCGGTCTTGCGCCAAAAGCTGCACTGGAGCGCCACCCCGGGCGACTGGTCCGGCCAGAAGCGTGGTTTGAGGGGCACCTGACATGTTGACGAGCCTGATCATTCGCGATTTCGTGATCGTCGACCGACTAGAGCTGGATTTCACCACCGGCTTGACCGTCCTGTCCGGCGAAACCGGCGCGGGCAAATCGATTCTGATCGATGCGCTGGCGCTCTGCCTGGGCGAACGTGGCGACGCCGCCATGGTACGCGAAGGCGCGGCCAAAGCCGAAATCACCGCAGTGTTCGATGCGCCGCCCGCCGCGCGGGTGTGGTTGAGCGCCCACGACCTCGACCGCGACGACGAACTCATCGTACGGCGTATCGTCGACGCTGGCGGCAAGTCGAAGGCGTATATCAATCAAACGCCCGTGAGCGCCGGTCAGCTCAAGCAGCTCAGCGAATTCCTGGTCGACATTCACGGTCAACACGCCTTTCAAACACTCGTCAAAGCCGATGAGCAAAGGCGTTTGCTGGACGACAGCGGCGGCTACGACGAGCTGGTCGCGCACACGACAGCCGCCTATCGCACCTGGCAAACCGCAAGCAACGCTTTGGAAACCGCCCGCAACAACCAGGAAACCCTGGCGCAAAACCGCGAGCGTCTGGCGTGGCAGCACGAAGAGATCGCCCGGCTCGCGCCGCAGCCAGGTCAATGGGAAACCTTGTCCGACGAACACCACCGGCTATCGCACGCCGCCGAACTGCTCAGCGGCATTCAAAGCAGTATCGAAGCGCTGACCGAGTCCGACGACGCTTTATTGTCCGGTCTGGCCCAGGTCATTCAAACAGTGGAGCAACTGCACCGCACGGACCCGAGCCTGGGCAATGCGCTGGAAGGTTTACGCGCTGCGGAAATTCAGCTCTCGGAGGCCGAACGCGACCTCGCAGCCTATTTGCGCCGCACCGATCTCGACCCGGAGCGCCTGACGGAAGTCGACCAGACGCTATCGCAATGGCATGCGGTGGCGCGCAAGCTGCACATCCGCCCCGAAGCGCTCGCCGAACGCGCAACAGGCATCGAGCAGGAGTTGCAGGCGCTGGCAAGTGCCGCCGACCTCGACCAGTTGCAGCGGCAAGTCGACGAGGCGCAGGCCGTTTATCAAACGGTCGCCAGCGCTCTGAGCCAAGAGCGCCGTCAGGCGGCAACGCGTTTGTCCGAGCAAGTCACTGCAGCGATGCAAAGCCTGAGCCTGCCCGGCGGCGCATTCGCCTGCGAACTGCAGGCTTGCACACCACAAGCCACCGGCCTGGAAACCGTCGAGTTTCGAGTCGCCGGTCACGCCGGCGTCAACCTGCGCCCCCTACACAAAGTCGCGTCCGGCGGAGAACTGGCGCGGATCAGCCTGGCGATCGCGGTCATCACCAGCGGGCAAAGCACGGTGCCGACCATGATATTCGACGAAGTCGACAGCGGAATCGGAGGCGCGGTGGCCGAAGTCGTCGGCCATTACTTGCGCCAACTGGCCGGGCGTTGCCAGGTGCTGTGCGTGACGCATCTGCCACAGGTCGCGGCGCAGGGTCATCAGCACTGGGTGGTCAGCAAACAATCCGCAGGCACCACGACCGTTAGCCGGATCGCAGCGGTGAACGGCGCAGAGCGCATCGAAGAAATCGCCCGGATGCTGGGCGGCCGGCAGCTGACCGAGACGACGCGCGCTGCTGCTAAAGAAATGTTGCAGTTGACGGACAAAGACTGAATGCCCAACACTTTTGGCGAACGAACACCGGCTTTATTGGTCGGTCAATAATCATCGCCGCGTTGCGCGCCCGAGTAATTGTCGAACTTGGTGTGCGCACCGATGAAGGTGACACGAACATTGCCGATCGGGCCGTTTCTTTGCTTGCCGATGATGATTTCGGCAGTACCCTTGTCCGGGGAGTCAGGGTTATACACCTCGTCGCGATAAATGAACAGAATGACGTCGGCATCCTGTTCGATCGCCCCTGATTCGCGCAGGTCCGACATCACGGGCCGTTTATTGGGCCGTTGTTCCAGGCCGCGATTGAGCTGCGACAAGGCGATCACCGGACAGTTGAGCTCTTTCGCCAGCGCTTTCAGCGACCGCGAGATTTCGGAAATTTCGGTGGCGCGGTTTTCGCCCGCCGAGCTGGCGCCCATGAGCTGTAGATAATCGATGATGATCAGCCCCAGCTTGCCGCATTGTCGCGCCAATCGGCGCGCGCGTGCGCGCAGCTCCATCGACGTGAGCGCAGGGGTTTCGTCGATGAAGAGCTGAGCGTCCTGCATTTTTTGTACGGCGAAGGTCAGGCGTGGCCAATCGTCATCGGTCAGCCGACCCGTGCGTAAACGGTGCTGGTCGAGCCGACCGACCGAGCCGAGCATCCGCATCGCGAGCTGTTGGGCCGCCATTTCCATCGAAAACACTGCTACCGGCAGGCCCTCTTCGATTGCGACATGTTCGCCGATATTCAAGGAAAACGCTGTCTTACCCATCGACGGCCGGCCCGCAACGATGATCAAATCGCCCGCTTGCAGCCCCGAGGTTTTGGCGTCTAGATCGATGAACCCGGTGGCGATGCCGGTGATGTCGTTTTGACTGTCGCGGTGATACAGCTCGTCGATGCGTTCGACCACTTTGGCGAGCACCGGCTGCAGGTCCTGAAAGCCGGTGTTGCCACGCGAGCCATCCTCGGCGATCTGAAAAATCTTGCTTTCGGCCTCATCGAGTATACTTTTGGTGTCGCGCCCCTGGGGGTTCAGCGCTGTCGTGGCAATCTCGTCGCTCACCGTGACCAGGCGACGCAATATCGCGCGATCGCGCACGATTTCGGCATAACGGCGAATGTTGGCAGCCGACGGCGTATTTTGTGCGACCGAATTGAGGTAAGGCAAACCGCCGATGTCCTCGACCTTACCGGCCGATTGCAGCGACTCGAATACGGTGATGACATCGGCCGGTCGGGAACGGTCGATGAGCTTGGCGATGTGTTCGAACACCAGACGATGGTCGTAGCGGTAGAAGTCGTCCTGCCGAATGATATCGGCGATTCGATCCCAGGCCTGATTGTCCAGCAGCAACCCGCCGAGGACGGACTGCTCCGCCTCGACAGAATGCGGCGGCGTTCGCAGCGACGCAATACCCGGGTCGCTGCTATTTGGATTCATCGGAAATTACGCAGCTTCGCCGACGACGATCACTTTCAAATCCGCCGAAACATCGCTGTGCAGTTGCACCGCCACCGTATGTTCGCCCGCCAGCTTCAGTGGGCCATCGGTCAAACGGATCTGCGATTTGTCGACTTTGAAGCCCTTGGCTTTCAACGCTTCAGCGATATCGCCATTGGTCACCGAACCGAATAAACGGCCGTCGACGCCGGCCTTCTGGCTGACATGCACGGTCGTGGTGGACAGCGTTTCGCGCTGGCTATGCGCATCGGCCAGCTTTTGAGCGGCGGCTTTTTCCAGATCGGCGCGCCGCGCCTCGAACTCGGCAATCGCGCTTTGTGTGGCGCGGCGGGCTTTTCCGGTAGGGATCAGATAGTTACGCGCAAAACCGTTTTTGACGCGAATAATGTCGCCCAAACTACCTTTTTTATCAATTTTCTCGAGAAGAATGATTTGCATGACGGAATCCGGAATCAGTGGTTATCAGTGTAGGGAACGAGCGCCAGAAAACGCGCGCGTTTGATGGCTTCGTCGAGCTGGCGCTGGTAGTGTGCCTTGGTGCCGGTAATTCGGGCCGGCATGATTTTGCCGTTTTCATTGATGAAGTCTTTCAAGGTATCGATGTCTTTGTAATCGATGGCCTCGACTCCCGCCACGGTGAAGCGGCAGAATTTTTTACGTTTAAACAACGGATTTTGCTGCGGGCGGCGCCCTTTGCGCTCGGGTTTACGTCCAAATGCCATTTGATTGCTCCAATTTTTCAATATCGTTGTCGAAACCGGGTTTCACATCGTCATGCACACTGGCAAAAGCCGTGATGTGAAACACCAGCGATTTGGCGGTTTTCGATTTACGCGCCAGAAACCCGGAAAACTGCGCACCTGCATTTAAACGAAGCTCGTTCAACGCCAGCGCCGTGTCGCCCAGCCCCTTTGCACTCAACTGAAAATCCACCTGCCTGACGAGACCCGCTTCGATGACCTCCCCTGTGTGCTCCAAGAGGAGCTGCACTACGGGAATGCCTGCCGGGGTATACCGAACGCATTCTTTTTCAACGATGCGTGCGCTTATACTAAACTCGTTCAAGCTCGTATTTGTGGTGCGACGCTCAGGCTGATGCCTCAGTCGGCCGTGCCTCGGGCGCCGCAGGCGCGACACTGGCCGCCGCAGCGGCTTTACGCTCCTGCTCGCGCTGCACTTCTTTCATCATCGGAGAAGGCGCGGTTTCGGCTTTTTTCAGCCGGATGACCAGATGACGCAGGACGGCATCGTTGAACTTGAAAGAATGCTCGAGGTCATCCATCGCCTGCTGATCGCATTCGATATTGAGCAAAACATAATGAGCTTTCGCAAGCTTCTGGATCGGGTAAGCCAACTGACGACGACCCCAGTCCTCGAAACGATGGACTTTGCCTTGGCGACCTTCTACGATGCCGCGGTAGCGCTCGACCATTGCGGGGACTTGCTCGCTCTGGTCAGGGTGAACTATGAAAACGATTTCGTAATGACGCATGGGTTCTCCGTTCTTTAGGAAAAGCCACCCGGCTACGAATACCGGTGTGGCGGGTAACCCATGATTATACGGCAACCGCTAGGGCACTGCAATTCCGTCTCATCGCGCCGGAGAAGCTGTGATGCTTGGCACGCTCTACTGATGAAGCGTCCTGGCGAAACCGACTGGTGTTTGGCTGATGATTTGCGGCGCGGCATGGGCGAGAGCAACTTTCGGCGTTGACATGCCCATCATTCCGCCCATAGTTTGTCAGGGCCACCTCTCAAGGGCTGACCAAGGCATCGAAACCCCCATCGGCAGCCGACGTGAAAGCATCGGCGAAAAACGACTCGGCCGGCAAACGGCAGTCGGCCATGAAGTCGCGCCGCGCCGACTCGACCATGACCGGCGCGCCGCATGCATAGACCTCGAACCCCGCCATGTCTGGAAAATCGCGCATCACGGCACGATGAACGAAACCAGTTCGCCCGTTCCAGGCATCATCGGGCTCCGATAACACGGGCACGAAACGAAAATCCGGCAAGACATCGGCCCATTGTTCGAGTAATGGTAGTCGATACAGATCGGCTCGACGGCGCCCGCCCCAATAAAACGTGAGCGGCCGCTGAATACGCTGCTCGATAACATGTTCCACGATGGCTTGCAGCGGAGCGAAACCCGTACCACTGGCCAGTAAAATAATGGGAGCGACCGAATTTTCCCGTAAAAAAAACGTTCCCAGGGGGCCTTCGAAACGAAGGATATCCCTGACCTTCAAGGTACTGAACACCTGGTCTGTGAATAACCCGCCCGGCATGTGCCGAATATGCAGTTCGATCTGACCGCTGCGATGCGGCGGGCTGGCGATCGAGTAAGCCCGCCGTTGATTGTCGCGCAACAAAAACTCGACGTACTGCCCGGCCTTGAACTGAAGGAGTTCGTTGGCTGGCAACTGCAGCCGCACAATCGCGACATCCGGCGCCGCCAGCTCTATCTCTAGAACCCGGCAAGGCATTTTTCTGACCGGCATGTCGCCCGCGCCCTGTAGCTCCCGGGCCTGCAGACGCACATCCGACAAGGGTTTGGCGCAGCATAGTAAAGCGTGACCGGTTACCTTTTCCTGATCGGTCAGTGTCCGGGCCTGATGCGCGCCATAATCGAGGGTCCCGGCCAGCACCTGCGCTTTGCATGAACCGCAAGCGCCGTTCTTGCAGCCATACGGCAGAATGACGCCCTGATGCAGGGCCGCCGCTAAAATGGTTTCCTCGGCGGAACAGGTAAACGATTTGCCGCCGGGACTAAGTTCGATCTTGAAATTCATACTAAAATTAAATGAATGAAAAATTTCGTTAGGGATACGCCACGCGCACTGCCGCGCCGCTTTCGCCGGCCACGGGCAGTGATTCTCGGCTGCGGCGATATCGGTTTGCGTATGTTGCGTTTATCGCACCCGCATGTGCATTGGATCGCGGTAGCCCGCCATTGTAACCAGCAAACAGCAATCCGTTTGCAAGGCGCGCATTTTCTGATGGGCGACTTGAACGTCGCTCGGTTCAGGCAGCGGGTTTGTAGCCTGGGCAGGCGTATCCTCATGCTCGCGCCGCCCGCAGATACCGACAGCGAAGGACGTTTATGCCGTCGCTTGGCCTGGGCGATTTGTCGCCTTGGGGCGCCAAAGCCGCCGCTGTCGATTACGTACGTCAGCACCACGGGGGTCTACGGCGATCATGGCGGGGCGGTCGTCACAGAACTAACACCGGTCGCACCAATATCGGCACGCGCCCAGCGACGGGTCGCGGCAGAGGCTGAATGGCTGAGCATCGCCCGTGGTGGTCGGGCCCGCGTCCGGATTCTGCGTGCACCGGGGATTTATGCGCACGACAGGCTACCTTTGCAACGCCTGCACGATGGCAAACCGGTGATCTGCGCCCCGGAAGACTCGTTTTCGAATCATATTCACGCGCTCGACCTCGCACGGCTGTGCTTTGCGGCGGCGTTTCGTGACAAAGCGCCACGAATCGTGAATGCCGTGGACGAAGAACCCATGAAAATGGGCGATTTTTTCGATTGTGTTGCGCAGTACGCTGGCTTACCCAAACCACCGCGTTTACCCAAGGAAGCGGTGCGCGCCATGGTCAGCCCCGCTTTGTGGAGTTTCATGTGCGAATCCAGACGCATCGTGAGTCTACGGCGATCCGCCTTACTTTCCAGCCTGCGCTATCCTTGCGTCGAATTGGCTCTGCCGCCAAACCAGAAGTCGTAGCCGCTTTGTAGGTTAGGCTCTGTATCCAAGGCGTAACGCCCGACTTGGCGGGCAAATGCCATTTGAGAAGCAACGATCTGCTTGAACAGCGCATTCTTGGCAGACTCCCGGTCGATGATTTTTTTCCAAGCCAGTAACTGCGCATGCAAAATATCGTCTGGCGTTTTGACGAAATGCACACCGCCACGGCGCGACATTTCCTCATAGTCGCGTGCCATCTGCTCCGCCGACCTCCAGTTCACATCCGACGATGCCGCTTTAATCGCATTGCGAATGACACCGCCTAACTCGGGGCCAAAAGCCGAAAAGCGCTGTTTATTGATCAAAACCTCGAAAACTTCGGTACTTTGATGCCAGCTTTTCATGAGGCAATTCGACGCGATTTGCGGTAGACCCAACGCACGATCAGAGGATGGATTGTTGAATTCGGCCGCATCGATCAGCCCACGGTCCAGCCAGTCGATGATTTCGGGGCCGGCCAGTGCCGTAGGCTGCATGCCCAACTCTTTATAGACCTCAGCCGCCAGACCGACCGCGCGAAAGCGCAGGCCTTTTAGATCCGCCAGTTTACGAATCGGCTGCTTGAACCAGCCGAACGGCTGGGAAAACATCGGCCCATACAAATAACCCTGAATATTCAAGCGTAGCTCTTTTTGCATGAGCTCGTCGTACAGCCGCTGTCCGTCGCCGCAATTCATCCACGCCAGGAATAAACTCGACGTCAGACCAAATCCAGGACCACCGCCAAACAAGGAAAATGCCGGGTGCCGGTCATGCCAATACGTCGACACACCGTGCGCACCATCCAGCACGCCTTTGTGCACGGCGTTCAGCAAAGCGAATGTTTTAACGGCGCTGTTGGGCGGCAAAACATCGATTTTCAAGCGACCGGCGGATAGCTCGTTGACTTTATGAGCAAAATCCAGCGCAAACTCATGAAAAATGTCCTTGACGGACCAGCTGCTTTGAAAGCGCAGCGTGATTTCCGGAGACGCACGGACGATGGCCGGTGCGCCGAGCAGCGCGCCAACCGCCGCAGAACCCGTACCCGCACCCTGCAAGAAGCGCCGCCGGCTGGCGGCGTTGACTTTTTTCACGACGCAGCGGCTCGACTGGTCGCGCCGACGATCACGACGTGACAGTGCGCAGCACATACCTTATCGACCATTGCAAACGGCAGCTCAGGTTTTACCGGATCTTTACAAGACGCTACCGGGCCGGTCAGAACCAGTAACTGCGGAGGCGCCTTGCCCAATAGTTCCTCGACTCGCCCCAAAACCTGTTGTGTATGCGCGATGATTTGATCGGCATGCAAAACGGCGATATGCACCGCCGGACGGAATGTCTGGTCGCATGGCGCGATCAAACCACTCTCGATCAGGGCGAACAACACCGGTCCCACCGTGACGCTCTGCGGTTCGTCCTGCAGGCGCAAACCAGCGGCCGTCCAGCCCAGGTGGCCGATGGCCGGCCATACATGGACGTCGAGCGGCAAATCCCGCGCGCGCAGATAAGCGGCTACGGTTTCGGGCGCCTGGTTGAGATCGTCGATGCGGCTCCAGCTACAGAAATTTTTGTCAAGTCTCTGAACGAACCCGTTTACTGGATCGTTGCAGGCGAGCAGCTGGCTTCCTTTGGCAGGAGGCGGCGGGATTGGCGAATCGAGCCTGGTCTGCGGCACCTCGGCCATACTGTCCGGCCTACGCTCAGGAATATGTGGCGCTGCGTAAGTTTCAGCGCGGGAGATGTTTTTATTCATTCGTTTTCCGACATGTCGCTGCATGTCTACCCTTCAACCAAGCCTTGAATTATAGGAATCCATGAGAATTTTGTCTTCGGGTCCACCCGAAAATGGTAACCGAACCGCCGTTTATCAAGCTTTTAGCAATAAGCTCATTACGAAAAAATTCAATAATTGCAAGCCGAACACTGCCATATATTCAACCAGTTGAACAGGGTAAGGTAAAATCGTGGCTTGGATATGGCATTTGAGAGAGCGACATGACCCATGTGGTTACGGAAGATTGCATTCAGTGCAAATACACAGATTGCGTCGACGTCTGCCCAGTCGATTGCTTTCGCGAAGGACCGAATTTCCTGGTCATCGACCCGGACGAGTGTATCGACTGTGCGGTTTGCATTCCGGAATGCCCCACCAATGCCATTTATGCCGAAGAGGACGTTCCGCAATCGCAGCAGCATTTTATCGCCATCAATGTGGAGTTGTCGAAAACCTGGCCGAGTATTACCCGCATGAAACCCCACCTGCCCGATGCCGACCAGTGGAAAGACATACCAAATAAACTCGAACACCTGAAACGCTGAGTGGCCGGGGACGGTCAGCCCACTATCTTGACGACATTCACGGAAGAAACGCTTACAGAGCGGCATGTCTGGTTACCTGGCAAATTGTTTTCTGTGCGCACGACCCGCCCGCCCAGATTGCTATTTACGGCGGGGCAGTTCGCCAGACTCGGTCTCAGCACCCCTGGGAGCGGAAAAGACGGCGCCGCCGGTACCGTCTGGCGGGCATACTCGATGGTTGGCGCACCGGACGACGACTTTCTGGAATTTTTTTCGATCGTGGTGCCCGGCGGCGAATTCAGCGAACCGTTGGCGCAGCTCCAACTCGGCGCAAAATTACGGGTAGATTCGGCGCCTTATGGCTTATTGACACTAGAGCGGCTGGCGCCTGGTCCGCATCTTTGGCTGTTGGGCTCGGGGACTGGCCTGGCGCCTTTTTTGTCGATGCTTCAGGATCCGTCCACCTGGCGACGCTTCGAAACGGTCGTGTTGGCGCATAGCGTACGTGCGCCCGAAGAGCTGGCGTATCGCGAGCATATGCCGCTCTGGTTGAAAAAGCTCGGCATCGCTCCCAACCGATTCGTCTATGTCCCGGTCATCACGCGTCGGCATACGCCCGGCACGCTGCAACAGCGCTTACCAGCTTTGATAGCAAATGGGGCATTGGAATCCTGGGCTGGCCTTCCTTTACAGCCCGATCAGGCGCGGGCTGTGGTTTGCGGTAACCCCGACATGGTCGGAGAACTGCGTGCTTTACTCAAAACGCGCGGGTTTACGACGAGTAGACGCGAAAAACCGGGTCAACTCCTCGTAGAGAATTATTGGTAGGCAGGTATGCTAACCCTGTCGTGAAGGATAGCGTAGCGCCGAATGTTGCGGCGCACAACGGATTGGAGCACAATCAGAATGTCCGACAGATCTATCCGTGGCGAGCAGTTCACGCACAGCGCTTATACCGTCAGGAGTTTAGATGCTTTACCAATTACATGAGCTACGACGCGCTTTATTGAACCCGTTAACGCAGTGGGCAGAAATAGGGGCTCAGCTATACAACAACCCGTATAGCCCGCTGGCCTATACCCCCCTTTCCCGGCGAGTTGCCGCCAATTACGAACTGCTTTTCCGCTTAGGAAAAGAGTACGAAAAACCCAAATTCGATTTGCATGACACAGAAGTCGACGGTGAACGGATAGCGATCATCGAAGAAAACATCCTAGTCAAACCGTTTTGTATTCTGAAGCATTTCCGCCGGGTCTACGGCGAATCTTCAGGTAAACATCCAGTTGCGCCCAAAATATTGGTGTTCGCACCCTTGTCGGGCCACCACGCAACACTGCTGCGCAACACGGTCGACGCCATGCTGCCCGATCACGACGTCTACATTACCGACTGGGTGGACGCGCGCATGGTTCCGCTATCTGAAGGCCCCTTCCATTTAAACGATTACGTTTATTACTGCATGGAATTCATTCGCCTGCTGGGCCCGGATGTGCATCTGGTATCCGTTTGCCAGCCAACCGTGCCAGTACTGGCAGCGGTATCTTTGATGGCAACGGCCAAGGATAAATGCCTGCCACGCTCGATGACCATGATGGGCGGCCCGATCGATACCCGCCAGAGTCCGACCGCTGTCAATAACCTCGCAACTCGCAAACCATTTTCGTGGTTCGAGAACAATGTCATCTACAACGTGCCTTCGACGTATCCCGGCTATATGCGGCGCGTGTATCCAGGGTTTTTGCAGCACGCGGGCTTTGTCAGCATGAACCCAAACCGGCACATGCAGTCGCACTGGGACTTTTATCTGCATCTGCTCGAAGGCGATGGCGAAAACGCCGAGTCGCATCGGCGGTTTTACGACGAGTACAACGCCGTCCTCGATTTGCCGGCAGAATACTACCTGGATACCATCAAAACCGTTTTCCAGGAACATGCTCTGCCAAAAGGCAAATGGCTGATCGATGGTGTTCGCGTCGCGCCAGAAGACATTCAGTCCGTCGCGCTGTTCACTATCGAAGGGGAACTCGACGATATCTCCGGGCTGGGTCAGACACGTGCCGCACACGACCTCTGCACGCGCATTCCGGCGAAAAAACAATTACACTTCATGGCGCCGGACTGTGGCCATTACGGTATTTTCAGCGGCCGTCGATGGCGCGAAATCATTTATCCAAAAATACGGGAATTCATCCGCGAGAATGCCTGAAAGCGTTGTTTCTTTTGTGCTCGTCGAACAGATCGATGCGCTTCTGCCGCAAACCCAATGCCGGCAATGCGGCTATACAGGATGCCGCCCTTACGCACAAGCGTTGGCCGAAAAACAGGCGCCGATCAACCGTTGCCCACCGGGCGGCAGCGCCGGGATTGCAGCTTTAGCCAAACTGCTCGACACTCCCCCCATGCCGCTCGATTCGTCCTGCGGCAGCGAACAGCCCCGCCAAATAGCCTCTATCACGCCGGAGCACTGCATCGGCTGCACCTTGTGCATTCAGGCCTGCCCCGTCGATGCAATCATCGGAAGCAACAAAAAAAGGCATGCGGTGATTGCGGACCATTGCACAGGCTGCGCGCTTTGCCTGCCGCCCTGTCCGGTCGATTGCATCAGCATGATAACGGTACCAGGTTTCGACACCTGGTCGCGCCAGGATGCCGATGCGGCGCGTAGCCGCCTGCAGAACCGGCAGCGCCGCCTAGCCACGCACCCGGCCGTTCGAATGGATACGACGCCATCCGGTGACGGCATCACGTCATTGAGCGAAAAAAGCGCAACCATCAAAACCGCTCTGGCGCGCGCTCGGGCACGCCGCCACCCATCATGAACGCAGCACAACGGCACATGATGTTCGTGCGTTTTCAAAAGCGCGAACCGTCACCCATGACAGAACTGGAATTTTCCACACCTTTCGAGTTATTGGTGGCGGTCGTATTGTCGGCGCAGGCAACCGATAAAAGCGTCAACCAGGCTACTCGCCAGTTATTCCCAGTCGCAAATACGCCGGGAGCGATATCGGCCCTGGGGGAAACGCGTCTGGCCGGGTACTTGCAACACATCGGCTTGTATCGTTCGAAAACCCGCTACTTACTGGCCACCTGCGCGCTACTGCTGGAAAAATTTGCTGGGGATGTACCGCGCTCGCGTGAGGCGTTGGAGTCTCTGCCGGGGGTAGGCCGGAAGACGGCGAATGTGGTGCTCAACACCGCTTTCGGTGAACCGACCATGGCCGTCGATACGCATATTTTCCGGGTCGCCAACCGGACGGGCCTGGCCACGGGTAAAAATGTTTTACAGGTCGAATGTGCGCTGCTGAACAATGTTCCGGCTGAATTTTTAGCGAATGCCCACCATTGGTTGTTGCTGCATGGTCGTTATACCTGCAAGGCTCGTAAACCCGACTGCCCGAATTGCTTGATCGCAGATCTCTGCGAATACCCTTGTAAAACCGGCAGCTGAATCATGTTCAACCCCAACCGCGATCAAGTCAGACTTTTCTTTGTGGATGCATGGCATAAATTCAATACCGTTCAGGCACTAACGCCGGCGGAGAAAATCGTGGTGCAATGGGTGATCGAGCATCCGGAATATCATGCAGTATTGCAGGATAAGGATACCGCACTCCTCAAAGATTATCCGCCCGAGCAGGGCGAAACCAATCCTTTTTTACATTTGTCCATGCATCTATCGCTGGAAGAACAGCTCAGCATCGATCAGCCTCCCGGGATACGAGCGATTTACGAAACGCTGATTGGCCAGTATGGTGACAAGCATCGAGCCGCTCATGCCGTATTCGACTGTCTGGCAGAGCAGCTCTGGCAAAAGCAGCGCAACGGACAGGCATTCGACAACCAACGCTACTTGGACTGCCTAAAAAGCAAGCCGCAGAAAAAACCCTGAAACTGCGGCACTTTACTTTTTAATATACAGATCGCCTTTGAGCGAACCGAAAAAACTGCTTAGTTCGTCGATATCCTGATCCGACAGCCCTTTTGCCTGGGCGGCCATGATGGCGTTCTTGCGCCGGCCATCGCGGTACTGCTGTAGCGCCTGCGTGAGATAATCTTTGTGCTGACCCGATAGTTTAGGATAGGACGCATCCAGGGGCTGATTCCAGTCGCCGTTTTTGGCGTGGCATGCGGCGCATTGGGCCTGTGCCCGAGCTTTGCCACGTTCGGCGGCGTTATTACTGGCATGGACCGGTTGACTGAAAACCGCCATGAGCGATAGGACAATAAATAAGAATCGGGTATTCATGGCTTAGTTCGACTTTCCTTGACCATAATAGGCGGCAAGCGCGGTGATGTCTTCCTCCGAGAGGGACGCGGCAATCGCGCGCATGGTTGGATGGCTGCGCTCGCCTTTTTTGTAAGCCAGCAAAGCAGCCTCTAAATATTTCGCATTTTGCCCGGCGATCATTGGCACCCGGTAAACCAAAGGAAAGCTTGCTTTATAATCGTGAATGCCGTGGCAGCCGATACACATTTCACGATCAGCTTTTGGCTTACCAGTTGTAGTGACGACGGTATCGGCGGCTTGAACTGTAAGCTGCGCAAAAGCCAACGCTACACCAACAATCGCAGACAATCGCCATGCAGCTGGCAGCAGCCTCATCACTATGCTCATGCTTGCTTCGGCCCCTGCTTTCCCTTGTTTGTTTGCTGCTTTTTCTTCATTCCCCATCGAACTCATGAATGACTTTCAGTAAAAACACACTCGATAAATGCGCGCAGCGGATGAACTCAGGCAAACGAGCGCGTGACGCGTCATTTTAACGGCAGAAGAGTAGGCCGTCCATGTCGAATGACCCTTTCATGCAACAGGCTTTTGTTTGGGTTGTCAGCCGATTCACCGCTGGCGCGTTACGATAAAAGTCAACGCAACAACTCGGAGAACTTCGATGCAACTCAATAGCAAAACCCATCCCCTCATCATCACGGCCGCCGTGGCGGTCATCATCACCAGTGCGGTGGCGCTTGCTTCCATGACCGGCCTGATCGGCAAGCCTCAAGCCGAAGCGCCCCCTGTAGTACAAGCGCCGGTAGTCACTGGCGCTGAGGGGCCCAGCCCTGCTGGCGGCGCTTCGGCTCAAAATAATAAAGCCACCACTGCGCCCAAAGCTGCCAGCAAATCGCCGGCCGTCGCGCATCACAACACGCCCCCACGCGAACAGCCTCGCGTCCAAACCAGCGACGACCCTAGCTACCTTCCTCAAACGCCAGCGCAGGCGCCCGTTCAGGTGACGAGCGCCGCGCCGATTTGCCGAGACTGCGGCCGCATCGCGAGCGTCCGGGAACTGCAAAAGAAAGCAGATGGCTCCGGACTGGGAGCAATTGCGGGTGGGGTCGCCGGTGCGTTACTCGGAAATCAGGTGGGTGGTGGCAACGGCAAGACGGTGATGACCGTGCTTGG
The DNA here is from genome assembly GCA_046318595.1 of Burkholderiaceae bacterium. GTDB lineage: Bacteria > Pseudomonadota > Gammaproteobacteria > Burkholderiales > Burkholderiaceae_B > DAITMV01. The sequence continues at coordinate 119,574 of JBKCTV010000091.1, read as the reverse complement.
CGCGGCAGGGGGCGCTTATGCCGGTAATCAAGTCGAAAAAACCGTCCGCTCAACGAAGGGCTACGAAGTGAATGTTCAGTTTGACGACGGCACGACCCGGTCGTTTTCTTACGATACCCTCCCCGCATGGCAGGCTGGCGATCGGATTCGGGTGGTTAATGGCCAACTGCAAGGGGAGTAATACGACGCCGTCCCTGCGAAATCATTCGAATTGCGGGCAGCGACGAGCGGAACTCACCACACACTCGATTGACTGCCCACCAGCTTGATCGCCTTGTTTTTCAGCGCACTGTCAGCGTAGCACCGAGCAATTCCCCGACGCCAGCCTCAGCCAATCGCGCTGCGAAACCGGCCGATCTGCCTGGCATTGGCAATTTCGGTTAGGGCTCCAATAGCCTGTCAGTTTTCGACCTCGAAGGAGTAATCAAGGAACCAAACCCCACGTTGATCGCACCTAGATATAACACATCACTAAATAGGTCGGCCTTGAACGCTTTTTACGCTCAGCATATCAGTCGCAAACAACTCATCGGTGCTATTTTTAATGAATTGGGCCCAATATGTAAACCGACCGGAAACACTGCCCCGGTCGAGTGGCAGGTAAAACAAGCTGCCGAAGTATTTCATTGGCGCTATGATGAAGAACGCGACTATCCGATTTTGATTGGTCAACTCGAACTCTGGTCACCGCAGTCTTGCACCACTAAACCGGACTTTGAAGACATTCTGGTATCGAACACGGCTATTTTTTCGGCATTTCCGGCTGCCATCACGCAGACTGAACCCAGCGGCCAGCTAATGCTCAGCTGGCAATGTACGCTGAGCAACGGGCTCCGCTCCACGACGCTCGTACAAATCATGCAAACCCTGACGGAATTGAAAAAAGCCCTGACGATTCGGTGGTCGTTGGGCAGTTTGAGTAGCAGCTCCGCCAGCAATAAAGCGTGGTTGCATTAATTTTTCATTAAAGAGGAGCTGCTACTCTTTTCTTTTCGTTTCTCTTTTTTACATAATCAATAAAGCATTGATTCGCTTTACGAAAGCGGTCGGATCGTCTAACTGGCCGCCTTCTGCCAAGACCGCCTGATCGAAAATAACCTGAGCAAGCGCCTCGAAATTCGTTTCATCGGTTTTTAACCGTTGAATCAGTGCATGCTCGGGATTGATTTCGAGTATGGGCTTGGCCGATGGCATTTTTTGTCCGGCCTGTTTGAGCAGACGCTGTAAATGATTGCTCATGTCGTGCTCATCGGCCACGATACACGCCGGACTGTCGGTCAAGCGCAAAGTGACACGGGTCTCCTTGACTTTGCTTTGCAACACAGCCTGAATCCGTTCCAGCACGTCCTTGTATTCATCTGCGGCTTTTTCGGCAACGGCTTTATCGGCCTCGTCTTCCAGGACACCCAAATCGACACCGCCTTTAGCGACGGACTGCAAGGTTTTACCTTGGAATTCGGTCAACTGCGCAAGCATCCACTCGTCGACACGATCGGTCAACAGCAAAACCTCGATACCCTTTTTATTGAAAATTTCCAGATGCGGGCTGTGGCGAGCACCTTGCTCGGTGTCGGCTGTAATGTAATAAATCTTGTCCTGCCCTACTTTCATGCGCTCAACATAATCCTTCAGGGAAACGCTGTGCTCGGCGTTTTCCAGATGGGTGGAGGCAAAACGCAGCAAGGGCGCAATCCGGTCTTTATTGGCGACATCCTCGTGCATACCCTCTTTGAGCAACTGACCGAATTCGCGCCAGAAGCTTGCGTATTTCTCGGGCTGCTGGTCGGCCAACTCTTCGAGCAGCGCCAGGACTTTTTTCGCCGATCCTTCGCGAATGGCACGCACGTCGCGGCTTTCCTGCAATATCTCGCGCGATACGTTCAGCGGCAAGTCTGCCGAATCGATCACGCCACGAACGAAACGAAGGTATTGCGGCAGCAGTTGATCCGCCTCGTCCATGATGAAAACACGCTTGACGTACAGCTTGACCCCTTTGGCCTGGTTGCGGTCCCATAAATCAAAAGGCGCGTGTGCCGGAACATACAGCAACTGTGTATATTCGCTGCGACCCTCGACGCGGTTATGCGTATAAGCCAAAGGCGCCTGGTTGTCATAGGTCAGATTTTTGTAGAATTCATGGTACTCCTCTTCGGTGATGTCGGATTTTGGCCGACCCCAAAGCGCGCTGGCTTTGTTCACGACCTCCCACTCGTCCAAAGTTTTCATGCCGCCGGCGGCTTCGTCCCACTCCTCCCTGGGCATCTCGATGGGCAAGGAAATATGGTCGGAATACTTGGTCAGAACGGACTTGAGCTTCCAGCCCGTCAACCATTCGTCTTCGCCTTCACGCAGATGCAGCGTAATATGCGTGCCCCGCCCCGACTGCTCGATGGTTTCGACGGTAAACTCACCGCTGGCGTCGGACTCCCAACGCACACCTTCGCCCGCATCCAGGCCCGCACGCCGTGACTCGACCCTGACTCGGTCGGCAACAATGAAAGCGGAGTAGAACCCTACGCCGAACTGACCGATCAGCGCGGCGTCTTTTTGTTGATCGCCGGACAATTGGCCAAAAAACTCACGCGTTCCGGACTTGGCGATCGTGCCCAAGTGGTCGATGGCTTCCTGGCGGGACAAACCGATACCGTTATCCGAAAGGGTCAGGGTTCGGGCTGCTTTGTCGTAGGACACACGGATGCGCAGATTGCTGTCATTTTCGAATAAACCGGCTTGATTGATCGCCTCGAAACGCAGCTTATCGCAGGCATCCGAGGCATTCGATATCAGCTCCCGCAAAAATATTTCTTTGTTCGAATAGAGCGAATGAATCATCAGCTGTAGCAGCTGCTTGACTTCGGCTTGAAAACCACGGGTTTCTTTGACAGCATCCATTTAAAAACTCCTGAAACATTAAAATCGACTCGTCCACATGTGGGGGCTGATCGAACCATTTCAAGGGGTAATTTTATATGGACCATCCTGTAAAAACGCGCTTCAGCCTTTATCGGACTGAAGCGCGAAATCTGCACTGAAGGAAGGTGCAGAGGAGACAAACGCCAGTCTACGCTTATTATTGCTGCATTGCAACAATAGCGATCAGCTTCCTCTGCTTTTCTGGCGGCAAATTTTAGCTGGCGAGCTAATTTTTACCGAGAAAAAACTTAGCTTTTTTAGCTAAGTCATTGATTTTATTGGTCGGGCTGGCGGGATTCGAACTCGCGACCCCTTGCACCCCATGCAAGTGCGCTACCAGGCTGCGCTACAGCCCGAAGCCGCCATATTATCACAAATCGTCTTTCGCCAGAGCATCGCGCAGCGCCAGAAGCTGCGCTTTGAGCTTTTCCCGATCGATCAAAACAGGCAGTAGGGCACGGTCAGCCGGCAAGGCCGAGACATCGCGTTTTTCCTGATCGAGGCGGTTACGTGCTCCGTGGATGGTGAAACCATGCTCGTACAGCAGCTGGCGGATCCGGCGAATCAGCAGCACCTCGTGATGCTGATAATACCGCCGGTTACCGCGCCGGGTGATCGACTTCAACTGGGTAAACTCTTGTTCCCAATAGCGTAGAACATGGGCTTTGACGCCGCAAAGATCGCTTACCTCACCGATCGTGAAGTAGCGCTTGGCCGGAATCGGTGGTAGAGGAACGGGTGCCGAACCTCGACCGCTAGACTGTTCTTCTGCTTGTTGCATATTCAATCCTGCGCCTCAGGCCGGGCGACGGCTGCCATACCGAGCATATCGACCATTTCCTTTAGTTTCTGGCTAGGATGAAACGTTACCACGCGCCGCGCAGCAATGGGTATTTCCTCCCCCGTTTTAGGATTACGACCGGGGCGTTGCGGCTTGTCGCGCAACAGAAAATTACCGAAACCGGACAGCTTGATTTCTTCGCCTGCTTCTAATGCGAAGCGGATTTCATCGAAAAATGCGTCGATGAAGTCTTTCGCTTCGCGCTTGTTCAGGCCAAGGCTGTCGAACAGCATGTCGGACAGCTCGGCTTTGGTGAGCGTGCCGCTGGCCAGCTCGTCTTCGATCAGTTCATCGCGACTCACGAGAGGCTCCGGAAATTGTAAGGGCAAGACTAGCGCAAGCGCGCATGGAAGCGCTCCAGTGCGGTATGCAAAAGCTTCTGCATGAGTTGATCAACATCGGCATCACCGAGGGTTTTTTCGACATCCTGGAAAACAAAACGAAATGCTAGACTTTTTTCGTTTGGCGCCAGGCCCTTGCCGGGCTCGGATGATTTGAACGCATCGAATAAGGCGACCGATTGTACCCAATTTTGCGTGGCGTCCGCACCCTCGGCAAATGCATCGAGGATATCGCCGGCAGCGACCTCCTGATCGACGACTAGCGCCAGATCGCGAATCACGCTGGGCTGACGCGACACATCCCGGTAGTGCGGGAGCGGTTTGGCCAAAAGCATATCCAGGTCGATTTCGAGCAAAACCGGAGCCAAGGGCAGTTCGTAACGCTGCTGCAGCGCCGGATGAAGCTCACCAATATGGCCGCGCACCCTGCCATTCAGCAGGATCGCAGCGCTACGCCCTGGATGCAGGGCGGGATGGGCGGCAGGCGCAAAGCGGCAGAGAGGCGGCAACAGGCCCTCCAGATCACCTTTGATATCGAAGAAATCGACAGGCTTGGGCAGTTGCCCCCACTGCAGCTCATCACAAGCGCCGTACGCGAGTGCAGCGAGGCGTGTGGGCTGACTGAAGCCGGGCACTGCCGCAGCGGTGTCGGCGGCGGCATCGGCCGCCGATTCTGAAGAATCGTCCGCCCGTACAAATACCCGCGAAGTCTCAAACAACCGTACCCGCTCGATACGATGCGCAAGGTTATATCGCAGACTGTCGATTAGCCCGCCCCACAGAGTGGAACGCATGACCGCCAACTGACTGGCGAGCGGGTTGAGCAGCTTTACCGGCACGGTGTTGGCCGCAAAATCAGTCTCCCACGCTGGATCGACAAAACTGTAATTGACCACCTCGTGATAGCCACGCGCGGCCATGGCACTGCGAATGTCGTGAACGCTGCGCCGCTCCTCGGGCTGCGGCAGCAACTCGACCGGGCCCAGCGGCGGACGCGAAGGCAAGCGGTCGTAACCAATCAAACGGATGATTTCTTCGATCAGATCTTCTTCGATCGCGATGTCGAAGCGATAGCCGGGCGGCGTGACATCGAACAAAACGTCGCCGGGCACCTCGTGGCGCTCGACGGCGAAGCCCAGGCGCTGAAAAACGTCGGTGACCAGCGGGATCGTCAGCGGCATGCCAATAACTCTTTCGGCGCGGCGTAAGCGCAGCCTAACCGGTGGCCGCATGGGCAAGGCAGGCGTTTGATCATCGACCGGCCCGGCCTTGCCGCCGCATATATCGATGACCAGCCAGGTGATGCGCTCGAGCAGCGCCGCCGTTCGACTAAAGTCCACACCCCGTTCGAAACGATGCGCCGCCTCGCTGGAAAAGTTGTAACGACGGGCGACTCCGGTAATTGCATTCGGCTGCCAAAAGGCGGATTCGATATACACGTTTTGGGTGTCGAGACTGACGGCAGTCCGCTGTCCACCCATCACACCAGCCAGCGCGACCGGCCCTGTCGCATCGGCGACGACACCGACGTCCGGCTGCAAGCGCACGGTTTTTTCGTTGAGCAGTGCGAGCGACTCGTAGGCACTCGCCCAGCGCACGATCAGCCCCCCCTGAAGCTTGTCCAAATCGAAAAAATGCGAAGGTTGGCCGCTTTCAAGCATGACGTAATTGGAAATGTCGACAAGCGCGTTGATCGACCGTTGACCCGCACGCTCCAGGCGGCGCCTCATCCAATCGGGCGTCAGCGCCTTGGCGTTCAGGCCCCGAACGACTCGGCCAACGAAACGTCCGCACAAATTCGGCGCCTGCAGCTCGACGGACAGGCGGTCAGGAATGCTAGCAGGCACAGGCTCGATGCCCGGCACCGACCAGTCGATTTGCGTCAACGCAGCGACTTCACGGGCAAGACCATGAATCGACAAACAATCGGCACGGTTAGGCGTCAGCTTCAAGATGAACAACGGATCGTCGAGCTCGAGCGCCTGGCGAATATCGAGGCCTGGCGGCAGCTCGGCATCCAAAACCAGCAAACCCTGACGCTCGTCGCTGATGCCCAGCTCTTTGGCCGAACACAACATACCCCCACTTTCCACGCCACGCATCGTCGTCGGGTGGATTCGAAAACCACCGGGCAACTCGGCGCCAGGTAATGCGCAGGGAACCTTGAGACCAGCGGCAACATTCGGCGCGCCACAAACGATGATCCGCTCGACGCCGTCGCCTACATCGACCGCACAAACATTCAAACGATCCGCATTCGGATGGCGCTCGACCGTTTTCACCCATCCCACCACGACACCGTGAAACGGCGCAGCCGCCAAGCGACGCTCTTCCACTTCAAGGCCAGCCATGGTCAGGGTATCAGCCAACGCCTCGGACGCCAGAGGTGGATCGATAAAAGCACGTAACCAGGACTCAGGAAACTGCATGTGAATTCTCTTCCGTGTACGGTCAGGCGAACTGCTGCAAAAACCGCAGGTCGTTTTGATAGAACAAACGTAAATCGTTGACGCCGTAGCGCAACATGGTCAATCGGTCCGGACCTACACCGAAAGCAAAACCGGTATAGCGCTCCGGGTCGACGCCCGCCTGGCGCAGCACATTCGGATGCACCTGCCCAGCTCCGGCGATCTCGAGCCATTTGCCGGCATTCGGGCCGGCGGTGAAAGCCATGTCGATTTCGGCAGATGGCTCGGTGAACGGAAAAAACGATGGTCGAAACCGAATCTGCAAATCGTCGCTCTCGAAAAATCGTCGGAGAAAATCGACTATCACCGCTTTCAAGTCGGCGAAGCTGACATCATCGCCCAGCCAGAGCCCCTCGACCTGGTGAAACATCGGCGAATGCGTGGCGTCGCTGTCGACCCGATAAACCCGTCCCGGGGCGATCACGCGCAACGGCGGTTTGTGCGTCTGCAAATAGCGAATCTGCATCGGGCTGGTGTGCGTCCGTAGCAAATGGCCGCCCTCGACATAAAAAGTGTCGTGCATGGACCGGGCAGGATGATCGGCAGGCGTATTAAGCGCAGTGAAGTTATAAAAATCGGTTTCGATTTCCGGACCATCGGCAATGTCGAAGCCGATGGTTCTGAACAGCTTTTCGATACGCTCGAGCGTCTGCATGGCCGGGTGCAGACTGCCTGCGCCGCGCGTACGGCCGGGCAGTGTCACGTCTATGCGCTCACCGGCCAGGCGCGCATCGAGCGCCGCCTGCGCCAAGGCGTTACGACGCGCCTCTAAAAGTCTCTCGACCGTTTGTTTGAGAAGATTGACCTCGGCCCCCCGCTGACGCTTTTCGTCGGGCGTCAATGCGCCAAGCGTTTTGAGCAACTCAGTGACGACACCGCTCTTACCCAGAAACAGCGATTTGGCGTTTTCGAGGGCGGCGGCACTGTCAGCCTGTGCAAAAGCGGTTTCCGCTCGGTTCAGTACATCGGCATAAGCTTGCATGGTATAGGCTCGACCGTATAAAACTTCAGAAAGGAAAACGGGACCCGCAGGCCCCGTTTTACCGGATGCGGTGAGACTTAAGCACCGATGCCAACGGCGCCTTTGACCTTGGCGACGATAGCAGCGAATGCGGCTTTGTCTCTCACGGCCAGATCGGCCAGCACTTTACGGTCGAGCCCGATGGACGCCTTTTTCAGGCCATTCATGAAGCGGCTGTAAGACATACCTTCCTGACGGGCGGCTGCGTTGATGCGTGTGATCCATAAGGATCGGAAAACCCGCTTTTTAGTGCGGCGGTCACGGTAGGCATACTGACCAGCGCGCATGACGGCCTGCTTGGCGATGCGGTATACGTTACCACGGCGGCCACGGTAACCTTTGGCCAGTGCAATGACTTTTTTGTGGCGGGCGCGGGCGGTGACGCCACGTTTGACTCTAGGCATTTCTGTTCTCCTGACTATTCAAGCAAATGAGCAATAAACGATCGATAGGACCGGGCTCAGGCGTAAGGCATCATGGCGCGGATGTGCACGATATCCGACGCATGCACTTCGGCCGAACCACGCAGTTGACGTTTATTTTTGGTCGTTTTCTTGGTCAGGATGTGACGCTTGAAAGCCTGGCCGCGCTTAACCGAACCGCCGGCTCGCACGACAAAGCGCTTCGAAGCTCTTTTTTTAGTTTTCATTTTGGGCATTATTGCTCCTATTTATCGGCAAACAGGTGGTTTCGACGAAACTCTTCTAAACCCGCATTGCTTTTTTGAATTACTTCTTTCTGATACATATTATTTTTTCTTGCGCGGCGATAATATCATAACCATCTGCCGCCCTTCCATCCTGGGCATCTGCTCAACGGTGCCTACGGTATCGAGGTCGGTACGCACCCGCTCAAGCAGACGTACGCCGAATTCCTGGTGAGCCATTTCGCGCCCGCGAAATCGCAACGTGATCTTAGCCTTATCGCCCTCATCCAAGAAGCGAGTCAGGTTGCGAATTTTGACATTGTAGTCGCCATCATCGGTCGCCGGCCGGAACTTGACCTCTTTGACCTGAATCTGCTTTTGCTTGAGCTTGGCATCGTGCGCCTTTTTCTGCTCTTGATACTTGAACTTGCCGTAATCCATCAACCGGCATACCGGAGGTACCGCCTGGGGTGCAATTTCTACCAGATCGACATCTTTTTCTTCCGCCAGCCGCAAGGCCTCGGTGATTTTGACGACGCCTAGCGGCTCGCCTTCGACGTCAACCAGACGGATTTCAAATGCAGTAATTTCGCCATTAATACGGTGCGACTTGTCAGTTGCGATATTTCACCTCAATTTGTTATGGAATGATTGGCTGTCGGCATAAAAACGTGGTTTGCATGCGTTTCGAGATCGGCAATCAAACGCTCGGCAAATGCCGCAAGCGCCATTGCGCCGAGATCTTGATTACCCCGCGCCCGAACAGCCACCTGGCCTGACTCACGCTCCTTATCGCCAACGACAATCAAGTACGGAACCTTCAGCAGGCTGTGGTGACGAATTTTATAATTGATTTTCTCGTTACGCAAATCAAGCTCGACCCTAAAACCTTGTTTTTTCAAGCTTTGCGCAACAGCCGCCGCGTACTCTGCCTGACTTTCGGTGATATTGGCGACCACAAGCTGAACGGGCGCCAGCCACAGCGGCATCGCCCCGGCAAAATTTTCGATCAAAATCCCGATGAACCGCTCCATCGAGCCGACGACCGCGCGATGCAGCATGACGGGCACCTGACGCGAGCTGTCCTCAGCGACATACTGGCAGCCAAGCCTGCCTGGCAACTGAAAATCGATCTGAATGGTGCCACATTGCCATGAACGGCCAATACTGTCTTTGAGGTGATACTCGACTTTCGGACCATAAAACGCCCCTTCCCCGGGCAGCTCTTCCCAGACGATATCGCAGACTCGCAAAGCGCTCCGCAAAGACGCCTCGGCTTTATCCCAGGTGGCGTCGTCGCCTAGCCGCTGCGCCGGACGCAACGCCAGCTTGACGATCACCTCGCTGAAACCGAAATCGGCATAGACGCGCATCGCCGTTTGGTTGAACGCAATGACTTCTGCCTCGATCTGATTTTCGGTGCAGAACACATGGCCGTCGTCCTGCGTAAAACCGCGCACGCGCATGATGCCGTGTAAGGCACCGGAGGGCTCGTTGCGATGGCAGGCACCGAACTCGCCATAGCGCAACGGCAGATCGCGGTACGAGCGCAAATCAGAATTGAAGATTTGGACGTGGCCTGGGCAGTTCATCGGTTTGAGCGCGTAGTCGCGCTTCTCCGATTCGGTGGTAAACATGTTTTCTTTGTAGTTCGCCCAGTGACCGGAACGCTCCCACAGGTTTTTGTCGAGAATCTGCGGGCAACGCACCTCTTGATAGCCGCTGTCCTGATAAACACGCCGCATGTATTGCTCGACCGCTTGCCAAATAACCCAGCCCTTGGGATGCCAGAACACCAGGCCCGGCGCTTCCTCCTGCATATGAAACAGGTCGAGCTGCTTGCCGAGCTTGCGGTGATCGCGTTTTTCGGCCTCTTCGATGCGATGCAGGTACGCAACCAACTCGTCTTTGCTAGCCCAGGCCGTGCCGTAGATGCGCTGGAGCATTTCGTTGTTGGAGTCGCCGCGCCAGTAAGCACCCGCGAGCTTCATGAGCTTGAAATATTTCAGCTTGCCGGTCGACGGCACGTGAGGCCCCCGGCACAGGTCGATGAAGCCCCCCTCGCGATAGAGCGAAATGGTCTCATTACCCGGAATGCTGGCGATAATTTCGGCCTTGTAGTGCTCGCCAATTGACTTAAAAAACGCTATGGCAGCGTCGCGCTGCCACGCTTCGCGCGTCACCGGCTCGTCCCGCTTGGCGAGTTCGCTCATCTTTTGCTCTATGACCTGCAGGTCATCCGGCGTGAAGGGCCGCTTATACGAGAAATCATAATAGAAACCGTCGTCGATGACCGGTCCGATCGTCACCTGCGCATCAGGAAAGAGCGACTTCACCGCATACGCCAATAAATGTGCGGCGGAATGGCGAATCAACTCCAGCCCGGCGGGGTCCTTGTCGGTGACGATCGCAACCGTCGCATCGTTTTCCAAGCGATGGCTGGCATCGACCAGCCGCCCGTCGACCCGGCCACCCAGGGTGGATTTCGCCAGACCCGGACCGATGTCGGCAGCCAGCTCCGCGACAGTCAGCGATTGATCGAAAACGCGCTCGGAGCCATCGGGCAAACGAATGACGGGCATGTAATTCCTGTTTGAACATTAAAATTCAGGGCTGTACATTATCACAACTCAGGCAAGCAAATTTCTCTAACACCTCTGCTTGAGGTTTAGCGCCTTTGAAATGGGCGAGCGGAAAGGTGGTGGATTGCTTGATGCGCGCTGGCTTTCCGAACTAGCAGTTCGTCACATCTTAAGTGACTAGATTACACTTTTCTGCCAACATGATTCGGGCCCTGCCTATAGCTCGAACAAGCTTCTCGCGAAAAATTGTTTGGCCTAGTTTATTACGGTAACGTGACGCTTTGAAAAAGCGAATTTTGTTCGAACTTCGTTGGTAGGCACGATTGGACTCGAACCAACGACCCCTACCATGTCAATGTAGTGCTCTAACCAGCTGAGCTACGCGCCTATTATTAACTACATCCACTGCGAATTGCCAAACTACTACTTCCTGGCTTTTATTCGCAGGCCGAAGTATACGCGCTTTCGATTCAAGCGGCAAATCGCCCGCGAAGCAGTTTTATCGCTATTTCAACGCAACATGAACTGGACCCGTAAACCGCTGTCGGCATCCTCGCTTTTGCCAACGCATGGCGCCGTCAAAAAGAGCCTTTCCGGTTGGACCTGGCGACTGGCTTCGATTGCGGCGCGCACGGCCACTGCTCGGGCCCAGGCCAGATCGCGAAGCTCCTGGGCCGCTACGGCCTTGAGACCGATGAGCCGCTGTTTGCGCAGACCATCTGCATCAGCCTGCGGATCGGCATAACCGGCAATATCCAAGCGCAAAGACGGCTTGTCGTGCAACACTTTCACCAGACCATCGAGCTTTACCCGGGCCGCCGGCGTCAAACTAGTTTGACCAGGCTCGAACTCGATGTACGCCAACGACTCACCACCCGTGTCGCCCATATGGCCCAACAAACTAAATGGCGCCGTCACCGCACGAGCCAGCAGATTGCCGAGCGCTTTCCAGATGACCGCTCCAATGTTGAACTCAGGGTCGTCGATGCTGCCGGAAATGGGCAGATTGAGATCGATTTCGCCCCGGCTGTTTTTGAGGAGCGATACGGCGAGCCGTACCGGCAGCGTAGTCGCCATCACGCTGTCGACTTTATCACCGAAGGTCAACTGATCTAGGAACAAACGGTTTTGCGCATTCAAGCGTCCATTGTCGATGCGATAACGCACTTCGGTCGACAATTTGCCTTTTTCAATAGCATAGCCGGCGTATTTCTGTGCGTACGGCGACAAACGCGTCAGCTCAAGGTCGCTGGCTTTGGCTGCGATGTCAAGCTGGAGCGGTTTAGCGAACAAATTCGCCTGGCCTTTGATGTCGAGCACCCCGTCACCATCGACCGAGCCCGCTATTTGAATCTCGGTCGCCTGCTCGCCATACGATGCGATAGGGCCGATCCGACCACTCAACTCCGTCAAATCAGCGCTGTAATGCGGCTGAATAAAGTTGTCCGTAAAGCGCACCGCCCCATCGGTCAGCGTCAAGACATCGAGCGTCAGACGGGGCACGGCCGAAGCAGGCAGCGCAACGACCGCAGGCGCCGGCATGGCGGGCTGCGCGGCAACCACGCTCGTGCGCTCGCGACTGACGATATTTTGCAGATTGACGCGGCCGTTTGCGCCTACGATGACGCGTGCCCGCAAGCCAGTCAGGGCTGCCTGCTCGGCTTTGAAGTTCACGGGCTGAACACCGCCGACGGCCAGCGTGAAACTTTTCAAAGATAGGCTCTGCCACCCCAGCAGCTCGACATTTTCAATTTTATCGACGGCTTTGAGATTGCGAATGTCGAGCGCGCCACTGGCAGCGAGTTTGAACGGTGCGACCTGCATGTCGCAGTGGAATTTCCCGTTCAGCGCGCCGTTGACCAGCCGCATGTTCAACTGGTCAGCAACATAAGCCTGCAGGAAGACAAAAGACAAGTTTTGCAAATCGACATCGGCCTGCGCAGCTCCATTGGGCTTGACCGTGCCTTTGATTTGCAGACGGCCGGTTCCGTCAAACCGTGCCGCCAGTCTGATGGGCAGGGCCGCCGTCTGACGGCTTTGCCAGGGCCCGGCCGTCGCGCTGAGCTGATCCAGCACGGCCGATATTTTTTCAGGCGCGGTGGTATCGGTCCAATGCAGCCGCGACCGGCTGATTTCCACGCGGTCCACGCGAATATCAGACGCCGAGTTTTGTGCAGCCGGCGCATACAGCACGCGCGCCGGGGAGAGAGTAGCGGTTTTCTGCAACTCGCCATAGCCCTCCAGCCTAACCCCCGACGCATGACGCTGAACCCCCAGGCTCAAACCATCGAGGGCCAAAGTCGCCACATGAAAGCGATGCGCTGCGAAATCCAGCAGCGGCGCGGTGACCGTGACGGTGCTCAGTTGCAGGCTTTCGTCTGGAATACCTGCACCTGGAGTTTGCGAAACCACCGGTTGGACCGCGGCGCTCAGCGCGATGTCGTTGAGCTTCATCTGCAGATCGATCAAGGAAAGCCCAGGCGTCCGGCCCGGAGACCAATCGAAACGGTAATCGGTGCGTCCAGTGGTTTGCCTCGCGGTGAGCGCGCGTCCAAACGCCGTTTGAAGATAGCCGCGGTAAGGCATGAGCGCAACGTTTTCCAGACCGATCCGGCCATTGGCCGCCCACCCGGCAGGCGTTTTTATCAGCTCGCCTTCATGCTGGAAGCGCCCTGCCTGCGGCGTTTCGGCCTGCATCTGAAATCGGGCGGGCTGCTCCGAATGTGTACTGAAACGGCGTAAATCGAGCCGCAGGTTGCTCAAGCCGCCGCGAAAGCCATCGGCGCCGGCCGCCGCCGCTGTATCCCGCCATTCGATAGCACCCGCCACAAGGGTCAGCGCATCGACATCGAGGCGCCAGGGAGCCGGTGACATGCCCGGCTCAGTTAGTGTGCCCTGCTGCGAACCCGTGCTCTGCGGCAGACCAGTCAGCGAGCCGTCGTTTTGTCTCGCCAGTATCAGCTGCGGCTCCGCGAGCGCAAGCGATCTGAAGCGTCCGTGTCGCCGCGCCCAGTCCAAACCAGCGACATCGACCGCTAATCTATGCCATTTCAGCAACGGCGCATCAGGCGTTTGCAAGGCAAAATCGTCGATCGCAGCCTTTCCGCTCAAGGAAAGAGCGGCAGGCTGCCCCGGCGCTTGCGAAAACATCAATTGCAGCTCGGTGCTCAAGCGCCCATCGCGCAGCCGCCAACCAGTCGGCAACGGTAAGTAATTCCCGAAATCGGCCAGCGGCATTTCTGTTGTCCGTAAAAGCAGGCTTGCCGTGCGAACCCGATCAAATAAGCGCGTGGTGGCGGCAATTTCAAGCGGCTGACCATTCAGCTTGGCGGAAAAAGCAGGCAGAACATCGATTTTGACGTATTCGGGAAAATTGGAAATGAATGGCAGCCCGATGCCGAGCTCGCTCAAGGTGAGCCGCTTATCGTTGACGCGGTCATCGAGAACGATCAGGCCATTTTGCAAACGAAGGTTATTCAGCGAAAACCTTTGCGGCGGGCCAGGCGGACGGCTTAGCCACCGGTCCAGCATTGGCGAAACATTCCAACGTCCGTCGCTGATGCGCGACACAAACAACGATGGCCGATCAACTGTGAGCTTCTGGATCACGATGGCCCGGCGCCACAGTGACATCGCCGAAACATCGATCGATAAACGGTCGATACTAACAACCGGCACTAAAGCCTTCGGGTCGGCCGTATACAGACGAAGTCCGCTAAGGTCGGCCCGTGCGTTCCATAAACCCACCGTGATCTGCGCGATACTCAGGCGCCCGCCAAGCTGATCGGCCACCTGCTGCACAGCCTGCCTACAAATCAGTTGGGGCAGATAAATCTTTATGAAGCCGATATACAACAGCGCCGACACCACAATGCCGAGCACCGCCCATCCCCACCAGCCGATTACCGAAAAACGTCGCAAGCTCATGCCCGTCCTGTGTTTATGGAGCACCTGCTCCGATTAATCCCATCTGTATCACCCTCACAATCACCCCGGGTGACAAGCCTCACCCAAACGAAGGAGTTGATGAAAAAAAGTGCTTTTTTCGTTTTACAACAATTTTCAATTGCACGGTTTCCAGTAGACCATTTAAAATCCAATAAAAACAGAATGTTGAAAAACTATCCGAGAAGGGATCCGAAATCAATGCTTTCTAAAATTTAGAAAACAGCGATTTCGCAGACCAAGGCAGATTAAAGTAAAAGATTGTTTATATCACCCGAAAGTTGTACAACGGCATTATCAGGGGCGTTTGACTCAAAGGGTGGGTTATCCCATCCTTCTGTCATACGCGGGTTGGTCATGGCGGGCGAGCAAGGATTGGTGAGAACCCACCACCAAGCAAGCGATAACCCGTAAAAAATTGAAACTTGGGGAGATACAACATGAATAACAGCTCGAACGCACGCATTCTCATCATTGAAGACCACCCTTTGTTTGCCACCGGCATACGCGAACTCGTCGAGTTCGTTGCAGCCGACGTAACCATCGATTGTGTGCCTTCGCTTTCCGAAGGCTTACGTTACCTCGTCAACATCTCCCCAAACCTCATCATCGCTGATTTGCGGCTTCCCGACCTGCAAGGCCTGGGCGTGCTGGATGCACTACAACAAGCAGCTCCGCAAATCCCATTGCTGGCCATGAGTGGCGAGGACGCTTTGCTGAACATGGTGGACACGCTGCGCTATAACCGTTGCTGGAAACTGTCAAAATCCGACAGCTTCGAACAGACATCTCAGGTTTTACTCGAAGCACTGAGCCGTGCCGGCGTAACCGTACAATGGCGTCCGAACGCCGTCGTCAACCACCGCAATTCAGGCGACGCTCAACGCCGCAACCAAAACGCCACAGGCATTCATTTGACGATAAAACAACAGGAGGTCATGCAATATTTGGCCGCGGGGATGTCCAACAAGGAAATCGCCCGCAAACTGAATTTGTCACCCGAAACCATCAAAACCCACCTTCGCGAAATCTTTACCCGCATGAACGTCAAAAACCGCACTCAGGCCGTCAGTCTGTATCGAAAAATGCCAAACCTGACCGATCAGGTACGTAGTTATTGAGCCTGCCATCTAGTTTTCGCCAAGCATCACTCATGAAAACACCTAAGACGTCGGGGGTTGGTCCCGATCAATGGATCAATGCCGTCGTCATCGCCGCCAGTCTACTGCTCACCTGTTTCGTATTTTATACTCTAAGCAAGGAAGAGCACTACCGACAGCGTTTGTCGGATACCAAAAGTCAAGGCATGCTGAAAAGCATGGCCAGCGCTCATGGCGCTCGGCTCCACGAGCGCCAGACTATACTTCGGCTTGCAGCTTCCACCCTGGGCCGAACAGAAAAAATTCTGGTCGTGCAGTCTCCCGGCCTACTGGTTGCCACCGTCGAGGTCAGCTACGACGCCTCTTCCTGGGAACCGGTTGCCGAGCAATCCTCCTATGGTCCGTTTTATTTATTCTCTCCGCCCAAAGAGTTTCCGATCAAAGTACCGACCTATGGCGGTGCGCACTTTCGCGTCAGTACCGCCTCTTATGATTTAAGCCTGCCGCAGGTGAATCTTTATGAAGCTACCGAATACGCGCGCCAGGAGGTGATTACGCGCGGTTTGGAATTAATGCTGTTTTTCATTCCGTCTCTACTACTGCTAATCATCTGGGCGTATGGCGGGATCGAAAGTATTCAGCTGAAGCTCTGGTTGAGCGCATCGATGGTTCTATCGATCGGTTTGTTGTGCGGCAGCTTCGAGCAAGTGCATTTGAAAGTGCTGTCCCTCGGGTCGGTCGCTTTGGCGCAGGCCTTGATTGGAATCGTAGCACTGTCGATCGTCGCATTCACGAACATAGCCCGCATGGTTTGTCATGGCTGTCAAGTGAAACGGCGGTTGAACCGTTTGTCGCTACTCGAGTTGGCGGTGATGTTGATGCTGCTAGGCGTAGCGCATATCGGTACGAATCATGCAATCATCGCTTTGACGGCGGCCTCGGCCATATTCAATGCGGCGATTTTTGTTTTTGTCCAACCCGAAACGTTTTTTTCAGCGTGGGCCTCAGGTATTCGGGTGCTGGCTGCGCTGAAATGTATGGCCGCTCTGGTAGCACTTGGCTGTATTTCGTTCGTTCACCCTCCCTGGGTGGATGTGTACGGGCCGCTGGCGTCGACCAGCATTTCCATACTGGGGTTGTTTTACCTGCAGTTCAACCACCGGACACTGAAAGATAAGCTGGCGATTACCTATGCGCAACGCCAGCGAGAACTCAATACTATTCGCTTTACCGAAGCTGGCGTCCGGCTGCGCGAAACGCTGCGAGGCTACCGGCACGATCTGCGACAGCCTTTGCAGTCGTTGACGCTGATGTTAGGGCTCGAATCGCATTTGTCGCAGAACCCTGCCAGTTCGAGCCGAACACAGAAAATGATCGCCTCGCAAAAGTCATTGACCGCAATGCTTGACG
The DNA here is from genome assembly GCA_046318595.1 of Burkholderiaceae bacterium. GTDB lineage: Bacteria > Pseudomonadota > Gammaproteobacteria > Burkholderiales > Burkholderiaceae_B > DAITMV01. The sequence continues at coordinate 102,307 of JBKCTV010000091.1, read as the reverse complement.
ATTTTTTCCACACGATGGAACATGAGCTCGAAGGCAAGAACGATACCGCAGCGCCGATGCTGGCCCTGGATGAGGTCATAGGGCCTTTGGTTGCCGAGTATGGGCAGGTTGCCGGCAATAAGTCTTTGTATGTCCGCTACGGGGGGACACGCGTTCGAGTCGCAGTTCAGGCCGAGCCCCTGCGGCGCTTGATTCGTAACATCATCGACAATGCAGTCAAATACACGCAGACCGGCGGTGTGCTAATCGGCGTACGCTGGAAAAAGCGGCATTGGCAGCTCTGGATTCAAGACAGCGGGCCCGGTATTTCTTCTCAGGCCGACAAACAGCATAAAGGTTGGGGTTACGGTTCGGTTTTAATGAAAAAGCTGGCCAAACGCACCGGCGTGCGTGTCCTGCTCCAGGAAATGAAGCGGCCTGACCAGTCGGTCTCCGGAACGCGCGTAATCATCGAAATTCCCAAGCCAGCAGCGTCTTCACTGGAGCCGACCGATTTGCTCAACAGGGCAACGGTCATCGCCGGACAGCGCTACATTATTATTCTGGCTAACCCGGAAGTACGAACGACCAGTCTGCGGGAGCACCTCAAAACACTGCAGATCCCTTTCATTCAGATTCGGAACGTAGCCCGGGCACTGTCTCATGTTCGCAGCACCGGCTTGCCAGCGGGGCTGATCGCCGTGGTGACCAGCGACTGGAATCAGCAACTGGAAGAATGGGAATTCCAGCTCACGCGTCAAGCTGGCATCCCATTGCCGACGCTCTGGGTCGACGAACGAAGCGTCGCGGACAAAGCGGCGTTTCCCTTGCCTGCCGGTGCGAACGAAATGGACATGCAGGACGCCGAGATCAGCAATACGGCGTTTATTCTTGCCGATCACTTCGGGTTTGGCACCGCCAGCGCGCAGAACGATCAGCACGATCTGGAGCCGACCGAGGATTTGCCGGCCAAACCAATCCAGTCACCTGAAATCAGCGCCATCGTATGAGCGGCGATTTCCTCAAGCGTGTGTGATACTGCCCAATACGCGCCATCCTGCAGCACCAGTCACTGCCGGTAAATTACCCGGCAACCCCAACCACGCCTGGCGCGCCAACCAGGCGAAGGCGGCCGCCTCGACGAATTGCGCCGGCAACCCGAACTCCTCGCCAGTCCGAATCCGCACAGCCGGTAAGGCCTGCTGCAAAGCATTCAACAAGGCCCGGTTGTAAGCTCCGCCGCCGCACACCACAAGGTCAGCATCCATGAGTGCATAATGCTCGACGGCGCGAGCGATGCCCTGCACGGTCAGCGCCAAGAGCGTGGCTTGCACATCAACTGGCGTAAGCCGATGCCCCGCCCGCCGCTGAACGTCGAGGCATTCGTTGAGCCACTGCAGAGAAAAGTCGTCGCGTCCGGTGCTGCCGGGCAACGCGCGCCGAAAAAAAGGATGCTGCAAAAAAATCTGCAGGAGCCCGTCCGACACACGACCGGTGGCAGCCCAAGCGCCGCCGGCGTCGTAGTCGCGCTGCAGATGCTGCTGGATCCAGGCATCCATCAATACATTGCCAGGGCCGCAATCGGTCCCATAAACCGCTTCCGCCGCCAACACGGAGATATTCGCGAAACCACCGATGTTCAGCACGAGGGCTTTGTGCAGCCCACGGGCGGCCAACCAATAGCGATGAAAAGCAGGCACCAGCGGCGCGCCCTGCCCGCCAGCGGCCACATCCCGGCGCCGAAAGTCGGAGACAACGCTCAAACCCGTCGTTTCCGCCAATGTGTGGGGGTCAAGCAGTTGCAAGGTCACGCCCAGCTCAGGGCGGTGCCGGAGCGTTTGACCATGCGCGCCGACTGCGCAAATAGCGTTGCGCGGCCAGCTTTTCGAGGCTAGCAAATGTTGGACGCAGTCTGCGTATGCTTTGCTCAAGCGCAGACCAGTTTGCTCGACATGTAACAGCAGATCATGACCGGCCTGACTCGAAGACCATGCGCGCAAGGACAAGGGATTTTGCAGTAGCAGCAGATCGTCGCGCAGACTCCGATCGAAAGGCAGCGACACCGCCGCCACGAGCTCGACGCTTGCCGGATACTCTGGTGCAGCAAACCGCATGGCGGCTGCGTCCAAGCCATCTGTGCTGGTGCCGGTCATGACACCGATCCACAAGCGGTTCTCGGAATGCGCGCGTGCGGATGGATTCACGGCGCGAGCATCGAACTTTTTATTCCGCCCGGGCCAGTTGCAAGGAATCGCTCAGCTCGAGCCGTGCCTGCCACTCACCGACCGAACGTTTGAACTGCGCCAAGGATGGTCCGTCGAGCGGCATGGCGGGCGGCAGCGCGACCGCCAACGGATTCTGTTGCACGTTATTGATGCGAAACTCATAATGCAAGTGGGGGCCTGTCGCCCAACCGGTGCTGCCCACATACCCCAAGACGTCGCCCTGAGAAACTTTCGCGCCGATCCGCAAACCCGGCGCAAAACCGCTCAGATGCGCATAAGCGGTGGAATAAGCGCCGTAATGCTTGACGACCACGAGATTGCCGTAACCGCTTTGTGTGCCGGCGAAGCTGATGGTGCCATCGGCCGTGCTTTTGACGCGTGTGCCGCGCGGAGCACCGTAATCGACGCCTTTGTGCGCACGCCAGTTTTGCAAGATGGGGTGAAAGCGGGCGGTTGTGAAACCGGAGGTGACTCGCGAAAACTCGAGCGGAGACCGCAGAAACGCCTGCCGCAGACTCTTGCCGTCGGCCTGATAGTAAGCGCCGCCTTGGCTACCTTCGTGCCAAAAAGCCTGATGCTTTTCCCCGCCATTGGTAAACTCGGCCGCTAGTATCCGGCCAGGCCGTACCGGCTCGCCGTTGATCCGCATCATTTCATAGACGACGCGAAAGCTGTCGCCTTTCTTTAAATCACGGTGAAAATCGATTTGCGCGGAGAAGACTTCGGTCAACTGATTGGCGATGGCGTCGGGTATACCTGCATCGTCGGTGGCGCCATATAACGAGGAACGCACCTTGCCGGTTTTGATGACGACCTGACGTTCGAAAGCCACGGCTTCGTTGCGCGCGATCAACCGGCCGCCCTTGCGCTCGATCAACAGTACATCGGCGGTCGAGCCTTCATTGGCCGAAGAGTGCCAGTAACGCAGCCATTGCACCAGACCATGTTCGTTCAATTGCACGGAAACGGCCTTGCCGGGCCGCAGCAGGGTCAGCTTGCGTGCTTCAGAATCGGTGCGCAACAGCGACCATATATCGGGATCGTTGACGCCCAGACGACCCAATAACAAACCGACCGAATCGCCGCGCCGGACGCGCTCCTCAGCCACGAGCGGCTGACCGCGTCCGATATCATCGGCGTCGATGTCCAGCGCCAGCGTATCGGTCACCATTTGACTGCTGCCGATATCGATACCAGGTGCGGACGGGGCGGTAGCAAACGCGACAGCGGCACTCAAGACCGGCAGACCGGCAAGCCCGACCAGCACGCGCTTGCGCCGCGTCGGATTGGCGGGCAGCCAGGCCTGAGCTTCGTCCACGACGGCATCGGCAACCCAGCGAGCCCTGGTACGGCCATTTTTAAAAGCGAGAAAAAACTGTTTACGAAAAAATGATCGAAACATGGTTTCTTACGATTCCTGATTCGGTGGGGCTACGCCCTCTTATATTGATCGGCAAAGGTCAATATAATCAGTGGCTCGTCGTTGCCTGGCGCTGGTCTTGAAGGACAACCCAACCGTTGCGCAAACACCACAGCATATCGACACTCAAAAAAACTAACGCAGTGTACCAAAGGAATCGGAATGAACCAAAACGCGATGGCCTCCGCCGGTCTTGTCAAAAACCCGGTGATGCCGCGCTCAGCCAATGTGGCCCATGCATTGGCGGTAAGCCGACGGGGTTGTAAAGAACTATTGATTGAAACCGATTGGATCGGCAAACTGAATCGCGCAGAAGAGTTAGGTACCCCTTTACGCATCAAGCTGGGCATGGACCCGACCGCCCCGGACATCCATCTGGGACACACGGTGGTGCTCAATAAACTGCGTCAGCTTCAGGACCTAGGCCATAGGGTGATTTTTCTGATCGGCGACTTCACCGCCGCCATCGGCGACCCGTCCGGGCGCAACGACACCCGCCCGCCATTATCAGCCGAGCAGATTCGCCTCAACGCCGCAACCTATCAAACCCAGGCCATGAAGATTCTCGACCCGGCCAGCACCGAAATCCGCTACAACAGCGAATGGTGCGAGCCGCTCGGCGCAGCGGGTCTGATCAAACTGGCCGCCCGCTACACGGTGGCGCGCATTCTCGAACGCGACGATTTCACCAAACGCTTTCAAAACGAGCAGCCGATCGCGCTCCACGAATTTCTGTACCCCTTGATGCAGGGTTACGATTCGGTCGCGTTGCGCGCCGACCTTGAAATCGGCGGGACCGACCAAAAATTCAACCTGCTGGTCGGCCGCGAACTCCAAAAACAAGAGGGGATGGCCCAACAATGTGTGCTAACCATGCCATTGCTGGTCGGCACTGACGGTATCGACAAAATGTCCAAGTCAAAGCGAAATTACATCGGCGTCACCGACAGTCCAACCGAGATGTTCGGCAAGCTGATGTCGATTTCCGATACGCTGATGTGGGAATACTACGAGTTGCTGAGCTTTCAGTCCGCCGAGCGCGTCGCGACCTTGCAAAGGGAATGTCAAGATGGCCGCAACCCACGCGATGCGAAGGTTGCGTTGGCGCAGGAAATCGTCACGCGGTTTCACGACGGGGCGGCGGCCGACGCGGCGCTGGCCGATTTTGAGGCGCGTTTTCGGCAAGGCGCGTTGCCGGTCGACTTACCGGTGCTACAGCTCGCCGGGGCGCCTCTGGGAATCGTGCAAATTCTCAAGGAAGCTGGCTTGGCACCCTCCGCTTCCGAAGCCACCCGGAATATCGAACAGGGCGGCGTGCGCATCGACGGCCAACGCATCGCCGACAAAAGCCTGCGGTTGTCGGCCGGCCAATACACCGTGCAGGTCGGGAAACGCAAGTTCGCCCGCATCGTGCTCGGCTAAACGGCAGTGGACTTGATGACGACCGGCCAGCCGACTCTCGAAAGCTTACCGCCGGCCGCGGCCGGTGTTTGTCGCACCGTCTGGGTGCGGCATGGGGAAACCGACTGGAACCTCGTCAAGCGTTATCAGGGTCAACTCGACATTCCCTTGAACGCACACGGGCGGCGACAGGCAGATTTGCTGGCCAGGCGTCTGGCGGACGGCACGTTTAGACCGGCAGCGATTTATAGCAGCGACCTGAGCCGTGCTCATGAAACGGCAAAGGCGATCGCTCTGGCTTTGCAGCAGCCATGCGTGTGCGACGAAGCTTTGCGAGAACGGCATTTCGGCTGTTTTGCGGGCTGCGTCGCCGCCGAAATGCTCGTCAGCGATCCGATTGCCGCGTCCGGGCTGCTGACGCGGAGCACAGAGGCCGAGCTACCCGGCGGTGAATCGCTCGGCCGGTTTCATGCGCGTATCGTCGCGGTACTGGCGAAACTGGTCGAACGCCATCTCGGACAAACAATACTGGTCGTCAGCCACGGCGGCATTCTGGATAGCGTTTATCGGCATGCCAACAGCCTGGAATTGCAGCCGGCACGCGACTGGCCGATTTTAAATACCAGTGTCAACGTCGTGGATTATGAGGCGCAGGCCACGGCCCAAAACCGGGCGGCAGTGCGTTGCTGGGGTGACGTCGAGCATCTGCAGCGCGCAGCGAGTCGGACGCTGGACGAAATCGATCGGTGACGGCATACGTGACACAGATGCGCAGTTCGGCGGAATCCTTTAAAATCGATGCTTCCGCCAGCCGCGCACCGCGCTTTACCAGGACGTCCTCATGTTCGACCGCACCGCCACCCTTAGTACCGTAGACCCGGAAATTTTCGCCGCAGTCCAGAAAGAAACCCGCCGCCAGGAAGATCACATCGAACTGATCGCCTCGGAAAATTACACCAGCCCGGCGGTGATGGCGGCGCAGGGCTCGCAGCTTACCAATAAATACGCCGAAGGCTACCCGGGCAAGCGCTATTACGGCGGCTGCGAGTATGTCGACGAGGTCGAAACACTGGCCATCGAGCGCCTTAAAGCGCTCTTTGGCGCAGAGGCAGCCAATGTTCAGCCCAACTCGGGCTCGCAGGCCAATCAGGCGGTGTTTTTCGCCCTGCTGCAGCCCGGCGACACGATCATGGGTTTGTCGCTCGCAGAGGGTGGGCATTTGACCCATGGCATGCCGCTGAATATGTCTGGCAAGTGGTTCAAAGTGGTCTCTTACGGGCTGGACGCTCAGGAGGCGATCGACTATGAGCGCATGGAAGCCTTGGCGCGGGAGCACAAACCGAAGCTGATCATCGCCGGCGCGTCGGCGTACGCACTGCGAATCGATTTCGAGCGTTTCGCGCGAATCGCCAAGGAGATCGGCGCGTATTTCATGGTCGATATGGCCCACTACGCCGGACTGATCGCCGCTGGCGTTTACCCCAACCCCGTGCCGCATGCGGACGTGGTCACGTCCACGACGCACAAGAGCTTGCGCGGTCCGCGCGGGGGCGTCATTCTGATGAAAGAAGCGCTGGCCAAACCGATCAACAGCGCGATTTTCCCGGGTATACAGGGCGGTCCGTTGATGCATGTGATCGCCGGCAAAGCAGTGGCATTCCACGAAGCCCTGCAGCCGGCGTTCAAAACCTATCAGGCGCAAGTCGTCAAGAATGCCCGCGCTCTGGCCCAAACTTTAATAGAACGTGGCTTGCGGATCGTGTCCGGGCAGACCGAAAGCCATGTCATGCTCGTTGACCTGCGCGCCAAGGGCATCACGGGCAAGGCGGCCGAGGAGCTACTCGGCCAGGCGCACATAACGGTCAATAAAAACGCGATTCCGAACGACCCGGAAAAGCCGTTCGTCACGAGCGGTATCCGTCTCGGGTCGCCGGCGATGACCACGCGCGGTTTCGGCGAAGACGAGGCCTGCGCCGTCGGCCACCTGATCGCCGATCTGCTTGATCGGCCGCACGACGCCGCCGTGATCGAAGACGTACGGCGCCGAGTCGGCCTATTAACGACGCGGTTTCCGGTTTATCGCTGAGCGGCGCCGATGCGCTGCCCGTTTTGTCAGCACGTCGATACGCAGGTCATCGACTCGCGCACCCCGGAAGAAGGCGACCTGATCCGGCGGCGGCGGCAGTGCACTACTTGCCAAAAACGGTTCACGACTTACGAACGGGTTGAACTTCAACTGCCCGCAATAGTCAAAAAAAACGGCAGCCGGGTCGATTACGAACGCCACAAGCTGCGCGCCAGCCTGATGCTCGCGCTGCGCAAACGCCCGGTTGCCGCGCAGGCGGTCGATGAAGCGATAGCCCGCATCGAAGATAAGCTGCTGGCTGGTGGCCAGCGCGAAGTATCGGCGGCGATCGTCGGCGAAATGGTCATGCTGGAGTTGAAGCTTCTGGATGAAGTAGCTTATATTCGTTTCGCGTCGGTGTATCACCGCTTCGAAGAGGTGGAAGCATTCGCCGATGTCATCAATGAAATGCTGAAGACGCAGCGCCCCACGAGCTGAACGTTCAAAGGAACCGGGTATGAACAGAAGACAGGTATTGTCGTCCTTGCTAACAGCCGGTTTGCTCGCAGGCGCGCCGCTGCGGCAGGCGATGGCGAAAAAATCGTATATCCAGAAAACTCGCCATCAATGGCTCGCCATCGTTTCGAGGGCGCAGTACGCCGTGCTCTTCGAAGAAGCAACCGAGGCGCCGGGATCGAGCCCGTTGAACCAGGAAAAACGGGTCGGCACGTTCGTCTGCGCAGCCTGCAATCAGGCTTTGTTCAAAAGCACGACAAAATACGATAGCGGCACCGGCTGGCCCAGCTTTTTCGATGCCCTACCCGCCGCGCTCGACACCAAAACCGATTATAAGATAGGCGTGCCGCGCACCGAATACCATTGCTCGAACTGCGGCGGCCATCAGGGCCATATCTTTAAAGACGGACCGCAGCCGACCGGCTTGCGGTATTGCAATAATGGCCTGGCCCTGGCTTTCGTGCCGGACGGCAACAAACTTCCCGAGGTGCGGCAATGAAACGTCTTTCGATCTTGGTTTTGAGCAGTCTGGCCGCGCTGTCATTCAGCCCGGCAGCCATGGCCGCGACCGCCACTGCGGTGTTCGCCGGCGGTTGTTTCTGGAGCATGGAATACGATTTCGAGAAATTGCCGGGTGTGCTTGCGGCAGAATCCGGTTACGCAGGCGGGACGGTGGCGAACCCGACCTATGAACAGGTCAGCCGGGGCAATACAGGCCATGCCGAAGCGGTCAAAGTCAGCTATGACACCGCTAGGCTCAGCTATGCACAAGTATTGGATTATTACTGGCACCACATCGACCCAACGGTCAAGGATCAGCAGTTTTGCGATAAAGGCAATGAATATCGAACGGTGATTTTTTACGGCGATGACGAACAGAAAAAAGCGGCCTTCGCGAGTCGCGACGCTTTATTGAAAACCGGTAAATTCAAACACATCCACACCGAAATCATTCCAGCCGCGCCGTTTTATAAAGCCGAAGCCTATCACCAGGACTACGCCAGAAAAAATCCGGTGCATTATCATGCCTACCGCACAGGTTGCGGCCGCGACCGGCGGATCGCCGATGTCTGGGGAAAATGAGCGGGCGCAGCCTTCATAGTGCATCATGCATGATTTTTCGCCATGCGGCTGAGCTGTTCGCACCGAGCGGGGCGCTCTTCCTCGCTCGAAAAAGCATCCGGCCCCCTGCATGGCGGAACCCATATGAAACGACACCGACATTTCGAGTGTCACCAAGCACAAGCCGGCGGTGAGTAGCGTGTTTTCCGACTCGGATCGGCAGTGGATGCAACGGGCACTGGCCCTGGCGGCGCAGGGCTTATACACGACAACGCCGAATCCCCGGGTCGGTTGTGTGCTCGCACGCGCGGACGGTACGCTCATCGGCGAAGGGTTTCACCGCGCGGCTGGCGAGCCGCACGCCGAAGTGCTGGCCTTGCACGCCGCCGGTTCGCAGGCGCGCGACGCGACCGCTTATGTGACGCTGGAGCCCTGCAGTCATCATGGCCGGACGCCACCCTGCGCGGATGCCCTGATCACGGCGGGGGTGGCCCGCGTCGTCGTCGCCATGCAGGACCCCGATCCCCGCGTGGCGGGTAGCGGCGTCGCACGGCTGCGAGCGGCTGGCATCCCGGTCGATGTCGGTCTGCAGGCTGGCGAAGCCGCCAGCTTGAACCCCGGCTTCATTTCGCGGATGACGCGCGGCCGGCCGTGGGTACGCCTCAAAGCCGCCATCAGCCTGGACGGTTTCACAGCTTTGCCGGATGGGTCGAGCCAATGGATAACCGGCCCCGCCGCACGGGACGACGGCCATCGGTGGCGGGCACGGGCCTGCGCCTTATTGACCGGTAGTGGCACCGTTCGTACTGACGACCCGCGGCTGTCGGTGCGGGCGGTGCAAACTCCGCGTCAGCCGCTGAAAATCATCGTCGACGGACAGTTGCACATTTCAGGGGAAGCGGCGATTCTGCAGCAGACGCCGGCCTGGGTCGTACATGGGCGGCTCGATGCGGCGGCTCAGCAACGCAGCGCACAGCTCGCCGCAGCCGGCGTGCGGTGTCTGGCGGTACCCGCAGCGAGTAACCCGAAGCGAGTCGATTTGTTCGCACTAATGCGGCGGCTGGGCGAAAACGGCATCAACGAGCTGCACGTCGAGGGCGGACAGGGTTTGAACGGCGCCCTGCTCGATGCCGGCCTAGTGGATGAATTGCTGATTTATCAGGCGCCGCGCCTGCTCAGTCGTGGCCTGGGCATGGCACAAATGCCGGGTTTGCTGCAACTGGGCGAGGCGCGTTTGACATTCACGCCGATCGAGGTGGTGCTCGTCGGCGGCGACGTCCGCCTGCGCTTGGTCCACCCGGCGAGCCATCCGATACTAAACCCCGCTCAATCTCTCGAAAGCCAGCCTCATGTCCCGAACTGATCTGATTCATCCACGCTGGGTACGCCTGACGCATTGGCTCAATGCGATTGCCGTGATCGTCATGCTGCTGAGCGGTTGGCGGATTTATAACGCGTCGCCGTTTTTTCCATTTCGCTTCCCGGCTGACGTGACCCTGGGCGGTTGGCTGGGCGGTGCGCTGCAGTGGCATTTCGCCGCCATGTGGGTCTTGTTCGTCAACGGACTCGTTTACCTGAGTCTGAATGTTTTCAGCGGACGTCTGAAGAAGCGCTTCTGGCCGGTGCGGCCCACCGAAGTCATCCACGATCTGCGGGCTGCGCTGGGCGGGCAGTTAACGCATGCGGACCTTCGTCGCTACAACGCCGTGCAAAAACTGTTTTACCTTGGCGTCATGGGGTTACTGATCGTTCTGGTGCTGTCAGGCCTCGTTCTCTGGAAGCCGGTTCAGTTTCCCGGGCTGCGCGGTTTAATGGGCGACTACGAAGTAGCGCGCCGTGTGCATTTTTTCGCGATGGCCGGGCTGGTCGCCTTCATCGCGGTGCATGTGTTCATGGTCGCCCTGGTGCCGCGGACTTTGCTGACGATGGTCCGGGGTCGTTAACCGGTCGCCATCGACCGACCGCGCCTATAATACCTTTCGACACCATCTGAGGCCCGACATGCAAAAACCTCACCGCCGATTCCTTGCCCACAAAGCCGACATTTTGCGGGATGCCGAACGCGAACTGTCCCTGCCGACCCGGCGGCTGTTCATGGGTAAAGCCTTGACGCTCGGCGGTTTGTCCCTGCTTACCGGCTGTAGCCTGACGAACGATGCGTCGGTGCAAAAATTTTTGATGGCGGTTTCGCGTTTCAACGACCGCGTGCAAGCGGGAATCTTCGATCCGAATAATCTGGCGCCGACTTACCCGGCGTCGATGATCACGCGGCCATTCCCGTTCAATGCGTATTATGGCGCCAGCGAGATTCGGGATGTGCCAGCGGACACTTATCACCTACAGCTAGGCGGCCTGATTCGCGACAAAAACCCCTGGTCGCTGACGGCGCTGCGCGCGTTGCCGCAAACCGATCAGATCACCCGACACATCTGCGTGGAAGGCTGGAGCGCCATCGGCAAATGGGGCGGCGTGCGCTTCAGCGACTTTTTGCAGCGCATCGGCGCCGATACCACGGCAAAATATATCGGCTTTAAATGCGCGGACGACTATCACACCAGTATCGACATGCCGACGGCCTTGCACGCGCAAACTTTGTTGACGCTGACCTACGATGACCAGGTGCTGCCGCGCGAGTACGGGTTTCCGATGAAGCTGCGGATGCCGACCAAGCTCGGCTATAAAAATCCGAAGTACATCACCGAGCTGTACGTCACGAATGACTATCCGGGCGGGTTTTGGGAGAACCAAGGCTACAACTGGTTTGGTGGCAGTTGAGTTGCATCTAACGGATGAGACCAGCCACGGTGATCAGCAGCAACAGCCCCATCCAGATCATCAGGCTGCGCCATATCAAACCAACGGCTGTCGCCAGCAGCGTCGTGTCGACCACGAGCCCCGCCCCGCTGTCCACCGTCGTAACATCGGCAGCCGCCGTGTCGCTATCGAAGCGCACGCCAAGCGCACCCAGCCCCACCGCGACCAGTACCCCGCGAGGGGATTTCCCGGTTGGCCGTCGGGTGTATTGACGCCAGAGCATGCTCGCATCATCGAAATTACCGGCGGCGGCGAAGCTCAGGGCCGTCAGACGCGCAGGTAGCCAGTCCAGCGCGCGTTGCAACCGCACCGCGACCGTTCCGAATATCCAGCCCTGATGGCGTGGATCGTTCCAGATGCGGCTCAGGTAGTCGGCCACGCGGTATAGCACGGCGCCCATCGGGCCGGGCAGCACGAGAAACCAGAACATGACGGCGAAAACGTGCCGATACGACAAGTCCAAGGCGTGCTCGACGCAAACGCGCACGACATCCTCACGGCTCAGGCGACTCGCTTGAAAACTGGGCTCGGTCTGCTGTTTCCAGCTTTGCAGAATGTTACGCGCCTGCTCGAGACGGTTTTGGCTGAGCGCCACTTGAATATCCGTGAAACGCCGACCGAACTGGCGGAAACCCAAAGTCAGGTAAAGCGCGCCGATCGAAACGAGTCCGCCAAGCTCGCCGATCAAACTGCGCGCCAGCCACCAGATGGTCCATGTGAGCAAAGACCAGCCGCCGGCCACGGCCACCCAGGCCATGATCCCGAACACGGGCTGGTCGGCGGCGTGGAGAAACCGATCCGCCCAGCCGCTGGTAGCATCAATTGCATGCCGTAAAGGCTGGTCGCGGTGCAAAGGCCGGATTTGTTCGAGCAGCAAGGCCAGCAGCAATGACAAAAACCCCACGGTCAGCCTTTCAGAAACCGATAAAAGTTGCGTAGCATCGCTGCGGTCGCACCCCAGATGCGGTGCGAGGCGCCAGCCGCGTCGGTATAGGTGATCACCCAAACAGAGCGTTGGCCCTGCGAAGTCACGATCATTTGCCGAACATACCGATCGGGGTCGAGCAGTTCGCGCACAGGAGCGACGATCAGGCGCTGTACCTCGCGGGCATCGGCAGCGAAGCGGGTGGCCGCGCCATCAACCGCCGTTTGCAGCCGGGCGACAACGGGCGTTACCGCGAAATTACTGGCTGTCAGGTAAGGCGGCAATGTGCCGAACACCTCGACCAAAGTCGGGTCGATGCCGACTTCTTCCCGGGTTTCGCGCACAGCCGTGGCAACCGCATCGACATCGTGCGGTTCGTGGCGACCGCCCGGAAAACTGATCTGTCCGGGATGCTGGCGCAGATGCGCGGTCCGCTCGGTCAACAAAATACGCGGTCCGTCCGCATGCGGAATCAGTAGCATCAGCACGGCAGCGGCGACCGGCGGCGCCTCGAAAATTCGTGGCTCGACGGTTTCAGGCCGCCAAGGCCGCGGCTCGCGAAAACGTTGCTGAACGGATTCGATCGCCAGCCAATCGACGGGGACCTTCGACGGGCATGACGGAATCAGCGGCTGCGGCATACATCGAGCCAATCCAAAGTCGCAGCCATATCAGCGGACGTGGTGGATGCCGGACCTTGGGTGAGAAGACGCTCAACATCGCTCGCCATGACTTTGCCCAGTTCGACCCCGAACTGATCGAAAGGATTGATATTCCAAAGCGCACCCAGACAGACCATTTTGTGCTCGTAGACGGCCAGCAGGAACCCGAGGTGATAAGCGTCGAGCACGGGCATCCCCCACAAGCTGACCGGCTGACCGCCGGGCAAGTCTTTCCAGGCGGCGAGATAGTCGTCGGCTCCGTCCGGGCCGCGCTCGGCACGGCGACCATAGGCCAAGGCATCGGCCTGGGCCAGCACATTGGCCAATAAAATGTTTTGATGTTCGTCGAACGCGTGAGAACTGCGCGCCACCATCAGCATTTCGACGGCGACCGGGCGGTCGGCCTGATGCAACCATTGAAAGTAGGCGTGCTGACCGTTGGTGCCGGGCTCCCCCCAGATCATCGGACAGGCTGCATGAACGGCGACCCGTCCATTCAGATCGAGACGTTTGCCCAGGCTTTCCATTTCCAACTGCTGCAAATATCCGACGAGCCAGCGCAAGCGCGCATCGTAGGGCGCGACGATGCGCGCCGGTAAACCGCAGATGCTGTGATTCCAGACGTCGAGCAGCGCCAGCACGACGGGTAGATTGTCGGGCAAGGCGGCGTCGCAGAAATGCGCATCGGCGGCGCGGGCGCCGCGCAGTAACTCCTGCCAGCGAAGCTCGCCCAGAGCGATCCGGGCGGGTAAGCCGACCGGACTCCAAATCGAGAAACGCCCGCCGACACTGTCGTCGAACGTGAATATCTGCGAGGCCGGCACCCCCCAGGACAATGCCCGGTCGGCAGCGGCCGTCAATGCAACGCAATGCGCGAGCGGCGCCGCGACCCCGTGCGCCGCCATCCACTCGAGAATGGACTGCGCATTGCGCATGGTTTCACGGGTCCCGAAAGTTTTGGACGCGATCGTGACCAGCGTGGTGTGAGGATCGAGCGTTTGCAAAACGCTTTGCAACTCGTGAGCATCGACGTTCGCCACGAAATGCACAGGCAAGCCGGTCCGCCGGTCCGGGCAATAGGCGATCGCCTCGGCGACCAACAACGGGCCGAGGTAGGAACCCCCGATGCCCAGATGAATGACGGCCTGCGGTTTGTCGCCACCCGACAATAAAAACTCGCCGCTTTGCAAACGCGCCATCCAGGCGGTCAGCCGTGCCACCGTTGCGGCCACGGCTGCGCCGGGTATGGCGCCGCGCCATTCCCAATGCTTGACGGCCCGTCCCTCGGTGCTGTTCAACGGCTCGCCGGCAAACATGGCCGCCCGCCAGCGGGCGATTGGCGACGCCGCAGCCAGTGCCTGCAAAGCCTGCCAAGCGGCGGCATCGATTTTTTGGCGGGTGTGATCGAGCCGCAAACCGCCGGCTTGCAAAACGGCATTCGGCGCGTCGGGACGTGTACGGTAGTGCAACCAGTCGCTGGGCGTCCAGCCTCGAAGCCGAGCGGCGTGGTGCGTCAGCAACCGCCAATGTTCGGCTGACGGCGCCTCGTCGGATGGCTGAGAAAATCTGGTTGGCATTCGATCCATAATTTTAAAAACTCAAGCACCGAATAATAATCTAGCCGCAAGGGCACGTCGGGCGCTTGGCAAGCCTTCGAGCAGAGGCAGCGCGAATCGTCGGGCGAAAGCCGGCAAAAGACTTCCCGATACGAATGTTCTGGCCATCGCGTCGGTCAGGCCGACGATGGCGCTGCGATCGCCACGGCGGCTGCGGGCGTAGTCAGTCAACAGCGCCGCCAAGCAACCGGGCTGCGATGTAAGGCCCGGCCGCAGACGATCCGCCAGCGCCTGAGCGTCACGTAGCCCGAGATTGAGCCCCTGACCGGCCACCGGATGCAGAATCTGCGCGGCATTGCCAATCGCGGCGTAACGCCACCCGGTCAACGCCCGGCGCAGGTTCAGGCCCAGCGGAAAAACCTGGCGGCCCGGCAGAACGGCCAATGGCACGACGCGGCCAGCCATGAGACCACCAATCGCCTGCAGGAAATCGGGGTCCGCTAGCATCCGGCGGTGCGCGGTCGATTCAGCCGACCCGCACCAGACGACCGAGTAAGCCTGGGCGCCGTCCGGTACGGGCGCCTCATGGCTCATGGGCAGTAAAGCCAATGGTCCTTCCGTCGTAAAGCGTTCGAATGCGGTGTGCGCATCGACCGTGTCACCAGTGACCGGTCTTGCAAAAATAGTCGCGATCAGCGCCGACTGGCCATAATCGCGCTGGGTGTCGTGCGGCAGCGCCTGGCCATGCCGCCCGCCTTCGGCATCGATATGCAAATGAGTATGTAGTATGCGGCCATCGGCCAAACGAAGCTCGATAGCGGCATCGGTCGGCGTACGATGCGCGACCGCGCCGGTCAGTTGCCGGACCCCGCTGTCATCGACCACCGCCTGCAAAGCGCGCTGCAAATCGTCGTAAGGCACGGTCCAGCCAAGCGCGGGCTTGGCAAACTCGGCGGCATCGATCCATACCCGTCCCAAGCCGCCGGCTTCCGACACATGGATATGCCGAATCGCATGGGCATTGCCTGGAAAACCGAACCGCAGCAAACGCATACGACTGGCCTCGGACAGGGCCAAGACCCGTGGATCGCGGATGCCGGCTGGCTGCGGGCGGGTGTCGAGCAGTCCGACCCGGTGAGCCGCCGCGCCGAAACGCTCGGCCAGCAGGGCCGCCATCGTCAAACCCGCCGGCCCCGCCCCAACGATCAGCACGTCGAACGGATCAGCCGGCCCGATCATTTCGTGGCAGAACTGGCGGTGCGGGCGTCACGCATCAGGGCTTCGATTTCCAAGCGGTCTTTGGGTGCATAGGCACTGAGCACTTCACAGCCATCCGGCGTCACGGCAATATCGTCTTCGATCCGCACGCCGATGTTCCAGTACGCGCGCGGAATGTCGTCGGCAGGTCGGATATATAGCCCCGGTTCGACCGTCAGCACCATGCCCGGCTGCAGCCGCCGCGAAGATGCGCCGGCTGCACTCGCCCCCGGCTCGGCCGTTTCCTGATAACGGCCACAATCATGGACGTCCATGCCCAGCCAGTGACTGGTGCGGTGCATGTAAAACGGTTTGTAGGCCTCCGACTCGATCACGTCGTCGACACTGCCGGTACACACCCCCAGCTCGAGCAGGCCTTGCGCCAGCATCCGTAAGGCCGCGTCGTGGGCGTCGTTGAACGCGGCACCAGGACGGATCGCGGCGATCGCGGCCTGTTGGGCGGCCAGCACGATCTCATAGATATCGGCTTGCACGTCGGAAAACTGCCCGCTGATCGGAATCGTTCGGGTGATGTCGGACGCATAGCCGTCGAGCTCGCAGCCGGCATCGACGAGCAACAGATCGCCGGCGTGCAGCAACTGATCATTCGCCCGGTAATGCAGCACGCAGGCGTTGGCGCCCGCCGCGACGATCGAACCATAAGCGGGCCCGGCAGCGCCTTTTTTACGGAAATAATAGAGCAGTTCAGCTTCGATTTCGTATTCGTGACGGCCGGGCGCGGCGACCTGCATGATCCGGCGGTGCGCCTGAGCGCTGATGTCGGCGGCACGGCGCATGGTGTTGAGCTCGACCTTGTCTTTGAACAGACGGAACTCGTCGAGCAACACGGCGGCATCGTGGAGCCGCACGGGGGCGCCGACGCCGCTGCGGGCTTTCGCACGCACGGCCTTCAGCCAGCAGCGCACGCGCTCGTCGAGCGCGCCATCGTAGCCCAGCAGATAATGGATGGCCGGCTGATCGGCCAGCAGCTCGGGCATTTTTGCATCGAGCTCGTCGATCGCATAGGCTGCGTCGAAACCGAAGCGCGCACACACGGCGTCCGGTCCATGGCGAAAACCGTCCCAGATTTCGCGTTCCGGATTCTTCGGGCGGCAGAACAGCACGCTGCGCGCCGGCCTGTCGCCGTCGGCGGCAATAACCACCACGCAGGCCTCGGGTTCGGGAAACGCCGTCAGATAATAAAAATAACTGTCGGACCGATACGGGTAATCGCTGTCGCGGTTACGCATGACTTCCGGACCGGTCGAGATCACCGCGATACCGCCGCCCGTCTCGGCGACAGCATCGGCTAACCGCCGGCGCCGCTGTTGCTGCAAGGATTCGTTCATCGAGATACTTTCAGTAGCAGATTAAGATCGTTCAAACGCTCTGGCGTGCCAATATCCATCCATAAACCATCATACCAGCAGCCCAGGACGCTTTGCCGGCCAATCGCCTCCCTCAACAGGGATGCCAAGGGAGCTGCCTGGCCGATGGCGAGCCCGGCGAACAGGCTCGGGCGATAAACACCGATGCCGGCGAATGTTCCACGGCGAGCGGGCGAATCGGCAGCGTCGGTGACAATGCGCCCTGTCGCGTTCAGCCAGAAGTCGCCCATCGGGTGGTGTGCCGGGTTGGCGACCAGCACGAGCTGGGCATCGGCCCCAGTGGTCGAGAGCATCTCCGCAAACGCGAACGCCTGCCGACGATCCCAGTCGCTGAACACATCACCATTGACGACCAAAAATGGAGCGTCGGGCGAGTCGCCCAGCCAGGGCTGGGCCGTAGCGATGCCGCCGGCCGTTTCCAGGGCCGCCGGCTCGGCCGCATAGCGGATGCGCAAACCCCAGCGCCGCCCGTCGCCGATGGCGGCTTCGATCGCCTCGCCGAGATAGGCATGATTGATGACCACCTCATGGAACCCCGCCGTGGCAAGCGCCGCCAGATGCCATTCGAGCAAGGATCGTCCACCGGCCTGCAAAAGCGGTTTTGGGCAGGTATCGGTCAGCGGCCGCATGCGTTCGCCGCGACCAGCGGCCAGGATCATGGCCTGCATGGGGGGATTCACCGGCACGTCAAAAGGTATAAGCGACCTGGGCCGTCTGCCCGTCCAATCGCTCGAACAGCCGGGCCAGTGGCTTGAACACCGAAAAACGCTCGGCCACGCGACGGGCGTAACCGAGCACCCGTGGCAGATCGTTCAGATAAGCGGATTTGCCGTCGCGGTAATGCAAACGCGCAAAAATGCCCAACACCTTCAAATGCCGCTGCAAACCCATCCATTCGAACTGCCGGAAAAACTCGCTGGCGTCGGCAGGCACCGGCAAGCCCTGGGCGCGTGCTTTTTCCCAATAACGGATCGCCCAGTCGAGCACCTGCTCATCGGGCCACTCGACATAGGCATCGCGCAGCAGCGATACGAGATCGTAGGTCAACGGGCCGATCACGGCGTCCTGAAAATCGAGTATGCCGGGCGTAACGGCGGGGGCGTCGAGCACCATCAGGTTGCGGCTATGGTAGTCGCGGTGCACGAAGACCTGTGGCTGGGCCAGCGCATCGGCGGTCAGCAGATCGAATACCGTCTGCAGCGCCGGTCGCTCGGCAGCGGTCAGCGCGGTTTCGAGGTGCCGGTTCACATACCAGTCGACGAAGAGCTGCATTTCCGCGCCGAGCCTCACGGCATCGTACGCAGGCAAGCCGCAGGCTGCAGGCATCAGCGCCGTTTGCATGCGCAGCAGTGCACTGCCCGCCAGGCGGTACATGTCGTCGGCAGTCTCGGAGTTCAGGCGAGTGGCATACGTCCGGTCGCCCAGGTCGGACAGCGCCAGAAACCCCTGATCGGCATCGCTGACCAGCACCTGCGGCACGCTGACGCCGGTCGCGGCCAGCAACTCGGCGACTTGCACGAAGGGTCGAATGTCTTCCACCGGCGGCGGCGCATCCATCAAAATCAGCGAGGCGTGCTGCGATAAATTAGTTTGCACGCGGAAATAGCGGCGAAAGCTGGCGTCGCCGGCGACCATTGTCAGGGTCGACGGATCGGCCCGCAAAGCCGGCTGCTCGCTCAGCCAGTCGTGCAGCGCGGCGCGGCGGATGTCGGGTGAATGTTGCATGGTTCGATGTCAAATGGCGCAAGCTTCTATAATAGTGGCTTATTCGATTCGATTCTCATCCGCCCCTTGTCATTTACTTCGGTTCTGTTTCGCCATGCTTTCCGTTATGCGGGCCTGTTCGGTCTGCTGTCCGCAGCGATCCGGCCTATGGTCGCCGCCGCGCAGGAGGCATTGACGCTGCGTTTGCAGACCGAGCTGATCGAACGGCGCAACGACGATGGCGCCGAGCTGCCGGCGTTTTTATCGGCCGACACGATTTCCGGCACGAGTGATTCGGAAACCGTCATGAAAGGCAATGCCGAGGTGCGTAAAGCTGGCTCGACATTGAAAGCCGACGTCATCATTTACGACGCTCCGGCCGACGAAGTACGCGCCAGTGGCAACGTCCGGACCAGTCGCGGTGGCTTGCTGATGACGGGACCGAGCTTGCGCATGAAACTCAGCAGCTACGAAGGCACTTTCGATCAGCCGACGTATTATTTGAAAGACATCAATGGGCACGGCAAGGCGGAGCGGATCGACTTCGAAGGCTCGGAACGCCTGAAGATGCAAAACCCGAATTACACGACCTGCGATGCGCCGAATGCCGAGAATGCCGACTGGTACATTCGCGCCGACACGCTGGAGCTCGACGGCACAAGGGAAGAAGGTGTGGCGCACGATGGCCGGGTCTATTTCAAGCAGGTGCCGATTCTGGCGTCGCCGATCCTGAGCTTCCCGTTGACAGACAAGCGCAAAAGTGGTCTGCTATCCCCCTCGTTCGGTGTCACCTCGCGCGGCGGCGCCGAGCTCTTGCAGCCATATTACCTGGATATCGCGCCAAACCGCGACCTGGTCGTCAATACACGGCTGGTATCCAAACGCGGTCTGCAATATGGCGGCATCGCACGTTACCTCGAACCAACGTTTTTTGGCGACTTCCGTTTCGAACGGCTCGACGGCGACCGGCAAACCAATTCCAACCGTTATTCGATGCTCGCCATCCATACCTATAACAACGGCAAGGGTTTATACGGCGGCTGGAACATCAACAAAGTATCCGACGACCAATATTTCGTCGACTTTTCGCGCACACTGGCGGCCGCTTCGCAGCGCTCGCTGCCGCGCGATTTTTTCCTGAGCTATGCGCGGCCCGACTACACGCTGACCGGCCGGATAACGCGCTACCAAACCTTGCAGGATCCCGCCGCGCTGATCACGCCGCCCTACGACCGGCTGCCGCAGCTATTGTTCAACGGCCAGAAGCTCGACGTGGCGGGTGCTGATCTGAACGTCACGGCTGAAGTCTCGGGATTTTCGCATCCGACGCTGGTGCAAGGCCAGAGGATCGCCATGCGGCCGAGCATTTCCTATCCGTTGCTGACGCCGGCGTTCAGCATCACACCACGGCTGAGCCTGCAGGCCGTCAGCTACGACCTGAACCACGTCGATCCGGGTCAAAATACCCGGCAGTCGAGCAGCATTCCGATCGCATCGCTGGACGCCAAAGTCACTTTGGAGCGTCCCACGCGGTTTTTGGGCCGTTCGTTTTTGCAAACGCTCGAGCCACGCCTGTATTATTTGTACGCCCCGTATCGCGAACAAAACCAGCAGCCGCTGTTCGATACCGCAGCGACCGACTTCAACTTTGCGCAGATTTTCGCGGAAAACCGCTACAGCGGTCTGGACCGGGTGGGCGATGCGAATCAGTTGACGGCGGCGGCCGTGTCGCGGCTGATCGACGAAGGCACGGGCATCGAAAGACTGCGCTTCGCCGTCGGCCAACGCTACAATTTCACCGAAACGCGTCTTGTCATTCCAGGCCAACCGACGACCAACGACCGCAGCCTGTCCGATTTTCTGGCCGCCGTGTCAGGGGCAGTCCGACCCGGACTGACAGTCGACGGCGCCATTCAGGTCGGGGCCGAAAGCCGGCAACTGTCGCGCTCCAATCTCGGCATCCGCTATCGCCCGTCGACCAGCCGTTTGCTGAACGTCAACTATCGATACACCCGCGATGCGCTTGATCAGTTTGACATTTCCGGACAATGGCCGCTCGCCCCGAAAATCTCGGCGGTCGGCCGGTTCAACTATTCAATTCGCGAAAACCGCCTGATCGAAAGCCTGGGAGGCATCGAGTACAACGGCGGTTGCTGGGTGGTGCGGGGCGTCGGCCAGCAATTCGCCACATCGACCGGAACCAGTAATACATCGCTGTTCGTTCAATTACAATTAAATGGCTTCGGCAACATCGGCTCCAACCCATTGGATCTGCTCAAACGCAATGTACCGGGTTACCTGCCGGGCACACCAGCTGCGGCCAAACCGTCGGTTTTTATGGATTACGAATGACATGAAGCAGTTTTTGCATAGACATAGATTTTGCCTAGCCGGTCTATCGTCAGCGTGGGCCGTGGCGTCTTCCGCGCAGAGCCTAAGTCTGCCACCATCCGATCCGGCCCCGCCGGCGGGCTCCATTTATAAAAGTATGGGCAGGCTGACACCACAACTGCAAACCCTGCCCGCTAAAAACGGTATAGTGCCGGTCGACTCGATCGTGGCCATCGTCAACATCGACCTCATCACGCGCAGCGAGCTCAATCAACAGCTAAGACTCATCAGGCGCCAACTGGAAAAGCAGAACGTTCCCCTGCCCGCCGCCGATCAGTTGGAGCGTCAAGTCCTGGAGCGTTTGATCATCGACCACGCACAGTTGCAGCTGGCCAAGGAGTCCGGCCTGCGGATCGAGGACGCACAGATCGAAAAAACCATCAGCCGCATCGCCCAGCAAAACGCCATGAGTCAGGAAGAATTCCGGCAAAAGCTCGCAGACGAAGGCATCAACGTCAATCGTTTCCGCAGCGAACTGCGCGACGAGATGCTGCTCACGCGCCTGCGCGAGCGCGAAGTGGACAGCAAGGTGCAAGTGTCGGAAAGCGAAATCGACGATTTCATCACGCAGCAAAAGGCTGGCGGTGGCAGCTCGCAGGAATGGAATCTGGGGCAAATCCTAATCCGCACCTCGGAGAACGCGGCGCCAACCGTCACCGACGAAGCGCGCCGCAAGGCGGAAGCGCTGCTGGCGCAGGTCCGTCAGGGGGCGGATTTCGCGCGCCTGGCGGCTGCCAACTCGGCAGCACCGGAAGCGCTCAAAGGCGGCGAACTGGGACTGCGGCCGGCGGAACGTTTGCCGCAGCTATTCGTCGATGCCGTCCAGGCGCTCGAACCCGGCCAGGCGGTGCTGGTCAAAAGTCCGAACGGTTTTCACATATTGAAAGTACTGGCCAAGAAAAATGCCAGCGGACTGACCAACCGTCCCGTTACGCAGACACATGCCCGACATATCCTCATCCGGCCATCGGAAATCCTGCCGGAAGTCGAAGCACGACGGCGGCTGAACATCGTGCGCGAACGACTGGAAAACCAGGCGTCCAGCTTCGCCGACATGGCGCGGCAGTACTCGTCGGACAGCACGGCGCAAAAAGGCGGCGACCTCGGCTGGCTTTATCCTGGCGACACCGTACCCGAGTTCGAGCGGGCGATGGACGCGCTGCCGTCAGGCCAGATCAGCCCGATCGTCGAAAGCCAGTACGGCCTGCACATCATTCAGGTTATCGAACGCCGCACCACCACACCGTCGATCGAGCGGCAGCGGCAAGCCATCCGGCTGGCGATTCGCGAGCGCAAAGCCGAGGAAGCATTCCAGGACTGGCTGCGGCAGCTACGCGACCGCACTTATGTCGAAATTCGTCTGGATGGGAGCTGAGTCGTGGCGAAACCGATGACCGGAAAGCACAGACCGCTGGTCATCACGACCGGCGAGCCGGCCGGCATCGGCCCCGATATCAGCCTCATGCTTGCCCAGCAGGCGCACGAAGAAGGATGGCTGACCGAGCTGGCCCTGACCGGGGACCCTGGTCTGCTGCGCGCGCGCGCGCTGCTGCTCGGCCTGGGGGGGGCGTGGCTGGACGGCGTCCGGATCGACGCCACTGTATTGCGCGCGCCAGCCACTCCCGGTCGGCTGGACACAGCGAACGCCGCGTATGTTTTGCAAATGCTCGACCGCGCCATCGATGGTTGCCAGACAGGCGAGTATGCCGGGATGGTGACCGCGCCGCTTCAAAAGTCGGTGATCGCGGACAGCGGCATGGCGTTTTCCGGGCATACCGAGTACCTGGCGGAAAAAACCGCCACTGCCACGGTCGTCATGATGCTCGCCTGCCCGGCGATGCGCGTGGCGCTGGCCACGACCCATCTGCCG
The DNA here is from genome assembly GCA_046318595.1 of Burkholderiaceae bacterium. Classification (GTDB taxonomy): domain Bacteria; phylum Pseudomonadota; class Gammaproteobacteria; order Burkholderiales; family Burkholderiaceae_B; genus DAITMV01. Next base: position 79,072 of record JBKCTV010000091.1, on the reverse strand, counting down.
CTGGCGCAGGTCGCCGCGCACATAACGCCGGCAGGGCTGCGCCGGACCTTGCAAGTGTTACTGAACGATCTGCAGTCGAAGTTCGGCCACAGCAAGCCCCGGGTCCTCGTCACCGGCCTGAACCCGCACGCCGGCGAAGGCGGCCACCTCGGCCGTGAGGAAATCGAGATCATCGAGCCCGTCGTGCGTGCTTTTCAGGCACAAGGCCATGCGGTCAGTGGCCCCTACCCGGCGGACACAGTGTTTCAGCCCAAGTATCTGCAAAATGCCGACGCCGTCCTGGCGATGTACCACGATCAGGGCCTTCCGGTCTTGAAGTACGCCGGCTTCGGCGCAGGCGTGAACATCACGCTGGGTCTGCCGTTCATCCGCACCTCGGTCGACCACGGAACAGCGCTCGACTTGGCTGGCACAGGGCGGGCGCAGGCCGGCAGCCTGCGGGCGGCCGTGGACATGGCGCGCGCGATGGTTCGCAAACAGGCCGCTCGGCATGGCTGAACACCGTGCCCGTAAACGTTTTGGGCAACACTTTCTAGTGGATCAGGGCGTGCTCGGCGGGATCGTGCAGGCGATCGGGCCGCGACCGGGCGACGCGATGGTCGAAATCGGTCCCGGGCTGGGCGCGCTGACCCGGGTCGTGCTGCCCCATGTCGAGCGCCTGCACGCCGTCGAAATCGACCGCGACCTAGCCGCACGGCTCAGGCATATTTCGCAGGCAGACAAGCTCGTCGTCTATGAGGCCGACGCCCTGGCGTTCGATTTTGCGCAACTGCCCAAGCCATTACGCATCATCGGCAATCTGCCGTACAACATTTCGTCGCCGCTGCTTTTTCATCTGGCCGAGCATCTCGATCATGTACAAGACCAGCACTTCATGCTGCAAAAAGAAGTCGTCGACCGACTGGCCGCCACGCCGGGCAGTAAAGATTTCGGGCGGCTGACCGTCATGCTCGGCGCCTGCTACGACATCGAATGGCTGTTCGACGTGCCGCCCGAGGCGTTCGAACCGCCGCCGCGCGTCATGTCGGCCATCGTCCGCATGACCCCGATACCGGCGGCACGCCGCACTCTGTTGTATCCGGCGGTTTTCCGCCGCCTGGTGGCCGGAGCCTTTTCCCAGCGTCGCAAAATGCTGCGCAATACCCTCGCAGAGCTCGTTTCGGAAAGCCAGGCACACGCCGTCGGCATCGACTTGACCTGGCGCGCGGAAAACGTTTCGACAGCCCAATACATCGCCCTGGCGAATTCCCTGGGCGGCTCGTCGAACAACCATCGTGAAGGTTCCAATGCGTAAGCTCGATCCGGTTCTGAACCATCCACTGGTCGAGGAAGGCGCGTGCCAGCGCCGCGCCGCCGATGTCATTCTGGGCTCAACGGCCTGCCACGCCCGGTCCTACGAGCTCGCCAAACACTGGGTTGCCGCACTGCGCGAACAAACTTGCGGGCTCGACACTATCGAAGGGCTGATGCAGCTTTATCCGCTGGACACGGCCGAAGGCCTGGCCCTGATGCGACTCGCGGAGAGTTTACTGCGTACCGGCGGCGGCCCGATGGCCGGCCGGCTGCTCGCCGACAAACTGAGCCAGGGCGACTGGGCGGCGCATGCCGGGCGCCATGGTGGCGCGGCGCGCTGGCTCGATCGGTTACTTGCCGTCGGCAGGCAAGTCGAAACCGCCCATGCCGAGCAGCCGCGCTGGTGGAGCCGGCTGGCCGATCGTTATGTCCAGAAAGCCGCGCGCGCCGGTGTTGCGCGGATCGGGCGACAATTCATCGCCGGGCAGGATCTGCCCTCTGCGCTGCGCAATCTCCCGAAAACCTGGTCGGTCGATAGCTATTCGTTCGACATGCTCGGCGAAGGAGCGCGCACCCAGGCGGACGCCGACCGCTATTTCACAGCCTATCGCGCGGCGATCGACACCCTGCATGCGTTGCCGGCCAAGCCACAGACATTGCGGCCATCGATTTCGGTCAAGCTGTCGGCCCTGCACCCGCGCTTCGAGGATACCCAGCGCGTGCGTGTCCTGGACGAGCTCGTGCCGCGGCTGCTGCAACTGGTCGAGCGTGCGGCGCATGCCGACATACCCTTGACCATCGACGCCGAAGAGTCCGAGCGCCTGCATCTGACGAGCGACGTGTTACTGAGCCTCGTAGAGCAGCTCGACCGCCATCCAGACGAGCGCGTGCGCGCCTGGCAGGGTCTTGGTATTGCCGTTCAGGCTTATCAGCGTCGCGCGCTGCCCCTGGTCGACGAACTGATCGAGGTGGCGCGGACCAGCGGCCGCCGCCTGCAGATCCGGCTCGTCAAAGGCGCCTACTGGGACAGCGAAATCTCCCGCGCACAGCAGCTCGGCCTGACGAGCTACCCGGTATTTACCACCAAGGCCGGCACCGATCTGAATTATCTCGCCTGCGCGCGGCGGCTGCTCGACGCCCGACCAGCGGTTTATCCGATGCTCGCCACGCACAACGCCCATACGCTGGCTACGGTTCTGGCCTACGCCGAAGACGGCACCGCGCACAGCGGTTTTGACTTCGAAATACAGCGCCTTTTCGGCATGGGCGAGGCGCTCCTCGAACAGGTTCGCAAACATCCGCAATGGCGCGATCTGCCCTGCCGTATCTACACGCCGATCGGCGCTTATCAAGATGCCTTGGCTTACCTCGTGCGACGGCTGCTCGAAAACGGCGCCAACACATCTTTTGTGCGCGCCGTGCACATGCCGGCCAACACCCTGGAAGATCTGGCCACACACCCCTACGATATTTGTCTGCAGCGCTTGTATGCTCCAGCGGCCGAATTGCCCGACCCGCCGGAGCTGTTTGCCGACCGGCGCAACTCACAGGGCCACGATCTGATGCAGCGCACGGTTCAGCAGTGGGCGCAGACGATGAGCCGCCGGGCTGCGCCAGCAGATATGGCAGTGCCCCTGCCGGTCGACGAGGCCGTTCAATCGGTGCGCAACGGCTTTCCCGACTGGTCGCGGCGGCCCGCTGGCGAACACGCTCGATGCTTGCGCGACTGGGCCGATGCGCTCGAACATCGCACACCGGATGCACTCAGCCTCCTGATCAACGAAGCGCGTAAAACATATGCCGATGCGCTCGCCGAAATTCGCGAAACGGTAGATTTTCTGCGCTACTATGCCACCCAGGCCGAGCGGCTGTTTGCCTTGCCGCAAATACTGCCCGGCCCGGCCGGCGAATCAAACACCTTGTCCTGGCATGGACGCGGCGTCTGGGCTTGCATCAGCCCATGGAATTTTCCTTTGGCGATTTTCGTCGGCCAGATCGCCGCCGCGCTTGCCGCCGGTAATACCGTTGCCGCCAAACCAGCCCCACAAACGCCGCTGATCGCAGCATGGGCCGTGGCGCAGGCTCATGCGGCTGGTCTGCCCGCCGATTGCTTGCAACTGATTGAAGCCAGCGTCGATCACGGCGAACGGCTAATCGGACATCCTGGCGTAGATGGGGTTGCATTTACTGGATCCACCCTGACCGCCCGGCACATCGCGCGAGCCCTAGCGGACCGGCCGGGCGCACTGGCGCCGCTGATCGCAGAAACCGGTGGGGTCAACGCCATGGTCGTCGATGCTACGGCCCTGCCCGAGCAAGTCTGCGATGCAGTCCTTGAAAGCGCTTTCCGCAGTGCCGGGCAACGCTGCAGTGCCCTGCGCGTGCTGTTCGTCGACGCATCGATCGCCGACCGCGTCGTGGTTTTATTGCTCGGCGCCCTGCAAGAGCGGCGCGTCGGCCCACAGGATCTCATCGACACCGACATCGGCCCGCTCATCGATGCCGCCGCCGTTGCCCGTGTCAGGGAGCTCGTAAAGCAGCAGGCACGCTTGGCCACGGCCGTTCACCGACTGGAACTGTCCCCGGCGCAACTCGCCAAGAGCGATTTTTTCGAACCCATGATTCTCGAAATGCCTTATGCCGCAGCCGATCAGGCACTCGCAACCGAGATTTTTGGTCCGATATTGCAAGTCGTCCGCTACCCCACCACCGACTTCGAGGCGGTGCTCGAGCGGATCGCCGCCAGCGGCTGGGGTTTGACTTTTGGGCTACAAAGCCGCATCGATGCCCGCATCGAACAGGTCTGCCGCCTGCCGGTCGGCAACATTTATATCAACCGCTCCATGATAGGCGCAACCGTCGGCGTGCAGCCCTTCGGCGGTCAAGGCTTGTCGGGCACGGGCCCCAAGGCGGGCGGCCCGCACAGCCTGCAACGATTCGCCATCGAACGGACACTAAGCATCAACACCGCAGCAGCCGGAGGCAACATCGAGTTGCTGATGGGAGGCCGGTTGGCGCAAGTGCGCCAGGGGCGGTTCGATTAAATCAGGGCGAGTCATTCTGATGACGCAACCGCGCTGCGCAGGCGCGCGTAGGCTACAATAGCTCGGGTATTCGCAATCCAACCAAGGCTGTCGCTCAAATGCACTTTCGTATCACCCGCAAAATCGAATTCGATGCCGGCCACCGCATCCCCGACCACAAAAGCAAGTGCCGCAGCGTGCACGGTCACCGCTACATCGTCGAGATCACCCTGAGCGGTCCGCTGCGGCAAATCGCCGGGCAATCCGATAACGGCATGGTACTCGACTTCGGCGACGTCAAGTCCTTGGCGATGCAGCTAGTCGGTGAGCCCTGGGACCATGCTTTTCTGGCGTACCGCGACGATCCCGTGTTGCCCGCGTTGCAAGCTCTGCCGGCACAGCGCATCGTCGTGCTGGATGTCATTCCGACAGCCGAAAACCTGGCCAAGACGATTTTCGATATCCTGGCCCCGGCTTACCAAAACGTTTTCGGCGCTCAGTTGGAACTGCAGCATGTGCGCTTATACGAAACCCCGAACTGCTGGGCGGACGTCGGCACGGGCGGGTTCAGTTAAAGCAATTCGACGCGCCGCACGTCGAGCTCTGCCACGTTTCCCCACAACCTGCCGAGCTGCCGCCGAAAAGTCTCAGGATCGCCGGTAGTCATGAACAGGCGTTCAGCCGTGCCACCAGCCGAACGCAACGCATCGACCGCCGCGAGCCGCCGCCGGGTTTCGCGGCCCACCGCTTCGCCAGTTTCCAGAATGCGCACGGCCGGGCCGGCAAGCGCCGCGATCAGGGCGCCGACGAATGGGTAATGCGTACAACCGAGCACCAGCACATCGGCTCCCTGCGCCAGCAGCGCTGCGACATAAGCCCGCAGCAACTCGCGCAGCGTGACACTGTCCAGATCGCCCGCCTCGATATGTTCGACAACCCCCGGGCAAGGCTGAACGACGACACGTACCCCCTGCGCCACGCGCTCGACCAGGCGCCGAAACTTGTCGCTGTTCAAGGTACCCGTGGTGGCGAGCACGCCAACGACGCCAGTTTTGGTGATGGCCGCCGCAGGCTTAACCGCCGGCTCGATGCCGATGACGATCCAGTCGGGATACAACAGGCGCAACTCGGCGCTGGCAGCCGCCGTGGCCGTGTTGCACGGAATGACAAGGGCTTTTGCCCCCAACGAGCGACCATATGCCGCTACCTGCCGGCTGCGTTCGACAACCGTCGTGGCCGGCCTGTCGCCATAAGGCACATATAAACTGTCGGCAATATAATAAAACGATTCGCCCGGCAAGGTCCGACATAAAGCCTTGAGCACGGACAAGCCGCCGACACCGGAATCGAACACCACCACCGGCGCCGTGCTCATCGCTGATTGCATTTTTCGACGCCCTGTCGTGCCCAATCTCGTGGCATTATTATCCATCGTACTCAAACAAGAATGAATCTCAGCGCAATCTACCAAGACCAGCCCATCGACCCGCTCCGGCTCTACAGTTGTCCATGCCCTATCCGCAAGCACCAGGGCACTATGTGCAACTGGGCCAGCATTTGCAGTTTCTGGCGCGTCAAGGGTAATTGGTGATGGGTTCTGGCAGACTTACGCACAACCCCCTTCAGGATTTCGTCGGCAAGCCCGTAGATGCAACGCCCAAGCCGTACATCAGGGCGTTTTGCGACTGGATGCTGTCAGTCCGCGCGCTTTACGGGAGCGCAAATCGACTGGCGCGCATGCCCCGCTGAGCCAGGATAAGACCCTGGAATCAGGCAACCGGACCCGTAAAAAAGCCCCATCGCCAGAAGCGATGAGGCTTTCAACTCTCAAACGAAACTCAAGCAGGCCGGATGTTGGCGGCTTGACGGCCTTTAGGGCCCATTTTGATTTCGAATTTTACTTTCTGACCTTCTTTGAGGCTTTTGAAGCCGTCAACGCGAATTTCAGAAAAATGTGCGAAAAGGTCTTCTCCACCCGAATCTGGCGTAATGAAGCCAAACCCTTTAGTGTCGTTGAACCATTTTACAATTCCGGTCTCTTCCATACTTCTTCCTAACAAATGTTGAGCAAAGCGCTTGCTAAGCAAAGCGCTCGATAGTAACGCAGCCAACAAGTGAGAGGGGAAGTTTCTGAAGAACCACGAGGGCTACTCATTGAACGCAACCCTCAAATCTTGAAGATCCTGCTTGTGTAGAATGCCTTGATCACTGTCTTCTGTCAACACCCCCGGACAGGTGTTGCATGGACACACCATCTGCTAAGATGGCAGAAATTATTGCCTGATTGTTACTTTTCTTCACTTTGAGAGATTAGATATGAACAACACCAAAAAAATGCTGAGCGCTATCGCCGTAGCCTTTGCCCTCGCAGCCTCTTTGAGCGCCTGTAGCAACATGACCCGCCGTGATAAAAACACTGCGATTGGAGCGGGAGCGGGTGCTGTAGCCGGTGCGGTATTGAGCGGGTCGCCTGCTGCTGTAGTTGGCGGGGCCGCAGTCGGCGGGCTGATCGGTAATCAAGTCGGCAAAAAATAATTAGAAAAAAAGCTTTTGTCGTTTTGTTTTTGGCTTCTCGATCGGCAGTTTTTTATCGAGCTCGAAAAACGTAGGCTCAACGCCGGTTTGTGAAAAAACAGGGGCCGCGCCCAGAATCTGTTCAACGCTCAACAGTTTCTCGCAGTACTCAACGAACTTTTGCCGTCGCTGGATTGTTTCAGGGTTACCAGCGATCTGATCGGCCAAGTCCTCTGCGAGCGCGAATCGATTTTGCACTAGCAAGTCCGGCAAGCTGATGATCGGCAGCTCTTCATGCATCATCGTTGGATGCTGGCATGCGAATTCTCGTTGATCATTATTGATCAAATCAATTTTGAAAAATTTTTCCCAACCCTCGTTCTTTACTATGTACAAACCATCTGTTTCACGACAGACTAATCCTGCCTGGTCATCCATATGTTTGATTTTTTCGCCCAGCACCTGCTTTTTTATTGACGATATCAAAATATCGGCGTCCTTGGGCAATATGTCATTAGCCATGGTTTCATCGCCCAGACGAAGCGCATGAACTTTGAGGGCCGAGGACCCTGTCAGACACCAATCCTCGGACGAAACCATCCCATGCTGACATAGAAAACCGACGAAGGTTGCAAGCGCTTCCATTCCAATTGCGCTTAAGAACTCTTTTTGAGCTTTGGTTGCTTCATGAAGCTGGGCTGCCCCACGCTCAGGCGTCAATGGAGGTGTTGAAGGCAGGGTATTCGGCGAAGAAATCGTTGAGCTAACTGGTCGCATTTAATGACTCTCGATTGCTGAAGACATAACGAACCGACATTAAAAGTCAGTTCGTTCAATTAACAGGATAGTAAAATGCCTTCCAGAGGTTCCAGCCGGAAAAACGGAGGCTTCGCAAAGCAAGCTACAGGCGATTTCAAACCTTCGCTGCGACGTCCCGCAGCGCCGTTCGCAGCCCTTCTTCCACCACGGGGTGATAGAACGGCATATCGAGCATTTGAGCCACGGTCAACCCGGCCTGTAAGGACCAGGCCAGCAAGTGGCCTATGTGTTCGGCGTCAGGACCAATCATCTCGGCCCCTAAAAAGCGCCCGGCACCTTTTTCGGCGTAGACGTGCAACAAACCTTTGTTGCGCAGCATCACACGCGACCGGCCCTGATCGGCAAACGAAACGCTACCGGTAACATAGGTTTTATCCTGCACCGCGCGCCAGCCATTGCCGACCAGCGCAATCTGCGGGTCGGTGAACACCACGCCCAGCGGCGCACGCCGCAGACCGGGCTGTACGTTCGGATAGGCGGCGGCATTCGCGCCGGCGATCTTGCCTTCGTCTGCGGCTTCGTGCAGCAGCGGAAGGTCGTTATTGGCGTCGCCAGCGATGAAAATCGGACCTGCGCCTGCCTGCATAGTGAAACGGTCAAACACCGGCACGCCCCGCTCGTCCAATGCCAGCGAGGTGTTTTCAAGACCGAGGTTTTTAAGGTTGGGGGTCCGACCCGTGGCAGCGAGCAGATAATCGAAATGCTCGACCTGCTGCGTGCCGTCCAGATGGCGATAAGATACGCACACTGCCTGACCGTCCTCAGTCAGCTTGACATCGGCCAAGGCGTTGGTGTCGAGATAGAACTCCTGATTGAACAATTCGCGAGCCTGCGCGAGCAGGACAGGATCGCTCAAAGGCCCCACGCCACCACCGCGCCCGAACACTTTCACACGCACGCCCAGTCGATGCAAGGCCTGACCGATTTCTAGACCGATCACGCCCGGACCGAACACCGCAACGCTACGCGGCAGGTCGTGCCAGTAAAACACCTCGTCATTGGTCACCAGGCGGTCGCCCAGCGACTTCCATAACGGCGGGTGTGATGGCGACGAACCCGTCGCAATCACGACGCGCTCGGCGTAAACCGTGGTGTGGTCGTCGACTTGCAAAGTATGCTCATCGACAAAGCGCGCATAACCGAGCAGCTTGTCCTCAGCGGGGATTTTATCCACGCCGTCCAGGACGAAGCCGACGAACCGGTCGCGCTCGCGCCGGACGCGGGCCATCACTGCAGCGCCATCAACCTCGACGTCGCAATGCAGTTTCAACCCAAACTCGCTGAACCGCTCAATACTGTGCGCGGCCTCGGCCGGCGCGATCAAGAGCTTGCTCGGCATACAGCCCACGCGCGCGCAGGTGGTGCCGAACGGGCCGCCTTGAATGAGCAGCGAGCGTTTACCAGCGGCCTTGGCTGCGCGGTACGCCGCCAGTCCGGCGGTGCCGGCGCCGATGATGGCGATGTCGGTTTGCAGTGATGGCATGCGTCAGCCTCAGCGGGTGCGGGTCAGGAATTTTTCCAGATCGTCGCTGCCGCCAATCAGCTTGCCGTTGACGAACACCTGCGGCACGGTCTGCGCCCCGGCGATCGCCCCCAAAACCCGGGTGCGAACTTTGTGATCGAGCGACACTTCGGCATACGTATATCCGGCGCGGTCGAGAGCAGCTTTGGCTTTGGCGCAGAACGAGCAACCAGGACGCGTTAAAATCGCGACCTGATCCGGGCGCTGCGAACCGGGCGAGAGAAACTCGAGCATTGTGTCGGCGTCGGAGACTTCAAACGGATCGCCTGCCTTTTCGGGTTCGATGAACATTTTTTCGATTTTGCCGTCGCGCACGAGCATCGAATAGCGCCATGAGCGTTTGCCGAAATTCAAATCGCTTTTATCGACCAACATACCCATTTCTTCGGTGAACTTGCCATTCCCGTCGGACAGCAGCATGATGTTTTCAGCTTCCTGGTCTTTGCCCCACTCTTCCATGACGAATGGGTCGTTGACCGAAATACAGATGATCGACTCGATACCGTTTTGTTTGAATGCCGGCGCCAATTCGTTGTAACGTGGCAAATGGGTCGACGAGCAGGTGGGCGTGAAAGCACCAGGCAGCGAAAAAACGATGACGTTTTTACCTTTGAACAACTCGTCGCTGGTGACGGTCGCCCAGTCGCCATTGCGCCGGATACGAAAAGAAACGTTCGGGACGGGTTGGCCCTCTTTGGATTGCAACGCCATTCTTGACTCCTCTTTCTGAAAGGTAAGCAGTTTGTCCTACGATTTTAGTCGGAATTCGCCAAAAATTTAGCCCGATGCCAAAAAAATTTAGTGACCTGAGAGCGGTTTCCATCTCACAGAAAGGCCTTCATGTGGATTGATACCCATGTTCATCTGGACGCTGCGGAGTTCGCGGCCGACCGGCCGGCCGTCATGGCGCGGGCCCGGGCGGCGGACGTGCACGGGCTGGTGATCCCCGCAATCGGGCGGCACAATTTCACAACGGTGCGGGCGCTGGCACATTCGCTTCCGGGCGCGGCCTATACGCTCGGCATTCATCCCTTATGCGTGATGGCGGCGGCCGATGAGGACCTCGAACATTTACAGGAGGCCGTTGCCGCAGCGCAGGGCGACCCGCGCTTTGTCGGGATCGGCGAAATCGGCCTGGACGGTTTCGTTCCGGGGCTGGACATGGCCCGGCAGATCCGTTTTTTTCGGGGACAACTGAAAATCGCGCGCAACCATGCGTTGCCGGTTTTGTTGCATGTGCGCAAAGCGCAGGACCTCGTACTCAGGCATCTACGGGAAATAGCGCCGCCCACAGGGATCGCACATGCGTTCAACGGCAGCTTTCAGCAGGCCGGGCAGTTCATTGGACTGGGCTTTGCCCTGGGCTTCGGCGGCAACCTGACTTTCGAACGCGCGCGGCAGATTCGCCGGCTGGCGGTCGAGCTGCCGATCGACGCCATCGTGCTGGAAACCGACGCGCCGGATATCGCGCCGGCGTGGCGATACAAGCAACGCAACGAGCCGGCGGAGGTGGCGAGAATCGCGCAGGAACTGGCAGCGTTGCGAGGCATGCCGCTAACGGAGTTGGCGGCGGTGACTGGAGCAAATGCGAAGAGAGTTTTGCGCGGCTGGCATGGTGAGACTATTCGAATGCGCTGAAAGAATTAACTACCATCCCTCGTTCGAGATCACTCTCGTGGCGATGTTTTTAGTTTGTTGAATAATCCGCGCTTCCCCTCATGGAGGCGCGTTTGCAATCACCAGTCTTTGCCAGCTTGGCCGGTCTTTTGATGGCCTTGGTTGTTTTTCATGGCCAAGCCGAGATTGGCCCGCTGACCTGGATGGCCGGCTTCGCCCTGGCTTTCACTGCCCTGACACTACTGACAATCAACCATTTGCACCAAGGCGCTGCGGCCCCTCTCGTCCTGCTCGGCGGTGCGCTGCTGGGCGCCGCCCTGGCCTGGAACATGGCCGCTTGGCAGGTCAGGGCGCGGCTGGCAGACCGGCTGCCGGCGGCTTGCGAAGGCTTGACGGTGTGGGCCGATATCCTCGTCGCGGAACTGCCCTCGCCGACCGACTCCGGCCTGAAGTGGAATGGCGAAATCGTCGGTTTCGAACGCCCGCCGCACGCAACCGGCTGCGAACGGGTGCCTGGTCGGGCGTCGTTCAGCTGGGCAAGTGGTGGGTTCGGAACGCAAAAAGCGGGGGCGTTACCGATAGTGCGTGTCGGCGATGTCTGGCAATTGCCGGTGCGGTTGAAGCGGCCGGTCGCGCCCTTGCAGTTCGACGGTTTCGATGTGCAGGCCTATTGGTTCGCCAACGGGATCGGTGCCACGGCGTCCATCGTCGACAAGCTGACCAAGCAGCGTGCTCGGCCATTGCGCAATATCCGTGGCGAGCGTTTCGACTTGCTGGTGCAAAGTCTGCGGGAGTTCCTGCGTGGCCGGATGAATACCGCCCTGCTTCACGCACCCAACCGCGCCGTGCTGGTCGCGCTGGTGCTGGGTGATCAGCGCGAAATCACCACCGCCGACTGGAAGCTCTTTTCCGCGACCGGAATCGGGCATCTGGTGTCGATTTCCGGCATGCACATCACCTTGTTCGCGGCGCTGGCCGGCTGGTTTTGCAAATTGCTCTGGAAGCGCAGTGCATGGCTGTGTTTGAAGGTGCCGGCGCCGAAAGCTGGCGCGGTGCTCGGTTTGGTGGCGGCGCTGTTTTATTGTCTCTTGGCGGGCTGGGGCATTCCGGCGCAGCGCACGGTCTTCATGTTGAGCGCGATCGTTCTGGCTTTGCTGCTACAAAGCCGGCCGTCGCCCGTGCATATCCTGGGGTTTGCCGCCGGCGTGACCTGCCTGCTCGACCCCTGGGCGATTTTGAGTGCGGGGTTCTGGCTGTCGTTCGGCGCGGTCGGTTTGCTGATGTACGCGAATGTCGGGCGGCTGCGCTTCGTCAAGTCCCGCTGGGACTGGCTGCGCGAGGCGGTCTGGGCGCAATGGACGGTGACGGTCGGGCTTGTACCCCTGACGGTGATGCTGTTTTCGCAGTTGTCTCTGGTCAGCCCGGCGGCCAACGCGGTCGCCATTCCCTGGGTGAGCTTCGTCGTCACACCATTGGCAATGCTCGGTGCTTTCAGCGGCTGGGCCTTGCCACTGCACTGGGCGGATCGGGCGCTCAGCGGCTTGTTCGATTTGCTGCGCCCAATGGCGGAGTGGTCGATGGCGAGCTTACCGGCGGCCGTACCACCGGCGGCGGTCTGCATCGCCAGCGTCATCGGCTCCTTGTGGATTCTGGCACCGCGCGGCGTGCCCGGCCGTGGGCTCGGCGTCGTCTTACTGACCGCGCTGTGGTGGTGGCCAGTCGCGCGGCCGGTCGAAGGCGACTTTACACTGGACGTGCTGGACATTGGCCAGGGCAATGCGTTGGCGGTGCAAACGGCGCAGCATACTTTGCTGTACGACACCGGACCGGCGATGAGCCCGCAAGCCGACAGCGGACTGCGTGTCGTATTGCCCTGGCTGGCGCAGCATGGGCTGCGCCGCGCCGATGGCCTGGTGGTTTCGCATCAGGACAACGATCATGCGGGTGGCGCCAAATCAGTGCTCGAACAGGCCACGCCGTCCTGGCTGGCCGGCTCTTTGCCGAGTGACCACGCCTTAATCAAGCTTGCGCCACGCTACATAGCATGCCGAAGAGGACAAGCCTGGGTGTGGGACGCCGTGCGCTTCGAATTTTTATTTCCCGAAAACCGCGACTTCACGCCTAAAGCAGAGCCGAACGACACCAGTTGCGTCCTCAAAGTCACGGGCCGGCACGGCAGCGCTTTACTGGTCGGTGACATTGGCGTGGCGCAGGAAAAAGCGATGCTCGACAGGCTCGGCGCCGCCGCCCTGCAAGCCGATATTCTGCTGGTGCCGCATCACGGCTCCAAAACCTCGTCGAGTGAAATTTTCATCGATGCCGTGGCACCGCGCTTTGCGATTTTTCAGTTGGGCTACCGCAACCGCTACGGTCACCCCAAGCCCGAGGTCTGGGCACGTTACGCCAGTCGTCCAATCGAAAAGCTGCGCACGGATCAAACCGGCGCTTTGCATTTCGCAGCGGATGGACCCAGCGGCTTTCGCGTCACGGCGGCGAAGGAAGTCCGGCGACGCTACTGGCATACGCCGGCGTTGGCAACGGGCGACGAAGCAATCGACGAGCAATGATGCAAGCGTGGCTGTTGGCTACTCAGCCCAGGGGCGCTCGGCGAAGGCGAACGCAAACAACCCGCACCAGAACCAGTCCACCACTGGCAAAGCTGGCATGCTTCTTGTTAGCCTGTCGGGGATTCCAGGGACGACCATGACCAACGACAGCACATATTTCAACGAAATGACCACGCAGGACGGCGGTACGCGTCCGCATTACGAAATTTTTTCCGCGTGGCTGGCCCGCCAACCCGCCGCGCTGTTATTCAACAAACGTGCCGAGGCCGATCTGATTTTTCGGCGGGTCGGCATCACCTTTGCCGTGTATGGGGATGACGCCGGCACCGAACGGCTGATCCCGTTCGATATCATTCCGCGCATCATTCCAGCGGCGGAGTGGGCCTTGCTGGAAACCGGCTTGCGCCAGCGCGTATTGGCGCTGAATATGTTTTTGCAGGATATTTATCACGATCAGAAAATCGTCAAGGCCGGCGTGGTGCCGGCCGAGCATGTTTTCACGAATGCCCAGTATCGGCCCGAAATGCAGGGCGTGAGCGTGGCGCGAGACATCTATGCACACATTGCGGGCGTCGATGTGGTGCGCGCCGGAGCCGGCGAATTCTATGTGCTGGAGGACAATTTACGCGTACCGAGCGGCGTCAGCTATATGCTGGAAAACCGCAAAATGATGATGCGACTTTTTCCGGACCTGTTCGCGAATCATCGCGTCGAACCGGTCGAGCATTACCCCGATCTGCTGCTCAACAGCCTGCGCTCGGTTGCGCCGCAGGGCATCGCCGACCCGACCGTGGTCGTCCTCACGCCCGGGATGTATAACTCGGCTTATTTCGAACACGCGTTTCTGGCGCAGCAAATGGGCGTCGAGCTGGTCGAGGGGCAGGACTTGTTCGTCGAAGACGAGATACTGTACATGCGCACCACGCAGGGACCGACCAAAGTCGACGTGATTTACCGGCGGATCGACGACGACTTTCTCGATCCGAACGCGTTTCGCAGCGATTCGCAAATCGGCATTCCCGGTTTGTTGTCGGCCTACCGTGCCGGCAACGTCACTTTATCGAACGCGATTGGCACAGGCGTGGCCGACGACAAGTCGATTTATCCGTTCGTCCCTGACATGATTCGCTTTTATCTCGCCGAGGCGCCTTTGCTGAATAACGTGCCGACCTGGCAGTGCCGTAAACCGCAGGACTTGCAGCATGTCCTGGCGCACCTGCCCGAGCTGGTCGTCAAAGAGGTGCATGGGGCTGGCGGCTACGGCATGCTCATCGGACCAGCAGCCACACAGGCCGAAATCGCCACGTTTCGCGACCTGCTGAAAGCCCACCCCGATCAGTACATCGCTCAGCCGACTTTGGCGTTGTCGGCATGCCCGACCTTCGTCGAATCCGGCGTCGCGCCACGCCATATCGATCTGCGCCCCTTCGTTTTATCGGGCAAGGACGTGGCGATGGTGCCCGGCGGGCTGACGCGGGTGGCGTTGCGCGATGGCTCGCTGGTGGTCAACAGCAGCCAGGGCGGCGGCACCAAGGACACCTGGGTTTTGGAATGACGGCGCTTTCGTTCATCAACTAAAGAATTTCAAGGAATCACCATGCTCAGCCGCACGGCCGATCACGTTTACTGGATGTCGCGCTATATCGAACGCGCCGAAAACACCGCCCGCATGCTCGACGTCAACGTCCAGACTTCCCTGCTGCCGCAAAGCCGCGAAGAGGCTGAGCTGGGCTGGAAAGCGATGCTGTCGATTTGCGAACTGCAAGCCGACTACGCCAAACGCAAGCTGGACTTCTCGCCCCAGGCCGTGCTCAACTTCATGGTCTGCGATCCCGACAACACCTCGAGCATTTATTCCTGCCTGCAATCCGCCCGCGAAAACGCCCGCGCCGTGCGTGGCACGCTGACCACCGAAGTTTGGGAGACTTATAACACCACCTGGCTGGAATTGAACAAACATCTCGACGATGGCTTGCTGCACACCGCACCATCGCAGTTTTTCGAGTGGGTCAAGTTTCGCTCCCACCTGTCGCGTGGCGTGGTATTCGGCACCATGCTCAAGGACGAAACCTTCCATTTCATCCGTGCCGGCAGCTTTCTGGAGCGTGCCGACAATACCGCGCGGCTGCTCGACGTAAAGTTCCACAGCCTGCCGTTCAGCCCGACCGGCGACCCGGACCTGCCGACCGATCAACACGCCGATTACTATCACTGGGCAGCCATTCTGCGCTCGGTGTCGGCGTTCGAAGTGTATCGCCGCGTCTACCGCGACCTCATCACGCCGGCACGGGTGGCAGAGCTCCTGATCCTGCGGGCCGACATGCCGCGCTCGCTGATCTGCTCGATCGACGAGCTGTACACCACACTGACCGCCGTACGAAACCGTTACTCGGCCGATACCGAGCGCCGCGTCGGCCGGTTGCGCGCCGACTTGCTCTACGGTCACATCGAAGATATCTTGCAAACCGGCCTGCACGCCTACTTGACCAATTTCCTGGAACGCGTCAACGATCTGGGCAACCGGATCAGCAACGACTTCCTGGTCCCCCTGAATGGTTAAACGCAACGATCACGCCGTCATCCGGCGGACTTTTTCAGTTCCGGCGACTACAATCGATAAAAACTTTGATCGAATTCCATGACTTATTGTGTCGCTACTCGGATTCACGCCGGCATCGTTTTCCTGTCGGACTCACTGACCAATGCCGGGGTCGACCAGATCAGTGCTTTCCGCAAAATGGCGGTTTTCGAAAAGCCCGGAGAGCGGGTCGTGGTGCTGATGTCGGCCGGCAACCTGGCGATCACCCAGGCCGTCAAAGAGCGGCTGAGCCGACGCCAGCGTATCCGGCCCGACAAGCCCGTGACGACGCTCTGGAACGCCGCGAGCATGTTCGACGTGGCCGAAGTGGTTGGCGACGCTTTGCGCGAAGTGCATGCGCGCGACGCGGCGGCATTGGCCGAGTTCGGGGTCGAGTTCAACTGCAACGTGATCGTCGGCGGGCAGATCAAAGGCGAAGGCTGCCGCGTTTTTCATATTTACTCGGCTGGCAATTTCATCGAAGCCACCGAAGAAAACCTCTATTTTCAAATTGGAGAATCCAAATACGGCAAACCGATTCTGGACCGAGTCGTCAAAGCCGGCACGTCCTTAGAGGAAGCGGTCAAGTGCCTGTTGATTTCGATGGATTCGACGCTGCGCTCGAATGTCTCGGTCGGCTTTCCACTCGACCTGCTGTGCTATGAGGCCGACAGCCTGAGAATGACCCGGTTCGCCCATATCAACAGAGAAAACGACTATTTTCAATCGATCCGCGGTATGTGGGGCGAGCGCCTCAAACAGGTGTTTGCCGAGCTGCCAAACCCTGCCTGGAACAGCGATGCCGGCCGGGAATCGAACGCCAAAGGTTTATGGGTCGCCGACCCGGACAGTGCGCCGGATGAATCTCCACCAATCTAAAGGATAACGATGCTGACGCCCGCACAACGAACCGTCCAGTGGCTGAGCCCTGTGGGCTTGCAAACCCTGGCTTATCAAGAATGGGGCGACCCGGAAAATCCACATGTTTTGCTCTGCGTGCACGGCCTGACGCGAGCCGGCAACGACTTTGCCACGCTGGCCGCGACGCTGAGCGACCGGGTTCGGATCATCGCGCCCGACATGCCCGGCCGGGGCCGCTCGGACTGGCTGCCGAACGGCGCCCTATACACCATACCAAACTATGTCGCGGCTTGCGTCGCCCTCGCCGCACGGGCCGATGCCGTAACGCTCGACTGGCTCGGCACCTCGATGGGCGGCCTGATCGGCATGGGCTTCGCCAGCCTGCCGCATAACACCATCCGTAAACTGATTCTAAACGACATCGGCCCGGTGCTCGACCTGGACGCGCTGCAACGCATCGGCAACTACCTCGCTCAGGCGCCGCATTTCCCGACCCGCGCACATGCCGTGAACTTCGTCCGCACCAACAGCGCGCCCTTCGGTGCACACACCGACGCCCAATGGCAAATGTTGACCGACAACGTGCTCAAGCCCGACGGCGATGGCTTCAAGCTGCATTACGACCCCGCCATCGGCGAGGTGTTCCAAGCCGTCACGCCGGAGCTGACCGCACAAAACCAGATGGCGCTCTGGCAAGCCTACGACGCCATCAGCGCCGAAACACTCCTGATCCGCGGCCGTGAGTCCGATCTGCTGAGCCTCGACACCGCGCACGCCATGCAGGCACGCGGCCCCCGGGCACGACTGGTGGAAATCGAGGACGTCGGTCATGCGCCGACCTTCATGAACGAATCGCAGATCCGCGTGATCGAAGAGTTTTTGTTCGGCTAATGGTCTCTGTCGCATCCCGGCTGGCGCCCATCGAACACCCATCCGACAAACTGGCTTTTGCGTTGTTGAGTGCGGAGGACAAAGCGCGTGTCGAGCAGGCGTTCGGCTTTGCCCATCTGCGAGCCGGCGATCGCTTGCTGGATACCGAGGAACCGGCCCTGCTGCACCTAGCAGGCGTCGTACAGATCCTGACCGAATTACGCGCCGACGCCGACACGCGGATTGCCGGCCTGCTATCTGCCTTGTGTTTTTTCGAGCCGGATCTCGAAGCCGACGTCGAAAAAACGTTCGGTCGTTCGATCAGCCGGATGCTGAGCAGCCTGCGCCAGTTGTACCGCCTGCGCGCGATTACGCTCGCGGGATCGTCGCCGCAGCAAGCAATCGCAAGCACAGCGCGCTGGTCCAATCAAATTGAGACACTGCGCAAGATGCTGCTTGCGATGGCCAGCGACGTGCGCGTCGTGCTGGTCCGCTTGTGCTCGCGTTTGCAGACCTTGCGGTTTTTCAGCACGCATGATGGCATCAAACTCGGCCATTCTCCGGCGTTGAGCGAGCTGTCCAAACTGCATGCGCGCGAAACGCTCGATCTGTATGCGCCACTCGCCAACCGGCTCGGCTTGTGGCAGATCAAATGGGAAATGGAAGACCTGGCGTTTCGCCTGCTCGACGGCCCGACCTACAAACAAATCGCCGGCCTGCTCGACGAGAAGCGTATCGAGCGTGAAGCTTTCATCGAGCGGTGCATCGGTACACTGCGCGAACGGCTAGGCCTGCTCGACATCACCGCCGAGATTACCGGTCGCCCCAAACACATTTTCAGCATCTGGAACAAGATGCGCGAGAAGCATCTCAGCTTCGATCAGCTCTACGACGTGCGCGCCTGCCGTATCATCGTCGATGACGTGAAAAGCTGCTATACCGTACTCGGCATCGTGCACGAGCTCTGGCAACCGATCGCGCGCGAGTTCGACGACTATATCGCCAAACCCAAGGCCAACGGCTATCAGTCGCTGCACACGGTCGTCACCGACCAGGAGGGCAAAACCCTGGAGGTGCAGATCCGTACCCACGACATGCACAAATTCGCCGAATACGGCGTGGCGGCGCACTGGCGCTACAAAGAGGCGGGCAAGGCCGCTCAGGACGGCAACAGCCGCGCCGAGGGCGGCTTCGAAGACCGGATCGCTTGGCTACGCCAGCTGCTGGCGTGGAAAGCGGATGTAACCGGCAACATCGCCGAGCCGCAGCTTGGCCCAGGCGCAGGGCACGAGCCGCCCGACGCCGACAAAGTGTATGTGTTCACGCCCCAAGGCCGGGTACTCGAACTGCCGCCAGGCAGCACCGCGCTCGACTTTGCCTACCGCCTGCATACCGAGCTGGGCCACAAATGCCGTGGCGCCAAAGTCGACGGCGCCCTGGTGCCGCTCAATAAACCCCTGCAAAACGGCCAAACCGTCGACATCATCACCGCGCGCGACAATGACGCGGCCGGGCCGTCACGCGACTGGCTGAACCCGCAACTGGCTTATCTGGTGAGTCACCGCGCCAAACAAAAAGTCCGGCAGTGGTTTGCGCAGCAGGAGCTCAAGGAAACCCTGGACCGGGGCCGGCAACTGGTCGAGCGCGAGTTGCAGCGCATCGGCCAGACCGTTTTAGGGCATGATGGGCTGGCCGCCCGGCTCGGCTACGCGCAGGCCCAGGACCTTTACGGCGCGCTCGCCCGGGAGGAAATCCGCCCGCGGGCCATCGAGCATGCGCTGCAGCCACCTGCTGCGCCGGTCGAGGAGGATGCCCGCCTGAAGCTGCTGCGGCGGGCAAGCCCAGATCCCGGCAAGTCGGATGTGCTGGTCGTCGGCGTCGACGCCTTGCTGACCCAGCTGGCGCGTTGCTGCCGCCCCGCCCCGCCCGACCGCATTCTGGGTTATGTGACCCGGGGCAAGGGCATTTCCATTCACCGCATCGGCTGCGCCAACCTCAGCGCCATCGCCCGTCAACAACCCGAGCGCCTGATCGAGACTAGTTGGGGCGAGGCCGGAGAACGGCTGTATCCGGTCGATCTCGTCGTGTTCGCGAACGACCGGCAAAGTCTGCTGCGCGACATTTCGGAAGTGTTTTCGCGCGAGAAGATCAATGTCATCGGCGTAAACACCCAATCGCAGCAAAACATTGCCAAGATGCAATTCACCGTCGAGGTACGCAGCGCTGCCCAGTTGCACAAAGCGCTATCCCTGCTCATGGACGTCACCGGCGTGTTCGAGGCGCGGCGACGTTGAGGCGTGGGCTTCTCATTGTTTGCCTTGGTTCTCTGGCAGCTCTAATACCTGCTCTTTGAAATCGTCCCAAGCTGGCAGAATTTCCTCATTGAGATAACCCGTCAATTGGTCTGCGGAAATGTTCGGATGGTTGCGCTGCACTTCGGCATGCAGCGCGGTGACAAACTCATCTTGCAGATCGCCCTCAGTTCTGCTCGAACCCGAAGGACCAGACAACAATTTCTGAAACTCCTTTATGGCCACTGGAAACACCACATCACGTAGCTCGGAGCGCGATAATGTGGCGATGGGCGTGGTGCCAATAATTTCAGAATGCTGAGTGGCATAGACCGATAAGGCCGCGCCGGAAACTTGAAATACCTCTTCGATCAAGCGGGTATCGCAACCATCTCCGGCGGCGTGAAGGCGATCGATGAGCATTCGAATGCCGTTCTCTTTCGCCTCTTGTAAATGCTCAGAAGGCGTCAGCTCCCATTGCCGTTCTAATGCAAGAAATACATACGACAAAACATGCCCCGTCGAATAGCGAAAATCGTTGAAGAAACCAACTCGTTCGCCAAGCCCGGCGCTGAACATGCGGTCTGCATTGTTACGCGCTATTTTCATTAAATAGGCCTGGTCGCCGCCATAGGTAGAAAAAGCTGTTTCCAAACGCTGCTTAATTTCTCTTATTTGCTGCCGCTGTGCCTTCTTATGACCTTTCAGGTCTTTCGGGAACTGCGCGGCGAGCTGTTCGATACGATCGGCCACGGTCTTAGTCAGACCTGCATGATGTACGTTCATGCGATTACGCGCGGCATCTTGTAATGGGTCGCCTGGATTGGCGATTTCACCACGTCGACGTCGCCGCACACATATTATAGTCGGCGGCTGTGGGTCCCCTGCCTGACGTCGGCGTGCCAGCTCTGCCTCAACGCGCTGGATCTCTTCCGGCGGCAACGGATTGCCCACTAAAAAAATTTCCGCTTCAGGATGAAGATCAAACAAAACGTCCGGAACGCGGGTAAAACTGTTCGAAGCTAAATTCAACCGGCGTAATTCCTTCAACTCTCGTAAGGTATCTGGCAGATCGGTCAGCCTATTTTGACTGAGTTCCAAGGAAGTCAATTTTTCGAGCTGTCCAATTTGTGCTGGCAAGGCTGTCAGCCTATTTTGACGGAGTTCCAAGTAAGTCAATTTTTCGAGCTGTCCAATTTGTGCTGGCAAGGCTTCTAGATTCTGTTTACTAAGAAACAAATATTTCACGTCACGGAATTGCGCAATTTCTGGGCTGAGCACACCTCCCAAACTACCCTCTTGAGGGCGAAACTCCTCTAGATCTGCCTTGACGTGGCCTCTAAGAATGCTCATTCCATGACTGATAACGCTTATCCCAGCCACAACAACTGGCAAAATTCCGAACGTACAGAAAGCAGACAAAATTACCTCATCCACAGACAAAGTATTATGTAAGTACGCAACAGTTCCCAAAAACTTTTTCATTCTCTTGACGACCGATTGCACATGCTCAGGATCGTAGCCGTGCGCTTCTAAATCAGCTTGCAAGTTCGCAGCATAAATACTGTCTTGTTTTGAATTGATCCATTTTGCGTAATGGTGGAATTGCTTGACCAAGCGTTCATTGCAGCCGTGCTGGCGCATTTTATCTTCCATGTGCTCCAGAATCGTCATGCACCCTAAATGCTGGGGCTGGCTAGATGGTTCGGTTTGCGGTTTTAAGCAAGAAAAGTTGAAGGGGGTGATTAAACGCACGGCTGTCTCGTCTGAAGGTCGGTTAACACCTCTGAGTGGCCTGGCGCTTGAATTTAGTTCCACTTATTTTAAGTGGCAGTGTCGCACCAGGCACTGACCATCGCTACCGATCAGGCAACGTGCGGTCATGCCCTGTGTTCGCAGGACAAAACTTCGGCATGCAACGCGCCAGAACCACAGACGATTCAGTGTGATTGAGCGCTCGACAGGACTGAGGAATCGTCGGTTGCCGCGTGCGCTCCCGCCATTTTAGCAAGTCTGGTGATGACACTGCGTAAGCCAAGTCTAGCATCAACGATCATTTAGTTTT
This sequence comes from Burkholderiaceae bacterium, assembly GCA_046318595.1. Taxonomy (GTDB): domain Bacteria; phylum Pseudomonadota; class Gammaproteobacteria; order Burkholderiales; family Burkholderiaceae_B; genus DAITMV01. Next base: position 57,052 of record JBKCTV010000091.1, on the reverse strand, counting down.
CCTTGCATTGAGAGGCTAATACAAGGCAAAATTCAATGATCGTTTATCATTATCGGAGGGGCTATGGTAAACAGGGAGCTTGGTATTTCCTCTGTCGTCGAGCTTGGGGAGATTCTGCGGGCTGTGCGCAAGGAATCTGGACTGACTCAACGCGATGCCGCTGCGCTGTGCAACGTTAGTTTGCCCTTTCTTAACGGCCTGGAGCAAGGGAAACCGACAGCCCAGATCGGAAAAGTACTGTCCGTCTGCAGCCGGTTCGGTATTGACCTCAGGTTGAGATTGCCAGGTGAAACGGCATGAACGCTTTGAATGTCTCGGCCAACGGTATCCCGGTCGGAACCATTGAAATCGAAAATGGACGGTGGAAGTTCAGCTACTCGGCCGAGTGGAAGGATTATGCGTTATCGCCCAATTTTCCGATTGCCACCCGAATATTTGAAGACACTACAGACGCCAAGCAGGTTGAATGGTTCTTCGAGAACCTGTTACCCGAAGGCAGACTGCGAGACCTGATCGCCCTCCGAGACAGAATCGATCCCCGAGACACTTGTGCGCTTCTGATTCGACACGGACAGGACACTGCGGGAGCTCTTTCGCTGATACCAGAAGGATTTGATGTGGCGCCAAAAGAGAGTTTGGTCCCACTCGCGAGAGAGGCACTACAGGAAAAGATTGAGGCATCCAGAGCGCGCAACCTCCCTCTGATGGCGTCATGGGAAAAAATCCGCATGTCTCTGGCTGGTGCCCAGGAAAAACTGGGGCTGCTTATCGACGCCCATGGCGCGATGTTCCTGCCTGAAGGTTCGGCGGCATCGACCCATATCGTCAAACCAGAGAATGCCAGCGCGGACTTCCCTCACTGCCCGGCCAACGAATTTTTCTGTATGCGCCTGGCCCATGAGCTGAAGGTTCCGGTGCCTGCGGTTGATTTGCTGCATCTGCCTGAGCCACTATATACAATCGAACGATTTGATCGGGTGCGACTGGAACAGAACGCGCAGAAAGTTGCTGGGAGGACGTTCCGGCGGATTCATCAGATCGACCTGTGCCAGGCTCTGGGCGTGGCGCCTTCAAAAAAATACGAGAGCGAGGGCGGACTGGGTTTGCACCACTTGCTTGGGGTTCTTCGAGGCACGTTCATCGATCGTCCAATCGTGGCTGTCAATGCAGTTGTCCAGTGGGTCGCCTTTAACTATCTGATCGGCAACCTGGACGCGCACGCCAAGAATATTGCTTTCCTAATGCGGGGACAGAAAGCTGCCGTGGCCCCGTTTTATGACATGCTCTGCGTAGAGGCCTACCTGCCAAGGCAGACCATGTCCATGGCAATCGCCGGTGAGAACAAGCCCGGCTGGGTGGAGGGGCCGCACTGGGATGCGATGGCCTATGAGGCTGGCGTGGCACCAAGGCTGGTCCGTGGCGTCTTGTCGCGGATGAGCGTGGACTTGCCGGCAGCTATCTCCAGAATCATCGGAGACGAACGGCTCTTGCCGGTCGAGCGAGACTTTCTGAGAAAGAAAGTGCTGCCCGTTATTGAAGAACGACGAGGGTTCGTCGCCGATGCACTCAAGTTCCGACAATCGAAGATTGCAGAACTGCTGGCCAGGAAGGAGTTCGATGCGTCAGTAGCGGAACGTCTGGCCAAGCTTTCCTAATTTTTCTGGGAGGTATTAGGGTTCGCAAAGACGACGCCCAGCAAAAGATAGCTATTGTTTGTTACCTCACCCTCAGTTTTTGATGGAACAGCCCTGATATGCGTTGAGAGCCGCCCGCCTACCCCGATTACTTCGGCCTGCTCATCTGATCATACACTCCGCCATCGGCAAAATGCTCTTTCTGCACCTGCGCCCACGAGCCGAATAGCTGCTCCACCGTGAATATCTTGATCGTCGGAAATACCCTGGCGTTTTCTTTCAGCACCGCCGCCGACCTGGGCCGAAAAAAGTGCTTGGCGATGATACGCTGCCCGGCGTCCGAGTACAAAAAGTCGAGGTAAGCCTTGGCTTCCACTGCCGTGCCATGCTTAGCGACGACTTTATCGACGATGGCGACCGGGGCGCTGGCGTCGATGCTGATCGATGGGTAAACGATTTCGAAGTCGGCCTTCCCCAGTTCGCGTCCAATCAGGATCGCCTCGTTTTCGAAAGTCACCAGGACATCGCCGATGCCACGCTGCGTGAACGTGGTGGTGGCCGCCCGGCCACCGCCGTCGAACACGGGCACGTTATGAAACACTTTGTCAACGAACTCGCGCGCCTGCGCGGCGTTGCCACCCTTATCGAGCACACTGCCCCAGGCGGCCAGGTAGCTGTAGCGGCCGTTGCCGGTCAGCTTCGGATTCGGGATCACGACCGAGACGCCGTCGCGCGCCAAGTCACTCCAGTCGCGGATTTTTTTCGGATTGCCTTTGCGGACCAGAAAGACGGAAGTCGTGGTGTATGGCGTGGCGTTGTTGGGAAAAGCCTTACGCCAGTCGCTCGAAATCAGCCCGCCGCGTTCGACCAGCATGTCGATGTCGGTCGATTGGTTCATTGTCACGACATCCGCTTCCAGCCCGGCGGCCACGGCCATCGCCTGTTTGCTCGATCCGCCGTGCGACTGGTTGATCGTCAGGGTTTCCTGGCGGCTCTCCTGCCAGGATTTTATGAAAGCCTGGTTGATCTCTTTATACAGCTCGCGCGAGAGATCGTACGAGACATTCAACAGTGTTTTGTCGGCCTGGGCCGCCAGCGGCAACCCGAGCACGGCAAGGATCAAAAGTTTTTTCAACATGACGGTTTCCCCTGGCAAGTTCAGTCCAACATCTTATCAGAGGGACCTTGGCTTGGTTTCTGTTCAGGCCAGAACCTGCGCGGTCGGCCCGGCGATCACCGAAGATTCGCAATGCTTGAACTGGTCATCGAAGAAAAAATCAGGCTCGAATTCTTTCAAAAAAGCGCCTTTCGATAGCCCACCCAGAAACATCGCCTCATCGATTTCGATATTCCAGTCCATCAAGGTCCGGATGGCACGTTCGTGCGCGGGCGCACTGCGCGCGGTTACCAAGGCCGTGCGAATGCGTACCGCCGGGTCCTGCGACTGTTGCAGCTTGTGCAAGGCTTCCAGTAAGGGTTTGAGCGGTCCGGCGGGCAAGGGCAGGTGCATTTTTTGCAACTCGTGCGCCTCGAACGCCGGCAGCCCGCCTTGCTGAAACACCATTTCGGCCTCGTCGCTGAACAGCACTGCGTCGCCATCGAATGCGATTCGCAGCTCGTCGGGGTGCCGGGTCGCGTCGATTAACGAATCGCTGAAGACCCGTGCCGCCGGAAAGCCGGCATCCAAGGCGCCACGCACGTCGTCTTCATTGGCCGATAAAAAAAGATGCGCGCCGAGCGGCTTCAAGTAAGAAAAAGGCGGCCGGCCGCGGGTAAATACGCCACGTTCGATCTTCAGGCCGAACGATTGGGCGGTTTTAAATGCCCGCAGGCCCGATACCGGGTCGTTACGGCTCAAAATCACGACTTCGACCCGATGCTGTTGTTCGTTGTTGAAGCCGAGCAGCTTCTTGACAAGCGGAAACGCCACGCCAATCGGCGCCGGATCGTGCATCCGCGCCATTTGCAGAGCCATGTAGGCCCGGTCGTCGTGCGTCTCGAAAATCCGGTTTTCTTCTTCGAAATCGAACAAGGCGCGCGATGAAATGGCGATAACGAGCTTTTCGTTGAGGTCGAGTGGCATGGCAGGCGCTAAAATGGGAGACGACCTGTTCAGTATAAACGTCCGCCCATGCTCGATAATGTTTCTGATCCCGCCGACCTTTCTAAGCTCGCCGCGCTGCTCGACCGCCATCCGGATTATCGCGTGCTGCAGCGTCTGCCGGATACTTGGCCGGTATGCCCGGTCGATGATCCGGTCAAAGTCGTCATCCTCGATACCGAAACAACCGGCACCGACTGCCACAGCGATGCCGTCATCGAAATCGGGGGCCTGGCCGTCGAGGCGGACGCCACGACCGGCCAGATCGGCTCCGTGCTGAGCACTTACAGCGCTCTCGAAGACCCCGGCTTCTCCATTCCGCCCAGCAGTACTGCGATTCACGGCATCACCGACGATATGGTCAAAGGGAAACGTTTCGACGATAGTGGCTTGCAAGAACTGCTCGATGGCGCAGCCCTGCTGATTGCGCACAACGCCGCGTTCGACCGGCCGTTTCTCGAAAAACGCTTCGAGTGCTTCAAAAGACTGTCTTGGGGCTGCTCTTTCAAGCAGATCGACTGGCAAGCCGAAGGCTATGGCTCGGCCAAGCTGGAGTTCATTCTGTACAAGCTCGGGTATTTTTACGAGGCGCACCGGGCGGTGACTGATTGCCATGCTTTATTGAAAGTGCTGGCCGAACCTTTGCCGACCAGCGGTGTGCCGGCCATGCAGAGGGTGCTCGACGCCGCGCGCCAGAAAGAGTTTGTCATTCATGCGTTGAATGCGGCGTTCGAAACGAAAGATTTGTTGAAAGAAAAAGGGTTTCGCTGGGACGCCAACAGCCGCGTGTGGAAGGTAACCGTCAGCGGCAAGCTGTCCGGCGACGAAATGATCGCCTGGATGAAAAAGTTTGTTTACTACGGTGCACCGACCGTCACGCTGGGCTTCGAGGTCGTGCATCCCAGGGACCGGTTTTCCTTGCGATCCGGAACCTATGCGACCAAGCTTGTGTGAATTGCAGTTGGCACGAATATGATCGGCTCATTTTTGTGCAGTTCCACGACCCTATTCGCTATAGTTCAAGGCGCGGGGATTTTTTGCCGGAAGAGACGAAAGCCTTCGTTGCGGTCGGATGCGCGCTTGCCTTCCCAGCGCAGTTGCCAGCGCGCCAGGTCCGGGGTATGAGGCGCTTGCCGGGTCGGATTGTCCTGGATCAGCAGCCATGGACATTCGTTGGTGCTCAGGTTTTTGCGGGCGTATGCATCCCGGCGTACCGCGACATTCCCCAGGTACACCAGCGACGCGCGCTGCGCCAGGCCGAGGTTGCGCGTGGCAACGCAGCCGTCTTGTTCGGCCAAAGCCGCGCGTAGCGAGTCTGCCACCGGCCGGTAAGTTTTACCCTGGTTGATCCAGGGCAGCCACAGGGTCATCAGTAGCAGCCAGATCAAGGTCATGCCACCTGAGGATAACGCCGTTGCCTGCCACAGGGCACGGGGATGCGTGCGAACACGCCAGACGACCAGAGCGATCCAGGCCGCGCACGCCAGCACGGCGATCAGCAGCTCCAGCGGAACGGATTGGGCCACATAATCGGGGGCCAGGCGTAAGAAATTACGGGCGATTTTCGGTGGAAAGCCGAAGTTTAGCGCGCTCCAACCGATCCATACCAATAAGCCCGCAGTACTGAAAACCATGACGGCAAACCAGTCGATCAAACTGATCAAGCCACGGCGCAGACTGCTCAGCCCGAGTGCAGCCAGCAAGGTCAACGGTACGATCAAAGGAAAAAGGTGTGATTCGATGTTGCCGCTCAGCCACGGAAGACTGACGACATGAGCTGCAGCCGCGATAGCCGGGATGCGCAAACCAGGCTCACGCAGGGAGCGACGATGATGCCATAAGGTCCAGCAGCTCAAAGGCCAGATTGGCCAAAGAAACCAAACCGCATTCTTGAAAAGCCGCCCGATGTCCTGGCCAGATCCACCTGCGCCCAGAAAAGGCAGGGCGAGCTGTTCGCGGTTCCAGGTCAGCCACCGCCCCAGCCACGCGGGACCCTCGGGAAACTGATGCAGGCAGTATAACCAAGCCGCCGCGGCCACCACTACCACGCAAGCTGCGCGCAAAAGCCGCTGCCCCAGGCCGAAACGCAGCATCGGATTCAGGGACGAACTGACGATCAGCACACCCAGCAGCGCAATTGTATGCACCAGCCCACCCGCGCCGATGGCGACGACGATCCCGACGCCCAGGGTCCACCCGGCCGATTTTGGGCGGTCGAGCGCCCGTACGGCCGCCAAAAGAATCAGCGCCAGCCCCGTCAGCTCACCGACTTCCGCCACCGTCTGGTGGGCGCGCAACAGCAGCCCGAGTGTCGCCAGCAAGCACAACACTGCAGCGTCAGCCACAGTCCGGGCGTAATCATCGCGTGACGGCGCGATGCCCAACGGGTCGGGGAGCTGCAGCTCGGGGCGCCGTGCCAGGCGAAAGGCGGTGCTCCAGATGACCCAGACCAGCAAAAGCAACCAGAGCACGGAGGCACAGCGAATGATGTCGTCGAGCCAGTAATTGGATAGGCCTGCAGCTATCCAAGCTTTACCGAAAAGCGCACCGACCCACGCGGTCAGGGGCCCTTCTTCGGCAACGGCAGCGCCATAGACATTGGGTAACACCCAGTCGCGCCAACCGCCCTCCGCCATGGTGGCGGCTATGCCGAAGCCCGTGGCGTCTTCCGGCCGCCACGGGTCGCGCGCGAGTAGTCCAGGCAGGGCATAAACGCCTACCAAAAGCCATAGCAACCAGCGCGGCAGGCGGTCGACGAGTTGTTTCGCCATTAAAAGATAAAAAAAGCGGTCATCGACCGAAACCGGTCATGCATCGGCCCGAGCCGGGTCGATGCGAAAATCCACCGATGTTCGCGGTGATCAGGCCGTCGGCTTGAAACGATCGTATTTGTTGCGGAATTTCTCGACGCGACCGGCCGTATCCATGATTTTATTCTGGGCGCCCGTGTAAAAAGGGTGCGATGCCGAGGACGTGTCCAACTTTATCAACGGATACGTTTTGCCTTCGAACTCAGCGGTTTCGCGTGATTTTACGGTGGATCGGCAGATGAATTTGAAACCGTTCGACATGTCTTGAAACAGGACTTCGACATAGTCAGGATGGGTATTTTTTTTCATAATAGGCTCTCCAGAGCGGCCAAGCATTCGAATAGCCGCAGATTATATCCCAGCTTGCCGAAAATCATCAATCGCCGCCTGGCCAAGAAGGCAAAAACTAAGTTTTCATTGTAAGATGTTTGGCGGAGAAAGCGGATTGTCCGCCTTTTTTGTCGATGCGATGGAGATTGGCCATGGAACAAACCGCTGGTGTGAAAATTCATGCCGAACTGCAACCCGGTTTCGACCGCATTCTGACGGCTGATGCTCTTGGCTTCGTGGCCAAACTCCATCGCCGGTTCGACGGTCAGCGCCGCCAGTTGCTCGAACAACGTCGGGCGCGCACAGCCCGGATCGACGCCGGCGAGCGACCTGATTTTTTCGCCGAGACCCTGTCCATTCGCCAGGGCGACTGGCGCATCGCCCCCTTGCCCGAGGCGTTGCAGTGCCGCCGAGTGGAAATCACCGGTCCGGTCGACGCTAAAATGGTCATCAACGCCTTGAACTCCGGCGCCGACAGTTACATGACCGACTTCGAAGACTCGAATGCGCCGACCTGGGCCAATCAGATTCAAGGACAGATCAACCTTTATGAGGCCATTCGGCGCGAGCTCCAGCTGGAGCAGAACGGCAAAACGTATCGCTTGAACGAGCAGACCGCCGTGCTGCAGGTGCGGCCGCGTGGTTGGCACCTGGACGAAAAGCATGTGACGGTCGATGGTCAGAGGATCTCGGGCGGTATTTTCGACTTTGGTTTGTTCTTTTTTCACAATGCCCGCGAGCTTTTGGCGCGCGGCGCCGGGCCGTATTTTTACCTGCCGAAAATGGAAAGCCACCTGGAAGCCCGGCTCTGGAACGATATTTTTTGCATGGCCCAAGACGAGCTGGGCCTGCCGCGTGGCACGATCAAAGCCACCGTCCTCATCGAAACGATTCTGGCGGCATTCGAAATGGACGAGATTTTGTATGAGCTGCGCGAGCATTCGGCGGGGCTGAACGCCGGTCGCTGGGATTACATTTTCTCGTGCATCAAGAAATTCAAGGCCGATCAAACGTTCTGTCTCGCAGAACGTTCCAAGATCACCATGACCGTTCCCTTCATGCGCGCCTATGCCTTGTTGCTTTTGAAAACCTGCCATCGGCGCGGCGCACCGGCGATTGGTGGCATGGCGGCGCTGATTCCGATCAAAAACGATCCGGAGAAGAACGAGATCGCCATGCAGGGCATCATCAACGACAAGAAACGTGATGCCACTGACGGCTATGACGGCGGCTGGGTGGCGCATCCGGGTCTGGTCGAGGCGGCCATGACGCAGTTTCGGGCGGTGTTAGGCGATAGGCCCAACCAGATCGACAGGCAACGCGACGATGTGACGGTCAGCGCAGCCGACCTGCTGAATTTTCAACCGGAAACACCGATTACCGAGGCGGGCCTGCGCAACAACATCAATGTCGGTATTCATTACCTGGGTGCGTGGCTGGCGGGAAATGGCTGCGTGCCGATTCACAACCTAATGGAAGACGCCGCCACGGCGGAAATATCCCGCTCTCAGGTCTGGCAATGGATCCGGTCGCCGAAAGGCGTTCTGGACGATGGGCGGAAAGTGACGGCCGAGCTCGTGCGGGAAATGGTCCCACAGGAATTGGCGAAAATCCGGCAAAGCGGTGCGCAGGGCGAGTTCGACAAAGCCGCCGGTATTTTCGAAGAGATGGCAACAGCCGAAGGGTTTGCAGAGTTTTTGACTCTGCCGTTATACGAAACGATCGAATAAAGAAATTTTATTGTCAAAGGTTTTTTCAGGCGCAGGTAATATCCAAACGCCAGCCGATTTTCTGCCATTGCGCCGCTTCATTGTCCAGGGTGTAGTTCGTCAACGGGTGACGTTTGAGCCAGGCTTGCGGTAAATTGAGCGTCAGGTGGCGTCCGGCGCGCACCAGGGTCACGTCCGGCAAAATGTCCGGCACCCGGCGCCGGTAAAAAAGCGCCGCCAGGCGCAGCGCCAGTACTTTCAGCCACTGTTGCTCGTTTTGGAGTAGCGGGCTTAGTTTGCCGAGCTTGCCGATATGGCCAAGCACCAGATTGGCGAGCAGTTCCTGTTCCGACCGGGAAAAGCCCGGCAGGTCGGCATTGCGCAGGATGTAAGCGCCGTGTTTATGGTAGCTGTGATGACTGATGCTCAGGCCTATCTCGTGCAGCAGGGCAGCCCATTCGACGAGTTTGAGCTGGTCGGATGTCCAGGCCTCGTCATCGTTGCCGAGCATTCCCAGCAGTCGGGAAGTGAGGGCCGCGACCCGCCCCGCATGTTGAGCGTCGACCCCATAGCGCTGCATGGAATGGCGGACCGTCAGCGGGCGCATGTCCTGTTGCAGGCTGCGGCCGAGCAAGTCGTACAGCACCCCTTGCCGCAAGCCGCCATCGCTAACCTGCATGATATCGATATCCAGCTCCTCGACGATTCCCGTCATGACCGCGATGCCGCCGGCGATCACCGGCAAACGGTCGGGGCGCAAACCCTGCAATTGAAGCTTGGCGACGTGCCCGGCGTCGATGAGAATTTGTTTGAGCGTTCGCAAACCAGTCGGCGTGATCGACTCGTCGATGGCGTTGGCGCGCAGCAGCTCGGCGATGGCCCGGGCGGTGCCCGATGAGCCGATGGCGACTTCCCACCCGGGGCGGGCGAATTCGCGATGCAGCACCTCGACCTCACGCCGCGCAGCCAGAACTGCTTGCCGCATCGCTTTGGCCGTGATCGCGCCGCCCGGGAAAAAGCTTTCGCTCGAACTGACGCAGCCGATGTACAAGCTTTCGAGCACCAAAGGCTCGGAGTCGCGTCCGATGACGAATTCGGTCGAACCACCGCCGACATCGATGACCAGGCGATTGCCTCCGGAGGCGGGCAATAGGTTCGATACGCCCACGTAAATCAACCGCGCCTCTTCCCGGCCGGCGATGACCTCAATCGGGAAGCCGAGTGCGGCCTCGGCAGCGGCCAGAAACGCCTTGGCGTTGCGCGCAACACGGACGGCGTTGGTAGCCACGGCCCGCACGTTTTCTGGAGAAAACGATCGCAAACGTTCGCCGAAGCGCTGGATTGCGGCGATCGCACGCGCCTGCGAAGGCGCATCAAGGGCTTTTTCGGCGTTCAGACCCGCGCCCAGGCGAACCGGTTCGCGCATGGTGTCGACGACATAGATCTGCGCCTGACCGGCGGTTTCCTCGACCCGGCCGATCAGCATGCGAAAGCTGCTCGACCCCAGGTCGACCGCAGCGATCAAACGCTGCGGCTGGACAAGGGATGTGGTGATGGCGATAACGAGTGCTCCATGCGAGGGTTGTCAAATAAACGGCGAGGCCATAAGCTTGTCCGATCCGATATTCTAATGGCTAGGAGCCTACCGGACTTCATCCTGGTCAACTTTCGAGAACCCATATGCAGATGGAAACCGGGCAGGAAGCCTTTTTAAACCGCGAGCTCGGTATTTTGGCGTTCAACGAGCGCGTGTTAGCCATCGCTGAAGACCCTGGCATACCGGTCCTCGAGCGTTTGAAATACCTGTGCATCGTGTCGAGCAATATCGATGAGTTTTTCGAGATCCGCGTATCGGGTTTATATGAACAGATCCGGCAAAACCCCGACTTTCGCGGTCGCGACGGCCTGACCGCAGGCGAGACGCTCGAACGGGTATCGACGCGCATGCACACCCTTGTCGACCGGCAGTATGGCTTGTTCAATACCAAGCTGGTGCCTGCCCTGGAAAAAGAGGGGGTTTTTTTTCACACGGTGGCAACCTGGAACGAGGCTCAGTGGGCCTGGGCACGCGCGTATTTTCAGCGCGAAGTCATGCCTGCGCTGACGCCGATCGGGCTCGACCCGGCGCATCCGTTTCCGCTCGTCTATAACAAATCCTTGAATTTCGCGGTTGAATTGGCCGGAACCGATGCTTTCGGCCGGGCGTCCGGTATGGCCGTGGTGCAGTCGCCGCGTGTTCTGCCGCGTCTGGTGGCAATGCCGGCGGCGGTGTCGGGCCATCCGCACGGCATCGTGATGCTGACGTCGATTTTGCAGGGCTGCGTGCCTGAGCTGTTTCCGGGCATGACGGTGCGCGGGGTGTATCAGTTTCGCGTGACGCGCAACAGCGATCTGTATGTCGACGAGGAAGAGGTCACCAACTTGCGCGTGGCGCTGCAAGGCGAACTGTCGCAGCGCCACCTGGGCGACGCGGTACGGCTCGAAGTGGCCGACAGCGCCTCGCCGGCGTTGATCGATCGTTTACTGCATGAGCTGGGGCTGCGCGAGATCGATGTGTATCGGGTCAACGGGCCGGTTAATCTGGTGCGGCTGATGCCGGTCGCCGACATGGTCGACAAGCCCCAGTTGAAATTTCCGCCGTTCCAGCCGAGCGTGCCGGCCGAGTTCCGCCGGGCCGGGCAAGTGTTCAGCGCCATGGCGCGAAAGGACATTTTGCTGCATCACCCCTATCAGTCATTTTATCCGGTGCTGGAGTTTCTCAAGCAGGCGGCGACCGACCCGGACGTGGTTGCCATCAAGCAGACGATTTACCGGACCGGGATCGACTCCGCGCTGATGGAAACTTTAATCGCTGCGGCGCGCAGCGGCAAAGAAGTGACCGCTGTGGTCGAGCTCATGGCGCGGTTCGACGAGGAGGCCAATATCCAGTGGGCATCCAAACTCGAACAAGTCGGTGCGCATGTGGTGTACGGCGTTGTCGGTCACAAGACCCACGCCAAAATGCTGTTGGTGGTGCGGCGGGAGAAAAATGCCAGCGGCCAACAGATATTGCGGCGCTACGTGCACCTGGGCACGGGCAATTACCATCCACGAACCGCGAGGCTCTATACCGATTTCGGCTTGTTTTCGGCGGACGAGGCGCTGTGCGCCGATGTGCATGAAGTGTTTCAGCACCTGACCGGCCTGGGCCGGGCGCGGCCGATGAACAAGGTATGGGAATCGCCGTTCAGTTTGCATCGTCGCGTGCTGGAAGCGATCCGGCACGAAACGGAGCAGGCACTGGCTGGCAAAAAAGCCCGCATCATGGCGCGCATGAACGCCCTGCTGGAACCGAGCATCATCGAAGCGCTCTACCAAGCCAGTCAGGCGGGAGTGAAAATCGACCTGATCGTGCGTGGTGTCTGCGCGTTGCGCCCGGGTATCGAAGACTTGTCGGACAACATCACGGTACGCTCGATCGTCGGTCGGTTACTGGAGCACAGCCGGATTTTTTATTTTTATGCCGGGGGCGCGGAGCGGGTGTATTTGTCGAGTGCAGACTGGATGGACCGCAACTTCTTCAAGCGCATCGAACTGGCGTTTCCGGTCGAGGATCCGCTGCTGAGGCAGCGGGTGATCGACGAAGGCTTGCGCGCGCATCTGGCGGACAATACGCTCGCCTGGATCATGGACGGCAACGGTGCCTACCACCGCGCCCGCCCGCGCGCCAAACGGCGCGTCGATTGTCAACAATTGCTGCTGACCAAACTATCGCTGTCATACGAACACAAGACATGATCTTGTTCGATTTTTAAACGGACAGTAGTGTTTTTTCCTATCTTTTCAGAGAACGATTCCTGTGAAATTGTTCTGTTTTGAAAGGATTTTTTCCAATTTTTTGGAGGCTAAGCGCCGCTCCGCATGGCAATCAGGAAAAAAGCGAACTCCACAGCCACGACGACCACTACTGCTAAAAAATGCCCTCTACATGTTCCCCGGCAAAGTGGTGCTTGCGATACTATCTGTCAAGCAACAAAGCACGGCAAGCGATGCGTGCGAAAACTCGATAAATTCAGTTGGGCTCCAGTCCAAGTCACTCGCCCGAACCAAGGACTTTTGTATGCATTCGATGCGCCATTATTTCGGTCTCGTATTACTGACAATGCTTGCCGGCTTTCTGCCGTCTTACGGAAACGCACAATTGAGCCCGCGCAGCCCCGCCGCGCAGCCTGATCCGACCGAGCGTCGCACCGTTCCACCGCCGCCCGAACAAAAGCAGCTCGACGAGCTCGAACCGACCGTCACCATCAAAAAGATCGACGATCAACAGGTCGAGGAGTTTCGCATCCGCGGCAAGCTCTATATGATGCGCGTCACGCCCAAGGCTGGCGGCAAGCCTTACTACCTGATCGACAAAGATGGCAGCGGCCACTTCGAGCCCGGCGAAGCCTACAGTCAGCAGATTTCGGTGCCGAAATGGGTCGTTCTGGAGTTTTGAGAAATGGCCGTTTTCACCCAAATCGATGAAGCGCAGCTCCGCATCTGGCTCGACTTGGCCAATCGTGGCGCACTGCTGAGCTTCGAAGGCATCGCGTCGGGCATCGAAAATACCAATTATTTCGTGACGACGACAGCCGGCGCCTATGTGCTGACCTTGTTCGAAAAGTTGAACGCCAGCCAGCTACCCTTTTACCTGGGGTTGATGCAGCACTTGGCCAAAGCGGGGCTGCCTGTCCCGCAACCCGTCGTGCAACAAGGCGAGCGCTTGTTTTCGACATTCGGCGATAAACCGGCTTGTCTGGTGAACCGCCTGCCAGGCCGGTCGGTAACGGCGCCGACCGATGTCCAGTGCGCGGCGATCGGTAGCTTCGTCGCCCGGGCACACCTGGCGGCACGAGATTTCGACGCAAGTGTTGATAACCCGCGCAGCCTGTCCTGGTGGCAAACCGCAGCGCCGCTGGTCATGGCTTTTTTAGCGCCCGAGCAGCAACACCTGCTGCGCGATGAGATGGCGGCGCAGCTCGCTTTTCACGCTGCCGAGAACTATGCCGCTTTGCCACGCGGTCCGGTGCACGCCGATCTGTTTCGCGACAACGCGCTGTTCGATGGCGATCGACTGGGCGGCGTGATCGACTTTTACTTCGCCGGAGCGGACACCTGGCTGTTCGATCTTGCGGTCTGTATCAACGATTGGTGTATCGATCATGCAAACGGCGCGATCGACAGCGGCTTGGCGACAGCGCTGCTGACAGCGTACGCGCAGCAACGGCCGTTCGGCGCCATCGAAACCATCTGCTGGCCAATGCTGCTGCGCGGCGCGGCGCTGCGTTTCTGGCTGTCGCGCTTATATGACTTACATTTACCCCGGGATGCCGCACTGCTGCAGGCCAAAGATCCGCAGCATTTTGAGCGCATCCTGCTGGCGCGCCGCCAGGGCGATATTCCTACTTTGAAGACGAACCGATGACACCTGCAATTTTACCGCCCAGCGCCGGCCGGGCATGGATCGTCCAGGCATGGCATCTGTACCGGCGTCAGCCTGGTGCATTCACCATTCTTGCGGTCGTTTATTCGGTTTTATCGAGCTTGCTGGGGCTGATCCTCCCGCTGGTGAGCTTCGTGCTGTTCCTTGCCATCACGCCAACGCTGATGTTTCTGGTGCTGCACGTCTGTCGGCTGGCCAGTCGCGACCAGCCTTTGCTTTCGCTCAAGACGATCGACAGCTTCAAAGCCTATTCGCGCAACGATATCAGAACGTTTTTGAAGCTCGGCGGCCTTTACATTCTCGGCTGTCTGGTCTTGATCGGACTGCTGCTCCTACTGATCGATAGAAGCCAGATCGAAGCGCTTCGTCAAATGACAGAAACCATCAATGCGTCCACGGCACCACCGCCCGCCAACGATGCGGTATTCGCCCTTTTATATGTTCCTTTGGTGTTGATGCTGATCGCCTTGCTGTGGACGCCGTTACTGATGATGTTCAGCTTCGCGGCCGCGCTGGCGGTATGGCAGGGCCATTCGGTGCGCAAGTCGCTGTTTTTCAGCTTTTTTGCCTGCTGGCACAATTGGCGACCTTTTGCGATTTATACATTGGTGTGGCTGGGCTTGGCGATGGGCGCCGCGATTGGATTGGCGATCATCGCCTTAGTGCTCCCACCGCTGGCATTTAAGCTCATTTTCCAAGCGCTTTACCTACTGGCCTTCGTCATTTCGGCCTGCAGTCTTTACCCGATTTACACCAACATATTCACGCCGCCTCCAGCCGCGCCAGCGACAGAGCCAGCCACTTCATTCCTTGACGACCAAAGTTGACCTGAATCCGTAAGTCGTCGCCCTGGCCCTCGTAGTTCACGACCAGGCCGGCGCCGAACTTCGTATGCGCGACGGTCTGGCCGATCTTAAACGGCCATTGCTGCCGGCTTTGATTGATTTTGAAAGCAGCGGTATCCGCCGGCCCGGCACGCCAGGCCTGGTTCATCAGTGTAGCCCGCGGCGGCGGCGCGGCCAGCCATTTCAGCGATGCATCGTCGGGCAACTCGTCCAGAAAGCGCGACCGCAGGTTATAGCGCGTTTGCCCATGCAGCATGCGCTGCTGGGCAAAACTCAGGTACAAGCGCAGCCGTGCGCGGGTCATCGCGACATACATCAGCCGACGCTCTTCTTCCACGCCATCGACCGTGGCACCATCGCCACCCTGCATCACCGAGCCGATGCTGTTTTCGTGCGGAAACAAACCCTCTTCCAGGCCAGTCACGAAGACGATCGTGAACTCCAGGCCTTTCGACGCATGCACCGTCATCAGTTGCACGGCATCCTGCCCTTGCAACGCTTGATTATCGCCGGCTTCCAGCGAGGCGTGGGACAAGAAGCCGGCCAGCGGCGACGCGAGCTGCCGGGACGCGTCGCCCTCGACAGCCACCTGCGTATCAGCATAGCCTTCGGCAATGCAGAACGCCGCCGCAGCGTTGATCAGCTCCTCGAGGTTATCGATGCGATCTTCGCCGTCGCGTTCGGCACGGTAATGCGCGATCAACCCGCTCTCGTTGATCACGAGCTTGACCACGTCCGGCAGGCTCAAGCCGCGCGCCGCGAACCGCAACCGTTCGATCAACTGCACGAAGCCAGTCAGGACCGTGCCGCCCTTGCCGGCCACCAGTGGTACCGCCCGGTAGAGCGAGCTGGTCGCCGGCCGCGCCGCATCCGCCAGATTCTCGAGCGTGCGCGCCCCGATGCCACGCGGCGGAAAATTCACGATGCGGGCAAACGAATTATCATCGTCGGCGTTTTCCAGGAGACGCAAATAAGCCAGCGCGTGCTTGACCTCAGCGCGTTCGAAAAACCGCAGCCCGCCGTAAACACGATACGGCACCCCCTGGCTGAACAAGGCCTGTTCGACCACCCGCGACTGCGCGTTCGACCGATACAGCACGGCGACTTCCGAACGGCTGTGGCCTTCAGCGATCAAAGATTTGATTTCCTCGATCAGCCAGGCGGCCTCCTGCAAATCGCTCACCGCTTCGTAGACGCGCAGGGGTTCGCCCTCGCCGCTTTCCGTCCACAAATTTTTGCCCAGCCGCGACTGGTTATGCGCGATCAAATGGTTGGCGGCTTTCAAAATATTGCCGACCGAGCGGTAATTTTGCTCGAGCTTGATACGGTGCGTGACGGCAAAGTCTTTTTCGAACTGCGCCATATTGGCCACGCGGGCACCGCGAAACGCATAAATGGACTGATCGTCGTCGCCAACCGCCAGAATGCAGCCGCTGGGCCCGGCAATCTGCTTGAGCCAGGCATACTGCAGGGGATTGGTATCCTGAAACTCGTCGACCATGATGTGCTGAAAGCGCTCGCGGTAATGCTGCGCCAACTCGGGGTGGTTGCGCAAGAGCTCATGGGAGCGCAGCAGCAACTCGGCGAAGTCGACCACGCCCTCGCGCTGGCATTGGGCCTCGTAGAGCTCATACAGGGCGATCATGCGCCGGTTGAAGTCGTCGCGCGCATCGCAGCCGGCCGGACGCAGCCCCTGCTCCTTGGCGGTATTGATGAAGTATTGCAACTGCTTGGCCGGAAAACGCTCGTCGTCGACACCATTGGCTTTATACAGCCGCTTGATGGCAGATAGCTGGTCCTGAGTGTCGAGAATCTGGAAAGTCTGGGGCAGCGCGGCGTCTTTGTAGTGCGCACGTAGCATACGGTTGCAGAGTCCGTGAAACGTACCGACCCACATGCCGCGAGTATTGATCGGCAAAAGGCTGGAGATCCGTGCCAGCATTTCTTTCGCGGCTTTGTTCGTGAAGGTGACGGCGAGGATGGCTTGCGGTCCGGCCTGCGCGGTCTGAATCAGCCAGGCGATGCGCGTGGTCAGGACGCGGGTCTTACCGCTGCCGGCCCCCGCCAGTATCAGCGCCGACTCGCGCGGCAGCGTCACCGACGCCAGTTGCTGGGGATTCAGATCGTTCAATAAAGCGGTCATGACATTCCCTTCTACTCAGTCGACCATTTTAACAAACATCTGCCCCGGATGAGGTAGGCCGGAACCATTCGCCGCGTGAAGGGCACTCAGTAATAGCATCTTCACCATAAAGAGTCTGCCATGACGTCGACGTCGGTCCAGGAAAAGAAAAGTCTGCTGCATTATGTGCATACGTTGATTCTGGACGGCGATGCCGAAATGGCCGAGTCCTGCGTTCTGGATTCACGCTGCACGCCAAACGAGAAGGCTGCGCTGATTCAGCATGTGCGCTGTGCAGGCCTGATCAAATATGCCAACGATCTGGCCAATGACGGACGTGAGGAACAAGCGCTCGAACTGATCGACACCCTGCAAGGTCGGACCGAACACAAGCGTTCACTCGCCGCCAGTATTTTCAGTGGCCTGCAAAGTCCCCAGCAATTATTCGAAAAAACGCGGTTTTTTTGCAATACCCAGGCTTTCACATGGAACGATTCGCCGCACAACGTCACATAAAAGGTCGACGTTCACTGCGAAACCTTTTCCCCCATGAAAACTGACAGCACCGATACCGCCGTTTATGCCCCCTATGTTCATGCCGTGCTGCGGCAGGCCGAACGACGCGGCAACCTGGTTACCTGCCTGACAAAAGCCCATGGGGCCTTGTTTTCACTGCTGGGTATGGCGCAGGCCAGTCGGCTCAAGAAAAGCGTGGTGTACGGTGCCTTGGTGCTGCTGGTGCTCGCGCTGCTCAGCGATCCGCTAACAGCCGGCGTGTTCTGGACGAGTATCGGGTTGCTCGGAATGCGAGCCATGCTCCGAATGTGGTGGACCCATCGACAGTTTCTGAATTCGACCACGGCGTTGCCTGCCGACCCGATCGACAGCGACTTTCTCGCAACGGCGACGCTCATGCGCAAGGCGGCCACCGCTCCCGGCAGCCACCCGACGCTCGCCGGCCGCTGGACCGAAAGCGCCCTGGAGGCACGCGTTTATTGTTTCAAATGGCTGCAAATACGGCGGTCGGCCGTCGAGCATTTTTTACGGCAAGCCGCGTTGGTGCACGACAAAACGCTCACCCGCCAAAGCAGCACCTGGCAAGCGCGTCTGGCGTGTGCATATCGTGCGCTCACATGCTATTTTCGCGTGGCATTGCGTAACGGCCGCTGGCGCGAGGCCCGGCATCAAGCCACCACACAGCGGCTCAAAACAGCGCCTGTTTTGGAGGCCGAACACATCGCACAATGGCTGCTCAGCGAAACCGGGCGCCAAGCGCTGTTCTCGGTCATCGAACAGGACGCGCTCGGTCAGGCCAATTATTTGCGCGTCAAAGCCGGTGTCCGGCTGCAATGGTTGAACGACGCAGCAGGCCTCGACACAGCACTGACCAGCGATATCGAGCAAATGCTGGCCTTGCAGCAAGCCCAGGTCGAAGAGGATCAGGCTGGCTTCGAACGCTGCCGGCAATTGTTGAACCATGTCAAAAAAGCACGCACTTCTTTATTGCCGGCCAAGGATTTGCCGGCCTTCTCGCGCATGATCGAAGTCTACTTCGAGCTGCCGCCCGTGGACTTCCGCAGCACGGTCGAGCTGCTGCTAGGGGAACGTCTGTTGCACGGACTGCTCACGCAAACACTGGCAGCCGAAAACAAGCTGATTGCTTTCGAACTTGAAGCCGCACGATAGGGTTAAGCCACTCCAGTTTGAGCCAAAGCGTTTTTAGACAAAACCCCGTAAATGCTGCGCCGCGCGTACGGGTCACTGCTACAGCCGCGCCTCGTGCTGCTTGCATCGCTACGCCGCAGCAGGCCGAGGCAGGCGCAACTCACGCCGCAAAATCTTTCCCACCGGTGACTTGGGCAAGTCGACGCAAAACTCGATCTGGTGGGGAATTTTATAAGACGTCAATTGTTCCCGGCAAAAACTCAACAGATCGTCAACCGCCAGATTCGGATCCTTGCGAACGACGAACAGCTTGACCGCCTCACCCGTTTTCGCATCCGGAACGCCGATCACAGCAGCTTCGAGCACGCCGGGGTGCAGTGCAATGACGTTTTCGACCTCGGTTGGGTACACATTGAAACCTGACACCAGCACGACATCTTTTTTACGATCGGTGATGTAGATATAAGCATCCGCATCTAATCGGGCGATATCGCCAGTTTTCAGCCAACCGTCCGGGGTCAACACCTCGGCCGTGGCTTTCGGGGACTGCCAATAGCCGCGCATCACCTGTGGACCTTTGACGCACAGCTCGCCATTCTCGCCGAGCGGCACTTCTCTGCCAGCATCGTCGCGAATCGATACCAGGGTCGACGGCAACGGCACGCCGATCGAGCCATTGAACTCGCCGTTTAGGGGGTTGATGCAAACCCCGGGCGAACATTCGGTCAAGCCATACGCCTCCATCAAGGGTTTACCGGTGATCTGCTGCCAGCGCTCGGCCACAGCGCGTTGAATCGCCGCCCCGCCGCCGAGAGCCAGCTTCAGATGGCTAAAATCGAGCTTGGCGAAATCGGCCTGGTTAAGTAGGCCGTTGAACAAGGTATTAACGCCGGTGAACACCGTGAACGGTACACGCTGCAAGGCACGGATGAATGCCGGCAGATCACGCGGGTTGGTGATCAGCAGCAAATGTCCGCCATGCTTCATAAAGGTCAGCACGTTCGCCGTCAAACAAAAAATATGGTACATCGGCAGCGCGGTGACGACGATTTCCTCGCCTTCGAGCAGCACACCCTTGATCCAGGCGGAAGCTTGCTGGAGGCTGGCCACCATATTGCCGTGGGTCAACATCGCGCCGCGGGCGACTCCGGTCGTGCCGCCCGTGTATTGCAGAAACGCCAAGTCGCCATGCGCCAGCGTCACATGCTTCAAGGCCTGCCGCCGCCCCTGCTGCAAGGCCGTGTGCATACTGATGGCGCCGGGCAAGGAATACGGCGGAACGAGCTTCTTGACGTGCCGCACGACGAAGTCGATCAGCCGTTTTTTGAAGAACCCGTGCGCGCCGCCAAGCGTTGTCACGACCAGATGCTCCAGGCTGGTGTGTGGCAGCACAGCCTGCAGCACATGCGCGAAATTGTCCAGGATGACGATGGCGCGGGCGCCTGAATCCTTGAGCTGATATTCGAGCTCGCGGGCCGTATAGAGTGGATTGATATTGACGGCGACCAGACCAGCACGCAGCACCCCGAACAGCGCCACGGGATAATCCAGAATGTTGGGCATCATCAGCGCCACTCGGTCGCCTTTGCGGACACCCGGCAAACTCTGCAAGTAAGCGGCAAAATCGCGGCTCAGACGGTCGAGGTCCTCATACGTCAGTGTAGTGCCGAGGTTACTGAAAGCCACGCGCGTGCGGAATTTCTGGACGCTGCGCTCAAAAATATCCTTGATCGACGAAAACTCGTATTCGTCGATTTCGGCGGGCACACCCGCAGGATAATGCTGCAACCAAGGCCTTGCTATCACGGTCTGTCTCCGTTGGCAATCGTGTTTTTGTATCTTTTCGCAAGCATATCGTATCAGCCTACGGCCTACCTCGAGGCAACGCAATCCCCGAAGCGGAGTGAAAAATCCTAAAGTTCGCGGTCGGGATTCAGGTCTGCAGCATCAGTCCGGCATGCTCGCGCATCGGATGAAAGTGGATATCTGGCCAACGCTTCTGCGCCACTTCGAGATCGAAACGCGAAGTGATCAGGAAAGCCAGCGTATCGGCAGCATCGAGCACCATACGCGCTGCATTGTGGTCGCTGAACTTGCGCAAGTCGGCCCCGGAATCGGCACTGACCCAGCGCGCACCGGTGAACCGCGCCGTACCCAGCCGAACATCGACGCCATACTCGGTGCGCAGACGATGCGACACTACTTCGAACTGCAACTGCCCGACCGCGCCCAGCAGCATGTCGCCGCCGACTTGAGGCCTGAACACCTGAATCGCGCCCTCCTCGCCCAGCTCTTGCAGGCCTTTGCCGAGCTGCTTGCTGCGCATCGGGTCAGCCAGCTCGACGGTGGCGAACATTTCCGGCGCGAAAAACGGCAAACCGGTGTACTGCAGCGATTCACCTTCTGATATGGAATCGCCAAGCTGTAAACCGCCGTGTGTAATCAAACCGATGATGTCGCCGGCATAGGCTTCGTCGACCCGGTCGCGGCGTTGCGATAGAAAAGTAACGACGCTGGTCGGACGCAGCTCTTTGCCTGTGCGCCGCACTTTGAACCGCATGCCGTTTTCGAAACGCCCGGAGCAAACGCGAACGAAGGCGATGCGGTCGCGGTGTTGCGGGTCCATGTTCGCCTGGATCTTGAAGACCACACCGGAAAACTTCGGTTCGGCGGGCTGCACGACCCGACCGACCGATTGGCGCGCCGACGGCGGCGGCGCCACCTCGACCAACGCGTCCAGAATTTCCTGCACCCCGAAATTATTGATGGCCGACCCGAAAAACATCGGCGTCTGCAGGCCGGCCGCGAACGCCGCCGGCTCGAAGGCGGGCGAGGCGACATCGACCAGTTCGATTTCCTGCTCGGCCTTGGCAAATTCGGCACCAAAACGCTCGCGCAGCGCCGTACGGTCCCGCCCAGGAAGAATTTCGGTTTGCTCGTCGCGGCGGTCGGCTCCCGGCTTGAAAACTCGCATGTGCTGCCGGCGCAAGTCGTAAATGCCGTGAAACGACTTGCCCTGCCCGACCGGCCAGGCAAACGGAATACAGGGAATACCAAGGACGCGCTCGATTTCGTCGAGAATCTCGAGCGGCTCGCGCACTTCGCGGTCGAGCTTATTGACGAAAGTCAGAATAGGCGTATTCCGCGCGCGGCAAACGTCGATCAGCCGAAGGGTTTGCGGCTCGACGCCGTTGGCCGCATCGATCACCATCAATGCGGCATCCACGGCCGTCAGCACACGGTAAGTATCTTCGGAAAAGTCCTGGTGACCGGGCGTGTCCAGCAGATTGATGACGCAGTCGCGGTATTCCATCTGCATGACCGAAGACGCGACTGAAATGCCACGCTGCTTTTCGATTTCCATCCAGTCGGAGGTTGCATGCCGGGATGCCTTGCGCGCTTTGACGCTACCAGCGATCTGAATGGCACCGGCAAACAGCAGCAGCTTTTCGGTAAGCGTCGTTTTTCCGGCGTCAGGGTGGGAAATGATGGCAAAAGTTCTTCTTCGCCTTACCTGCTCCGCGATCAGACCTTCCGACATCTCAACTCTTTTCCCGTTATGGACACAGCTATATACGCATTCCCGAATGTGCTCGAATGTGCCCATAAGCTGCTGCACACCGCTTCTTCGCCCTCGCTGGCGGTCTGTTGGGACCATCAACGGTATAGACTCTAGCAGAATTCCTCTTTCAAGAGCATTTTATGTGCTCGCGCGTTCGGTCACGCAAACACGGGGACCGGCTCCTCGCATGCCCGCCAAGCAAAGGGAATCTAACTTTTTCGTATTTCAGATAGGCAAAAGTTGCACTTCCGTTGTTACTGCGTTGTACCAAAATCTGCTGATACCGGGAGGACGGATCGCTCAGTTGCGTTAAACATAGCCAGCTTGCCAGTTTTCGACTCACTCATGGAAGATTTGGATTCGAGTTGAAGGTGAGACACCCTCCAAACACCGCCGTATTTTTTCAGCGCCACGCGGCTGATTTGACTGGTCTCGGCTGAGCGTCGTGGAGCATCATCCAAAACTGTACCTGTGGCCACCCAACCCATGGGGCGTCCATGATCAATCAAAAATTTGCACTCATTGCTTGCTTGTTTTTTAAAAAAATCTTCGCGTCTGAAAACCTCCTGAATATCAAAAACGGCTCCGACCACCTGAATTCGGTCGAAATAAGAGGAGGCGTACTGACCGGCAGAGGCTTTACCCTTCGAATCAGGAAGGCAGCCAGTGCTGATACGGTGCTGTAATTGGGTAGCTGTAAAGTCTGTATGTCGTTTATTAACCCGGTCTTCGGATGCTTCGGAAAAGTAAGGTGTACCATATTTTAGGTGCTGTTCGACGAAGTTATCGACGAATGGCTCTAAAGAAGATAATTCATCAGTCAGTTTACGTTCTTCAGATTTAAGCTCAGACAATTTTTTTGTTTGCTGATCAAGCTCGTATCCACTCTTTTCTTTTTTAAATTTTTTCTCTTCCTTCAAGCCGTAGAGCTCATGAAGGACACCTTGACTCTTAAAATATTCTTCGCCATTTTCTTTTAATACGTCTTTGTATTTATCGATAGCTTTTTTACACAAAACTATTTTTTTTTCTGCATCTGAGAGTAGTAATTCTGTACTTGAAATAGAAGAAAATACTGTACATTTTTTTCCTTCAAGCGCATCGATTTCTTGTTGCTTTGCTTGGAGCTTTGATGCACTTAAATCTGATTTCATCGAGTACCTGCCAATCATTTCTGTTAAGTAGCTTTGAAGCATTGCAAAAAACTTTTCGTAACCAATATTCGGATCTGCATCAAACTGCAAGGGTGAACTACCTATGCTGCCGTACTCAATTTTTTCCATAACCTTTTGGATTCTATTATCTATATCCAGTGCAATTTTTTCACCGAACTTTTTAACTTCGGGCCACCTAAGGCTGAGTTTTTCATCTATTTCTCTTGAGCGTCTTAAGTTTTGTTTACTTTGTTGATTTTTATACATTAGATTAATGAGAAGAAATGCTAAAATAGTAAACCCAACCGCTGGGGCAGTAGTTAAGATTGATTTTAAGCCGAAAGATTTAAAATTAATGGCCCCTGCCACCCAACCAACACCAACCATGACTGAAGCGACAACGGAAATTCTATAACCAATCAAAATTAATGATCCATCTATTGAATCGCCAAAATCTGTTTTAAAAGATGATTTCAACTGCAAAACAAGAACATCATGCAAAGCTTTTTTCACAACGCTTTTTATCTCTGAAATTACCTCACTTTTACCAAGATAATTAACCAATTTTTTACTTAACAAGCGACTCAAATAAACAATGATATATTTTTTTATTTCTTCATCAACCCCCAAACTTTCTATTTTCTGATGGCAAAAATCAATGAAATCATGCGACTCGAACTTTGAACTATTTCTGGAAAATTTTATAAAAGAGTTTTTAAAATTCACTTCACTTAGCAGAGAAATCTGCGTTTGCAAGCTTTTAAAAAATAGTAGGTGATTAGCAATTTTATCTCTTTTTTTAAGAGCGATGGCTTTAGCAGCCTCTAATCCTTTAATCTCTTCACGAAGACTTGACAAGCTATCTTTAAGGTGTTTTTTTCGAA
Source organism: Burkholderiaceae bacterium (assembly GCA_046318595.1). Taxonomy (GTDB): domain Bacteria; phylum Pseudomonadota; class Gammaproteobacteria; order Burkholderiales; family Burkholderiaceae_B; genus DAITMV01. The sequence continues at coordinate 32,772 of JBKCTV010000091.1, read as the reverse complement.
CAGCAAACAACTCTTTTTTTTCTAAAAAACCTTTCAGTTTTTTCTGCGTATCACCAATACGACATCCTGTTTCTTTATTCTGCGTTGTAATTACAGCGACTATACGTTCAATATCATTACTTATCGACTCAATGTCTTTCTGTGCTTTTGTTAACTCATCAACCGCGCGCTTATAATCAAGATTTGCTTCTTTTAATATTTCTTCTTGCTGCATGACTTCGAATGGCATTTCCGTGTGTACTCGAACAGCTATTTTTTCTGCTTCCCGAAGCTCTGACGCCCGAACCTCTGCTTCTCGAAGTAAACGGAGGGGCGACTCAATCCCATTAATGCCTTGCGCAGGTATGGCGCTGCTACTCGGCACTTGTTCGGACTGACGGGCATCATCCGCTGAAATATGCTGAGGTCTTTTAGGAACAGTTGAGGAGCTCGGAAGTGTTTGCATAAAACCCACAGATTAAGCAGTAATATTCATGGGTCACAAACCAAGGAAAAAAGTTCCGTCATTTCGACCTGCGGTTCCAATCGAAAAGGTCATGTGGTTTTTGTTGACGCGTTGCGCTTATGGAGGGCGATTGCAGGCGACCCTCATGCCCTCGTCCAGGCGAGAGCTCTTTCAATGACGCGCCAATCGTTCGTTAAAAGTTCGTGCGGCTCAGACAAAGTCCGCCGAAACAGCCGGCCGCCAGGTTGGCCGTGATACAAACCCAGCCACGATTTAGTGATTTGCCGCAACGGCGTGCTAGCTCGCAACTCTTTTTCGACGTAGGGACGTAGCGCCTGCAGCACATCCTCACGCTTGCGCCCTGGTGCAGTGCTTTGTGCAAACACGGCATCCACCTCATTCAATAACCATGGATTGTGGTAGGCCTCGCGGCCGATCATTACCCCATCAAGGTGACTTAAATGACGGTGCACATCGGCCGAGCATTTCACGCCGCCATTGAGGATAATTTCGAGCGCTGGAAACAATTGCTTCAGGCGATAGACGACGTCATAGCGCAACGGTGGAATCTCGCGATTTTCCTTGGGCGACAAACCCCGCAGCACCGCGTTTCGTGCATGCACGATGAAGGTATGGCAGCCCGCTTCAGCGACCCGACCGATAAACTCGTGCAGTAAATTTTCGCTGGTGTCGTCGTTCAAACCGATCCGGTTTTTGACTGTGACCTCGATATCGACGGTATCTTTCATGGCCTTGACACCATCGGCCACCAACCCCGGCTCGGCCATCAGGCAGGCGCCGAACGCACCACGCTGCACCCGCTCCGATGGGCAACCGCAGTTCAGATTGACTTCATCGTAACCCGCCGCCTCGACCATTTTCGCACATCGCGCCAAGTCGGCGGGGTCGCTGCCACCAATCTGAAACGCCACTGGTTGCTCAAGCGGATCTTTTTGTAGGAAACGGGCGGCATTGCCATGGATCAAAGCGCCGGTAGTCACCATTTCCGAATACAGCCAGGCATGATGCGTCAGCTCGCGGTGGAAACGCCGACAGTGCCGATCAGTCCAGTCGAGCATGGGAGCGATGCTGATGCGACGCGGGAATCGCATAGAAGACGCGATTCCAGCCACAGCAAAACTCAACTACTCTCGCGCCCAGCTTTCTTACGCTCGTGCTCTTTCAGATAACGCTTCCGCAACCGAATACTTTTCGGGGTGATTTCGACAAGCTCGTCGTCGGCGATGAACTCGACCGCATACTCGAGCGTCAACTGAATCGGCGTAACCAGACGAACCGCCTCGTCGGTACCGGACGCGCGAACGTTGGTCAATTGCTTTCCCTTGATCGGATTTACGACCAAATCGTTGTCTCGCGAGTGAATGCCGATGATCATGCCTTCGTACAAAGGTTCGCCCGGACCGACGAACATCCGGCCGCGGTCTTGCAGTTTCCAAAGCGCATACGCCACAGCATCACCGTCGTCCTGAGAAATCAGCACGCCATTGTGGCGCTCGGCGACGCCGCCCTCTTTGACCGGGGCGTAATCGTCGAAAATATGACTCATCAAACCGGTACCACGGGTCAAGGTCATGAATTCCGACTGAAAACCGATCAGGCCGCGCGCCGGAATGCGATACTCCAGCCGCGTGCGACCTTTGCCGTCAGGCTGCATATCTTGCAGATCGCCCTTGCGGCGACCCAGCTCTTCCATGACACCGCCCTGATGCGTATCCTCGACATCCACCGTCAGCAGCTCGTAAGGCTCACAGCGCGCACCGTCGATTTCCTTGAAAACCACGCGCGGCCGCGACACAGCCATCTCATAACCTTCGCGTCGCATGTTTTCAAGCAGAATCGTCAAGTGCAACTCGCCTCGCCCCGACACTTCGAAGATCGTATCGTCGCCCGTGTCTTTGACGCGCAAGGCGACGTTCGCCTTCAACTCGCGGTCGAGACGGTCGCGTAGCTGCCGGCTGGTGACGAATTTACCCTCGCGGCCAGCGAGCGGCGAAGTATTCACCATGAAGTTCATCGTCAGCGTCGGTTCGTCTACTTTGAGCAAAGGGAGGGCATCGATCTCGGACGGCTCGCACAAAGTGCAACCAATGCCGATTTCTTCGATTCCGTTTATCAGCACGATGTCGCCGGCAATCGCCTCCTCGGCCTGCACGCGCTCCAAGCCCTTGAACTTAAGCACTTGATTGATACGGCCGTTGATCGGCTGGCCTTCGGGACCAAATTTGACGATCACCGTTTGACCGGGCTTGATACGGCCACGGCTGATACGGCCGATGCCAATCTTGCCGACATAACTGGAATAATCCAGCGACGAAATCTGGAACTGCAAGGGGCCATCGGGATCGTCCTGACGAACCGGAATATGCTCCAGCACTGCGTCGAACAAAGGCCGCATATCGCCTTCGCGGATATGCTCATTGACCCCGGCATAACCGTTCAGCCCGGACGCGTACACAACGGGAAAGTCGAGCTGGTCCTCGGTCGCGCCGAGCTTGTCGAACAGGTCGAAGGTTTGGTTGATCGCCCAGTCGCAGCGCGCGCCCGGCCGGTCGATCTTGTTGACGACAACGATGGGTTTGAGCCCCAGCGCCAGTGCCTTGCGCGTCACGAAACGCGTTTGCGGCATCGGCCCTTCGACCGCATCGATCAGCAGCAGCACGCCGTCGACCATTGACAGAACCCGTTCAACTTCGCCGCCGAAGTCCGCATGGCCCGGTGTATCAACGATGTTGATATGCGTACCTTCGTATTCCACGGCACAGTTTTTCGCCAGAATGGTAATCCCCCGCTCTTTTTCGAGGTCATTGCTGTCCATGACGCGTTCGACCATTTGCTGGTTGTCGCGGAAGGTGCCGGACTGACGCAGCAACTGGTCGACCAGGGTCGTTTTGCCGTGGTCAACGTGGGCGATGATGGCGATGTTTCGTAAGGCGCGTTTCATGATTCCAATCTTATCAATCGTTCTGGCGACAAAAGGCTGTTGCTTTGGCCGTCATTGTTTAAAAAAGCGGTGCCCAATAATAAAGGGCGATCGCTGTCATTGGCCGCCGGGCCATAAACACGGGTACGGCCGCTGTGTGCTTGCATACCGAGCGGCAGGCGCTGACCGTGCCGAAAACGCTGCGACAGGTCGGCATCCAGAACCGTCGGCGGTAACTTCTGCAACAAGCTGTCGACGGGTTGCAAAGCAGCAGCCAAAGCATCGGGCGAAGCATCCAGCAAAGCCTGTAGTCCATCAGGGGTGTAAGCCTGCTCGACGGTTAACGACCCGACCCGCGTCCGATGCAAACCCGCCAGATAAGCACCGGTTCCCAAGCGCTGACCCAGGTCGGCGGCAAGCACCCGGACATACGTTCCTTTGCTGCAATCGATTGCGATCGTCAAGCGCGGCAGGTCCATATCGAGCAGCCGCAAGCGGTGCAAAACCACCGGCCGCGGGGTCCGCTCGAGCTCGATGCCTTCGCGGGCGTATTCGTACAGGGCTTTGCCCTGATGCTTGAGCGCCGAGTACATCGGCGGCAGTTGTAACTGCGCACCCTCCATGGCTTCGAGTACGGCTTCGATTTCGGACCGGGAAATCGCCGCGCATCGTTCTACCGCGGCCGTTACGCTCAGTGGCCCTTCGGCGTCGCCGGTTGCGCTCGTTTGTCCCAGTTCGATCACGGCCTCATACGATTTGTCGGCATCCAGCAAATCGGCAGAGAACTTTGTTGCCTCGCCGAACAGCAGCGGCAGCAGGCCACTGGCCAGCGGGTCCAGGGTGCCCGTATGGCCGGTTTTCTCGGCGGCGAATAAGCGGCGCGCCGTCTGTAAGGCCTGGTTGGACGAAACGCCAAGCGGTTTATTCAAAAGCAGGACGCCATGCACGGGCCGTCGCTTCCGCTTGGGCAATCCGCTGACCGTCATACGGAGTGCGCCGGATCGTCGTCGCTCGCCGACAACACTACATCGCCGGCATTGGCCGCGTCGATCAGTGCGGACAGACGGGCGCCATGTTCGACCGAGGCATCGTACTTGAACCGCAAAGTCGGCACCGTATGCACGGTCAAACGCTTGAACAATAAATTGCGCAGGTAGCCGGCCGACTCGTTCAAAGTGCGCGCACTTTCCTCGACGTCGCCCGACAGCAGAGAAAAATAAACGGTGGCATAGGCATAATCCGGCGTCACTTCCACGCTGGTCAAAGTGACGAAACCCAAACGCGGGTCGCGCAACTCGCGGGCAATGAAACCAGCAAGTTCACGCTGAATCTGGTCGGCCACGCGCAGGCCGCGATCCGCCGTTTTGGTCTTATGCCGCATGATACGCCGACTCGATCACAGTGACACGCGGGCGACTTCTTTCACCTCGAATGCTTCGAGCTGATCGCCTTCTTCGATTTCGTCGAAGTTCTGCAACTGCAAGCCACACTCGAAATTAGACCTGACCTCCTTGACGTCGTCCTTGAACCTCTTGAGCGACGTCAGGTGCCCCGTCCAGATGACTTTGTTGTCGCGCAGCAAACGGATACCGGAATTGCGGCGGATGACGCCATCGAGCACCATGCAGCCGGCGATCGAACCCACCTTGGAAATGCGGAACACTTGGCGGATTTCGACCATGCCAGTAATTTCCTCGCGACGCTCCGGTGACAGCATACCGGTCATGGCGGCACGAATATCGTCGACAGCGTCATAAATGATGTTGTAGTAGCGAATATCGACGCTGTTGTTTTCGGCCAGCTTGCGCGCTCCCGGGTCGGCTCGGGTATTGAAGCCGATGATGACGGCGCGCGAGGCCAGCGCCAGATTGACATCCGACTCGCTGATGCCACCCACCTGCGCATGGACGATCTGTACCTTAATCTCGTCGCCGGAAAGTTTAGTGAGTGCGTGCACCAAAGCTTCCTGAGAACCCTGCACATCGGATTTGATGATGAGCGCCAAGTTTTTGGCTTCGCCATCGCCCATGTTCTCGAATATGTTTTCGAGCTTCGAGGCCTGTTGCTTGGAAAGCTTGACGTCGCGGAACTTGCCTTGCCGGAACAAAGCGATTTCGCGGGCCTTGCGCTCGTCGGCGATGACCATGATGTCTTCTCCGGCCGGCGGAATGTCCGACAAACCCTGGATTTCGACCGGAATCGATGGGCCGGCCGATGTGATCGGACGCCCCAACTCATCTAACATGGCACGAACCCGGCCGTACGCCGCACCGGCCAGCACGACATCGCCTCGGTTCAGCGTACCGCTTTGGATGAGCAGCGTCGCCACAGGTCCACGGCCCTTGTCGAGGCGCGATTCGATCACCAGACCCTTGGCCGGCGCATCGACCGCAGCTTTCAACTCCAGCACTTCGGCCTGCAGTAAAACGTTTTCCAGCAGGCTGTCGATGCCTTCGCCGGTTTTGGCGGATACCGGAATCACGGGCGAATCGCCGCCGTACTCTTCCGGCACGACTTCCTGCGTCACCAGTTCTTGTTTGACGCGTTCCGGATTGGCGTCCGGCTTGTCGATTTTATTCATCGCCACGACGATCGGCACCCCTGCCGCCCGCGCGTGGTGAATGGCTTCGATCGTTTGCGGCATGACGCCATCGTCGGCGGCGACCACCAGGATAACGATGTCGGTTGCTTTCGCGCCACGCGCCCGCATGGCCGTGAACGCTTCATGGCCGGGCGTGTCGAGGAAGGTTATCATGCCACGCTCAGTTTCGACGTGGTAGGCGCCGATGTGCTGCGTTATGCCGCCGGCTTCTCCGGACGCCACTTTACTGCGCTTGATGTAGTCCAGCAAAGACGTTTTGCCGTGATCGACGTGACCCATGACGGTCACGACCGGCGCCCGCGCGGTTTGCTGATACTCGACGATGGGGCCGGAATCTTCGAGCATGGCTTCCGGATCGTCGAGCTTGGCGGCGATCGCTTTGTGGCCCAGATCTTCGACGACGATCATCGCCGTATCCTGATCGAGCACCTGATTGATCGTGACCATCTGTCCAAGTTTCATCAGGTTTTTGATGACTTCGGCAGCCTTGACCGACATTTTGTGCGCCAGATCGGCCACCGTGATCGTTTCAGGCACGTGCACTTCCTTAACGATGGGCTCGGTCGGCGCTGCGAAGTTGGATGTCTCCACATGTTTGTTCTTATGGCCGCTTTTCGGACCGCGCCATGCACCATGGCCGACACCACCGGACGAATCGCCACGGGTTTTTAGGCCGCCACGGCGTTTGTTGGCATCGTCTTTCCAGGGCTCAGCCTTGGCGCCTTTTTTCTTCGCATCGACCGCTGCCTGGGCGGGTGTCGCAGCGGCCGGCTTGGCAACGACCGGTTTGACCACACCGACCGGCTTGTGCAGCGTTCCCGCCGGACTCGCCGCGATCGGCTCCGGTGTCGGTGGTGGCGCCTTAACGACACGCGGCTGAGACATCAGCTTGTTGATCGCAGCGACCTCGTCCTCGACCCGGCGCCGTGCTTCGGCTTGGGCCTGAACCGCGCGCGCGGCTTCTTCTGCGGCGCGTTTGGCTTCTTCGTTTGCTTCCCGGGCAGCCTGCTCGCGGGCTACCGCTTCTGCTTCCTGGCGCCCAAGCTCAGCGACGCGGGCGCTGTCGGCGCCATTTTCGACGGCTTGCCGTGCCTCCTGCTGCGCCTGGACGGCTTTTTCGTGAGCAACGCGCTCTTCTTCGGCCTTGCGCAGGACTTCCTGCTGCAGCAGATGCTCGCGTTTGCGCTCCTGTTCCAGTTTTTCCTGTTTTTGCTTGAGTTCAGCTTCTTGAATTTCGCGCAAACGGGCCTGCCGGTTCGCGTCTTCGTCGTACCGTTGGCGAAGATCGCTGATGGGAACTGGCGCCGCAGCCTCTAGAGCCGCAGGCTCGGGCTGAGAAGCGACGGCCAGGGCCTCGGTTTCGGTCGGGCGCTGTTGCACGAATACCCGTTTCTTACGAACCTCGACCTGAATCGTGCGCGCTTTACCGCTCGGGTCCGACTGCTTGATTTCGCTGGTTTGCCGTCGGGTCAGGGTAATTTTTTTCTGACCGTTATCGGCGGAGCCCCCGTGCGCCCGACGCAGACTGTCGAGCAGGCGCGTTTTATCCGCCTCCGTGACCATATCGGTGTCCGAGTGCTTATCGACGCCTGCAGACCGCAATTGTTCGAGCAGAATCCCCGCGGGCATTTTCAATTCCGCGGCAAATTGCGCAACCGTCATATTCGCCATTCAGTGTCCTTCCTTACTATTCTTTGGTACAGGCTTATTCGAACCAGTGAGCTCGCGCTTTCATGATCAGTTCCCGCGCTCGGGACTCATCGATGCCTGTGATTTCCAGCAACTCATCGACCGCCAGTTCGGCCAAATCGTCGCGCTGACGAATGTTCGCCTTGGTAAGCTGGGCTAACAGCCCAGCATCCATGCCATCGAGATCGATCAAGTCGGGAGCGGCTTCCGCTTGCTCCTCTTCGGCGATCGCGGCGGTCAGCAAAGCATTGCGCGCGCGGTTGCGCAACTCGTTAACAGTGTCCTCGTCGAAATCTTCGATTTCGAGCATTTCGTTGATCGGTACGTATGCCACTTCCTCGAGGTTGGTGAAACCCTCCTGAATCAATATCTGGGCAACCTCTTCATCGACATCGAGCTTTTCCACGAACAGACTGAGGCTGGATGCCGTTTCCTGCTCGGATTTGCTTGCAGACTCTTCGGCCGTCATGATATTGAGCTGCCACCCGGTCAGCTCGGACGCCAAACGGACATTTTGGCCGTTGCGGCCGATGGCGATCGCCAGTTCGCTTTCGTCGACGACCACTTCCATACTGTGCTGATCCTCGTCGACCACGATCGACTGGACACTGGCCGGCGCCAATGCGCCGATCACGAACTGCGCCGGGTCGTCCGACCACAATACAATGTCTACTCGCTCGCCGCCCAGCTCCTGCGTCACCGCCTGAACGCGCGAACCGCGCACGCCGACACAAGTGCCGATGGGATCGATGCGCCGATCGCGAGCATGCACGGCGATTTTTGCCCGCACGCCCGCATCGCGAGCCGCCGATTTGATTTCGAGCAGCCCCTGCTCGATCTCCGGCACTTCCATGCCGAACAGTTCGATCATGAACTCAGGAACGGTGCGCGACAGCATGACCTGCGGACCGCGAATCGTGCGATCAACCTTCCAGAGATAGGAACGGACACGATCGCCGATCCGCAAATTTTCCTTTGGGATCATCTGGTCGCGCGCCAGCCGAGCTTCGACCCGACCACTTTCGATGATGGCGTCGCCGCGTTCCATCCGCTTGACGGAACCGATGACGATGCGCTCGTCGCGGGCCAGAAAATCGTTCAAGATCTGCTCGCGCTCCGCATCGCGGATGCGCTGCAAGATGACCTGCTTGGCCGCCTGCGCGCCGATCCGTCCAAACTCCACGGGCTCCAGCGGTTCCTCGATATGATCGTTGACCTCGACATCGGCAATTTGTTTCTGCGCGATATCGATGTGGGCCTGCACAGCGGGATCGTAATAATCCTCATCCGACACCACCTGCCAGCGCCGGAAGGTGTCGTAATCACCCGTGTCGCGATTGATCGCCACACGCACGTCGACTTCTTCATCGAAACGCTTTTTTGTGGCCGAAGCCAGCGCCTGCTCGAGGGCGCCAAAAACGATCTCTTTTTCGACGTTCTTCTCGCGCGCCAGCGCATCGACCAACAATAAAATTTCGCGACTCATTACGAGGGCTCCTAAAATTTCAAATGCGGCACCAAACGGGCCGCTTCTAGGTCTGCAAGCGAGAAAGGCAGAATCTGCACCGCCTCGCCCTTCTTTTCGGGGACGAACTCAAGCGCCCAGCCGTTCTCAGCGGTATGCAACAACCGGCCCGAGAATTGCTTGCGATTTCCGATGGGAAGGCGAAAACGAATCCAAACCTCTTCACCCACGAAGCGTTCGAAATCTCTTTGGCGCTTGAGTACCCGATCGACGCCGGGCGACGAGACTTCCAGACGGTCGTAAACGATATTCTCGACCGTCAACAAATGACTGAGTTGATGACTTACTTTTTCGCAGTCATCAACACCAATACCGTTTGGGCTATCCAATGTGATGCGCAACAAACCGCGCCCCGCACGCTCGACATCCACCAACTCGTAACCCATGCTTTCAATAACAGCTTCTGCGGCGCCAATCCAGCGCTCGCCCCAGACACCCGTGCCTACGCTGCCAACGAAAGCTTCTTCGTTTGCCACTTCCTTTGCCATGTTCCTGCTTCTATAACGGATTTCATGCTGCCCGCCGCCAAAAAAAAATGGGCTTGCTCGCCCATTTCCATCATGCGCGCGTCGGGCACAATGCAATCCGCTATTATTCTCTAAAAAGCTTGGGGTTTCAAGTTTCTTCTTTGCCGGACCGGTTCATTTTGGCTCGATGGTGGCCTTTTACCGACTTTTTCCGGCTTTTCGGGTTTTTCTGTGTTGGCCAAAGGCCCCAGCCCCAAGGATCGCAGATACGAGAGTACCTCGAGCGCCTCCATTTCGAGCCAACGCCCGCGCCGCAACGTGGTCGGTAAAGCCAGATCGCCCAGCCGGATCCGAATCAGACGGCTCACGGTCAGGCCAAGCGCTTCGAACATGCGTCGCACCTCCCGATTACGCCCTTCTTTCAACCCCACGCGATACCAGCGATTCGCGCCTTCGCCGCCGGCATACTCGACGGTATCGAAACTAGCCACACCGTCCTCCAACTGAATACCGGACAACAACTTCTCCCGGGCGCCCGCCGGCATTTCGCCGAGAACGCGCACGGCGTACTCGCGCTCCACTTCGAAACGCGGGTGCATCAGCCGATTGGCCAGCTCGCCGGACGTAGTGAGGAGCAACAGCCCTTCGGTATTGAAGTCGAGCCGCCCGACAGCCAGCCATTTACCATTCGTGACACGAGGCAAACGAGCAAAAACCGTCGGACGCTTTTCGGGATCGTCGGTCGACACGATTTCACCGGCCGGCTTATGGTAAATGAGAACACGCGGGGGCTTTTGGTTATTACGGCGCTGCAAGGGCTTGCCGTTGATTTTCACCAGGTCGGTCGGCAGAACGCGTTGGCCGACATGCGCGGACTCATTGTTCACGGAGACCCGGCCGGCGACGATTAGGGCCTCCATTTCACGCCGCGAACCGCAACCGGAATCCGCCAAAAGCTTATGCAGCTTTGGAGCCAGCTCGGGATCCAGACGAATGTTGAGCTTGGAACGCCGAGCTTTTTCTTTGCCGGACACGGGTGCGGGAGCCGTCTGGAGGACGAGACTCCAATCGTCGAACGCATCGTCGATGTCGATCGGAGGAGCGGGGAGTTCAGGAACTTGCATGGATGTGATTTTCGGGTTGAGCAGACATCAAGGGGTCGGCAGCGGAAAAAATATCGCTGTCCGGGCTGGGCAGATTGCGTAAATCGTGCAGCCCGAGATCGGCCAAGAACTGCGGGGTTGTTGCCAATAAAGCCGGTCGGCCCGGGGTTTCCCGGTGGCCGATGGCTTGCACCCAGCCACGGTCCTCAAGCAGCCGAATGATCGCGCTCGACACCGTCACGCCGCGAATCGCTTCGATATCGCCCCGCGTCACCGGCTGGCGATGCGCAATGATGGCCAGCGTTTCGAGCACGGCTCGGGAATATTTCGGCGGCTTCTCGGGGTTGAGCAGTTCCAGGTAAGGCTGCATGGCCAATCTCGTCTGAAACCGCCAGCCGGTGGCCGTCTCGACCAGCTCCAGACCCCGCCCCGACCATTCGGCGCGCAGCCCATGCAGTAGCTCGCGGATGAGCGGCGCCGGGTAGCGGTCATCGAACAGCAGCTTCAGTACGTTCAGGCCAAGCGGCTCACCGGCACTCAGCAGCGCTGCCTCGAGGATGATCGTCAGGCGTAGGCGGTCCGATTGTTCAAGTACTTCGAGAACGGTGTTCATGGGCAATTCGATTGACGATTCGGGTCGCTATTGCAAGGGCCGATGACTCGGCCACTATTGGAAAAACAGGCCTCTGGCATTTCAGGCCTGCCTTATTGTAGCGTTGCCCGCCCGACAACGAAAGTCCGACACCAGCCCATACTCACGCTCAAGCCACCTGCCTGAGGGAGCGTTGTCCACCGACACCGGGGAAAACCCCCGTCGGTGATTGTGGATAAAATTTTTAAGCATCTGATTATGTTTCATTTTTGTTAATCTGCTCAAGCTTTAATCAGGGGTTGTTTCGACTCGTGGAAACGGCTGATCTTATTTGCCAAAACCCGGCAATCCATGAATAATCGCAAGGCACCGTTTTGGAGTCAGACGTGAATGTTATCGGGAGTACGGTTTTCATCCGTTGCTGCCAAGGGATCGTGCAGGCTTTGGGCTTGGTCGGCATCACCTTGGCCATGTCGGCCTGCAGCGGTTTATCCAGCGGACTGGATGCTTTTTCGCTCGACCATCTCCCCGTCTGGACCGCAAATCGCCTGGAGCGGGAAGCCGCTGCCACACCGCCTCCCATCGAGTTCACCGATCCAGCCTGGTGGCAACAACTGAACGATGCCGGGCTGACCGCGTTGATCGAAACTGGTTTGCAGGACAGTGCCAATGCGCGCGCCGCCGCCGCTAAAGTGGCGCTAGCCCAGGCGCAAATGGGAGTTCTGCAGAGCAACCTGCAGCCCCAGATGAATGCTCGGCTGGAAGCAAATAAACAGCAACTCAGTAAAAACTACTACATTCCGCCGGCCTTCGCGCAAAAACCGCTCGAAGTCGCGCAGACCGCCGGATCTTTCAACTGGGACCTCGACCTTTGGGGACGGCAAAAAAAAGCCATCGAGGCCCAGCAAGGTCAAGCAGCTGCGGCTGCGGCCGAGCAGGCAAATGTCAGCCTGCAGTTGTCGACGCAAATCACCCGGGCTTATGTGCAATTGCGCTGGACCAAAACTTACCTGGCGGAACTCGATGCCATCGCCCAGGCTCAGCAAGGTATCCTGGACTTACAAACCACCCGCCAAACACTCGGGCTCGACGATGGTGGCGCGGCCGATCAGGCACGCGAAGCGCTGGCGGCGAACGTCGTGCTGCGCGAACAAACCGCCAATCAACAGGTTCGGATCGTCAATGCGCTGCAAAGCCTCGTCGGCTCTGCAGCGGTCGTGGCCGACGCGTTACGGCGTCTGCCGGACACCATGCCCGGCCAAGTACTGCAATACACCGCCGATCAACCGATTCCGCTCAAACTGCTAGCCCGTCGCCCCGACCTGGTGGGCATGAGATTCTTGGCCGAGGCCGCTGCCAAACAGGTGGACGCTACGCGGCTCGGCGCTTTGCCGAACATCAACCTGACCGGGTTTTTGGGTTTGCAGGCCATCGGCTGGGACAAGCTGCTCAATTCCGGGAGCAAAATCGGTCTGTTGGGCGGCGTCATCGAGTTTCCGATTTTCGACGCCGGTAAAATCCGTTTTGCCACCGAAGCGCGCAAAGCCGAGTTCGCCGTGCTCAAGGCGCAATACGAAAACGCGGTGTCGAATGCCTGCCTGGATATCGTCAACGAAGTCGCTTTGCTGGGCCAGCTAAATACCGAAATCGCGATGCAGCGCGAGCGTCTCGCAATTCAAAAACAGCTCAAGGATCGCGCCGCGCGGCGTTACGAACTCGGCCTGGATTCGCGCATTCCGGCGCTGCTGGCCGACCTCCAATACCATGGCCAGCAACTGCGGCTGCTCGACAGTCAGCTAAAAGGCCTCGCCAACCAGATCGACCTGATCGTCGCACTCGGCGGCGGCTACGAGAACACAGCCGTATCTGCGAAGCTCGCCCAAGCCCATCCGGGGCCAGACGACCAGTCTCCTCCTGAAAGATCCCCATGAATGCCGTGGCCGAGCCCATCGTCAAACGCTCTCCGAAAAAATACATTTTTATTTTTTTACTCGTCGTCGCCCTGCTCGGCCTCGGCTGGCTGAGCTATTATCTGTTGCTGGGCCGCTTCAGCGAAGAGACCGATAACGCCTACGTCGGCGGCGACCAGATCGTCGTCGCCGCGCAAACCGTGGGTACGGTCGTGCAGGTTCTGGCCGACGAGAATCAGTCCGTCAAAGCCGGCCAGACACTCGTCCGGCTCGATGATACCGACGCGCGTCTGGCCTTGAGTCAAAGCGAAGCGCAGCTGGCCGACACTATCCGCTCGGTCAAAACCCTGTTCGACAATGTGATTGCCGGTCAATCGGCCGTTACGGCACGTCAGGCGGACATCGTTCGGGCCGGCGAAGAGCTAAACCGCCTGCGCAACGACCTGGTCATTGCCCAGACCGATCTCAAACGCCGGCAAACCGCTTTTGAACAAGGCGCGGTCTCGGCCGAGGAGCTGGAACACGCGCGTAACGCAGTGGCCCAGCTCAAAGTACAACAGGCCGCGGCCAATGCCACTTTGCAACAGGCACGCGCTGCGGATAAACAGGCCAACGCCGGCCTGGCGTCCGCCAGGACACAAACATCGCAGGTCGATGTCGCCACGCACCCACGCGTGCTTCAGGCAGTCAGCCGGGTACGAGAGGCCTATTTGAATATTCTGCGGTGCTCGATCGTTGCCCCGATCGACGGTCAAACCGCCAAACGCAACGTCCAGGTCGGGAGCCGTATCATGCCAGGAGCGCCGCTGATGACCGTCATTTCCTTGCAACAGCTCTGGGTCGACGCCAACTTTAAAGAAAGCCAGTTGCGGAATATCCGCCTCGGCCAGCCAGCCAAACTGCGAGCAGATCTGTACGGGTCGAGCAGGACCTTCCGTGGCACGGTCAGCGGGTTGTCGGCCGGCACAGGAGGGGCGTTTTCACTGTTACCGGCGCAAAACGCCACCGGCAACTGGATCAAGATCGTACAGCGCGTGCCCGTGCGCATCGCCATCCATCCAGACGACATACGGCAGGCGCCGTTGCGGATCGGTTTATCGATGGACGCCGTGGTCGAAACGCGCGATCAAAACGGTCGACTGCTCGCCGCACAGCCAGTTGCAAGCGTTTCGCAAACCCAGGTCTACGACCGACTAGCAGCGCAGGCAGAAAAGCATGCACAAGACCGCCTGATCCACGAACTGCAAGCCGCAGGGGTCCGAAACGCGCCGCTGGAAACGCCTTCGCCGGCGTTTTAAAGTGAGCGCAACCTGGGGGGCGAGCGAACCTCTGCCAACGAATCAGCGCCTGCTGGCCACCGTCGCCCTGGCGCTGGCATCGTTCATGAACGTGCTCGACTTGACCATCGTCAATGTATCGGTACCGACCATTTCCGGCGATTTGGGCGTCGCACCCGGGCAAGGCACCTGGGCGATCACTTCGTATGCCGTGGCTGAGGCCATCATGCTGCCGTTGACCGGCTGGTTGGCCGGCCGGCTCGGCCAGGTCAGGCTATTTTGCATCAGCACGCTGATGTTCACACTGACATCTTTTTTATGCGGCATCGCCCCGAGCTTCGAAGCGTTGCTGGCGGCGCGCGTCTTGCAGGGCGTATTCGGCGCGGCCATGATCCCGATGTCGCAAACCCTGTTGCTGTCCTGCTATCCGCCCGAAAAACAAGGCTTCGCGACCGGCATTTGGGCCATGACGACGATCGCCGCCCCCATCATCGGCCCGCTCGCCGGTGGCTGGCTGACCGACAACCTGAGCTGGCACTGGATTTTTTTCATCAACCTACCGATCGGCATAGTTTGTTTCGGCCTGGTCTATACCTTGTTTGAAGGGCGCGAAACACCGACACGCCGCGGGCGAATCGATGCCATCGGCCTGCTGTTGCTGGTGCTCGGCATCGGTTCGCTGCAAATTCTGCTGGACAAAGGCAACGAGCTCGACTGGTTTAATCACCCCATCATCGTCGGTCTGGCCATCACCTCGTTCGTCAGCATGGGCGTTTTCGTTTTGTGGGAATGGTTTCATCCCGAGCCTTTGGTCGATTTGCACCTTTTTACGCAGCGCAACTTTCTGGTGGCGTCCATTTGCCTCTTCATCGGCACGATCGCTTTTTTCGGCACCAATGTCGTGATGCCGCTCTGGCTGCAGACCCAAGTGGGCTACACGCCGACCTGGGCCGGTAAAACCATGGCGCTCGGCGGTATTTTGGCGGTGATTCTCGGCCCGCTAATCGGCGCCAACATGAGCAAAATAGACGCCCGTGGCGTGGCGACCTTCGGCTTTGCTGTGTTCGCTTTTTACGCCTACCTCTGTTCGCGCTTCACGCCCGATATCGACTACCATACGCTAGCCAACGTCCGGCTCATCATGGGCGTCGGCATTTCGTGCTTTTTCCTGCCGCTGATCACGATCGGCTTATCAGGCATCGAACCGCAACGCCTGGCTGGCGCCTCCGGCCTGAACAGCTTCATCCGCAACCTGGGATCGAGCTTCGGCACAGCTCTAATCACATCCCTCTGGGACCACCGCGCCCAATTGCACCACGCCAATCTCGCGGAAAACATCAACTACGCCGCGCCAGCGGCGCAAAGCTTCCTGGAACGGCTCAGCGCGCTCGGCTTGAACGACGCTAACCGGCTGGCATATGTCAACCGCCTGATCGATACCCAGGCTTACCTACTATCGACCAACGACGTGCTGCTGACCTGCGGTGCGGTAATGATCTGCCTGACCATACCGATCTGGTTCGCACGTGGACCATTCTTGAAGGGCGCACCGGCGGAACATTGACTCAGAGGTTTACCAGCGATTTTTAAGCATACGAAGATTCACTCGGTCGAGCCGGTTTGCCAGCGAATGCCCACCCCGGCTGCTTCGATGCGCTTCCAGACTGCGGCTTTTTCCGCATCGCTCATCGCAATCCAGCGGTCGACCTCGGCCAAGGAACGACCACAGCCTTTGCATACCTCGTCACCTAGAGACGTCGAGCAATAGCCGATGCATGGTGTATCGAGCGCTGGCCATGTCAAATAATTTTTCATGCCGCCATGTTAACGAATTTCTTCGGGCCGAGAGAGAGAGAGAGAGAGAGAGTTGCGAGGCGCTTGGTTTGATGCTATAGTCTATCTCTACACAGACGCGGGGTGGAGCAGTCTGGCAGCTCGTCGGGCTCATAACCCGAAGGTCGTAGGTTCAAATCCTGCCCCCGCAACCCAAAAAATTTGAACAACAGCGTTTTATAGAAATTGGGAAGCAAAAACCCGTTTTCCGGAAAAACGCTTGCTACGTACAACCAATTACCCCAACCAGAGCACCACGAACAGCCTGGCACGCGGCGCTTTGGTTTTAGATTTACTTCAGGTGCCTAGCAATCTCACCAATCCTTGAGCTTGGTGCGCAGACGGGAAACCGCCTGCGAATGCAGCTGGCATATCCGGGACTCGGTCACGCCAAGAATCGCAGCGATTTCGCGAAAGTTGAGTTCCTGCTCGTAATACAGGCTCATGATCATTTTTTCGCGTTCTGGCAGGATATCGATGGCATCGACCAAGGACTGGCGAAAGCGCTGATCGCTCAGGCGTGCTACCGGACTGTCCTCTTCCTCGACCGAATGACGGTCGACGTAGGCTTCGCCGCCGCCGTCGTCCTGATCGTGGTCGTCATAATAGATCAGCTGCGTGCCGCGCGCCTCGAACAGCATGCTTTGATAGGCGTCGAGCGTAACATCCAGCGCGGTGGCCATTTCCTGCTCGGTTGGGTGACGGCCAAGCTTCTGCTCGAGCTTTTGCAGCATCGTTTCGATTTTGCGCTGAGTTTGGCGCAAGCCACGCGGCAGCCAGTCGGACTGACGCAGCTCGTCGAGCATGGAACCGCGGATGCGCTGTGTGGCATAGG
Source organism: Burkholderiaceae bacterium (assembly GCA_046318595.1). Classification (GTDB taxonomy): domain Bacteria; phylum Pseudomonadota; class Gammaproteobacteria; order Burkholderiales; family Burkholderiaceae_B; genus DAITMV01. The sequence continues at coordinate 15,553 of JBKCTV010000091.1, read as the reverse complement.
TTTCGAACTGGGCGCCCTGCCCTTCTTCAAACTTGGCGATAGCATCCATCAAGCCTATCAGCCCGGCCTGTATCAGATCGTCGAGCTGCACCGAGGCGGGCAGCTTCGAAATCAGGTGATGCGCCATTCTTCTGACCAGAGGAATGTACTGATCAAATTGTTTGGTTTTTTCCAAAGTACCTGCAGCTGTGTACATCCATATTCCTTTATCGAGCCTGGGCACGCCCGTTCAGGCGTATCCAATCGTTTCTCCCGTCTTGAAACGATGCGTATTGCTCTCTTTTTATCGCGAAAAACTCAAATGTAGGAGGTCAAGACACATGCAGCCTGACCTCCCCTCGAAACAAAGTCGAGCGCCTTTTTATCGAATCGAAGCCGGCTCAACTAAATCAGTATAACTAAAAGATGGCCGTTCCGTATGCAGCACAAACTCGCTGATGCTTACATCTTGACCCGCCACACTCAAATCACGTTTCTTGAAGTCAAAAACATTGGTGTCACCGCCGTTTATAACGGTCAGACGAGTCTTATCGCCACTCCATAATGTCGACGGAAGCGCGTCAGTCCCGAGACGAAATGGATACAGCAGGACGCGAAAGTTAGCATCCACGGTATTGGTACGTTGTATCACAAGGCGCCTACGCACCACACCCGTTGGCGTCGTACCATCATCCTTAAGGACACTGATGTCTTCGGTGGTAGGTTTAACAGCGGCCGTTCCATCGGCTCGCAGAATGCGAACCAGAAGCGCCCGGCTGCCGGCATTTTCTTTGAGTATGACATCGGTAGCGGCATTGTAATTGGTTATGGCCGCGGTTGGCGTATAGATGCTGAGATCATTTTCGATCGCAGCGGTCCAACTGTAGGTATGCTGCGCATCGTCTTTTCGAACATCGTCCACAACGAGAACATACGGCTTTCCGGTCCGAACGAGTCCGATGGTGCGATAAACCTGACGCATCGGTTGATACGGTTTACGCAAAATGTTCTCTACACCGCTACCAATCCAACTCGGAAAATCCCTAAAAGCCTTGTCGCCATATGATTCCGGGATTTTATTTCCTGCTCGACGGAAATTATTAAAATTGTTCACATCATAATCAAAACTATCAAATTTTATGCGATTTTGAATAAACTCCAGATCGTCGTTCCACATCCACTGATAACTGTAGGCATACGTTGCATCGCCCGTGACGAAAGCTGCCGAAGGCTCTATTTTCCAACCGGCAAGCTTGGCAGGTATGCGGAGTTTTTGACCATCCAATGGAGTAACTTGCATCGCCATATCATCGACACGGACGACACTGTGATACTTACTGTCTTGCTCTTGGTTATGGCGCACGAATCCCCGGCCCAATGCGGTCAGGTTAAAGCTGTTCCGATCAGCGGTCGTGTGTCCACCAAAGTCCTGGCGAACATGAACCATGAGTCGCGTGGCGTCTTGATCAAAGCCGCTGCGTGAAATCAAGGTACCGCCCTGAGTATCGAGGTTATCAAGCTTGCCCCCAAGCGCTTCGGTATTATGATCCGTCCACGAAGCCTTGGAGCTCACGTCCTGCGCGAAAACCGCAGCAGTCAAGAGTTCGTTGAAATAAATGCTCCTGGGACTAAACTTTCTCGAGTCGATAAATGTTTTTTTGGCTCCTTGTGTATCGGTCCACTCGGTCTGCACGCTATTGCGGTAAAAGAAATCAACCGCTTTGTCATCGGGATACATCCACTTCAACCCTATGACATCGGTCGGATTAAGATTGGTGTTGCTACCACCAAGCACATCGTATTTGGTAATGCCATAACCAAAAGACTCCACGATTGACGGCAACCATTGTCGAGCATACGCCTTGATATGGGGGTGTCCGAAGAAATCATAACCGCGGCGGGCAAGCGCCACAAGGTGCCCAGCAAAAGAGTAATTTTTACCTAACCCTTCATAAGTGGATCCGTTCGAGTAAAAACCATAGGTGAAAAATTTGTGGTAAGAAGTCATCCCGTTGCGGAACCAAGCTTCCAGCTCTGCCGCGGTATAACCTGCGTCGGCAGCACTCACTTCGCCTTCGATGGCGCAGGTAAGAATGTGCTTGTAACTATCTATCGCTACCCAATTGCTAACCAAAGCTTCGGGTTCAATGCCGACACCTGAGTGTTGATTGGGTTGGGGAGAATTGCCGCTGAAATACATCTTTTGCGTGATTGCCAAAGCTTTACGGATTTGATTGCGCTGATCGTCATTCAGGAAACCGTAAGCAAAATCATAGGCCAGCGCCATATGGTGCCCCCCAAATTTATCGCTAGCAGTTTTTACATCAGCGGCAGCAAAATCGTTCTGTCCAAGCGCCCAATTGGCCCAGGTTGCCATGGCAGTCGCGATGTTAGCTTTTCGATTGTTGGTGGCGACATCATTTTGATCCTGGATCAAAAGTTCGAACGCTTCCAATGCGATCAGCCCCGCCACAGCATAGATAGTCGTCTCATCGGGTTGAGGCTGCTTGGTCAAGGCATCAAGCAAGGTCTGATGGACTTTGCCGCCAGCGAGATCTTTATAAATAACTGATTTATCCAACAGACCCACGTTCCCGATTCGACTATTGCCATCCGGCATTTTTTTTATATCATCGCCGAGTTTATCGTATTCACCCCTACCCCCGCGAAGCAGCAAAGTATGGGCTGCGATCATCTTCATGACTTCTCGACCAAACTCAGTCGTTGTCAGACGTTGACGGATTTCGGGCAAGTCCGACGCTTCAAAGTAAATGCGCGGATGCACGCCAGAGGCGGGCGCTTGCTTGATCGAACGCACCCCCGTGTAATCATAAGCAACCGAGCGCTGACCAAGGGTTGGCTGCGTAAAACTCGCAATCCCAGCACTCCGGGGTAAAACAGCACTAGGAGGAACGGTAGAGTTATTGCCACTGTTATTGCCACTGTTATTGCCAGTATTCGACACCTCGCTCGAAGCACCTTCTTCTGTAGAGCCGCCAGAACTATCAATATAACAACCGACAAGCAAAGATGCACTCAGCAAAGCAAGCACATAACCTATTCGTTTATTATATTGAAATTTATTTTTTGCCAAAATGCCACTCCTTAATAATTATTTTTTTCTTAAAAGAAAAAACAATTAACAATAAATATTCTTTTTTGATTTTTTAATATTACTTATTGAGAGATTGTTTCAACATCACGATGCCTGCTGCGTGGTAAGGCGCGTCATCACGGATTTCGCTATTCTCGAGCCAGCATTTTTGAAATGAAGGGTATTAGCACTGGCCAAACCCTGCAAACCCAATCGATCACTCAAGCCCTTCAGCCCTGCAAGCGACTTTACAGGCAAAAACCCCGCATATTCCAACGGGGCCGTCAGAAAGCGCCCGGCCGCGTCCGCCATATTGGCAAACACATGGTCGGCCTGCTCGGCCGCGTGTGCGCCGCTCACGACCAGACCATGCTCGACCGCCGGGCGGTGGTTCGCCGCCCAGCGCAGTCCGTTGTAGACTGCGGTCACGGAACGGGCCGTTGGCGACGCCACCCAGATCCAGCGTTCGCAGTCCGTAGTATCCAGTCCGCCGGCCAACGCCATGGCGTCCATCGGCAAGGTCAACAATATCAAATCCGGCGCAAACGACGTATGCCCCAAATGGCATAAAAAACGGCGTAAACTGCTCGGCTCCTGACGCCAATGTTCGACGCCGCGGGCTGCTGGCAACAGCCAGTTTTGCCCGGCACCAGGAATACAAACCTGCTCGAGGCGCTGGCGTCCGGTCAAATGGTCGAGCAGCTCATGGCGCACATCGACGCCCCATTGAACGGCAAGGCCATTTGGCGAGCCATCGATGGTCATGCAGGATTGACCGATCGAGGCCGCCTGGTCCATTAAGCAACCGGCAAGCACAGACGTCATGGCTTGTGTCAAGTCGCCGAAAATTGGCATGATCCGGCGCTGTGTAGGGTTAAAAATTCGCCGCAAAGTGTTGGCTTGATCGATCATAGCGCTTAACCAATCAAGCCAGGCTCGGCGGCCGGCATGAACGACATCGTCCAGTTCACTTCTTTGTTGGACATGGAAAACACGGTATTGCCCGCAGGCCGCAAGGCACGTTTGAGCAAAATTTGCGAATCGGCAAAAAACAGGTCTTCGGGCACGCGCTGTCCGGTTGCCATATAGTACAAACGGAGTTTGTAGCGCATCGCAACATCGAGCATGCCGCCCAGCTTGATCGCCTCGTCGAGCTTGGTGACGATTGCGCCATGGAGACCTTGGCCGCGATAATTGCGCGCCACGTCGTCCAGGGTCTCGGCTTGCGCAGCGGCGTTGAGAAGCAGCAGGCGTTTGACGGCCATCGTGGCGAACATGTCGGTTTGCTCGGAAACACGGTTGTCACGCTGCCCCATACCGACCGTATCGATCAGAATCAGCCGCTTGTGCCCCATACTTGCCATAAGCTGCTGCAGGTCATCTTTGTTTTGCGCGGTATACACCTGCACGCCGAGGATGTTGCCGTAGATGCGCAGTTGGTCCTGGGCGCCGATCCGGTAACTGTCGGTGGTTATCAGGCCCAGCGACTGCGCGCCATGCTTGACGACACAGCGGGCGGCGATTTTCGCGGCGGTAGTCGTTTTACCGACCCCGGTTGGGCCGACCAATGCAAAGACCCCACCCTGCTCGACCAGATCATCGGCCACGCCGCCGACCAGCAGATTTTTTTGCAGAACGTCGCGCACCCATTGCCGCGCATAGTCCTCGGGCATGCCCTCCGGCAGCTTTTCGACCACCGTCCTGGCAAACACCGCCGAAAAACCGGCCTCGATGAGCTCGTGCCACAGCTTGCCGCGCAAGGGGTTGCGTTCGTTGACGTCGCGCCAGGACAGCATCGACATCTGCGCATTTAAGATTTGCCGCATTTCGCGCAGCTCGTCCAGCAAGCCCGAATCGGCGGTAGGTTCGGCGGTTTTTTGCGTAACCGTGGACGCAGCCTGGGTGATCGACAGAAACGATGGCGCGGCCTTGACCACGGGCTCAGGCGCCCTGGAATGCGCAAGGACGGCCTCCGCCAGTAGTGGGGGCGCTGCGGACGCATTAGGCTCGAACATCGGCGCCAGCGCCGCATCGTCGGCCAGCGCGGCCAGCACTTCAGTGCCAGCCGCAGTTTGCTTGGTGGACAAAATGATCGCGTCGTCGCCGAGCGCTTCGCGCAGTTTACGCAGGGCTTCGCGCGTCGTGGCGCCAGTAAACTTTTTGATCATCATGATTTTGCTCCTATGACGGACGCCACGCGGACCGTCCTCGATTCGGGAATTTCACTGTGCGAGAGCACTTTCAGGCGGGGCGCGGCGCGGCGGAATAAACGCGCCAAGGCGATGCGGATCGAATCCGGCGCCAGTAGTACCGGCGACTGACCGAGCGCCTCCTGGCGATTGGCAGCCTCGCCGGCCTGCTGCGACAAAGTTTCGGCCAGCATCGGCTCGATGCCGATGACATCCGGGCCTACGCTCGATTGGGTCTGAACGATCATTTGTTCGAGGCGGGGGTCGAGGACCAGCACATGCAGATCGCCATTGGTGCCAGCGAGGTTTTGCACGATGGCCCGGCCGAGCGCGATCCGCACGGCCGTGGTGAGATCGGCAGGGCTCTGCGTTTGCGGGCCGGCTTCGAGGAGCTGCTCGAAAATCGTCCGTAGATCGCGGATGTGGACGCCTTCGTCGAGCAGGTTTTGCAGTACCCGCTGCACAACCGTCAAGGTGAGGATTTTCGGTGTCAAGTCTTCGACGATTTTCGGAGCGACCTTGGAGAAGTGGTCAAGCAAAAGCTGGCATTCGTTACGACCGAGCAAGGTCGACGCGGAGGTTTGCAAAATATGCGAGAGGTGGGTCGCCACGACAGTGCTGGCATCGACTACTGTGTAACCAGCCGCTTGCGCCTGATCCTTGATCTCGGCTTCGATCCAGACCGCCGGCAAGCCGAAGGCCGGATCGGTGGTGGCAGCGCCCGGCAGCTGCATGCTGACCCGGCCCGGGTTGATCGCCAGCCATTGGCTGGTATGCACCTCGCCTTCGCCGACCACGACACCCTTGAGCATGACGCGGTAGCTACCCGGGCGCAGTTCGAGGTTATCGCGGATGTGGACGGCCGGCGGTAGGAATCCGATGTCCTGGGCGAATTTTTTCCGGATTGCTTTGATGCGTTTGAGCAAGTCGCCGTTCTGGCTTTTATCGACCAGTGGAATTAGGCGATAACCGACTTCGAGCGCCACGGCATCGACCGGCACCAAGTCGTCCCAGGACGCCTCGCTCGCTTCCTGCAAGGCGTTGGGCGGTGGCGCGGCCTCATCAGCTTTGACTTTGGGCGGAGCTTTTGCGGCCCGGTAGGCAAGCCAGCACATCAAACCGCCAAACGCGATGAACGAAAAATGCGGCATACCCGGAATGGTGCCCATCAGAATCAGAATGCCACCGGTGATGGCCAACACATTCGGCGACTTGAACAGTTGGCTGACCAGTTGGGTTCCGATGTCCTCGCCCTGACCGACCCTGGCAACGACCAGGCCAGCGGCGATCGAAATGACGAGCGCCGGGATCTGCGCAACCAAACCATCGCCAATCGCTAACAGCACATAATTTTTCCCGGCTTCCGCAAAGCTGAGATCGTGCTGCAGCATGCCGACCGCCAGACCACCGATGACGTTGATGAATAGAATCAAAATACCGGCAACGGCGTCGCCACGCACGAACTTGCTGGCACCGTCCATCGACCCGAAAAACTCGGCTTCCTGGCCGGTTTCGGCACGGCGTTTTTTGGCTTCGGCTTCGTTGATCAAGCCGGCGTTCAAGTCGGCGTCTATGGCCATTTGCTTGCCAGGCATCGCATCCAGGGTAAAACGCGCCGAAACTTCGGCGATCCGGCCAGCACCTTTGGTGACCACGACGAAGTTGATGACCATCAAAATCGAAAACACGACCAGCCCGACCGCCAGGTTGCCACCAACCAGGAAGTGCCCAAACGCTTCGATGACTTTACCCGCCGCATCAGGCCCTTCGTGACCGTGAATGAGCACGACCCGGGTCGAGGCGACGTTCAGGCTCAGCCGCAGCAAAGTCGTCACCAGCAGCACGGTCGGAAAAGCCGCGAAGTCGAGCGGTTTGGTGGTGTATAGGCTGGCGATCAGGACCATCAGAGACAGCGCGATATTGAACGAAAACAGCAGGTCGAGCGCTACGGCCGGCAACGGCAAAATCATCATCGCCAGCACAATGATGATGAACAACGGCGCGCCCATGCTGCTCATACGCTCAGCCGTAAATGTCGTTTTGAAGAAACCGGTCGAAAGTGCGGAATTGGTCATATGCCTTTTCAGTCTTCTGGCACGCCGGGGTCGAGTCCGGCGGGAATATCGCTAGTGTCGGGGATCGGAGTTAACGCTTCCATCCCCGAACGTAGGGCATACACGTGCGCCAGCAGTTTCGCCACGGCGAGGTAGAGGCTCGCCGGCACCTCGTCCTCCAACTCGACGTGGGTGTACAAAGCCCGTGCCAGCGGGGGCATTTCAACGATCGGCACCTTGTGACCGGTCGCGATTTCGCGGATCTTCAGGGCAATCTCGCCCCGTCCTTTAGCCACCACGGTGGGGGCACCATTCCCCCCTTCCGCGTAACTCAGGGCGACAGAGAAGTGGGTCGGGTTGGTGACGACCACGTCCGCTTTGGGGATGGCGCTCATCATGCGTTTACGTGCCGCTTCGCGTTGCAGACTCCGGATTCGCGCTTTGAGGTGCGGGTCGCCATCGCTTTCTTTGGATTCACGCTTCAACTCTTCGAGCGTCATGCGCATGCCGTGGTAGTAACGCCAGAGCTGGTACGGCACATCGAAGGTCACCAGCACGAAAAATATTGCGGCAAGCCATAAAGCGTCGTCGATGGTGATACGGATGGAACGCTCGATTGCCACCGTCAACGGCAAACCCATCATCTGGGCAAACTCGGGCAGGTGGCGCTTGATCAGCCAGTAGCCCATGTAGCCGAGCAGCAAGGTCTTAACCAGCGCCTTGACCAGCTCGGCCAGGCCGTTGAGCGAGAAAATATTTTTCAAACCTTTGGCTGGATTTAGCTTGGAAAAATCGGGCGTGAGCATCTTGCCGGAAACGATGAAGCCACCCACCACCAGATTGCAGGCCAGCGCCAGCAAAATCGTCAGAGCGAAGATGGGCAGAAGCCACCATAAGGATTCGCTCAGCAGCGCGATCAGGCGCAGGCCCATGAGCTTGGAATCGAAAGCGTCGTCCCGGGTCAGAGTCAGCCCGCCGCGCATCAGCCCCAGGCCATTGCCGACCAGACTCTCCGACATACCGTTGAAGAGCACGACCGTGCCCAGCAAAATGGCGCCGCCCGACAGTTCACGCGAGCGCGGAATATTACCTTCGTCACGCGCTTGCTGGATGCGGCGCTCGGAGGCGGGTAGTTCGCGGTCCTGATCCGAATTTTCAGACACGGCATGGGCGGGAAGACGTTAACGTCTCAATTATGCGAAAACTTGAGCGGTCCGATGCTTGGAACTACGGGGTGGAAAGCAGTCAAATCAAACCACCCCATCGAGAATTTCGCGCAGCTCGAGCACCAGCACCAGCAAACCCTCACCAGATAGGGTCGCGCCGGTCACGCCCTTGGGCTTGATACCATCGAGCGGCTTGATCATCACCTCGTCCTGGCCAACCAGGCCATCGACAGCGAGCACGATTCTTTTGTCGTCATAGACAGCCACGACCCCGACTTTTTTGGTGTCATTCGGTTCATGACCAATCAAAACCGCTAAATCGAGCAATGGCAGCACCTCACCACGCACGACGAGCGTCGGTTTGCCGTTGACGTGCTGCACCTGATCATGCGGGATCGAAACGATTTCTCTGACCGACGAGAGCGGCAGAGAATAAACCTGCTCCTCGATGCGTAACATTAATACCGGCAGGATCGCCAAGGTCAACGGCAGCAGTATGGTGATTTTGCTGCCATGCCCGGCTTCCGAGTGGATTTCGATCCGGCCATTGATGCGTTGAATATTGGTTTTGACCACATCCATCCCGACTCCCCGACCAGACACATCGGTGATTTCGGTCTTGGTTGAAAAACCGGGTAAAAAAATCAGTTGCAAAGACTCTTGAAGGCTCATCTGACCAGCCGCCTCGGCGCTGAGCAAACCTTTCTCGATGGCTTTTTGGCGCAAAAACTCCGGACGCATGCCGCGCCCATCGTCTTGAATCTCGATGACGATGCAGTCGCCAGTTTGACGCGCCGACAAGGTGACGATGCCCTTGGACGGTTTACCAACGGCAACCCGCGCATCCATCGGTTCGATACCATGATCGACGGCATTCCGAACCAGGTGAATGAGGGGATCGTTGAGCTCTTCGAGAATCGTCTTGTCGACCTCGGTCTCGGCGCCACTGATGATCAGTTCGACGTCCTTACCGAGCTGGCGCGACACATCGCGTGCCATCCGACTGTACTTTTGAAACACCCGCCCGACTGGCTGCATGCGGGCCCGCATCACGGCGGACTGTAAATCCGACACCAGCATGTCGAGCTGGCCGATCACCGTGTCCAGCGTTTTATTGGTTTCTTCGGTGGCTTTGCCTTGCAGGAAGGTGTGCCGCAAACAGTTCAAGCGATTTTTGGTCAACCCGATTTCGCCGGACAAATTCAAGATCTGGTCGAAGCGTAGCGTATCGACCCGGATCGTCGATTCTTTGACGGCTGCGGATGGCGCGGGCGCCTTTTGCTTCGGGTCGCCAGCCTTGGCCCGAACGGTAGCGGCTGCTTCACGGGACACCGCCTGGGTCACCAACTCGGCGGTGCATTGCGCACGCCCGATATCCGGCGGGGGATGACCGACGGCCGCTTCGTACAAGCCCGGCCAGTCGACGCCGCCCGCGTCGCCGGCCGCTACCGATGCAGGCTGCGTGGCCGCCGGGGCGACCGCCTTGACCGGACTTTCTGCCTCGTAACCAATCGCGTCTCCGCGAACAGCGGCATCCAAGGCACAGAGCAATGCGACGGGAGCGGCACTGGGATCGAAACCGGCGGCCATTTCGCCGAACATGCGCCGAACCTCGCCCGTGGCGGCCATAATGACGTCCATCAGGGCAGCGCTGAGTTTAAGTTTGTCCGAGCGCAGGTTATCGAATAAGCTTTCCGTTTTATGGCACAGCTCGACCATAGCAGCGGCTTCTAAAAAGCCAGCGCCGCCTTTGATCGTATGAAACCCCCGGAAAATCGTATTCAATAAATTATTGTCATCGGGTTGCTGTTCGAGCTCGACCAGCTTGCTATCGACATCCTCCAGCAGTTCGCCAGCTTCGGTCAAAAAGTCCTGCAGCAATTCCTGCATATCGCCAAAAGCACCCATGGATTCGTTACCTTTATTTTTTTGACTTTAAAAACCGAGACTTTCCAGCAGATCGTCGACTTGCGCTTGATCCGCGCAAATGTCGGTTCTTCCTTCGGTCTGCACCGCTGGCCCGGAAAGCCAGGTGCTATCAGACGACGGCAGTGGGCGTTTTTCGGCCGGGGTGGTGTCGATCAGCAACTGCACGAGCTGCTCCTCGACGTTTTGCGCAATCCCCGCGACGCGGTTGATGACTTGTCCGGTCAGATCGTGAAAATCTTGGGCCATCATGATTTCCGTCAGACCCGCATTGGTTACATGCGATTTATCCTGCACGGTTTTGAGAAACTCATGCGTCTGCAAGGCATGCGCCTTGAATTCGTCGAGCGTCATTTCATGGTTGAACAACCGCGACCACTCGAGGTCCAGCGCCTTGGCTCTGGCGATCATCTCATCCTGAATGGCCTGCGTCTTATCGACCAGCCCCAATACTTTTTCTGCCGCCTTACCGGTGAGGTCGGCGATATACGCTAGCCGGGTACGGGCATCGGGCAAAGCGTTGACGGCATTCTCGACGCTTCTGTCGTAGCCCAGCTCGCGCATGGCGTCGTGCAGTTTGCGGGTCAATGAACCAAGCCGTTGGTACACTTCGCCGGGGTCTTGGGCGTCAATTTGGCCTTGCACCTCGGACGAGTCGTGATCGATCATGGTTTGCGAGACAGCGGCCAGCGTTACTTCCTGCCTTTGCGCGGCGACGGAGTCGAACAACGCTTCCAGATCCTCACTATCCCCGCTTTTCAATTGCGCTGACTGCATTGCGTTCTCCTAAGCTTGTATTTTTGCAAGAATTTTTTTGAGCTTGTCTTCCAGGACTGCTTTGGTGAACGGCTTGACCACGTAACCGCTGGCACCCATCTGCGCGGCGGTGACGATGTCCTCTTTCTTCGCCTCGGCAGTCACGAGCAGGACGGGTAAGTGCTTCAAAGCCGCATCAGCGCGGATCGCACCCAGCAATTCGAAGCCATTCATGTTCGGCATGTTGAGATCGCTGACGACGAAATCGTAGCCACCGCCCCTGAGCTTGGTTAGTGCCATTACGCCGTCTTCGGCTTCTTCGGCGTTGTTAAAGCCAACTTCCTTGAGTAAGGTACGGACGATACGACGCATCGTCGAAAAATCGTCGACGATCAAAAAACGAATGTTCTGCTGATTCATGCAAATTCCTTTTCTTTCGCTGGATGCAACATCACATTGATGACCTGCGCCAAATCTTCGGGGTGAAACTTACCGACGTAGGCGTCGACCCCAACCTGCTGGCCAAGGCGCTTATTGGCAACCGATGACAGCGAGGAATGCATGACAACCGGAATCCCTTTGAAACGCGGGTCATTCTTGATGTGACCAGTCAGCACGTAGCCATCCATTTCCGGCATTTCGGCATCGACCAGGATGAGCGAAACGACATCGCGCAGATCATGGTGTTCCTGTTCCGCACGGGTGGCGATATTTTTAAGCTTTTCCCAGGCCTCTCGGCCATTGGTCGCGCACTGATGACTCAGCTTCAGCTCGTCGAGCACTTCGGCGATTTTTTTACGGGCGAGCTGTGAGTCGTCAGCAAAGAAAACGGGGGTTGGCCTGTCGCTGACGATCGGCGTCAGCTTGGGGGTTTCTTCCTCGCCGATGACTTCGCCGAGAATCTGCTCGACATCAAGAATCGACACCAACTTGCCATCGGACAGCTCCGTCAGGGCGGTGATGCGCGCGCTTTGCGCCTGACCGATCGACTGCGGCGACTTGACTTGCTCCCAGTCAACCCGAACGATCCGGTCCACATCGTGCACCAAAAACGCCTGCGTATGCGAAGAAAACTCAGTGATGATGAGCTTGGAGCGCGCTTTCGAATTATCCATCTGCAGGCACTGTGCCAGGTCGAGCACCGGCAAAATACTGCCCCGCAGGGAAATGATGCCCTCGACGCCCGACGGCATGTTGGGTGTGCGGGTGATCGGCAGCGTTTCGCAGACCTCGCGAACTTTGAATACATTGATACCGAAGACTTCGTTCGAGCCCAGGGAAAACAACAGCAATTCCATTTTATTGGAACCGGCGAGCCGGGCTTTGTCATCAATCATGTTCATCAGTTTGTAATCGGTGTTTTCCATGCTCGGCTCCATCGGTCAATATCGTGTGCGGATACATGAGCAGTCAACGGCTCTTTATCGCGCGGCTCAGGGTGCATCGTTGATCGTTTGCGTAAGGAATGCTTGTTCGGCACGTTTATTCATGACGATGATCGTTATGCGGCGATTGGTCGGATCCATGGGGTCGTCCTGGATTAATGGCAGAGATGAGGCAAGGCCGACGACGCGCAGCATTTTCCGGTCGTCGAGGCCGGCGCTCAGCATTTGGCGACGACAGGCGTTCGCGCGGTCCGCCGACAATTCCCAGTTGCTGTAGCCGCGCTCGCCGTTCGAATAGGGCATTGCATCGGTGTGCCCGGAGATGGTCAGTTTGTTTTCCACATCATTCAAGACCTTAGTGATTTCGTTGAGAATATTTTTCATATAATCTTTTAGCTCGGCTCGACCCGAGTCGAACATCGGCCGATTCTGATCGTCCACGATCTGAATACGCAGACCTTCCTGGGTAATATCGAGTTTGATCTGCTCTTTGAATTGTTTCATGGTCGTCGACACATCCATCCGCTGCTCGATTTCTTGTTTAACTTTTTCGAGCTTTTTGGCGTCGGCTTTTTGAACTTCGAATTCGGCGTTTTTCAGGCTGAGCGGTTTGTGCTCTTCCGCCGGGTTGCGTCTGACCTGACCGGCCGAACGTGTAATATCTTTGCCGCCGCCCTCGGTGACGCTGCTGGAGCCACCGGTGCCCTTGCCGCCCATCAAGGCCACTTTCAGTGGGGTGTTGAAAAAATCGGAAATGCCTTTGAGGTCGCCCTGAGTCGACGACCCCAGCAGCCACATCAACAAGAAAAACGCCATCATCGCTGTCACGAAGTCGGCGTAGGCGATTTTCCAAGCACCGCCATGGTGGCCGTGCCCACCCTTTTTTATTTTCTTGATGACAATGAGGGGGCGTTCTTCTTTGGAAGGCGTTGCCATCATTTACCCTTGGTATTTTTCACGTGCTCTTCAAGCTCTTTGAAGCTGGGCCGTTCGCTAGAATACAAAACTTTCCTGCCGAATTCGACCGCCAACGCGGGGGAGTAGCCATTCAGGTTGGCCAGTAAAATCGTTTTGACACAATGAAACTGTTTCGACGATTCATCGAGCTTTTGTTCGAGCAAACTGGCCAGCGGCGCAACGAATCCGTAAGAGAGCAAGATCCCGAGAAACGTCCCGACCAAAGCTGCGGCGATCATATTGCCCAGCTCGGCGTTCGACACCTGGCCGACCGAGCCCATCACGTGTACTACACCCATGACAGCAGCCACGATGCCGAAAGCCGGCAAGCCGTCGGCAACCTTTTGAATCGAACCGGCCGGAACCGCTTCTTCGTGATGGTGCGTGTCCAGTTCGCCGTCCATCAATGCCTCTATCTCCAGTGGGTTCAGGTTGCCGCTGACCATCAAGCGCAGATAGTCCGTCATGAACTCGATGATGTGATGGTCGTGCAGCACGTCCGGATATTTTTGAAACGTTGGACTTTGCTCTGGATCCTCGATGTCGCCCTCGATGGCCATCAGCCCTTCTTTGCGCACTTTGGTGAGAATTTCGAACATCAAGGCCATCAGCGCCATATAGCGTTCTTTGTTCAAACCGCTGGACTTGAAACACTGCGGCAACGCTTTTTTGACGGACTTCAGCACCTTGGTGCTGTTGCCTACCAGAAAAGCGCCGCCGGCCGCACCACCAATAATGATGAGCTCCACCGGCTGCCACAGCACATGCAAATGGCCGCCGGCCATCGCGAACCCGCCCAGCACGGAGGCCGTTACTACGATATATCCAATGATTACGAGCATGGCGGCTTACTCGACCTGTTCGGCTGCGCAAGCCTCATCGTTAATAAAGCGGCCGGGCTGGCGCGTTTTTCCGGCACGCGACGGCATATTGCACAGACCGCAGACATAGTGATCGACGAGATCGTAGGTGTGCACGACATAGTTGCCAGTGCAGGTTTTACAAGGCGTGGTGGTCAGCATGCCGGCATCGAAAAACTTGACGAGCCGCCAGGCCCGTGTCAGCGACAAGACTTCGGGCAGCTCCAGATAAGCGATCTGCTCTTTATAAATTTTGTAGGCCCGGATCATGGCCGCGACGTCTTCCATCTCGCTGGTCTTGATCAGGGTTTGGTAGACACCCATGAACAGGGAACTGTGAGTGTTTGGCTGCCAGGTCATGAACCAGTCGGTCGAGAACGGCAACATGCCTTTCGGCGGCGATTTGTGCTTGAGCTCTTTATAGAGCTTTAGCAGCCGCTCGCGCGACAAAGTGGTTTCGGACTCCAGCACCTGCAGCCGTGCATCCAGGTTAATGAGTTCGGTCGCCAGATGGATCTGATTGGCCTCATTCAAGATCGATTTCATTTTTGCCATGTCGAGTCGCCCGGGTTTAGACTGCGTCGAAAGATTTGCCGGCCATCAGAATCGCGGCATGCATGCCGCTGACGGCCTTGTCTTTGGTATGGCTGGTCAGCAGGTTCCAGACGACTTCATCATCGAACCGGAAACGGCACATGAGCATGCTCGACGAAGCGATTTTTACAATCTGGGCGGTGCTCAAGCCGGCAATGATGTCAGCGATTTCTTCGCTGACGCCCAGCCGGAACAAAGCCTCGGCGCGGTCCTCACGAATCAGTTGTTGAGCCAGCAGCATGTAGGACAAATTGGTTTCTCTGATTTCATCCAGCAAACGCGTCGATTTCATGACTTCCTCGGTGATTGAATGCATGAGTGCCATGATGCGACGTATTTCACCGCAGGAGCATCCCCCCTCCGAGCCCTCCCCTCACCTCGTTAACCCTGGAGGATCACACTCAAGTAAGCGCTCCGCCCGCCGTCTTCCTACGCCCCCGCCGTTTCTAAAGCCCCCCGAGCGCATGGGCTGGCGGCCGGCTGCGGCGCGCCGATAACTCAAACATCGGTGCACGACATCGAGTTTGTGTAAATACACACCACCCGGAAAAAGCTTGCCGGTCCCACGACCGCAGTGCTTCCGTTCGAGTGCC
>JBKCTV010000090.1:0-2044 GCA_046318595.1 Burkholderiaceae bacterium | reverse complement strand
GCCAAAAACTGCGTTCAGTACCACACCACGCTTGAAGTCACGATGACCATGCTTCTCAAAACCATCTTACGGATGCGACCAGACCGCATTCTGGTCGGTGAGGTGCGTGGTTCCGAGGCGTTGGACCTATTAGACGCCTGGAATACCGGCCACGAAGGAGGTGCCGCAACACTGCACGCTAACGATGAAGTATCTGCACTGACTCGTCTGAAGTCGCTCATTACCCGCAATGAGTCGGCCCCGGACGACATTGAACCGCTCATAGGCGAGGCGGTTCACGTGATTGTTCATATCGCCCGGACCCCGGAAGGTCGCTCCGTGCAGGGAATCATCGAGATTTCAGGTTATGAGAACGGCCGCTATATCACACGCAACATCTAAGGAGAAAGTCCAAATGCAATTCACTCTGTCCCGCTTCAACATCAGCAACCGTGCGTTGCTCATCCTTGGCGTCGCACTACTTTTGTTGATCGTTACGCACCCAGTGCTGGCGTCGAATACCAGCGGCGGCGGTCTGCCGTCCGAT
The DNA here is from genome assembly GCA_046318595.1 of Burkholderiaceae bacterium. Lineage (GTDB taxonomy): Bacteria > Pseudomonadota > Gammaproteobacteria > Burkholderiales > Burkholderiaceae_B > DAITMV01. The sequence continues at coordinate 1,518 of JBKCTV010000090.1, read as the reverse complement.
GAATGGTTCACCAAGCTTCGCCAGTCCGTCACCGGGCCGTGGGCGTTCACCTTTGCTATTGTCGGTATCGTCGGTGCAGGTGCCACACTGATCTTCGGCGGCGACCTCAACGGTTTCCTGCGCACGATCATTTTCCTGGTCCTGGTCCTGAGCTTCATCGTGGCCGCGCAAAACACTCTGGCCGCTATCACCGGACAAGGCGCTGAAATCGCTGCGCTATCGAACACGCTGGCCGAGCATCTGCAAGCACGGCTGGCGTAATCATGGCTCTGCGCACGATCCCCATTCGTAGAGCTGGCAACCGAGACAACCTATTCATGGGCGGAGATCGTGAGCTGGTCATGTTCTCGGGTTTGCTAGCTGCAGTCCTCATTTTTGCGGCACAAGACTGGGCAGCATTTTTCGTTGGCATCATCGCTTGGTTCGTCGCCCTTTGGGTGTTCAGAAAGATGGGCAAGGCTGATCCAAAGATGCGCTTTGTTTACTTGCGCAACCGGCGCTACAAGTCCTACTACCCGCCGCGCGCAACACCGTTCCGCAACAACACGGCTTCTCAAGGGAAGCAATACAAATGATCCAAGCAATCACCATCGCAATCGCGGTGCTGGGCATTCTGCTGCTGTTCGGTTTGTTCGTGGTTCTTCAGGCCGCCACCGCTGATCTGCGGCTAAAAAAACACCGTTCCAAGGACGCCGGTCTTGCCGATCTGCTCAACTACGCCGCTGTCGTTGATGACGGCGTGATTGTCTGCAAGAACGGGGCCTTCATGGCTGCCTGGTTCTATCGCGGTGCCGACAACGCCAGCGCAACCGATGCGGAACGGGAAATCATTTCGTTCCGCATCAACCAGGCGCTCGCCAACATGGGCAACGGCTGGATGGTCCACGTTGATGCGGTACGTCGGCCTGCGCCGAACTACAGCGACCCAGCCCTTTCGCATTTCCCCGACCCTGTGTCGACAGCCATTGACGAGGAACGGCGTCGGCTGTTCGAGAACCTGGGCACCCTGTACGAAGGGTTCTTCGTACTGACCGTGACCTGGTTCCCGCCAATGCTCGCAGAACGCAAGTTCGTCGAACTGATGTTCAGCGACGATGCCGACAAACCCGACAAGCCCGCGCGCACAGCACACCTGATCGAGCACTTCAAGCGCGATGTAGCAAACATCGAGGGGCGCATGTCTGCTGCTGTATCGCTCGAACGGCTGTGCGGGACGAAGGTAGTCCAGGAAGATGGCTCGAAGGTCACGCATGATCAGTTCTTGCAGTGGTTGCAGTTCTGCGTCACCGGCCTCAACCATCCGGTACAACTCCCCAGCAACCCCATGTACATCGACTCGCTCGTTGGCGGGCAGGAGCTGTACACCGGCGTCGTGCCGAAGATCGGCCGCAACTTTATCCAGGTCGTCGCCATTGAAGGCTTCCCCTTGGAGTCCTATCCGGGAATTCTGACCGCGCTGGGTGAGCTGCCTGTCGAATATCGCTGGTCATCCCGCTTCATTTTCATGGACAACCACGA
>JBKCTV010000089.1:0-9863 GCA_046318595.1 Burkholderiaceae bacterium | reverse complement strand
CACGGCAAGCTGGCCCGACGAAAAGGAAGAAAAATGACCGATAGAGAAGCCATCCTGCAGGCATTGTTCGTGCGTCTGCAAACCATCGCCGATGCTACTGTTTTGCGCAACGAGGTTTTGCCCGAACGCATTCCGGACGGCGGCCTGATTATTCTGCGCGACGGCGATCCTGGTGATCCGGAAACGCTGCTTTCGCCCGTGTCTTATTACTGGCAGCACCGCGCGCTGGTGGAAGCTGTCGTTCAAAAAGGCGACCAGGCCGCGCGAGATCTCGCGCTCGACGGTCTTTACCGGAAAATCGCTCTCGCCATCGCAGGCGACCGCACGCTGGGTGGGTTGTGCGACCGCGTCACGCCGCAAGCGCCAGACAGCAACGTGCTGGCGGTCGAAGGATCGCCGCAGATCAAGGGCGCGGTCATCCCCATCGAACTTATCTACGTCACCGCCGATCCGCTCGGCTGATTTTTTTCAACGCCAACATAGGAGGTAACCATGGCTCGTGCATACGGTGCCAATGCCCAGCTATTGGGTAAATTCGAAACGGTTTACGGCACCCCGCCGACCGGAAACTATATCAAATTCCCGTTCGTCTCGTCCGATCTCGGTTCCGAACAGGGTTTGATCGCATCCGATCTGTTGGGTCAAGGCCGCGATCCATCCCAGCCGATCCGCGACGTTATCCGCGTGGAAGGCAACGTCGTCGTCCCCGTGGACTTACGCAACTTCGGCCATTGGCTGAAGGCGCTCCTCGGTGCGCCGACCACGACTGGTAGCGGGCCTTACACCCATACCTTTGCCTCTGGATTATCCAGCCTGCCCAGCATTGCGCTGGAAGTTGGCATGCCGGAGGTGCCTATCTTTTTCATGGAATCCGGTGTGCGTGTCAATTCAGCACAATTGAGCTTCTCTCGTTCGGGGGCTGCCAATGCCACACTCAATTGCATCGCTCAGGGTGAAACCGACGCGGCAGTTACGGGTGGTGGTACACCGACCGTAGCATCGCTCACGCGCTTCAACCAATTCCAGGGGTCGATCAAAAAGGACGGTGTGCAGCTTGGCAACGTGACGGGTGCGCAGTTGACCTACACCAATAACCTGGAACGTATCGAAACCATCCGTTCGGACGGCAAGATCGACGGTGCAGATCCGACTATCGCGGCGCTGACCGGAAACATCGAAGTGCGGTTTGCCGACACCACGCTGATCGATGCGGCAACCGACAATACGCCGCTGGAATTGGCGTTCGCTTACACCATCGATGCCGATAAATCGCTAACGTTTACGGCGCACGAAGTGTATTTGCCGAAACCGAAACTGGCGATCTCCGGCCCTGGCGGTGTCCAGGCCACCTTTGATTGGCAAGCGGCGAAGGCGACCAGCCCCGCGCGCATGCTGACTGTTGTCCTCAAAAACGATGTAGCGAGTTACGCATGATTACCTTGAACCTGAAACGTGAAAACTACTGGCTTGATCTGATTTCCGGCGTGCGCGTGCATGTGCGTCCGGCATCCACCGCTCTTGTGATGGCGGCGCGCGTCGAAGCCTTGAAAGCTGAAGCCGAACCCGCTTTGCGCAGCACGGCGCTGATCAAACGATTGGCGCAACTGGCCATCGTCGAATGGGACGGTGTCGGCGGTGAGGACGGCGAAGCGTTGCCCGTCACGCCGGAGGGTGTATTCGCCCTTATGGATTTGTGGCCCATCGCCGAAGCCTTCGAGCGTCTTTATCTCGGCCCCGCATTGTTGCTGGAGCAGGAAAAAAACGCCTAACGGCTCGTTGCCGCTGGCACTTTGGCGGCGGGCCGGATTACTGCGCTTCTTGCCAGGACGCGGATTTGCCTTGCGCACGCGGCGAAGCAAACGCGGAAGGCGAACTCTGCCCGTATCGGCAGCATGAACCGCACAGCATGGAAGGCTGGCAAGCCTGGGATCTGGCGCTCCGTTGCGGCGGGCAATTGCGCCTGAGTCAAATGGTCGCCATCGGCATGGATTTTTCGGCGGCGCTGCAAGTTGCGGCATCACTCGGCCATGACGCAAACGCCACGGCGGAATTCCTGCCCGCCGTGGAAGCTGGGATGACCAGTGCATTCAACGAAAAACTTAAGTGCGAGATGAAAAACCGATGACCGAACGCAATCTTGCCATTCGCCTGACCGTTCTTGATGGCGGCAAGGTCAAGGCTGAATTACGGGAAGTCGGTGAAACGGGCGAAAAGTCGCTCAAGAAAATCGAGCTGGCCGGACAGCCTGCCTCGAAATCGCTGCTGGCGCTGAATGCCGCTGCCAATGACGTAAAAGGCTCTGTTGTCGGCCTGACGGGCAACCTTGGCCCGCTGGGATCGGCGCTGGGTGCCATTGGCCCTGTGGGCCTTGCCGTTGGCGCGGCGCTGGCCGTCGTCACGCTGGGCCTGAAAGCCGCCTTTGAACACGCCGCCGAAGCCGAACAGTCTTTCAACCGCCTGCAGGCCGTTCTGCGCGCCACAGGCAACACCACGGGCCTGTCCGGCAAACAGATCGCGGAATTTGCCGACCAGATCGAAGCCTCGACCCTGGCGACCGCCGAACAAGTGCAGGATGCGGCGGGCGTGATGGCCACGTTCCGCTCCGTCACGGGCGAAACATTCACGCGCGCAATGACGCTGGCGCAGGATATGTCCGCTGTGTTCGGCACGGACTTGCGCGGCAGCGTCACCCAGCTTGGCAAGGCTCTGGAAAATCCCGCCGAGGGTCTGACGGCGCTGCGCCGGATCGGGATCCTGTTCACCGACAGCCAGAAGGATTTGATCCAATCGCTGGTCGACACGGGCAAACAGGCCGAAGCGCAAAAAGTCATTCTCGACGCTTTGGAATCCAAGGTGGGCGGCGCTGGCGCAGGCGAAGCCACGGGTTTGACGGGTGCGACCAACCGCCTGTCCGATGCCTGGGGCAATTTGCTGGAGGATATCGGGCAAACGCGCGTTGTCGCGGGTGCTGCCGAAGGCGCATTGAGCGGCCTGTCGTATGTCGTCGAAGGTTTGCGCAACCTTATGAAAGACGATCCCATCGGCAAGCAGCTGATGGACGCCAGAATGGATCTGGCCGATCAGGAAGAGCGCCTGAAGCGCCTGCAAAATTACAAGCCTGTCCTGCCATTCACGGATATGAGTCCGATGATCGAGCGCCAGGAAGCGCGCGTTGAAAAAATCCGCGAGGAAGTGAACAAACTCGCAGCGCAGGCCCGTCAGGAAGCGCAAGAATACGAAGCCGAGCAGAAAAAGCTGCAGGCCGCACAGGAAGATGCCGCGCGTGACCGCCGCGCCGATCTCTTGAGCGAGCAGCGTAAAAAGCTGGACGATGCCGTCGATAAATTGGCGACCGATCCTGCCGACCGCATTGCCAAGGTCAATAAGGAACTGGAAACCACCAAGCAGCGCATCGAAGCCTTGCGCGAAAAAGACGGCAGCAATGCTGGCACGGTGGACGCGGCCCTGAAACAGGCGGAGGAAATCGCCCGCCGTCAAATCGACGCGATCGAGAAGCCCGCCCGCGAAGCCGCTACCCGCGTCATGGAGGCGAATACAAAGGTCGTGGAAGATCTCCAGCGTCAAATGCTGGGCCTTTCCGACAAGCGCCAAGCCTTCATCGATCAGGCGGTTGGCCGTCTGTCCAAGGATGCAAACAATGCGCAGCGCGAACAAACGCGCAAACTCGCGGCGCAGCTTTTCGACAGTCAGGCTTATTCCGAAGCGCAAAAAGTCGTCGAGGATCTAAATAAACAGCTTGAGCGCCTGACCGATAAACGCGCGGCGTTCATTCAAGACGCCGTTGGCCGCTTGTCGGATAACGCAACGTCGGCACAGCGCGCCGAAGTTGAGAAACTGGCCGCTGCCCTTTACGACCAGGGCGAAGCCCAGCAAAAGCTGAACAAGCTGAAGCAAGAAGGAGAACAAGTCACCAACGCCACGCGCACGGCGACGGAAGCCTATGCGGCAGAATTAGAGCGTCTTAAAAACATGCTCGATGCTGGCGCGATCAGCCAGGAAACTTACAACCGCGCGGTTGCCAATGCTGAAAAGCAGCAGCTCGACGCGCGCAAGGATGCCGAAGCTGGGGCATTGCGGGCCTTCCGCAATTACCGTGAACAAGCCGAGGATGCAGCGTCGGCGGTCGAAAAAGCCTTCACCGAAGGCATGAAGGCGACCGAGGACGCGATTGTGGATTTCGTCACCTCCGGTGGCAAAAGCCTAAAGAACCTTGGCGACATGGCCAATTCTATCGTGGCCGATATCACCCGCATGGCCGTGCAAAAGTCGATCACAGGGCCGCTCTTCAACATGCTGGGCAGCAGCATGGGCGGCGGCGGTTTCCTGGACAGTATTTTCAGCAGCATTTTCCACGAAGGTGGTGAAGTCGGCGGATCCGCGCCGCAGCGCCGTATGCCTGCGTATGTATTCGCCAACGCACCGCGCTATCACACAGGCGGTGTTGCGGGCCTAAAACCTGGGGAAATTCCGGCCATTTTGGAGCGCGGTGAAGTCGTGCTGCCAAAGGACGGCACCCGCATGGGATCGCCCGTCAACGTCGTCATGAACATCACCACGCCGGATGCCAGCAGCTTCCGCATGAGCCAGTCGCAAATCACGGCTGAAGCCGCGCGCGGCATCCAGCGTGCCAAGAGGAACCTGTAATGGCTTTTCATGAAGTCCAATTCCCGAACGATATTGCCTATGGCGCGACGGGCGGGCCTGAATTTGCCACGTCCGTCGTTGCCACGGCTTCCGGCTATGAGCAGCGTAATATCAATTGGTCATCGGCACGCGGGCGCTGGGATGTGGCCTCCGGTTTAAAGAAGCAAACGCAGCTCGATACGCTGATCGCTTTCTTCCGCGCTCGCAAAGGCCGTGCGCATGGATTTCGCTTCAAAGACTGGACGGATTACAAGGCAACGGGTCAGGCCATTGGCACGGGCGATGGCACGAACAAGACCTTTCAGTTAAGCCGCACCTATTCATCGGGCGGCAGCACAGATGTGCGCACCATTACCAAACCCGTCGCCGGCACGGTAAAAATTTACCTTGCGGGCGTGCTGCAGGCCTCCGGCTGGTCGGTCAACACCACCACGGGTGTGATCACCTTTACGACCGCGCCAGGAAATAACGTGGCCGTTTCGGCTGATTATGAATTCGACGTGCCTGTGCGGTTCGATACCGACCACATGGCCGTCACCATCGAACAAGTTAACCTTCACCAATGGTCGGGAATACCGATAGTCGAAATTCGAGTTTAACGCTTGCTTGATTGATCAAGAATCCCTATATATAAACACTTGTTTATATATTTATGAGTTATGCGATGAAAAAGCTAAAAAAAGCCGATGACGATGATCTACAAGCGCTGGCCGATATTTTTCGCCTGTTGGGTGATGCTAACAGGTTAAAAATCATCACTGCATGCTTGGATAAAGAAAAGTCGGTTGGCGATCTAGCCGAGGAAGTTGGCATTTCTCAGCCGCTTGTCAGTCATCACTTGCGGTTACTCAAAGCCGCTCGGCTGGTCAGGCACAAGAAACAGGGAAAGCAAGGTTTTTACGCTCTCTCTGCCGATCACGTTCGCTGCGTTTTAGTTGATATGCTTCACCACGTTAACGAGACTTAAGGAGAAACGCCTATGGTCGGATGCAAAGATTCTTGCGGTTCGTCGAATGAAAATCATATCGACGAAAAGTATAAACGTATTCTCTATGTATGCTTGATCGCTAACGCCGTGATGTTCGGTGTTCAGACGATGGGAAGTTACGAAGCGCTATCGGTGTCGTTGCTGGCAAATGCGTTGGATTTCCTCTCCGACGCAGCCAATTATGCTATCAGTCTTTTTGTTTTGGGGAAAAGTTTACAGGCCAGAGCAAAAGCCTCGTATTTGAAAGGCGTTTCCCTTGGTTTAATCGGATTGTGGGTAGCCTTTGAAACCTTGCAACATGCCCTACAGCCCGAATTGCCTAAGCCTGAAATTATGACGGTCATCAGCATTGTTGGATTGGCTGTAAATATCGGTTGTGCCGTACTGCTATATCGACATCGCGGCGGCGACAGTAATCGGGAATCCGTGTGGATATGCAGCCGGAATGATGCCATCGGCAATATTGCGGTCATTTTTGCCGCTGGCGGGGTATTTGCCAGCGCCACCGCTTGGCCTGACATCATTGTCGCAGCGATTTTAGGATATTTGGCTTTAAGCGGAGCATGGCAGATTCTTCGTGCAGCACGCAAAGATTTGAACACGCATAGAGAGAAAAAAAATGAAGTTGCGTAAAAACTTAATGATCGGAATACTTATTGTTTTTGCTGTAATTGTGCTTGATACAATAATTCAGGCTTGGGTATTTTCCGTACTTCAAGAAGAGGGAAAATCTATTGCAATAACGCCGTTTTTTAATTTTGTAGAAGTATGGAATTACGGCATTAGTTTTGGCATGCTTAACAAGCTCACTTATGGCCAATGGATATTGTCAATATTCGCATTGGGAATTAGCGTATTTCTTACACACTTGCTGTTACGGGCTACCAGTTCTTTTGAAGCAACGGCTTATAGCTTGATTATTGGCGGGGCTGTGGGCAACGTAATTGATCGTGTTTTGCATGGCGCAGTAGCAGATTACTTAGATTTCCATGCTCTCGGTTATCACTGGCCTGCGTTTAACGTCACGGACAGTGCTATTTTTATGGGCGTTGCCCTCTTAATAATATCTATGCGGAAATATAATAAAAACGCCGCGCTTAACTAGCCAATTAAATAGAGAAACTCATGAAATCAGCCAGTTCACAACTCGCCACCCACATCGGTGGCGAGACGACGACGCTTGCCACTTGCTGGAAGGTTACGCGCCGCGATGGGTCGATATTCGGCTTTACGGATTTCGACAAGGATTTAACGGTAGAGAGCTTGGTTTACATTGCGCGTTCTGGCTATACGCGCTCGGCTATTCATACGATTGCCAATCTTGCGGTGGACAATCTTGACATCGAAAGCGCGATTGACAGCGAAACCCTGAGCGCCGCCGATTTGCGCGCAGGCGTGTGGGACGGTGCGACGGTGGAGATATTCCTCGTTAACTGGAGTAATCTTGCCAACGGTAAAATCATCCTGAAGCGCGGCACCATCGGCGAAGTGGAACTAAAAGACACAGTTTTTCGTGCCGAACTACGCGGCTTATCACAAGCGCTTTCGCAGCAAATTGTTGAACTTTATACGGCAGATTGCCGCGCCGATCTTGGTGATACGCGCTGCAAGGTCAACCTGGCCGCGCTCACAGTCACGGGCGGTATAACAGCCGTTACTGACAGACGCAGTTTTACCGATACGTCGCGCGCTGAGGGCGTGAATTACTGGAACGGCGGTTTATTGACCTGGACGAGCGGCGCGAACGTGGGGCGCAAGATGGAGGTCAAAGCCGTCGCCAGCGGCGGTGCGTTCACGTTGTTCTTGCCCATGCCCAGCATCGTGGCGGTCGGCGACAATTACAGCTTGCGCCCTGGCTGCGATAAGAAGTTTTCCACCTGTAAAGACAGGTACAACAACGTCAAAAACTTCAGGGGCGAACCGAACGTCCCTGGCAACGATCAGGTTCTGGCTTATCCCGATGGCAAATAAACTCACCCGCATGGACATCGTGCGCGAAGCGCGCGAATGGATTGACACGCCTTTCAAGCACCAAGGCCACCTCAAAGGTGTCGCTTGCGATTGCATCGGCCTGATCAAAGCCATTGGAATGCAGCATAAGCTGATGGACTATGACCCGAATTCACCAGAGGCTCTGTCTTACGCCAATTATTCGATGATGCCGGACAGCCGCCGTATGCGCGAAGCCTTGAGCCGCTGGTTTATCCCCATTCCGGTGGAGGAAGCCCAGATTGCTGATTTCTATTTTATGGCCTGGGGCCGTGAGCCGCAGCACGTCGCTTTAATCACCGATCACGGAATCATCCATAGCTATTCCGGTGTCGGCAAAGTCGTCGAGCATGGGCTTGACGAACGCTGGCAGCAACGCATCTCGGCGGCTTATCGCTTTCCGTATTTCAAAGGTATGTAATGGCTGTTCTCGCTTTAGGTGTGGTCGGATCCGCGCTGGGTTCCGCCATTGGGATTGGTGCGTCCGCAGGATGGCTGGGTGGTGTGCTGCTCGGAAATCTGCTGTTCGGCGGTGGCAAAGGCCAGAATATCGAAGGCCCGCGCATCGATGATTTGTCGGTGCAAACCTCGACCTACGGCGCGCCGATCCCGCTTGTGTACGGCACAATGCGCCTGTCTGGTAACGTGATCTGGTCAACGCCGCTCAAGGAAACCCGCACCGTCACCCGTTCCAGCGGCGGTAAAGGCGGTGGCAAGAAGTCATCGCAAACCACCTATAGCTATTCCGCATCCTTTGCAGTTGGCCTGTGCGTCGGCCCTGTGGCAACCGTGCGCCGTATCTGGGCGGACACGAAGGTCATTTACGATGCGACCGCCAGTAACACGCAGTCCACGGAAAAATATCCAGGCGTCGTGCGCATTCATCGCGGCGGCGAAGATGAGGAACCGGATGCAACATTAGAAATGCACCTCGGCGCTGGTAATGTGCCTGCGTTTCGGGGCATGTGCTACCTGGTATTCGACGATCTACAACTCAAGGATTTTGCTAACCGCATTCCGAATATCAGCGCGGAAGTCGTCGCTCAAGGCGCAATGCAAAGCGATATTTATATGTTCCCGCCTGCAACGACGATGACCAAGGAAGGTGGTATTCTCGATCAATCGCGCGGCACAATGATCGGAACGGGTTCGGATCACGTTTGGAAATACGAGTGCGTGAGCAATCGGTTTGTATTGCAGCGCAGCCTTGCCGACCCCAACTGGATTCCTATTTATCCGGACTCGGACGAAGTTTACGGCGATGTCTGCGGCATCGACAGCCAGGGTTATTATTACCACGCGACGGATGCTTACGGCGTGACTATGCGTCTTGTGAAGCGCCACCCAGAAACGCTGGGCATCGTGGCGATCAGCAGTCCGAAGATCAGCTTCAGCGTCAATGGCTGCGTGCGACGTGATAAAATCTTCTGCTACGGTACGCGCGAGATTTACGATACGAACCTCAAGCTGATCATTGACCTGTCGGATTACTTTCCCTCTGTCATGTTCGGCGGGCCGATGTGCGATGATCCGTATGGTCGTTACTGGCAAGTCACGGGCGGCTACGTGCGAAAATTCGTGCCGAATGGTTTTGGCACGGGTGAGCTGACCGAATGGAGCAGCACCGCCTGGACGGATGGCGAGTTGCCGCGCACCGTGTGGTGGGATGATTTTACGGGCCATATTTATTTCACGCTGGGTCTGGGCGGAAGAATTGTTAAATGGCATCCGGACAGCGGCTATGCTGGGCATTGCGATGATGTCGCCATCCCCGCTGGATGGGGAATCCAGTCTGACTTCAATTATCCGATCAACGGGAAATATTGGGCGGCGGCTGATTACGACGTAACGCTGGTCAATCTCGTCACGATGAAAGTCGAACGCCGGATTGATTTGACCGATTTTGCCACCACATTTCCCGCCCATCTCGGCGGGACATACGAAAAATTCACGCATTCCGCCATCATCATGACCTATGACGGCGAATTCAAATACCCCTTGGAGCGTTATGGGAATAACTCCGTCACCTTGTCCGGCGTTTTAACGGATATCTGCCTCAAGGCTGGCATGGCCCCCACGAGCGTCATTTCCAGCGCCGTCAGTCAGTCCCTGCGTGGGTATGTCGTGAGCCGCCGCATGGCCGCACGGGAGGCTTTGGAGCCGCTTCTGGGGTCGTTCTTTATCGATGCCGTGGAAACAGACGGCATCCTGCGTTTTGTAC
>JBKCTV010000088.1:0-2671 GCA_046318595.1 Burkholderiaceae bacterium | reverse complement strand
GCGCTCAATCGTTCGGGCGCGAGCGTGCCAAGGGCGCGCCACGCGCCCTTGAACTCATCGATCTCCGACAGCAAAGCCAGCAGGTCGGGGGTGATCTGAATGGTGTCTGTTTTTAGCATAAAGGTGAACTTACCCGCATTTTTATCCGATTGCATCCGATTCCATACCCGTATTTATACCCGATTACACCCGATTTTCAAGGATAAAAACGTGTGTAATTCGGCATTATGCTCGTTTCTGTTCAGGAAAATTAAAGATTTGTTCATTATGATGGTTATCCGGGGGGCATTATGGCGGACAGGGAAGAATATAAATCGATCGAACAGCAGGCGCGCGAGGGCATGGCGCCCGACAATCGCGACCTGCGCGATACGGGCGAGCGGGCGCCGGCCCTGGTCCCTGATCGGGAAGATGGCGAAAGCCATTGGAACAATCCCGAGAACGTCAAAAACGCAATCCATTATTTTGCGGAAGTGCGGCCGGCCGAGCGCGAAGCGATGAAGGCCGGTCGCGGCGATGGCGAAGCCAAAGATACACGGGACCGCGCAGCGGATCGGGGCGGCGACAAGCCGGCCGATGATCGCAAGCCCGGCCGCGAGGAATACCAGCCCGGCAGCTACAAGCCCGAGCATGATCCCGCCCAGCGGGAACGCGACGGCCGCTGACGGCTGATCTCAATCCATGCAAGCAAACTGTCGCTAGCCGAGACGGTTTGCAACAATTCCATTGTTAAGGCGTGTTGATTGCAACTTTTATCGAGTTAAGCGGCAAGCGAGCCCTCGCCAACTGCCGGCAGCCTTTCCGAAGAATAGAACAAATCCCTCGTGCCGTGATCGCCCGGCGGGCCGGCACGATCGGCCGCATAGGGTTCTGTGCGGCCTGGGTGGGACCGTCCAGCTCCTTTATGGTCCATGGGACCGGAGCTGACAGCTGGAAGGTGCCTTCTGCGCCTGACGGTCTAAAAATTACTTCTTCGGCTTCGGCTTGGCCTTTGGCTTGGTTGGTTCGGGCGTTTCGTCTGCCTCGTCGGCCAGATCCCGGATCGGTTCCTTGGCCGGCGTTCTGTCTTTGCGGACGTTGATGAGAGATGTGTCGATCATATCCTTCAAGTGCGCCGCATAGTGCTTCTCGATCATCTCGACGCTGGTGCGGCAGTTTTTGGCAACTTGATAGATGTCGGCCCCTTCCAGGAGTCGGAAGCATATATAGCTATGTCTCAGGCTATAGGCGGTGCGGGCTTTGCCCGCGCGGTCGAATTTGAGGTTTTTTTCCTCCAGGAGTCCGTTGAACATTTTTTTGAACTCGTTGGGGAAGAGCAGATCGGTCGGCTTCGGCAGCGCCGTGACGGGCGTGCCGTCGGCGCCGGTCTCGCCGCTCGGGCGTTCGCGATCGCGCAAGCGCTCGAAAGGACGCACGGCGCCGGGCATGGATTTGCAATAGCCGACGCCGCGCTTGCCGCGCACCTCGATCTCCAGAATGCGCTGACCGGTGGCCTTGTCATCGACAATCTCGACATCGCGGAACTGAAGGATTCCGCTCTCATCCGGGCGCAGGCCGGTGTTGGCCATGAACAGCACAAAATCATGCAGCTGTTCAGCATGCCAACGGTAGCGGGCCTTCTTCGGATCGGCGGCGTTCTTGCGCGTCGCCTCATAGAGCAATTTATATTCCTTCGGCGTGAACCACGGCCGATGCTCGACCTTGCTCTGCCGGCGGTAGGGGTCAGACAGGTTGGGTAGATGCTCAATCCATTTGTGGCGCTGCGCGGTTTGCAGCACCATGCTCAAGGTGACAATCTCCTTGTGCAGCGTGTTGCGCGCGGGTGGTTTCCAGGCGCGCACCTCGCCGTCTTTGGTTTTATGCGTCTCATCCCAATCCGCCGGCTTGGTCATCCGATGGACGCGGTATTCCTGCACCTTGCCCGACGTGATCGCGGGCACGGGCTTTTTTCCAAAAAAGGGGCGAAGGTAGAGGCGCAGGCGGTCCTTGTGCCCCTGCACCCATTTCGGGGAACGGCGGCCCTGCGTGGTGGCCTCATATTCGATCTCGAACACGTCGGCCACGTCATCAAAGCTCTTTCCGGCCTTTAGCTCGCCATAGTGGGCCTTGGCCGTCAGGGTCATATACCAGTCGGTGGCCACGTCCTTGGCCTTGGCCAGGCTCTTTTCCTTGGTGGTCTGGCGCCATTCCTGACCATTGAGGAAGGTATAGGCATGCCAGATGCCGCCGTCGCGGCGGCGGTAAAGGGCGACTTTATCGCCAAGAATCTTATGCCTTTCCATGATTCGCCCTCCGTCTCTCGCCGTGTGCGATTTTGTGCGAGTGTTGTGCGATAGATTTTAGGCTATCACAGACGGATTCTTGCGTCAAAAGCCGGATTTTAGACAACAAAAAAGCCCTTGTTTTTCAAGGGCTTGATTTGCTTTAGATTGGTTGCGGGGGCAGGATTTGAACCTGCGGCCTTCAGGTTATGAGCCTGACGAGCTACCGGGCTGCTCCACCCCGCGATATGGTTTGACCGGCGCTTATAGCCCGGAAGCATTTTGTGTGCCCGACACCGCTTTCGCTTGTCGGGCGGGGCTGCTCCACCCCGCGATCTGTGTTTTTTGTAAGATAATATAATGGATTTATGCGGGCTGAGTGATCAGCATTGAGGGTCGGGTGTTGGATT
>JBKCTV010000087.1:0-47792 GCA_046318595.1 Burkholderiaceae bacterium | reverse complement strand
TGGCACTGCTGATCAACGGCATCCGTCTGTCCCGTCGGGCCAAGAAGGTCTGGGCGCGGGAGATGAAGGATGCCAAGAAGGAGTGGCGCTGGCTGCAACGCCAACTGCTGCGGGCGCTTGCGCGCCGCATGGGGCTGCTTGCTCCCCTTGCGGGAAAACGACGGGTCCTTCCTGCGCATAGGGCTATACGGGGGGCAACAGCGCAGCGCTTCGCTAGGCGCTGACCACAAAACCAGGTTACCACCCCGCCGGTTACCACGGCGGTTACCACCCCCGGCAATGGCCGGGGGACTTCAGTCGACACCAGGAAATGAAATGAACACCACCAACAACATCCAACGTCCGCACTCCCACTTGCTTGTGCCCTTGGGCCCCGACACCAATGAGATCGAACTGACCGTCATGGGCTGGTTCGCCGCTGGTCATGAATTGCTGTGGGTCCCGATCTTTGAGGTCGATGACCGGCCCGGCGCCTTGGCCGAAGCACAAGCCGATGCCCAGAAGATCACCCGGCGTGGCCCTTATGTCGTGCGCCAGCTCACCAACCTGTACTGGCTACCGATAGGCATTCGGGGCTGGTTGATTCCTGCGCACCTGGAGGATACCGATGTGATTTGCATGCGCGAGGCCCCGGGCGAGATCAGCTTTGGCCAGATTCGGCGCAAGGGCACGGGTCAGACCCTTCGTTGGCGGGATGCGACAGAGAACGAGCTATGAGAGCCAGTTATGACTTGGCTTCTGGTACCAGAAGCGCGTTCATGGAGGTGCGCAAACCCCTCTCAAGAAAGGAACACTGAAATGACCATCACAACCGTCACCACCATCACCGCCCAGGTGACCGACACCAACCACCGGCCCAAGGGCGTCATGGCCGTGCAGGTGGAGTTTGACGCCGAAGGTCCCGCGCGTGCGCAGCACGCCGGGCAGGTTTACCGCTACACCGGCAAGTCAGGGCACAACCGCGCCACAGGTCTGGCAGTGCGCGAGATGGCCACCATCGACGACGCCCGGCTGTGGATCACGCTGGACGGCACACAGGTGTGGGAGGACTGAGCATGACCGACAAACGCCAATACAACAGCGCCAGCGTCACGGCCCAAGTGAGTGCGCTGGCCAACATGAAGATGGCCGAGTTGTGGCTCTTGTGGGACGAGCACTTCACACGCCGTCCGGGCACTTGGAGCAGGGATTACGTCATGGGCCGCATCGCCTACAAGATCCAGGAAGCGGCCTATGGAGGCATCGATCCAGATGTCAAACGGCGGCTGGTCCGCATGGGGGAAAAGCACACCCGCATGGGTCACGCTAACAGCGCCGAAGCCATGTTGCTGCCCGGCGCCACATTGATCCGCAGCCACGGTGGCAACGAGCACCGGGTGGTGGTCACGCCCGATGGCCAATACGAATACAAGGGCCAGGTCTTCAAGAGCTTGTCGATGGTGGCGCGCCACATCACTGGCACGCACTGGTCGGGCCCCGCCTTCTTTGGCTTGAAGAAGTCCGCCAAGGGGTCCAAAGCAGCCGGAGGTGACCGATGAGAGAAACACGCAAACAGCCGTCGTACTTCTCATCGGCAGGCACAGGCTCGCCCAACGTGCCGCCCAAGCGCTGTGCGGTGTATTGCCGGGTGTCGTCCGACGAGGGTCTGGACCAGGCCTTCAACTCCATCGATGCCCAAAAGGAGTCTGGCCACGCCTTCATCAAAAGCCAGGCGCACGAGGGCTGGATCTCGGTGACCGATGACTACGATGATCCGGCCTACTCGGGCGGCAACATGGAACGCCCAGCTTTGAAACGCCTTTTGCGCGACATCGAAGCTGGCAAGGTCGACATCATCGTGGTCTACAAGATTGACCGCCTGTCGCGGTCCTTGGCCGACTTTGCCAAGATGGTCGACATCTTTGACCGAAATGGGGTGAGCTTCAGCGCGGTAACCCAGCAGATCAACTCGGCCACGTCCATGGGGCGCTTGATGCTCAACGTCCTGCTGTCATTCGCCCAATTCGAGCGTGAAGTGACCAGCGAACGCATCCGGGACAAGTTTGCCGCCAGCGCCGCCAAAGGCATGTGGATGGGTGGGCCGTTGCCGCTGGGCTATCGGGTAGAAAACCGGCGTCTGTTGATCGTGCCGCAGGAAGCGGAACTGGTGCGTCGCATCTTCCGGCAATACGCCGCTGACCCCTACGTCACCGGCATTACCCAGCAGTTGATGGCCGAAGGGATCACCACCCGCAAGGGCAAGCTGTTTTGCAAGCAGACCATTCACAAGATGTTCCACAACCGGATTTATTTGGGCGAGATTGTGCACAAAGGCAAGGCGTTCCCTGGCCAGCATGAGGGCATCATCACGCAGGCCGAATGGGATGCCGTGCATGCGGTGCTGGCCACTGACAAAAATATTCGCCGCACCAAAAACCAGACTCGCCAGTCGCCGCCGGCATTGCTGCGTGGTCTGGTCTACGCCCCTACCGGCAGCCGCATGGTGCCAAGCTACACGGTCAAGACCAAGTCTGGTGGTAAGCGCTACCGCTATTACGCCGACCTGAAGTACGTGCGCTATGGCACCAGCGCCGAGACCTACGGCTCCATCAACGCCGACCAGCTCGAGGGCATTGTGGTCCAGCAGGTCTTGCAAGCCCTGCAATCACCGGCGTCCATCCAGGCGGTGTGGGATGCCGTCAAGGCCGCTTCGAATGAACTGGATGAGCCGCATGTGGTGCTGGCCATGCGCAATCTGGGGGCGGTCTGGACATCGCTGTTTCCGGAGGAGCAGCGGCGCATTGTCAATTTGATGATCCGCCGGGTGCAGATCACCGAAGACGCCATTGAGATTCAGTGGCACACCCCGGGCTGGCAATCGCTGGTCGGGGAATTCCAGCCCAACACCATCGGGGCCGAGTTGGCCGAACTGGCCGAGAGCGCATGAAGGAGAAGACCGTGCCAAAAGTTAAAAACACCGTGATGCAAACCGGTTCGCCGGAGGTCAGGAAGCTTCGGGATGGCTCGGACGTCCAGCTGACCACGGTAATCCCCGTCAAGATCACTCGCCACAAATTCACCCGGGTGATTGTTCAACCCGGCCACGCCGCCCCCAACAACTGGCAGGCGCAGATGGACGCCAAGCTGATGAAGGCGCTGTGCATGGCCCTGTACTGGCAGGAACAGCTTGATTGCGGCGCCGTGGGCAGCATTGCCGAGATCGCCAAGCGTGAGGGCATGGATAAAATGCGCGCGCACAAGTTCATGAAACTGGCCCGGCTGGCACCCCGTTATGTGGAGGCCATTGCCAGAGGGCAGGGACCGATCGGTCTGTCCTTCGAGTTCTTTGTACGCAAGATCCTGCCGCACGACTGGGGTCAGCAGGAGGTGGTTATTGATGCGCTGGCGGGTTGATGCCGTGTTTGACAGGTGTAGTTACGCAGCAAACCGGAATCGTGCAAACCCGCATGAATGCTGGGTTCTTGGCCGATGACGACCAACGCATTCACAGAGAACAGAGAGCGTTTCTGGTATGAAAAACGGCTTCTGGCGCGCAAAATCGGGAGGGCCAGCACACGCACAATGGCGCAACCCCTTGTGTTTATTGGGGAAACGACAGACGAAAAAAATGGCCTGAGGGGTTCAGGCCATTAAATGTGGTGCCGGTGAAAGGAATCGAACCCTCGACCTTTTCATTACGAATGAACTGCTCTACCAACTGAGCTACACCGGCGACTTCGCAGAAACTGCAAAGAAAAAAATTATATATGAAAAATGCTCATCAATCCGTGCTCAAACCCCTTGGTAAAGGAAAAGCAACATTCTCTTCGGCACCCGGCAACGTTTTAACCGACAGCACCCCAAGCATTTTCAACCGTGCGACCAACTGCTGCACCAGATGCTCAGGCGCGGAGGCACCTGCCGTAATACCAATACGCAACTTTCCTTCCAGCCACGCGGGGTCGAGCGAGTCGGCATCGTCGATCAGACGAGCAGGCACGCCCAGCTTTTCCGCGACTTCGCGCAAACGGTTGGAGTTCGAACTACTAGGACTACCGATCACCAACACGAAATCGACTTGCGACGCCATCAATTTAACGGCTTCCTGACGGTTTTGTGTGGCGTAACAGATATCGGCTTTTTTGGGCTCGGCAATCGATGGGAAGCGTTTCTTCAATGCCCCGACCACGTCAGCGGCATCGTCGACCGACAAAGTCGTCTGGGTGACATACGCCAGCCGCTCGGGATTCTCAACATTTAACAGCTCGACATCGGCCGGGGTTTCAACCAAATAAATACCACCATCGGCCTGCCCCATTGTGCCTTCAACTTCCGGATGGCCACGGTGGCCGACCATCACGACTTCACGCCCCTGGGCGCGCATTTTGGCCACCTCTACATGCACTTTGGTGACGAGCGGACAGGTTGCATCGAATACATGGAGACCTCGCGCGACCGCTTCTTGCTTAACAGCCTGCGGCACACCATGCGCAGAAAAAACCACCGTGGCGCCAGAGGGAATGTCGTCCAACGAATCGACGAACACAGCGCCTTTGGCACGCAAGGCTTGAACGACCGTTTTATTATGCACGATTTCATGACGCACATAAATCGGCGCACCGAACTTAGCGAGCGCCTGCTGGACGATGTCGATTGCCCGGTCGACACCGGCACAAAACCCCCGCGGTTGAGCCAATAGCACCTCCATCACAACACCCCGATGATTTCGACCTTGAATTGCAGCGACAGGCCTGCTAAAGGATGATTGAAATCGAAAGTAACCGCGTCCCCATCGACGGCGATAACGGTGCCGGCAAAACGACGGCCATCGGGTGCCGGAAAGTCTACGAACTCGTCGACATCGAAAGTCGTATTCGGCCCCGCATGCTTATCGAGCATCTGCCGGGCCACGCACTGGACCAGCTCCACTTTACGCGCGCCATACGCAGCTTCTGGCGGCAACTCGAAGGTTCGGCAATCGGTAGGCCGCAAACCCAGCAAACAGTCTTCAAGACCTTTCGCCAACTGCCCAGAGCCCATTTGCAAGGTCGCCGGTTTTTCGCTGAAGGTCGAGGCTAATTCCCGACCATCGGCTAGAGCAATCGAATAATGCAAGGTGATGAATGATTGATGATTAATCTGGGTATCACTCGCAATAGTGGACAAATCAGACATACCACTCATAAAGCGCAACTCATTAAAATAATTTGATATTTTAGCTGGTTGCGAGCCTTAAAAACGGAACTTTAGTTAAAGAAAATCAACAGAGAGTCTTAAGCAACTTTTGAGGTTCAAATGGCCATCACCGATTTACCCGCTGAACAGCGGCCACGTGAACGTTTATTGGCCCATGGGCCCGGCGCATTGAGCGACAGCGAGTTGCTGGCGATTTTTCTGCGGGTCGGCACCAAAGGCAAGTCCGCCATCGAGCTGGGACAAGACATGCTGCAACGCTTCGGCAGCCTGGAGTGTCTATTGCGCGCCCCTTTGCCCGAATGGCGCAGCATTCGTGGACTAGGCCCCGCCAAATATGTCCAGTTCATGGCCAGCCTCGAACTGGCCCGACGAACGATTCGCGAACCGCTACAAAAAAATTGCATTATCGACAGCCAGAATGCCGCGCGCGACTTCGTCGCCCTCAAGCTTCGCCACGAGCCGATCGAAAAATTCTTAGCCTTGTTTCTGGACAACCGGCATCGACTGATCCGCGACGAAATTATGTTTGCGGGTACGGTTGCACAGACTGCCGTTTATCCACGCGAAATTGTCAAACGCGCGCTTCAGCTCAACAGCAGCGCCGTATTGATCGCGCACAACCATCCAAGCGGCTTGGCCGAGCCAAGCCAGGCCGATCTTTCGCTGACCGAGGCAGTCGGACGCGCTTTGCAGTTACTCGACATTCGCCTATTGGATCACCTCATCGTCGCTGGTCCGCAGACCGTCTCGCTGCGCGGCCGATCAGACTGGCCCTTGCCCTGAGGCGCTTTTTGCTCTAAAATACCTGACTTTGCAGAATTTGTAGGTTAATTATGGCTCGCAGATGTCAAATAACGGGAATCGGCCCGGCCGTGGGTAACCGTGTTTCCCATGCGAACAACAAAACGAAGCGCCGTTTTTTGCCTAACCTGCAGAGCCGTCGTTTCTGGATCGAAAGCGAAAACCGGTTCATTCGCTTGCGTGTCTCGAATGCGGCTTTGCGGACGATCGATAAAAACGGTATCGAGTCGGTACTTGCCGATATTCGCTCGCGCGGCGAAATTTAATTTAACTCTGTGTTTTAAGATCAAAAGAAGGTCGATTAGCCATGGCAAAAGGCGGACGTGAGAAAATTAAGCTGGAGTCCAGTGCGGGCACCGGCCACTTTTACACAACAACAAAAAACAAACGAACCAAACCGGAAAAAATTGAAATCATGAAATATGATCCGGTCGTTCGTAAGCATGTTTCTTATAAAGAAACAAAACTCAAGTAGCCACCCGTATTAAATAAAGAACCTAATTAGAAAAAAAGCGCCACATTATTTTACGATGTTGCGCTTTTTTTCTGGGCAAAATTACCGTCCAGGATTACAACCGAGCATTACGGGTTAGCCATAGCGGCGAACGCGCATTGCCAGCTCCTCCAACAAACGTATTCCACTCGCCTCAGCACGCTCGCACCATTGTTGCAAATGATGCAACATCTGTTCGCGGCTCAAATTCGACTTCTCCCAAAGCGTTCGTAAATCGGTACGCATGTCGTACAGAATTTTCATTTTTTCCGAACGTTTGAATAACTCATTGAGACTCTCTCGCTGATTGGGATTCAAATTGGGACTCTCCAGATGCAACCAACGGCGCGCGCAGCTGAACAAACGACGCTCCTCCGCGCTCACCTCAACTCTCAGCCGTTGCCATTCCTGAGCATACGCTTTCTTCAATGTCTTGGCATATTTAGCGAGCATGTCGTAACGGTTATTAACGACGGCCTGGACACTTTCCAAATCGAGAACCGGTTTGGCAATCGGCTTTAAGAGCGGCCGCGGCGCCACTTTTTTAACTTTCGCCAAGCCGAGCAGCATAAATAAACGTATATATACCCAGCCAATATCGAACTCATACCATTTGTTCGAGAGCTTGGCGGAGGTTGCATGCGTATGATGATTGTTATGCAGCTCTTCGCCACCGATCAGTATGCCCCACGGAAAAATGTTGCGGCTGGCATCCGGACAATCGAAATTTCGATACCCCCAATAATGCCCGATGCCATTGATCACACCGGCGGCCAATATTGGAATCCACAACATTTGCACAGCCCAGATGCTGACTCCTGGCAGACCGAAGAGCAGAAAATCGACGATCAGCATCAACCCTAGCCCCTGCCACGGTAAGCTTACATACACCGCACGCTCAAGCCAATCGTCAGGGGTACCATGGCCGTATTTGCTTAGTGTTTCGGTGTTTTTGGATTCGGCCCGATAAAGCTCCGCACCCTCCCAAAATACTTTTTTCAGCCCGAAGACCTGTGGACTGTGCGGGTCTTCCGGCGTTTCGCATTTAGCATGATGCTTGCGATGGATCGCCGCCCAGGCACGCGTGCCCATGCCGGTGGTCAACCACATCCAAAATCTGAAAAAGTGGGCCAAAGCGGGATGGACATCCAGCGCGCGGTGCGCCTGGCAGCGATGCAAGTAAACCGTCACACCGATAATCGTGATATGCGTCACAACCAGCGTGAAAACAATCATCTCCAACCAGGAAGCCTGGGTAAGACCGCGCTGCAAAAATTCGGAAATCATATCGTCTCTTATAAAATTGAGAAATCTGCAAGTGAACCAAGATTGACCAGGTTTGCCGGAGACATCAAACGGCCCTAATACAGGCAAAATATGATACACCTGAACGGCACGAACTTCGCTGTGCCCCCCCAAAGATGCCTGTGAGCAAAATATAACACTCCAAAATCCACCACCCAGCCCCCACGAGATTGGAACCTGAAGCAGCCTGAAAGTTCACCCTCAAGCAAAAACCATTATTACGGCGACACCTCCGCCCGTGCCTATCAAACGGTATTGAAATTGAGGCCCGGCTTGTCAGTGGGTTTACGGCATACCGTAAGTGCCGCGTCAGCATTTTTTTGCGGGCATCTTCAAGCCGGCAACGGCAAATTTATCCAAAATGTTCAAGTTGATGTGCGACTGCAGGTCCACGAAACTTTTCTCGGCATCGGCAATCCAGCAATTCAGTTCGAGCACCATACCTTCGTCGGCAAACTCGACTAGAAATGCGCTCGGGGCCGGCTCGGCCAGTACCCGGGCCATGTTCTCGGTACTGTCGACCAGCAAACGCATGGCCAGATCAACGTCCGACCCATACTCGATGCGAACCCGGTTGACAACCTTGAACTTTTTGTCCGACGATGCAAAGCTGTTCACGGGCGAATTGACCAGCATTTCGTTTGGCAGGAATGCCTCGGTACCGTCGGACGCGCGAATGACGGTATAACGGGTGCGGATTTGCGCCACCGTACCATGATACTTGTCAACGGCCACAACGTCGCCAAGACGTAAACTGCGATCCAGCAACAATATAAAACCGGAAATATAGTTGCTGGCGATTTTCTGCATACCCAGCCCCAGGCCAACACCCAATGCACCGCTGAACACGGACAGGACCGTCAGGTCGATACCGGTCAACGACAAACCAATCATCAGGGCCAGCACCAGGATCAACGCCCGTGAAATGCGCGCCAACACGGCCCGCAAGCTCGAGTCGACCTGCGAAACGGCCATCAATCGGCTTTCGATGGCTGCGCCGAGCCAAAGCGCGAATAGCATCGTAACCCCGACCGACAACAGACCTTGGAGCAACACAAATAAATTCAAGTGCGTCTTGCCGATCGGTAAATAGATAGACGACAGCAGCTTTTGTAAATCGTCGGCCATATTCGACAGGTACAACGCCACACCCGCCCACACGATGATTTCCATACCACGCTCGAAGGTAGCCAGAAAGCTGCTTTTGGAAAAACCGCGCCGCAAGGCATATACAAAGAACCGGATCGCAACCATCGCTATCATCAGCGTCAGCACCAGCTTCAACAGATTCGCGGACTGAAACTCCTGCAAGATCTGTTCAGTGATCGATAATGCTCCACAAGCGACCAAAGGGAACGCCAGCCGACCGATCAGGCCGACAGACCAAACCGTCTCACCGGCGGCGTTTTTACTGATGAGTTTGCGCTGTAAATAACGGCTGATGACATAGGCCAGCAGCAAACAAAGCAACATGGCAGCGATCTGCCACAGAATCGTCGGCTCCTGCAGGTCGTCGATGAGATCGCGGACGAAGGGCCGGATCAGGTTGCGGGAAGTCATGCCTTATTTTTTTGTAATGCGATCGCAAAAAATCCGTCGCAACCATCGCGTTGCGGCCATAACCTGAGAAACGGCTGATCGGGTTTGGCGTCAACATGCGGCGGCCGCGCTTCCGGCGGCAGGATTTCGGTCCAATGGCGAGCCCTGAACGCTGGATGCGCATCTAAAAACTGCGCGATAATGTCTTCGTTTTCCTCTGGCAGAACGCTGCACGTCGCGTAGACGAGCCGGCCATCGGGTTTAACCAGTCGCGCTGCAGCACTCAGGATTGCCAATTGCTTGACGGCGAGCTCCGCAACGTCGAGCGGCTGCTGACGCCACTTTAAGTCCGGGTTGCGCCGCAGCGTCCCCATACCACTGCATGGTGCATCGACGAGCACTCGATCGGCTTTGCCGACATAACGGTCGAGCCGGGCATCGGTCTCGGAGGCGATCAGCATGGGATAAACGTTCGACAAACCACTGCGCACCAGCCTGGGTTTCAAACGCGTCAATCGCACATCTGAAACGTCCAGCGATACGATACGGCCGGAATTGCGCATGGCGGCACCCAACGCAAAAGTTTTACCGCCTGCACCCGCGCAAAAATCGATTAGCAGATCACCCCGTCGAGGTGCGGTCAGCGCAGCGATCCATTGACTGCCGGCATCCTGCACTTCGAACAGCCCCTGTCGAAAAATGTCCAGCTTGGCGACGACGGGCTTGCTCGGCAAGCGCAGACCATCGGGCAGACCGGCAATTGGCTGCGCCTCGATTTGTTCAGCCTGCAAAGCTTGCAAGACCTGCTCGGGAGACGCCTTTTGCCGATTGATCCGTATATCGAGAGGCGCGGCTACATTCACCGCAGCCGCAAAAGACTCGGCATCCGGCTGACCGACGGTTTCGCACAAACGCTGCCACAGCCAGGCCGGCAGGCAGGTTTGCTGCTCGAGCGGCAGTAAAGCGGCATCAATCGATAACACACGCCCCAGCCAGGCGTTTTGTGCGGGATCGCCAACCGTCCAAACCTTGGCCGGGGCACCGGACAACACGAAAGCCAGTTGCGCCCAACGCAGCTGCATGTCGCCCTCGCCGGACTCGGCCAGATAGGTAATTCGCGGTTTGTAGCGGAGCCACGCAAAAGCACCCTCCGCGAGCCAGCGGCGGTCCTTGACGCCCAGAGCCGGATGTTCCCGAAAATACTGCGAGGCGCATTTATCGGCAGGCCCATCGAGTGGGCTGAGCTGTGAAATAAGACGCACAAGATGATCCACCAGCCGCATCGAGGGCCCTTTGCGGATCGACTGCGATCGTGGATGGGCGTGATCGCCAGGCGCCTCACGTCGACGTGATTTGGCACTGCGTGTTGCGGCTGTCACAATTTTTTCCTTGAAGAGCGGGATGAAGCAAAAGAAACGGGGGCATCGTGTCGAGCCAGATTACCTGGCCATCGACTACCGACCAGCGACCAGCGCAGAAATCACGGACGGCACCGAACAATAGCGCATGCTCGACTTCCAGCACACGGGTGGCTAGCGTGGTTTCATCGTCATTATTCCATACTGGCACGACAGCCTGGGCCACTATCGGGCCGGCATCCAGCTCGGCGGTCACCACATGAACGGTTGCGCCATGGAGCTTGACGCCCGCGAGTAAGGCTTGCCGATGGGTATTCAGCCCGGTAAACGCCGGCAGCAGCGACGGATGGATATTGAGCAGCCGACCACTATACCGCTGCACGAACACGGCGGATAACACCCGCATGAACCCCGCCAAAACGATGAGATCGGCCGAAAAGGAATCGATTGCTTCGGTCAAAGCGGCCTCAAATTGAGGCCGACCAGGGAATCGCCGATGCTCCACCACGACAGCCGGCACTCCGGCGCACCGCGCTTTGTCGAGACCGCCCGCCGTCGCCACATTACTGACGACGCCGGCGATTCGATAGTGACCGATTCCCTGCCCATCCAACAGCGCCTGCAAATTGGACCCTCTTCCTGAGAGCAGCACAAGAATCTGTTTCACAATGAGGGGCTCGTTGGAATAAGATTTGATATACACATACAGTATTTTATCATTCCGGCGGTTGACCGCCAGCCAGGCTGCGCCTGACTTCAGGGAAACGATCCGCAGGTTACTGGGGAAGGCTATAATCGCGGGTTGCCATACTTGTCGTCGACCACGTCCCGGAGTCATGCGTCTACACCATCGACCGTCCTTTGATGCGGTGCAATCGCCCACCGCAGTTTCTATCGGAAACTTCGATGGCGTGCATTCAGGACATCAGGCGCTTTTCCGAAAAGTCGTGCAAACGGCAGGCTCGCGCTATCTCGTGCCTACAGTCCTCACTTTCAATCCCCACCCGCAAACGTACTTCGGACAAAAAGCAGCTTACGCGCATATCTCTCCAATCCGCAATAATCTCGGCTGGATGGCGCACTACGGGATTGAACAAGCCGCCGTTTTGACATTCGATAAGGGTTTTTCCCGGCAAACACCAGAGTTCTTCGCCAACGATATCCTGGTACGACGCCTGCGAGCACGCCACGTATGGGTTGGTGACGACTTTCGGTTCGGCCACGGACGAACAGGCGATTTTGCTATGCTGCGCTCGCTCGGAACGCGGTATGGCTTCGAGGTCGAGCGTATGCCGCAGGTTACACAGGGCGGCCAACGCATCGCCAGTTCCCGCATACGGCAACACCTGCAGCACGGTGAAGTCGATGCTGCGCTGGCTCTGCTCGGTCATCCGCTGATTTACACCGCGCATGTCGTGCATGGCAAAAAGCTCGGCCGCACCCTGGGGTACCCTACCCTGAACATGCGGCTGCCGATCCCCCACAGCGCATTGACCGGCATTCTGGCCGTGTGGGTGCACGGCCTCGAAAGTTCTCCCTTGCCAGGCGTGGCCAGTCTCGGCCGCCGGCCAACCGTGGAAAACGAGGGGGCATTATTGCTCGAAACGCATGTATTCGACTGGTCGGCCGACGTTTATGGAAAAAATCCGAGTATCGAAGTCGTGGGCTATTTACGCCCCGAACTGCATTTCGCCTGTCTCGCTGACTTACGTGCGCAAATGGCGCAGGATGCGATGCAGGCGCGCATCTTACTGCAAACACGCACCCCTTTATTTCAACCGGGCCTGATACGATGATGGCCGCACAATTGGAATGGTAGGCATGGACTACAAAGACACTCTCAACCTGCCCGACACCTCTTTTCCGATGCGGGGCGACCTGCCCAAACGCGAGCCTTTGTGGGTGGCCAACTGGCAAGCCAAGAACCTATACCAGCATATTCGGCAGGCGCGCGCCGGGCAAAAAAAGTTTGTTTTGCACGATGGCCCACCTTACGCGAATGGCGATATCCACATCGGCCATGCGGTCAATAAAATACTAAAGGACATGATCATCAAGTCCCGCGGCTTAACGGGCCTGGATGCGGTTTATGTTCCCGGCTGGGATTGCCACGGCATGCCGATCGAAATTCAAATCGAGAAAAAATACGGCAAACATTTGCCAACGCTCGAAGTGCAGACCAAGAGCCGGGCTTATGCCGAAGCGCAAATCGAACGGCAACGCGCCGACTTCATTCGCCTGGGAGTCTTGGGCGACTGGGCGCAGCCTTACAAAACCATGGATTTCGGCAACGAAGCCGACGAAATCAGGGCCCTACGCACGATCGTTGACAAAGGCTATGTTTATCGTGGCTTGAAACCCGTCAACTGGTGTTTCGATTGCGGCTCGGCACTGGCTGAGGCCGAGGTCGAATATCAGGATAAAGTCGACCAGGCGATCGATGCCGGCTTTCCCTTTCCCGTCGCCCCAGAAGAGCGGCACAAGATCGCAGCAGCCTTCGGCGTTACATCCGACGAGCTCGACGCCCAGCCGGGCTGGATCGTTATCTGGACGACGACTCCGTGGACCTTACCGGCCAATCAAGCGTTGAACGTCCATCCCAAAATCGATTACGCCCTCGTCAAGACCGACAAGGGTTTATTGATAGTCGCTCATGAAATCTGGCTAAAGCCTGCTGGCACTCATAGTGAAACAGGACCATCACAAGACCTTCCTCGTCGTTACGGCTTGCGCGACGATGGTGTGGTACTGGGCGTCTGCACCGGCACCGCGCTGGCAGGCATTGCATTTCGGCATCCATTTTATGAGCGTCGTTCACCTGTCATTGCGGCCGAGTATGTCAGTCTGGAAACCGGTACGGGCGTGGTTCATGCAGCGCCTGCGTACGGGGTCGACGACTTTTTGTCCTGTAAAGCGCAGGGGTTGCGGGACGATGAAATCATCAACCCCGTGCGCGGCAATGGCCGGTATATCGACGATTTGCCATTGTTCGGCGGACTGAACATCTGGGCGGCATGCCCCAAAATCGTTGAAACACTGCAGGAGCGCGGCTGCCTGCTGCACACCAGCCCGTTGAATCACAGCTTCATGCATTGCTGGCGACATAAGACGCCCGTCATCTATCGCGCTACCTCGCAATGGTTTGCGGGCATGGACCTCACACCACTGGATAGTGGACCGACACTGCGCGAAACGGCGCTGGCCGGTGTGGCGGCGACCGAATTTTTCCCTGCCTGGGGCCAGGCGCGTCTGCACGCGATGATCGCCAACCGCCCCGACTGGACCTTGTCCCGTCAACGACAATGGGGAGTGCCGATGGCGTTTTTCGTGCATAAAGACACAGGCGCCTTACATCCCCGCACATCCGAACTGCTGGAAGTCGTCGCCCAGCGCATCGAGCAGGAAGGAATCGAGGCTTGGCAACGGCTGAATCCAACCGAGTTACTGGGTGCCGAGGCGGAACAATACGAAAAAAACAAAGACACGCTCGATGTATGGTTCGACTCTGGCACCACACATACGACCGTTTTGCGCGGTTCACACGCCGCCAGCCTGCAATTCCCCGCCGATTTGTACCTCGAAGGCAGCGACCAGCATCGCGGCTGGTTCCATTCGTCGCTATTGACATCCTCTATGATGAACGGCTGTCCACCTTATAAAGCCTTGTTGACACACGGTTTCGTGGTCGACGGTCAGGGACGCAAGATGAGCAAGTCGCTGGGTAATGTCATCGCACCTCAGCAAGTTTCCGACAAATTCGGCGCAGAAATATTGCGCTTATGGGTCGCAAGCACCGATTATTCGGGCGAATTGTCGATTTCCGACGAAATTCTGAAACGGGTCGTCGAGGGCTACCGGCGAATCCGTAATACTTTGCGGTTTCTATTGGCTAACATCGCCGATTTCGATATCGGCCGGGACCACGTCGCGCCAGACCAACTTTTCGAAATCGACCGCTACGCCCTGGCAATTACGGCTCGATTGCAAACCGATATTGCAGGGCACTACGATAGCTATGAGTTTCACCCGGTGGTCGCCCGCTTGCAAAACTTTTGTTCGGAAGACCTGGGGGCCTTTTACCTCGACATTCTCAAAGATCGTTTATACACCACCGCGCCAAACAGCCTTGCGCGGTGCAGCGCCCAAACGACCCTATGGCATATCGCCCACACCCTTTTGAAAGTGATGTCTCCAATTCTGAGCTTTACGGCAGAAGAGGCCTGGACAACCCTTTATCCGGAGGCCACGACCATATTCACCGAAAACCACCACGCACTTCCGGTGATTGCCGATGATACCGGGCTGATAAGCAAGTGGTCAGGCCTGCGCGAACTGCGTGGCCGGGTCACGAAAAGCATCGAAGCTTTTCGCGCCAGGGGCGAAATCGGCTCGTCACTTCAGGCCGAAGTGACGTTAAACCTGCCCAACGGTCATCTGTATACGGATGTCGCCAGCCTGCGCGATGACCTGCGTTTCATACTCATCACGTCGCAGGCCAGTCTACAGTTCGCCGAACATGAAACCATCGACGTACGGGCTTCTTCGCATATGAAGTGTGCACGATGCTGGCATCACCGCAGGGATGTCGGGCACGACGCACGACATTCCTCTTTGTGCAAACGCTGCACTGACAATTTATACGGAGCTGGCGAAGCGCGCGCTTTCGCCTGAAGAAATCATGGCATTTTCCAAGAAGTCTTTTTTGAAAAGCCCTTGCTCGCCGCGCCTATCGTTCTGGCTTTTAGCAACAGTTTTGATCATCATGGCCGATCAGGCCAGTAAAATCTGGATCCGCCAGCGATTCAGTCTGGGCGGGGGTAAACAGATAAACGATTTTCTGAATATCGTTCACGTCAACAATCCAGGGGCCGCCTTCAGCTTTTTGGCCAATGCCTCCGGCTGGCAAAAGCCGGCACTCATCATAGTCGGCATAATAGCAGTCGTAACGGTTTTTATTTTGCTCTACCGCCACCATCAACAGAAACTGTTCGCCTTCGCCATGACCTGCATTTTGAGCGGGGCAATCGGCAATTTGATCGACCGGTTCGCTTACGGCGCCGTCATCGACTTCATCGATTTCCACTGGGGTCGTTTGCATTGGCCGGCATTCAATATCGCAGATGTCGCCATCAGCGCTGGCGCAATTGCTTTGATCGTCGACGAGTTGCGCCGCGTGCGCAGTAAACGCTGAGACTATCGTCATGTGGCTGAAAGGTAAAACGATCGCGCTCGGCATCAGCGGTGGCATCGCCGCTTACAAAAGCGCTGAATTGGTCCGCCTGCTGAAAAAGGCGGGGGCCGAGGTACAGGTGATTTTGACGCGCACAGGCAGCGACTTCATCACACCGCTGACTTTACAGGCATTGTCCGGCCGGCCGGTCATAAGCGATTCCGCACATGACAGCATAGCGAACGGCATGGCGCACATCGAACTGGCTCGTCGTTGCGATGCAATTCTGCTGGCGCCCGCTACGGCCAATCAAATCGCCAAAATCGCTCATGGGGTCGCCGACGATCTGTTATCGACTTTATGCTTGGCACGAACCAGTCCATTGTGGGTAGCGCCGGCGATGAACGTCGAAATGTGGAATAACCCGGCCACCCAACGCAATGTCCGGCAATTGCTCGCGGACGGTTGTCAGCTGTTCGGGCCCGCCAGTGGCGAGCAGGCCTGCGGTGAAACAGGTCCGGGGCGCATGGTCGAACCGCAGGATTTGCTCGAAAGCATCATCTCCGCTTTTACCGTCAAGGTGTTGGCCAACACCCATGTCCTCATAACGGCGGGGCCAACGTACGAGGCCATCGATCCGGTCCGCGGCATCACCAATCGGTCCAGCGGCAAAATGGGCTATGCGGTTGCACTCGCGGCTGCCCGCGCCGGGGCCAAAGTAACGTTGATTTCGGGACCGACGTCGTTAGCTTGCCCCTGGGGAGTAGAACGTATCAATGTGACTTCGGCGGCCGAAATGCTCGAAGCCGTATCGCCGCTCAGCACCACCGCTGATTTATTCTTCGGGGTTGCTGCCGTTGCGGATTGGCGGGTAACGACACCAGCGCCACACAAGATCAAAAAAAACCGGCACGCTCTGCACGACATTGCGTTTGCGAGCAATCCCGATATCCTGGCCACGGTTGCTGCGCTGGCGATGAGCCATTTGCAAGGGAAACCATTTTGTATCGGATTTGCCGCCGAAACCGAACATCTGATAAGCCATGCCCGGCAAAAGCTGCGCGACAAGAATATTCCGCTGATCGTCGGCAATTTGGCGCAGGATACGCTGGGCAGCGATACAGCAGAATTGTGTATCATTGAAACCAGCGGCGAAACGCCGCTGCCCAAAATGCATAAACAAGCTGCCGCAGCGCGCCTAATCGAACTTATCGCCGTACGCTACCGCCAATTTTCTTCCCAGGCATCGCCATGATCGATATACAAATCAAAATATTGGATTCCCGGATGCGCGAGCATCTACCGAGCTACGGGACACCGAGCAGCGCCGGCCTGGATTTAAGAGCATGTATCGACCAGCCGATAACCTTACTGCCAGGCCAGGCAGAGCTCATTCCGACTGGTCTTGCAGTCTTTATCGGTAATCCCGACTACTGCGCCATGCTTTTGCCACGCTCAGGCTTAGGCCATAAACACGGCCTGGTGCTGGGAAATCTGGTGGGATTGATCGATGCCGATTATCAAGGCCCGCTGATGATATCGGCGTGGAACCGTTCAAATCAGCCGATTGGTATAGCTTCATTGGATCGTATTGCGCAAATGGTGATCGTTCCGGTCGTGCAGGCACGGTTTGAAATAGTCGACGAGTACCTGCCGAGCAGGCGGGGTCAAAACGGATTTGGTAGCACAGGTATTGCTTAGCCGACCAGCCTACATCACGCTTGATTTGTCGGCATGGTCGTCTATATCGGGCAGGCAAGACCCTGCAAGCGCAGCGGCTGGTCGCCTGGTACTTGAAACAGCCTACTTATTTACATGAAACGAAATCGACAAATTAAGTCTGACGAAGTACTAGGGGGCTTTGTTGAAGATCCCATCGCTTTCTTTTGATTTACACAGAATCGGCCTGCCCGGCAAACGGGGTTTAATTCAAATATTGAGCCGCATGGCCCCATGGCTCGTGCTCTCAGCCATACTGCTGTTATTCAGCATTCACCGCTACCGTGAAGGCACACATTTCGAAAACGATTTGCGAGCCGTGCGTCAGCATGAAAAGTACGCGCTAGCCTTGTATTTTTCCGGCATAGAACTCAAATCGGTCATGGTCGACAGTTTACTCAGCACGACATGGCCCAACAACGAAATCGACACTGTAATCGTGGAAAGTCTCGGGCGAATGGACGGTCAGCTATCGGTCGCGGAGGCGCATCTCTCAGCCTCCCTGATCGGCATGCCATCCCTGCCGCCATTGCGGCGGACGTTTTCGAGTATCGAATCTTTATGTAAGGATGTGCTTCGGCACCATTGGCAGGACAAACCCGAATATACCGAGCGGCAACGCCAATTACTCCATAGCCTTTTAAATCAATGGTTTGTCGAAGTCGAAGCGCTTAATGCCATGGCGCAGCTTCAAGTGACCCGGATGGACGCCGAGCTACGCGATATCCAACGCGGCAGTTTGGTAATCATCGCAGGAGTGGCAATGGCGGTGGTATTGATGATTCTCGACATATTGAAAATGTGGTCCACGATTCAGGAGGTTCAGGCCCGCCGTGAGGCCGAACTGACCGAACTGGCACACATCGACCCCTTGACCGGCTTACTGAACCGTCGAGGGTGGGAACCAAGCGTCTCTCGGGTAGCACTGCGTTGCACCCAGTCTAATGTCCCCTTGACCGTCGTCATGCTAGACCTGGATTATTTCAAGCAATTCAATGATGAACGCGGACACGCCGAGGGAGACGAAGAGCTGCGCAGCTTTGGTAAGCAACTCACCCACCGCTGCCGACCCGGCGATTTGGTAGCCAGAATGGGCGGCGAGGAGTTTGCGATTGCTTTACCCGGATGTGACCGGCAGCTAGGTTTTCGCTTAGTGGAACGGATGCGCACCGAAATGCGCTTGCGCACCAGCTTTTCTGCAGGCCTGACCGAACTTAAAACCGACGAGTCGATAGCTGACGCCTTGAACCGAGCCGATTTGGCGCTCTACGAAGCAAAACGTGCAGGCCGAGCCTGCACGGTTGCGTCTACCAACACCTGACGAAGCTTACTCGACAGTCACCTCATCGCTGATACTCGGCTCTTTCGGAACTGATGGCTCTTCATGAAAATCGAGCAGCACTTTTTCGTCTGTACCCATATCCACCGATACACGCCCACCACTCACCAGCTTGCCGAATAACAATTCGTCAGCCAAAGCACGACGGATGATGTCCTGAATCAAACGTTGCATCGGCCGCGCCCCCATGAGCGGATCGAAACCTTTCTTACCGAGGTATTTACGCAGCTCGTCGGAGAATACCGCCTCGACTTTTTTCTCATGCAACTGCTCCTCGAGCTGCATAAGGAACTTATCGACCACACGCAAAACGATATCTTCGTCCAGCGCCTTGAAAGAAATAATTGAGTCGAGCCGGTTGCGGAACTCGGGCGTGAACATCCGTTTGATATCGACCATCTCGTCGCCTTGCGCCTTGGAGTCTGTAAACCCGATATTGCGCTTGGTCAAGGCCTCGGCCCCAGCGTTAGTCGTCATGATCACGATGACGTTTCTAAAATCAGCTTTGCGACCGTTGTTGTCGGTCAAAGCACCATGGTCCATGACCTGCAGCAGAATATTGAAAATATCCGGATGGGCTTTCTCAACCTCGTCGAGCAATAAGACACAATGCGGCTTTTTGGTAATCGCTTCGGTCAAGAGACCGCCCTGGTCATACCCCACATAACCCGGAGGCGCGCCGATCAAGCGCGAAACCGCGTGCCGCTCCATATACTCCGACATGTCGAAACGCAGCAGCTCTATACCCAAAATGAAGGCCAGCTGCTTGGCGACTTCGGTTTTACCGACGCCGGTCGGTCCCGAGAACAGGAAGGAACCAATCGGTTTGTCTGGTTTGCCGAGGCCGGAACGGGCCATTTTGATTGCCGCTGCCAGTGCCTCGATGGCTGCGTCCTGACCGAAAACGGTCGCCTTCAAATCGCGGTCGAGTGTCGCAAGCTTGTTTCGGTCGTCGGTCGAAACCGACTGTGGTGGAATGCGTGCGATTTTTGAAACGATCTCCTCGATCTCGTTTTTACCGATGGTTTTTTTCTGTTTCGACTTTGGCAATATCCGTTGGGCGGCACCGGCCTCGTCGATTACGTCGATCGCTTTGTCGGGCAAATGCCGGTCATTGATGAATTTGGCAGACAGTTCTGCTGCGGCCAGCAACGCGGCCGTGGAATATTTGACACTGTGATGCTCCTCGAAACGACTTTTCAGTCCGCGCAAGATTTCTATGGTTTGTTCGACGGTCGGCTCGTTGACCTCGACCTTTTGAAACCGTCGGGAAAGCGCATGGTCTTTTTCGAAGATGCCGCGGTATTCCGTAAAAGTCGTCGCACCGATGCATTTCAGTTGCCCAGAACTCAAAGCCGGCTTTAGCAGATTGGATGCATCCAGGGTGCCCCCCGAAGCCGAACCGGCACCAATCAAGGTATGAATTTCATCAATGAAAAGCACCGCGTGAGCACTGTTTTTAAGCTGTTTGAGCACCGATTTCAAACGCTGCTCAAAATCACCCCGGTACTTGGTTCCTGCCAGCAAAGAGCCCATATCCAATGAATAAACCTGCGCCGATTCCAGAACCTCGGGAACGTCGCCTTTGACGATGCGCCAAGCAAGGCCTTCGGCGATCGCTGTCTTGCCCACCCCTGCCTCACCAACCAGCAGCGGATTATTTTTACGCCGACGGCACAGAATCTGGATGACTCGCTCCACCTCGGATTCACGCCCGATCAGAGGATCAATCTTGCCGTCGCGCGCCAAAGCATTCAAATTTTGTGTATATAAATCGAGCGCCGATTGCTTTTCAGACGTGGCGGTATTATCGGCATCCTGCTCGCTCGACTCACCGGGAGAAGCACCTGCTGCGGCATCGGGTTTTTGTGTTGGAGACTGTGGCGCCTTGGTAATACCATGCGAAATGAAATTCACGATGTCCAGCCGGGTAATACCCTGCTGGTGCAAGTAGTAGACCGCGTGAGAATCTTTTTCGCCAAAAATCGCGACCAGAACATTGGCGCCAGTTACCTCTTTTTTGCCGTTGGTCGTCGACTGGACATGCATGATAGCCCGCTGAATCACCCGCTGAAAACCCAGCGTCGGCTGGGTATCAACCTCTTCCTGCCCAGGAATGACGGGGGTATTGTCACGAATAAAATTCTGCAGATTGCGCCGTAAATCGTCCATATTGCAGGCGCAAGAGCGCAGCACTTCGGCTGCGGATGGGTTATCGAGCAGTGCGAGCAGCAAATGCTCGACCGTGATGAACTCATGACGCTGCTGCCGAGCCTCGACAAACGCCATGTGCAGACTGACTTCCAATTCTTGCGCGATCATGTTTCCTCCATTACGCACTGCAGCGGATGCTGATGCTGCCTTGCAAAACTACTCACCTGTTCGACTTTGGTGGTAGCGATATCCTTCGGATAAACCCCACAGACGCCTCGTCCATCCCGATGCACCTTCAACATGATCTGGGTTGCCTGCTCCCGTCCCTTACCAAAAAATTTTTGCAGAATAACAATCACGAACTCCATCGGCGTGTAATCGTCATTCAACAAGACGACTTGATACAGCGGTGGAGGTGCGACCTTTTCTGTTTGTCTTTCCAAGACAACCGTTGGTTCATTTGTTTGGCTCATTTAGAATCATTGTAATGACTTCACCCTGCTTCGCAACTACTACAAAAGGAGCATATCGCCACATAAGACTCCGGTCTTGGATTGGAACACGGCGATGTCCAAAAGTTTAAAAAACAATTGGACAATGCCACCGCTTCACATGTTTTTGATCAACTCGTTGCCAAAACCCGAACAACTGAGTTGCTCCGCGCCTTCGAGCAAGCGCGCAAAATCGTAAGTAACGCGTTTTGAGAGTATGGTTTTCTCCATCGAGGCAATTATGAGATCAGCCGCCTCCCCCCAACCCAGATGACGCAACATCATTTCCGCCGACAGGATTTCCGAACCGGGATTGACGTAATCCTTACCAGCATATTTTGGCGCAGTGCCATGCGTAGCCTCGAACATGGCAATCGAATCCGAGAGATTGGCGCCGGGAGCGATCCCGATTCCGCCAACCTGAGCTGCCAATGCATCGGAAATATAGTCCCCATTCAAATTCATCGTGGCGATCACATCGTATTCGGCTGGGCGTAGCAAAATCTGCTGCAAAAATGCATCGGCGATCACATCCTTGATAACGATCTCACCATGCGCGGCGTTGACTTTCATCCACGGACCGCCATCGATCGGCTGCGCACCGAACTCTTTTTGCGCCAGCGCATAGCCCCAGCGAGCAAAAGCACCTTCGGTGTATTTCATGATGTTACCTTTATGCACCAGGGTTACTGAATTTTTTTTGTTCTCTATGGCATATTGGATTGCCTTGCGGAACAGACGTTCCGTTCCTTCACGCGAAATCGGCTTGATGCCGATTCCCGACGTATCCGGAAAACGAATCTTCTTCACCCCCAGTTCTGTTTGTAAAAATTTAATCAGCTTTTTAGCCTGCTCGCTTTCGGCTTCGTACTCGATGCCGGCGTAAATATCCTCGGAGTTTTCGCGGAAAATGACCATGTCGGTTTTTTCCGGCTCTTTGACCGGACTGGGAACGCCACTGAAATAACGGACCGGTCGCAGACATACATACAGATCCAACTCCTGCCGCATGGCAACATTGATCGATCGAATACCGCCGCCCACCGGTGTGGTCAACGGCCCTTTGATTGAAACGACATACTCTTTGAGCGCCAATAAGGTTTCCTCTGGCAACCACACATCCGGTCCATATAGCTTAGTGGACTTTTCTCCGGCAAAAATCTCCATCCAACTGATCTTTTTTCGTCCGGCGTAGGCTTTTTGGACAGCAGCATCCACTACCTTGATCATGACCGGCGTGATATCGACGCCGGTGCCATCGCCTTCGATATACGGAATGATGGGCTGATCGGGAACAGTCAGCGAAAAATCAGTGTTGACACGAATTTTTTCACCGACTGTGGGTACTTTGATATGCTGGTACATGGATTCTCCGAAAGTTAGAACGCTGACATACACAGTTTTGCACATTTAGCCTTAAATTGAAAAACCAGCGTTTAAGAAACTCAAAAGGATATGACATGTACCGCACGTTCAAAGCCGTCCGTTTGTTTCTAGCAGGCTTATGCCTGGTCGCGTTAAATACACAAGCGCAAATGGCAACGAGTCCATTCGGCTTTCCGCTGACTTCGCTCAACCTGGGCAACCAAACCGTCGACATCGAGGTGGCTGATACGGCAAGCAACCGTCAGCAAGGCTTGATGTATCGTAAGAAGTTAGATGGCGACGCGGGTATGCTGTTCATTTTTCCTGATTCGAAAAAACAATGCATGTGGATGCGCAATACCGAACTTGCCTTATCTGTTGCATTCATCGACGCACACTATCGGATCATCAACCTGGCGGACATGCAGCCACTAGACGATACCGAACACTGCTCCACCCGGCCAGCGCGGTTCGCTCTGGAAATGAACCAGGGCTGGTTCGTCAAACACGGGATCAAGGCGGGCTCCAGACTACCCAGCCTGGAAAAGCTGGGCAGGCGCCCGATATAGCGCGGGTCAAGCGAAATTTTGCGCAGCAAACTCCCAGTTGACAAGCTTCCAGAAAGACTCCAGATATTTAGGGCGCGCATTTCGATAGTCGATGTAATAAGCGTGCTCCCACACATCGCAGGTCAGCAGAGGCTTGGTGGTTCCGGTCAACGGCGTTGCGGCATTTCCGGTGTTGATGATCTCCACGCCGCCATCGGGTTGCTTAACTAGCCAGGTCCAGCCGGAGCCAAAGTTACCGACCGCACTTTTCGTGAATGCTTCCTTGAAAGCCTCGAACGACCCCCATTTTGCATTGATCGCCTGACCAACCGCGCCAGTTGCCTCACCACCGCCCTGCGGACTCAAACTGTGCCAGTAAAACGTATGGTTCCAAACTTGTGCCGCGTTGTTGAAAACGCCGCCGGTGGATTTTTTGACGATGTCTTCCAGAGAAAGATTTTCGAACTCCGTGCCTTTGATCAAATTGTTCAAGTTGGTCACATAAGTTTGATGATGTTTAGCATAGTGAAACTCGAGCGTTTCGCTGGAGATGTGAGGAGTCAGTGCGCCCATCGAATAAGGCAAAGGGGGTAACTGGTGTTCCATGTTTGTATCCTTGTAATGAAGTCAATACTGCGCAAAAGCGAGGTCATTCTAACCGGTCTGCTGGTCCACATCGCGATTATGCTGCGGGCCGCCGACAACGACCACATTAACCCCTCCATCGTGGAAATTTAACACTAATCGACGGTCGATCGCCAAACCGCAGACGCTGGTGACGCTACGGCCTTGACCATCGTCCACCAGAGCATAGCCTCGCGCGAGAATTCGTTGGGGCGATAAAGCTTGCAGCAAACCGTTTTGTGACCGCAGGTCCCCTTGTCGATTTTGTAAACCCCGACGCACTGCACGCTGCATTTTTTCCAAGTGTCGCAGCAATACGTATTCCAGGCTTTGGAACGACCCCGAAGGAGCTTTGGTTTGACGACGCTTGAACTGCGCCACATCCTGTTCCGCCTGCTTGAGGCGGCGCTGGAATGCAAAAAGCATACGCTGCGCCAACAAGGGTAACTGCCGCTGCGCCAGGCCATAAGAACGTAAGGGAGCTTTCAGCCGCCAGGCCGCATTGTCAAGGCGCTGACCGGCTAAACTGAAGATTCGTTGCATATGCAAGGCCAGCAAATTCTCGATTTGCTTCAATTGCTCGCGTAAGGCGACGAACCCGGCGGATATCATTTCGGCTGCGGCCGTGGGGGTTGCGGCAAAAACATCGGCAGTCAGGTCGGCAATCGTCGTATCGCTTTCGTGCCCTATCCCCGTCACCACCGGGACGTGGGCGGCCGCAATCGCCCGTGCCACCGCTTCATGATTGAAGGCCGTCAAGTCTTCGGCGCTACCGCCGCCACGCACGACTAACAACACATCGCCCCGCTGGTGTCGGTCGGCGCTTTGAATGGCCTGGGCGATCTGTGCTGGCGCCCCCAGGCCTTGCACGAGGGTCGGATAAAGTATCAGCCTGACATGCGGCGCACGGCGCCGAAAAACGCGAATCACATCGCCCAGCGCAGCGGCCTGGGGGGAGGTAACGATCCCAACTGTGCAGGCATAAAGGGGAAGTCGACGTTTTCGACCGGCATCGAGCAACCCTTCCTGCTGAAGACGCATCTTCAAACGGACGAATGCTTCATACAACTGCCCCTGGCCGCCGGGCCGAAGGTTTTCGACTAATAGCTGAAACTCGCCACGGGGTTCATAAAAACTGACCAATACCCGCGCCATCACGGTATCGCCTTCCATCGGGACAAAACCGATCGCGGACGCCCTTTGCCGATACATGACACACCGCACCCGGCTGCTCGAATCGCTCAGCGTAAAGTACCAATGACCGCTGGCAGCTTTCGTTATCGAAGACAACTCGCCCGCAACCCAAAAGACCGAAAAACTGTTTTGCAAAACCTGGGCAACGGCGCGACTCAACTCAGAAACCGTCAAGTGCGGCGGCGGCATTGGCGGCAAACCCGTCAGGGTATTAGTGGGACCTATCCACATTAAAAATTTCGAACCTTGTCAAGCGCAAGTGTTTTCGTACAACCAGAAAAATTACTTAACCATTTGATTGTTAGAAACAAAAGAAGATCGGGCCACGGCTTATCCAGCGACAAATCGAGTTTTTTAGCAATAAGTTCTGATGATTGCACGGCTTTTCCACAAAGTTATCCACATGCCAAAAAAGACCCTGTTTGAGAAAAACGCCAGATCACGCTAAAGTCATCAGCTAGGCACATTCAGCCAGAAACATAAAGAGGAAAACCGCCCGTGTGGTCTATCGTAATGGCAGCAGGTTGGCCGATCTGGCCTTTGATTATAGCGTCGATAACAGCTGTTGCTTTGATTATCGAACGGTCTTTCGCGTTACAGCTCAAGCGGGTTTACCCGGCGGGATTACTTGAAGCAGTCCTATCCGACCCCGATCGGGCGTACGGCCCACAGTCATTGGCTGAGCTTGGAGCGGTTTCGCCGCTCGGCACCATTCTCGCCGGCGGCCTGGCGTCACGACAGCGCGACCGTGCCCATCTGCAGTATGCCCTAGAAATTGCCGGGAACAAGGCTGCGGCTGCGCTCGAGCGTTTTCTACCGCTGATTTCCATGCTGGCCTCGATTGCACCACTGATGGGTTTGCTTGGAACCGTGGTTGGGATGATCGAAATTTTCGGATCTCAAAGCGCTGCCGGCAACGACCCGCAGGCTCTGGCACATGGCATTTCGGTTGCTTTGTACAACACCGCTTTCGGTTTGATCGTCGCCATTCCAACCGCGATTGCCCACCGGATTTTTCGCATTCGGGTAGATCAATACATCCACGCCTTGGAAAATGCCGCGCATCTTTTGCTTGAAACATTATCGACTTCAGCCGAGCAGCAGGTCGCGAAAAACCAAGCCTGGAAGTCCGCATGAATTTTCGTCGCAACCGGGATTCAGCCGAACCAGATATCAACCTGATCCCAATGATCGACGTGCTGCTAGTCGTATTGATTTTTTTAATGGTCAGTACGACTTACGTCAAACGCAGCGCCTTGAAAGTCGATCTCCCACAAGGCCGGGCTACATCGAGTGAGTCAAAAGCAAGAGTCATTCTGATCCGGATCAGCGCGCAGGGCCAATACGCACTGGATGAACGGAACGCGTTGACTGAAAAGCAGTTCAAGCAAGCTTTAACCGAGCGCGCCGGCCAGGCCAGCAAGGGCGAAGACGCGCCGATCGTCCGCATCGAAGCCGATGAAGCCGCTACCCATCAAATGGTCGTGGTGGCAATGGATGCGGCAGCGGCAGAAGGACTGACGCGCCTGAGCATCGTGACGGCACATCGCTGAGCATGGTTGACCATCGGCCCCGCTGGCAACAGCGCTTATGGGAGGCATGGTTCAACAAAACGCCTTTACCGAGCGCATCAGGCATTGCGCTCAACATCTTGGCGATGGTTTATGGCGTCATGCTGCGTTTCCGTTCGAAACCGCCGCGCCTTGTCCAAGGCAAACCTTTGATCATCGTGGTTGGCAACATCCTCGTCGGAGGAGCGGGTAAGACGCCGATCGTTGCTGCGCTAGCCAAAGCACTGCGTGAGCGCGGAAAGCAGGTGGGACTGATAAGCCGCGGCTATGGGCGACAGTCGCGCGGCACAGAAGCTTACGACGTTGACTCCCCTTCAAACGATGCGCACGATGCCATTCGCTTGGCACGAAGCCTGGGCGACGAGCCAGTCTGGCTAGCGACGACGACCCGATGTCCCATCGTGGTGGACCAGCGGCGAGGTCGGGCTTTAGCCGCTTTATTAAAAAAATATCCTGATCTTGATGTGGTGCTTGCCGACGATGGCTTGGAACATCAAGGTTTACCGCGCCATTTCGAAATCGTTGTCTTCGACGACCGTGCTGTCGGCAACGGACGGCTTTTACCGGCAGGGCCATTGCGCGCACCACTGCGCCGCCTCGCCCGTGCCGATGCGATCATCCAGACAAAGCCTGATTGTGGGTTTTTAGTCAACTATTTGAAAACCGCCGAGAGCCGAATGCCGCCTTTGTTCGAATCCGCGCTGCACATCCAAGGTTTTCGTCAGACGTCAACCGGCCGGCTGCTGACGATCGAGTACAGTGCGCAGCATTTCCGCAAGCACAGTATTCAGGCATTTGCCGGTATAGCCCACCCGGCCAAGTTTTTCAGTGTACTCAACGAACTAGGGATGGCTATCGAAACCTTGAGCCTACCCGATCATTTTGCTTATCCCGAAGGATTTTTAGAAACTTTGCAAGGGTCCATTTTGCTTACGACAGGAAAAGATGCCGTAAAATTGCCGCACGATGATCCACGCTTGTGGACACTGGAAATTGAACTGCAATTGCCTGTCGCGATAGTCGATCTGATAGAGGAACGCTTTGAAACCTGAATTGCTGAGCATCTTAGTCTGCCCTTTGTGTAAAGGCCCTCTGGAAGCAGGTAACGACACGTTGATCTGTCGAGGCGACCGCCTGGTGTTTCCGATCCGCGACGGGATTCCCTGTTTATTGGAAGATCAGGCAGACCCTCTGCGCGGCGAAGCCGTCGAAACGCCGGCCACACCCCCTACAGGGCTAGAATGACGGCATTCAAAGTCGTTATCCCTGCCCGCTATGCATCGAGCCGTCTGCCAGGCAAACCACTGGCCGACATTTGCGGCAAACCGATGGTCGTTCGGGTTGCCGAACGTGCTTTGCTCAGTGGTGCCGATGAGGTCCTGGTGGCAACCGATCACCCAGATATTTTGCATGCCTGCCGGGCCCATGGCATCACTGCGCTGCTGACGCGTAGCGACTGGCCATCCGGCACGGATCGGCTTTCGGAAGTCGCTCACGGGCAGCAGTGGGCCGCCGAGCAGATCGTGGTCAATGTGCAGGGCGACGAACCATTGATCGAACCCGGGTTGATTGGCGCGGTAGCCAAAATCCTGGCGAAGCACGACGATGCCGATATAGCCACTGCCGCACATGGCATCGGCAGCTGGGAGGATTTTTTAAATCCGAATGTCGTAAAAGTCGTTTGCGATATGTCGGGCCGCGCCTTGTATTTTTCGCGGTCGCCGATTCCATACCCACGCGATATTTTTATCGAAAACCGCATAGGCGCACTGCCCCACTCGATTCCGGCACTGCGTCATATCGGTTTATATGCTTATCGCTCGCGTTTTCTGCAAGCGTACGCAAAATGGACGCCATCGCCGCTCGACCAGGTCGAAAGCCTAGAGCAGTTGCGCGCCTTGCAAAATGGACAAACGATACGATTGCATATCTGCACAGGGAGCCCGACCACCGGCGTCGATACGCAGCAGGACCTGGAGAACGTTCGGCGACAGTGGCTGGACAATTCGTTTTGAATGCCCCATAACGGTTCCCGTTTGACCGAAGTAGCTTCGTTCGGGTACCTTTCAGGCAAATCAAAAATTACTTATCTATCTTCGAGGCGGCAACATGCGTTTAATTTTATTGGGAGCACCCGGCGCAGGAAAGGGAACCCAAGCAAGCTTTATCAAAGAGGCCTTTGGCATTCCGCAAATTTCTACAGGGGACATGTTGAGAAGCGCAGTAACTGTAGGTTCAGCGCTAGGCATCGAAGCTAAAAAAGTCATGGACACGGGCGGGCTGGTTTCAGACGAAATTATCATCAATCTCGTCAAGGAAAGACTGCAACAACCCGATTGCGCAAAAGGCTATTTGTTCGACGGATTTCCACGCACCATTGCGCAGGCCGACGCTTTGAAGTCAGCTCAGGTGAAAATCGATTATGTCTTGGAAATCGACGTGCCGCATCTCGAAATTATTGAACGGATGAGTGGCCGTCGAATGCATCCAGCATCGGGCCGTACCTATCATATGCGCTTCAATCCTCCCAAGGTAGACAATCGCGACGACCTAACTGGCGAGCCGCTCGTGCAGCGCGACGACGACAAAGAGGAAACCGTCAAAAAGCGCCTGGAAGTTTATCAGTCTCAAACACGTCCACTGGTGGATTACTATGGCTCCTGGGCCAATAGCCACGATGCAGGCGCGCCCCGGTACCGACAGATTGCAGGAGTTGGGCCTGTCGAAGAAATTCGTCAACGGGTGATCGAAGCACTAACGACGTGAGAATTAGGCCAGCTTAAGCGCAAGGGTTTAACCGAAGGTCACCGATGTGCCATTCTGATTGAGCCGAAAGGTATAGCCCACAATATTGCCGCTCGTGTTGATTTTATGGCACACCTTGCGACTATCTGTGATGTTACCGCTGGGCTGACTATTGACGGTGAGGGTACACAGGAAAACGGTCGTTGCGGTATCGGCTTCGACCGACCAGTTGACTTGTCGGCTACCAGTGACGGTTCGTTTATCGCTAGCCGAGTAAACCCGGGCAGTATAAATCGCACCCTGATCGCCAGCCTTGGCTGTGACGGGAAGCGGCGTAGAGGCGGTTACTACCGAGTAAGCTCCGGACTGAGCCACAGACCCATAGTACTGGAGTGGTGATATCGAAAAGTACGTTTGCTCGACGATACTGCTGATTGGTGAGCCATTTCGTCGAACTGAAATAGTTTGGCCGACCGACCGACGGCTGATGGTCTCGAACATGGCATCATCGGCACGGCGCGTAGCGTCGCTCAGATCGAACGTATTTCCCTGAGTATCCGTGTAATTCGCCGTAAAGGTGATACCGCGTGTTGCTAAGCCGCTCAGAACGGCCTCGACGGGGAAAGGGGTATCGCCCGACGGGGCCGGTCCGACGATTATCGGCGTAGTGCTAGGCGGAGGCACTGCAGAAGCGCCGCCATCAGACGGGTTTACGGCCGTTCCCGTACCATTGTTTTCGCTCGGAAGGAATGGGTTGCCACTAGGCGAGCCGCTGTCACCTCCACATGCGGCTAAAAGCACAAGCATGACGGGTAATACGATTGCGCTCGCTGCGCAGCTCCTGGTGTTCAAAGCCAATCCTTTTTTTGTTGTAGCCGATTTGATACATGTCAAACGCGCCGTTTCAATAATGAATGAAGGGGGTAGCCCATCAGTCTCATACAGCCGAAATATAGCAGGCCTGCAAGCACAATCAAGCCAAGCGACTCGAGCAACCGCAGAAAAGGGGTTTTTTGCAACGCCTGCCAGTCGATCCAGGGCGCCAGTTTAAGCAAAAAGACGGCC
The DNA here is from genome assembly GCA_046318595.1 of Burkholderiaceae bacterium. Taxonomy (GTDB): domain Bacteria; phylum Pseudomonadota; class Gammaproteobacteria; order Burkholderiales; family Burkholderiaceae_B; genus DAITMV01. The sequence continues at coordinate 17,136 of JBKCTV010000087.1, read as the reverse complement.
ATCAGGCCATTCGCAAACGCAATAGCAAGGCTGAAACGCAGCCATCCCGGCTGCGGTCGATACAATTTGCGGCGGATCAGACCGATTAGCAACAAAACGGCATTAGCGCTTGCCCCAAGTCCGATCGCCAGCGGCAACCCCGCATGACCGAACAGCGGCACACACAGCAAGTTCAACAACTGAGTCAGCACAAGCACGACGAGTGCCACTTTGACCGGCGTCCGGATATCCTGATGGGCATAAAACGCAGGTGCCAGGACTTTCAGTGCCACCAAACCGGTCAAGCCAATGCTGTAGGCCAACACTGCCTGGCCCGTCATCACCACATCCGTGCTGGAAAAACGGCCGTAGTGGAACAGCAGCGCCGTCAAAGGCTCAGCCAAAGTGGCCAAGCCGATGGCCGCGGGTAAAGCCAAAAGCAGGACCAGCCGCAGCCCCCAGTCCAGCAATCCAGCAAATTCGTCGGGCGTATCGCTCATACTGGCTTTGGACAACGCTGGCAGCAGCACGGTGCCCAGCGCCACGCCCAACATCGCCGTGGGAAACTCCATCAACCGGTCACCAAAACTGATCCAGGACACACTGCCCGCCCCCAGGTGCGACGCAATATTGGTGTTGATAATAAGACTCAACTGCGCAACCGACACGGCCAAGGTGGCTGGCAGCATTTGCCGAACGATTCGCCGGACAACTAAGTCGCTCCACGCATCGCGCAAGGCACTCCGCGTCAAACCGATTCGCGGCAGCAAACCCAGACGTTTGAGAGCAGGGATCTGGATCGCTAATTGCAGCAACCCACCGACCATGACCGCACCGGCAAGCGCATAAACAGGCTGCGATAGCCGCGGCGCAACCAGAACGATTGCGCCGATAAAGCTGACGTTCAGCAAAACAGGTGTAAATGCTGGTAAAGAAAAATGCCGATATGTATTCAGAATGCCCGACGCCAGAGCAACCAGAGAAATGAATCCGATATAGGGAAACATCCAGCGGGTCAATTGCACAGTCAATGCCAGCCGATCCGGATGACCGGTATCCAAACCACCGGCCATCAGCCATACCAACCCAGGGGCACCAATGACACCCGCCAAACTAACGACGAACAACAGCCAAAATAGCAAAGTTGCAGTTTTGGCGATCAGGTCTTTGGTGGCCTCGTCACCCCGCGCCGCGCGGGTCGACGCCAGAATCGGCACGAAAGCCTGCGAGAAAGCCCCTTCCGCGAAAAGCCTGCGTAATAAGTTTGGAATACGAAAAGCAATAAAAAAAGCATCCGTCGTCAAACCTGCCCCAAGCAGACGCGCCATCAGCATTTCGCGCAGCAAGCCGGTGAGACGCGACAGCAGGGTCATACCGCTGACCGCCAAAGCGGCTTTCATTAGATTCATATCGATTCGATTGTCGAAAAAGTTGTTTTTGAGATAGAATTACGGGTTATCGAATTCTATCCTATTGAATTCCAGGATTTTTAAACAAGGATTTTCGTCATGGCCAATACCGCACAGGCGCGCAAACGTGCTCGCCAATCCGCCAAACAAAACGCACATAACTCATCCCTGCGTTCCATGTTGCGCACCGCTATCAAACGCGCCCGTCAAGCCATCGAAATGGGTGATAAGGCAGCCGCCAGCGAGGTTTACAAAAACACCACGAGTGTTCTGGACCGCATCGCCGATAAGCGTATCATCCACAAAAATAAGGCAGCGCGTCACAAGTCGCGCTTGGCCAGTGCATTGAAAGCGATGGCCTGATCAAGCCGGGCTCACCTTGGAACCCGCCCCTACTCGTGCTGGAAATTATTGACCAAGATCATCCTGTAACTTGCAAGCCGCGACGACAACCAGATCGTTGTCGCGGGCAAAGTTCATCAGAAAATTAAACGCCATAGGTTCGGTATTCTGCAAGCGATCATCAACAACTACACAACGCAGACCATTGTTTATGACGGGTTGTACATACGGGGAGTACTTAAACCGTTGATTTGCCGATCCTGGCCGGAAACAGGACATTACACCGCACAGGCGATCAGCCCAGTCTGAGGGCCGAAAAATCGCCCCATCATGCGTCACCCCCTGAATGAAAATCTCTTGCGCAGCTTTTCCACTGCCTGCGCTTTCCGATTCCTTCATGCTTCGAGCCCCTGCCTTCTGCCTGCCAGCCGGTTGCCCGTCTTGCCTCAGGCACTTTGTATTCGTGCGAATGCCGAGTGATTATGAATGGATTCGAAGTTTTCCGCCTCCACCCAATAGTGGCTAACACCCGTAAAGCGGCTGACGATCAAAGCCACATCCCGCACGAGGTCTTCGACAAACTTTGGATTGTCGTAAGCCCTTTCGGTAACGTATTTTTCGTCCGGTCGCTTGAGCAGACCGTATAACTCGCAGGATGCCTGCTGTTCGATCAAACGGATGAGATCATCGATTCGACAGGATTCGGCAGTTTCGATGCGAACGGTAATGTGGGAGCGCTGGTTATGTGCACCATAGGCAGAAATCTTTTTAGAGCAGGGACACAAACTCGTGACCGGCACTTGCACGGTCAACCAAAGCCTACTGCCATTAGCATCGATTTCGCCCTCGAAGCTCAACTGATAATCCATCAGACTGCTGACGCCGGACACCGGTGCGCGCTTGACCAGAAAATACGGAAAAATCGCTTTGATATAGCCGGCTGGCGCATCCAACCGTGCAATCATGTCCTGCAATAAGCGCTTGAAGCTACTCAATGACAACGCGCCCTGTCCGTGCGCTTCGAGCAACTCGCTAAAACGTGACATGTGCGTGCCTTTTTGATCGGCAGGCAAAAACACGGTCATTTCGAAATCGACCACTGTCCCGTGGACGGTGCCATCATCCCGCGCAATCGACATAGGGTATTTGACCGAACGAATCCCTACTTTCTGAATGGGTAATTGACGGGTATCGGCAAAGCTTTGTACATCATCCATAAAAGCGCTTTCCAAAGATTGACCCGGTAAAACGGGTAACGAAAGTGTATTCATACGACACTAGAAAAACCTTCAGGAACAAAATCCGCAAAGCGGCGCCGAATCGATTGAACAATACCATCCGCATCCAGCCCCAGTTCGGCCAAGAGCCCAGCACGGTCGCCATGGTCGATAAAAACATCCGGCAGCCCCAGACACAAAACCGGCATCTGTATACCGTTAAGCGCCAGTGACTCTAAAACCGCCGCGCCGGCACCGCCCATCAGACAAGCCTCTTCGAGCGTCACCAGAATCGAGTGCTCAGATGCCAAGGCAGATATGAGGCCCTCGTCGAGAGGCTTCACGAAACGCATATCGGCAACCGTCGCATCCAGCCGTTCAGCCGCTTCTATGGCCGGAGAAACCATGCTGCCAAAAGCCAGCATAGCGATACCATGCCCAGTACGGCGCACAATCCCGCGCCCGATCGGCACATCATCCAATGATTGGTCAACAGCCACACCGCCGCCAATACCACGTGGATAACGCACTGCGGCCGGACCGGGATGACGATAACATGTCGTCAACAGCTTACGGCATTCCGCCTCATCTGAAGGGGCGGCAACAACCATATTCGGAACGCAGCGCAAGTAAGCCAAATCATAGTTACCGGCATGCGTAGCCCCATCAGCGCCCACCAAACCGGCCCGGTCCAAGGCAAACGTCACGTCCAGCTTTTGTAATGCAACATCATGAATCAACTGATCATAAGCGCGCTGCAAAAACGTCGAGTAAATGGCCACGATCGGCTTTAGCCCTTCGCAGGCCAGGCCGGCCGCAAACGTAACGGCATGCTGCTCTGCGATACCAACATCGAAATAACGTCGCGGAAAACGCTTTTCGAACTCTACCATGCCGGACCCTTCGCGCATCGCTGGCGTAATCGCCATCAGCCTGGAGTCATCGGCCGCCATATCGCACAACCATTGACCGAATATCTGCGTGTATGTCGGGCGATCGGGCCTAGGCGTTATGACAACGCCAATTTCAGGATCGAAACTTCCGGGGCCGTGATAGAGCACCGGATCGTTCTCGGCAAGCTTATAGCCAGCGCCCTTTTTCGTAATCACATGCAAGAAAACAGGCCCGGGTAATTCGCGCAGATTTTTCAGGGTCGGCACCAAGGCATCCAGATCGTGACCATCGATCGGGCCGTAATAAGAAAACCCGAATTCTTCGAATAATGTTGCAGGCATTATCATGCCTTTGACATGCTCTTCCAAACGGTGTGCAAACTCGAACAATGGCGGCGAAACACCAAGCAAACCCTTTCCCACCGCACGCGCTTTTTTCATCAAATCGCCCGACATCAAGCGCACTAAATATTTATTCAACGCCCCGACCGGCGGGGAAATCGACATTTCATTGTCGTTCAGAATGACCAGTAAATTTGCATCGGGCGTATCGCCGGCATTGTTCAGCGCCTCGAAAGCCATACCTGCCGTTAAGGCGCCATCACCAATGACCGCGATGTGCCGGCGATCGATGCCCAACTGCCGGGCAGCCATCGCCATCCCGAATGCAGCCGAAATGCTGGTGCTGGAATGCGCCGTTCCAAATGCATCGAACTCAGACTCAACACGCCGTGGAAATCCTGACAATCCATTTTTTTGCCGTAAGCTGCCCATGGCGTCGCGGCGCCCGGTAAGAATTTTATGCGGATAGGTTTGATGGCCAACATCCCATACGACACGATCATGCGGCGTATCGAAAACGTAATGCAGGGCAATCGTCAACTCGACGGTTCCCAAATTCGACGATAGATGCCCTCCGGTCCGGGCGACCGATTCAAGCAAAAAAGCACGTAACTCATCGGCCAGCCCTGGCAACTGTTCAGTCCGCAGACAGCGTAAATCGGCAGGGGCCTCGATCGTCGACAGTAAGCTGCTCATGAACGGCGCTCGATCACCTGATCGGCAATTTTTCTTAAACAGTCGGCAGAGGGGCCCAGCGGCGCCAAAGCGGCATACGCCTGAGCATGTAAAGCCTGGGCCAGCTCATGTGCGGCGGATAGCCCTAGTAAACTCGCCATGGTGGGCTTGTTATGCAGAGCGTCTTTGCCTGGGGTTTTACCAAGCGCGGCTGAATCGCTTTCGACATCGAGAATATCGTCGACTACTTGAAAAGCCAAGCCGACATGCTCAGCGTATGCTTTCAAAGCGTCTAGCACCGGCTCGTCCGGCAGGCGAGCACCAGTCGCGCCCAGCAACACGGCAGCGCGTATCAAGGCCCCTGTTTTGTGTTCGTGCATGATTTTCAGGTTTGGCAAGTCCATTATTTTTCCGACGTGTAAACCGTCTATCGCTTGACCGCCAGCCATACCGGCCAGCCCTGCGGCCTTGCTCAGGTAATCGAGCTGCCTGAGCTTCGACTCGGCAGGTAAGCGGGAGTTCACTAACCATTCAAACGCCAAGCTCTGTAAGGCATCGCCTGCCAATAGCGCAACCGCTTCGCCAAATTTTTTATGGCATGTGGGCTGCCCCCGGCGCAAGTCGTCGTTATCCATACAAGGTAGGTCATCATGCACCAAGGAGTACGCATGCAGCGCTTCGACTGCACAGGCAGCCGGCATTAAATCTAGCGTCGCGTGTCCACACGCTTTCGCACAGGCCAAAACCAGCAGGCCGCGGAAACGCTTGCCACCGCCCAGGGTCGTATAACGCATCGCCTGCAGCAGACCGCTGGCAGCACAAGCCTCCAAAGCATCGAACCCAGCCTCCAGGGCAAGATCGATATCGACCCGTGATTGCTCGACCCATGCAGAAAAACTCTCGTTTTTCAAGATGAAGCACCTGCCTGCCGCTCAGGCTGACTCAAGACGGCTTGCGCATCGAAAACATTCAGCACCTCGCCATCGAGTATGTTGATTTCATGCTCGATTTGTTCCAACTTAGCCTTACAATCGGCAATCAATTGCGCCCCTCGACGATAGGATTGCAACATCGCGTCCAGCGGTAGATTGCCGTTCTCCATTTGCTGAACCAAAGATTCGAGCTCAGTCATGGCGGTTTCGAAGCTGTGGCTGGGGTTAGTTGCGCTTTCAGGCATGGAGGTGGCAGGGGACATGGCGGCGTTTGATCGACAATAGCCTGCTATTTTACTGCAATCCGTCGACTCGACCGAGTTTTTACGCATTCAGGTACAATTTACAGTTGATTTTGTTTTGCGTAGCCAGGCCGACGGCCCCATTATGTCCAATCTGAGCGAGCAGTTCAACCTAAAACCATCCTTCCACCAACTGTCTGTCGATATGTACTTCGATCATGCTCGGCATGCCCGGGAGCTGGACCGGCTGTTCGTGCAAGGGCCGGGCTATGTCGGCCACCGTCAATGGGCACCGGATCAAGGAGATTGGCGGTCGATTCCCTGGGAAAACGATGGTCGCCTGCTCGTCCACAACCAGCGCGGAATCGAACTGTTATCGAACGTTTGCCGCCACAGGCAAGCCATCATGCTACGGGGGCATGGCAACCAGCAAAATATCGTCTGTCCACTCCACCGCTGGACTTACGACCTGGACGGAACGCTGATGGGCGCGCCGCATTTTGCAGAAGCGCCCTGCTCCCGACTCGAAAAATTCCCATTGCAGGACTGGCGTGGGCTACAGTTTTCGTCGCGGCGCGATATTTCGAAAGAGCTCAGCGGTGTTCCATTTTTGGCGGAGTTCGACTTCAACGGTTTCATCCTCGATAAAATTCAAATCCACGAGTGCCGGTACAACTGGAAAACTTTCATTGAAGTTTACTTGGAGGACTACCACGTCGACCCCTTTCACCCCGGCTTGGGCCAGTTCGTGAACTGCTCCAACTTGCAATGGTTCACGGGCGTCAACTGGTCGGTTCAATCGGTCGGTTTGAAGGCCGGGTTGCGTCGACCTGGCACGCCGGTTTATGCGAAATGGCACGAAGCCGTTCGGCATTTCTCTAATGACCAGGATCCGGCCTACGGTGCAATTTGGTTTTGCATGTATCCCAACATCATGGTCGAGTGGTATCCCCACGTCCTGGTCGTATCGACGCTCCACCCCCGTGGGCCGCGCCATACGACAAATTACGTCGAGTTTTATTATCCAGAAGAAATCGCCTGGTTCGAACATGAGTTTGTCGAAGCCGAGCAGGCGGCTTATATGGAAACCGCTATCGAAGACGACGAGATAGCCATGCGCATGGATGAGGGTCGTGAAGCGCTGCTTAAACGCGGCGCCAACGAAATCGGCCCCTATCAGTCACCCATGGAAGACGGCATGCAGCATTTCCACGAATGGTACAAACAAGCCATGCAGGAAGTCCGATAGCACAGCCTGTCGTCGATCACCAGGCGGTATCGTTTTTGAGTTTGTCCAGCCAAAAAGCACCGACGATAGTTTTCGCATCGCTGACCAGTCCATGACGAATCTTTTCCATAAGTTCGGATAAGGATATGGTTACGATTTCGAGAAACTCCCCGGGATCGAGAAGGGGCCGCTGCAAGCTCAAACCAGTCGCACGATAAATGACAATTCTTTCCGTAGAGTAAGAAATTACCGGATTAATCGTGGTCAAGTATTCGAAATGTTCTGCCACATAGCCGGTCTCTTCGAGCAGCTCGCGTTTGGCAGTTTGTAACGGGTTCTCGCCAGCATCCGTTTTACCAGCCGGAAACTCTAGAAAAACCTGCCGCAATGGATAGCGATATTGGCGTTCCATCACAAGGCGACCATCCGCCATGACGGGAACGATCATGGCAGCGCCGGGATGCTCGGTATATTCGCGGGTACCGACCGAACCGTCCGGTAAGCGAACGGTATCCTGCCTAACCTTCATCAGCCGGCCATCGAACACCATTTTCGAGTCGATCGTTTCTTCTGCCAGAGAGTCGGTCAATTCAGCGGTTAACATGCGGTACGCGCCACAAGTAACGATAAATGAAACCAGGATAAGCGGCCACTAAAAATAGGCATCCGGTAACGACATAAAATGCCCAGCCTTGTTCGTGCGCTTGCCCAAACCAGCTTTCCACAGCGTATGCGATAAGGCCACTTAGCACATAGAAGCTGAGCAGCTCGATGAGCTGCATGCCGATCGACTTTGATTTTTTCAAGCATATGACCCACAAAAAACGCTTCCATACAAATGGGGTGTTTGCCAGCAGTAAAAAAATCAACGCGATGGCACACGACGAAAGCGTCTGCATGATGATCAGCTACCTAAAATTCTTTCCATTGCGAGAGAACATAAGGCCATCAAAGGTGCCGGCAGGATGCCCAGGGCAAGAATCGCCAGCCCATTGAGTACCAGCAAAACACCGGCATAAGGGCTGAGAGGGGTATTTAGGGGTACTGGTGCGTCATCGAAGTACATCGTCTTGACGACTCGGAGGTAATAAAAAGCCCCTATCAGCGAAAACACGACGGCAACGACGGCCCAGACCGTTTGACCACTCATGAGCAAAGGTTGCAAGACAGCCAACTTGGCATAGAAACCCACAGTTGGCGGAATACCCATCAGGGAAAACATCATCAACAACATAGCGAATGCCAACCATGGGGCTCGGCGACTCAAACCTTTGAGATCGTCAATCTGGTCGCATTCATGTCCCTGGCGAGCCAATAACAGCATTACGCCAAAAGTACCCAGAGTAGCCAAGACATAGACGATTACATAAAACATTGATGCACTGTAAGCCACGACGGCACCGGACGTATTGACGCCATTTTCACCCGTCACCCCGGAAACCAGTCCCAGCAACATATAGCCCATATGCGATATCGTCGAATAAGCCAACATGCGCTTCAAGTTTTTCTGCGCAATCGCCGTCAAATTGCCCAGCGCAATCGATAGGATGGCGAGGATCAACAACATGGGTTGCCAATCGGTAGCCATGGCCAGCAAGCCGTCCACTAATAGGCGAATAAGAATTGCAAAAGTCGCAAGCTTTGGGGCGCCACCGATCAGCAGCGCAATCGCGGTCGGTGAACCCTCATAAACATCCGGAACCCACATATGAAACGGTACGGCGCCCAGCTTGAAAGCCAGCCCCGCCACCAGAAAAACCAGCCCGAAAGCCAAAATCGTTTTATCTGTATTAACCGAAACACTCGAACGTGCTATATCAGCCAGCTCGAGTGAACCAGTAGCGCCATAGATCATTGACATCCCATACAGCAGAAATCCGGAAGCCAATGCCCCCAGGACGAAATACTTCATCGCGGCCTCGGTAGAAGCGGCATGGTCCCGCCGCAAAGCAACGGCAGCGTACAAAGACAAGGACAGCAACTCGATCCCCAGATAGACCAGCAATAAATTGTTAGCCGATATCATGACCATTTGGCCTAAAAGGCCGAACAACGCCAATCCGTAAAATTCGCCTTTGAGCAAGCCACGATCAGTGACGTAAAGGCGCGAGTAGATCAGCGTGATGGCGACCGCCAGACCTGTGAACCCTTTCAAAACCAAACCCATCGTATCGCTGACATACATATCGTTGAACGCAACGCGGGGAGCGATGAGATCGGCGACCCAAAAACAATAAGCGGCGATACAGAGGCTAACCAGGACAGATATCCAATGAACTGCAGCCAAATGCCGGCTTTTAGTCAAACCGTCGAACACCAGCAGGGCAAAAACCATCAAAGCTAGAAAAACTTCTGGTAAGGCAATGACGAGATCGTTCAAAATATTCATAGCGCTTTACAGTTTCGAGACAGCAACGTGCTTGAGCAAGGCATCGACGGATGTCTGCATCACATCGGTGAACGGTTTAGGGTACAAACCCATGGCGAGCACCAGTATCGCCAAAGCTGCCAACATACCGAACTCACGTTTATTGAGGTCTTGCATGGCAGCGACATGATCGCTGGTGACCGTGCCGAATATCACACGTTTGTACATCCACAGTGAGTAGGAGGCGCCGAGAATGAGCGCTGTAGCGGCGACCGTGCCCACCCAGAAATTAAACTTGACTGCGCCCAGAATCACAAGAAACTCACCGACGAAACCGCTGGTAGCGGGTAGTCCACTGTTGGCCATCGCGAACAGTAGCAGTAAAGCGGCAAACCGTGGCATCACATTGACGACACCACCGTAATCCGCTATCTGCCGGCTGTGCAAGCGGTCGTACATGACCCCGATACATAAAAACATGGCGGCAGAGATGAAGCCATGGGAAATCATTTGCACGATTGCACCCTGCACGGCAATTGGCTCGAAAATGAAAAAACCGAGCGTCACGAAACCCATGTGTGCGATCGAAGAATAAGCAACGAGCTTTTTCATATCGGCTTGGACCATGGCGACAAGTCCGATATACACGACAGCAACCAGCGATAAAACGATTACACCAGGAGCCAAAAGATGACTGGCATCCGGAGTGATAGGCAGTGAAAAACGCAGAAACCCATAAGCCCCCAGCTTTAGCATGATCGCCGCCAAAACAACGGAACCACCGGTCGGTGCTTCGACGTGCGCATCAGGCAACCAAGTGTGTACCGGCCACATTGGAACCTTGACGGCAAAAGCCATGAAGAAAGCACAAAACAGCAATATCTGTGGCTTGAGATCCAAAGGCAGTGCATGCCAAGCCAAAATATCAAAAGAATTCGATTGGTTATACAGATATATGATGGCGATCAGCGTCAACAATGAGCCGAGCAGCGTGTATAGGAAAAACTTGAACGCAGCATAAATCCGATTTGGACCACCCCATATACCGATAATGATATACATCGGAATCAATGTAGCTTCAAAAAAAACATAAAATAATAAACCGTCGAGCGCGGAAAACACACCCACCATCAGTCCCGACAGAATCAGAAAACACGACAGATATTGGGGAATTTTTTCCTGAATCACTTCCCATGCGGCAATTATGACAAAAATTGTAATCAATGCCGTCAATGGAATTAGCCACAACGAAACCCCATCGACGCCTACGTAATAATTAATCGAAAATGCCGGAATCCAGGGTTTCAATTCAACGAACTGCATGCTTGCCGTGCCAGCGTCGAACGCCATGACCAACGGTAAAGTGACAGCAAAACCGAGACAGGCGCCGCACAAAGCAACCCAACGCAAACCTTGCGCATTTAATTGTTTGCCTAGTGCAAGAACCAACACACCAAAAAAAATTGGCAGCCAAATGGCCAAGCTCAAATAAGGAATTTCAGTCGACATCAGCATATGCCCTTTTGCATAGGGCATTCCTTTTTAAAAACTCGTAACAAATAAACTCATCAGCAGAATCACGCCAACAATCATGGCAAATGCATAATGATATATATAACCGCTCTGCAAATGCCGGCTTGCCTGTGCGAGAAACCCAATGACCTTGGCCGAACCATTGACTAGCAGCCCATCGATCAAACATTGATCTCCGGTTTTCCAGAAAAACTTACCCAATAAACGCGCACCGCCGGCAAAAACGATTTCGTTTATCCGGTCGAGATAGTATTTATTATCCAACAAACGGTAAAACGGCAGCGAAAAGCGTTGAATTAGATGCGGAACGCCGGGCCATACGATGTAAAGCGCATAAGCCAGAACGACGCCCGCCACGGTCAACCATACAGGCAAGGTTTGTAAACCGTGCACCGCCATTGCAAACGGCGAACCAAACTCTTGACGCAAAGTTTCCATGACGGGGTGGCGAGGATCGATGGCAATAACGCCTTCGAAAAACCGACCGAACAGCATAGGTTCAATCGCCAGAAACCCTATGACAACAGATGGAATAGCCAGTAAAATCAGCGGCCAAGTGACAACGGCCGGCGATTCGTGCGGGTCATGAGAAGCGTGATGTCCGTCACGGGCATCTGCATGATTGGCATCATGGGTGTGTTCGCGAAAACGCTCTTTGCCGTGAAACACTAAAAAGTACATCCGAAATGAGTAGAAAGCTGTAATAAACACGCCTGCCACCACTGCAAAATAAGCAAAACCGGCCGCTGGCAGCTGGCTGGCATGCACGGCCTCGATGATGCTGTCCTTCGAATAAAACCCGGCAAAAAATGGCGTACCGATCAAAGCCAGCGAACCAATCAAGGACGTGATCCACGTCACAGGCATATGCTTCCAAAGGCCGCCCATATAACGAATGTCCTGATTATGGTGCATACCGATAATAACGGAGCCGGCCCCCAAAAATAGCAGTGCCTTAAAAAACGCGTGTGTCATCAGATGAAATATCGCCACAGGGTAAGCCGACACACCGAGCGCCACGGTCATGTAACCCAGCTGCGATAGAGTCGAGTAGGCAACTACGCGTTTGATGTCGTTTTGTATGATACCCAGTAAACCCATGAATAAAGCGGTGATTGATCCAATTACAACGATGAAATTCAAAGCGATATCAGACATCTCGAATAAAGGCGACATCCGGCTGACCATAAAAATTCCGGCGGTCACCATCGTTGCCGCATGAATCAAAGCGGAAATCGGTGTTGGCCCTTCCATCGAATCCGGCAACCAGACATGCAAAGGAAACTGCGCCGACTTTCCCATCGCCCCGATGAAAAGGCAGATACAGACGACGGCAAGTAAAGGCCAATCGGTACCCGGTAAACGCAACGGAAGGAGCATCGATGCGTGATCGAAGATTTCGGCGTAATGCAAACTACCCGTATAAGCGACGATCAGTCCGATCCCCAGAATAAAACCGAAATCGCCAACGCGATTGACCAGGAACGCTTTCAAATTGGCGTAAATAGCTGTGGGCTTGGTATACCAGAAGCCGATCAACAAATAAGACACCAAACCGACAGCCTCCCAACCGAAAAAAAGCTGCAAGAGGTTGTTCGACATGACGAGCATCAGCATCGAAAACGTAAACAAGGAAATGTATGAGAAAAACCGTTGGTATCCAGGGTCATCGGCCATATAGCCAATCGTATAAATATGCACCATCAACGACACAGAGGTGACGACCAGCATCATGGTGGCGGTCAAGGTGTCGATCAGAAAACCCACCTCGAATTTGATACCGCCGATTCTGGCCCATTCATAAACAGTGCCGTCGAATGTATTGCCTTGCAACACATCCTGCATGATCCAGACAGAACAAAGCAGGGCAAGCAAAACACCCATGATAGCCACGCCATGCGATGCACGACGACCAATCGACTTTCCAAAAAATCCAGTGACGAGCGAACCAAACAACGGCGCCAACGGTACTACAAGATACAAGGGATGGCTCATCGACTTAACCCTTGAGTTGATCGAGATCTTCGACGTGAATCGAATTCAGGTTACGGAATAGAACGACCAGGATAGCCAAGCCAATTGCCGACTCAGCGGCAGCGACAGTCAAAATAAAGAAAACAAAAATTTGCCCGTCGATATCATTCAAGTAATGAGAAAAAGCAACGAAATTTATATTGACGGCCAGTAACATCAGTTCGATAGCCATCAGCAGCACGATCAAATTTTTCCGGTTCAAAAATATGCCGACGATACTTACGGCAAACAGCAGCGCACCAAGCACTAAAAAATGAGCAAGTGTCAACATAGTTATTCTTCAGCCTTGCGCGAACTGGTTTTGTGTTCGCTTACTTCACTAGGGACATCAATTAGTTGCACGCGGTCAATCGATCTTACACGCACTTGCTCAGAAGGATTCTGGCCTTTACTGTCTTTGCGCTTACGCAAAGTCAATGCGATGGCCGCGACCATGGCCACTAGGAGTAAAATGGCAGCAATCTCGAAGGGATATAAATACTCTGTATAGATGAGTTTACCTAGCTCGAGCGTATTATTTTTGTTATCGGACAGGGTGATGGCTGTTTCGCGCGTCCAAAACCCTTTGAGCAAAACCGCTGCCATTTCAAATGCAATCAGACAGCCGACGATCGCTGCAACCGGAAGCTTAGACCAGAAGCCTTGGCGCAAGGCATCGATATTGATGTCGAGCATCATCACGACAAACAAAAACAATACCATGACTGCGCCAACATAAACCAAAATCAAAGAAATTGCTAAAAACTCGGCATGCAGCAACATCCATAACGCAGAGGCGGAGAAAAACGCTAGCACCAGGAACAAAGCAGCATGCACCGGGTTTCTGGCAGTAATTACGCGCATGGCAGCCAGCAACAAAATGGCGGCGAAAATGTAAAAAAAGGTCAAGTTCATGGTTACTCAGCGGTATTTAGCGTCGACCGCACGGTTGGCAGCAATATCGGCCTCATAGCGATCACCGACCGCTAACAGCATATCTTTGGTGAAATACAGATCACCGCGTTTTTCACCGTGATACTCCAGAATATTCGTTTCGACAATCGAATCGACTGGACAGGATTCCTCACAAAACCCGCAAAAAATACATTTGGTTAGGTCAATATCATAGCGCGTCGTGCGGCGAGTGTCGTCGGCCCTTTGATCGGACTCAATTGTAATCGCCAATGCCGGACAAACCGCTTCGCATAGCTTGCATGCAATGCAGCGCTCCTCGCCGTTCGGGTAGCGCCGCAATGCATGCAAACCACGAAATCTTGGTGAAGTCGGCGTCTTTTCTTCCGGGTATTGAATGGTAATCTTAGGTGCAAACATATAACGACCGGTCAAAGCCATGCCTTTTAATAACTCCACCAGGAACAAGCTGCCAAAAAACTCTCGAATCGTTCGAATCATAATACTTTCCTGAATTTCAATGCCAGATGTTAAGTGGAGTTTGCATCCACACTGCAATTACAACTAGCCATACCAGGGTAAGCGGAATGAAAATTTTCCAGCCCAAACGCATGATCTGATCGTAGCGATAACGTGGAAAGGATGCGCGAAACCACACAAACATCGAAACCACCAGAAATGCTTTGATGCCAAGCCAGATCCAGCCAGGAACCCATGTAAACGGCGCAAACTCCACGGGCGAAAGCCAACCGCCCAGGAACATAGTGGCCACCAAAACCGAAATTAGAATCATATTGGCGTATTCGGCCAAAAAGAAAACTGCAAAGCTCATCCCGGAATATTCGACCATATGGCCGGCAACGATTTCCGATTCCCCTTCGACAACATCGAAAGGATGACGGTTCGTCTCGGCTACGCCTGCCACGAAATAGATCACCAACAGCGGCAACAGTGGCAGCCAGTTCCAGGAAAGAAAGCCAAGCCCTCGCTCGGCGAACCAGCCTTTACCCTGTCCAAGCACGATTTCACTCATGTTTAGGCTACCCGAAACAAGCAATACCGTAACCAGCACGAAACCCATGGCCAACTCATAGGACACCATCTGGGCGGAAGCACGCATCGCCGCTAAAAAGGCATATTTCGAATTTGATGCCCAACCCGCAATGATCACGCCGTAAACGCCCAGAGACGTAATCGCCATCACATACAACAACCCCGCGTTGATGTCCGCAAGTACGACATCAGGCCCGAAAGGCACCACGGCCCAGGCCGCTAAAGCCGGCATGATGGTCATCATCGGTGCGAGAATGAAAAGGCCCTTGCTGGCATTCGTCGGAACGATGATTTCTTTGAGTATTAGCTTCAACGCATCAGCAATCGGCTGCAACCAACCATACCCAACCCGGTTTGGACCATGCCGCAGATGCATCCAGCCGATCATCTTGCGTTCCCACAACGTCAAATATGCGACGCACGCCATTAGAGGCAAGGTAATAGAAATGATTTTCAGAAGAATCCACACAGTCGGCCAGGCTGCGCCCAAAAGCTGACTGCCTTGCGTTTGAAAGCTAGTCAAAAAATCGCTCATACTTGTCTCGCCTCTTGCATGACCGCCGAGACTTCCAAATGCTCATACAATGCACCTGCATTCAAACTAATTTCATGGCCAGCCGCAAACCGAACAGCCCCTTTCGCAACTCCCGCATCGAAGCGAATCGTCGATTGCGCACCAGACTTTCCTTGCGCACTCACATTCACGGCTGCGCCATCGGTCAAACCGTGCAGCGCAGCGGTCTCGGGATGAACGCGAACCAGAGGAATGCTTGAATCGCGTGTTTCCTGTAGCGGCTGCGAACGGCGCACCAAAACATCCGCCCGGTAAATAGGCACCTCGGCGATTCTTTCCAATCCGTGACTGCTCGGCTCGGATAGGATTAAGGCGGCGACAGGTACCGCGCGACGAATATGGTTATCCAGACGACCGGCACGAAGTTCGCCGTCGACCCCTGGCAAAACCCGTTGTTTTACTTCTTCGGAACTATCGGCGTCGAAACCGGGTAAATTTAATAAATTGCCAAGGACCCGTAAGACTTTCCATGCCGGCCGACTATCGCCATTCGCTTTGGTGCAAGCCTGAAAACTTTGCGCCCGCCCTTCGCAATTGATGAAGGTCCCGGAAGTTTCGGTAAATGGCGTAATCGGCAAAATAATATTGGCATAGGCCGAAACCGTCGATCGGAAAACGCTCAACGCCACGACGAAAGGAATATTCTGCAAGGCCGTACGCGCTTGCTGACCGTCGGCGCTGTCGAAGTCGGGCTCGGTATTCAACAACAGCATGGCTTTTAAAGGGTTATTGCTGCCACTCAACATTTGCGCGGCATTCAGCCCTTGCAACCGCGGAACCGCACCGGCGACGTGCGCACCGACCGTATTGGCGGCTTCGGTCAAGTAGCCCAGCTTGCCGCCCAGCAAATCAGCAATTGCCTCGGCAAGCACGGCCAGTCGGGAAAACGCCGGATGCTGAACACAAGCGTTCCCGAGAAAAATGGCCGTGTTCGCCTGTTCGATCAAAATCTGTGCTTTGGTTCGCGTATCTATCGATGGCTGAACATGTGACCAACCGACGGGCATGGGAACCTTTTTCAATTCGCTGAGAGCTACCAGCAACTCCGCCAGAGTTTGCTCCCATGACGATGGGACCACGACCCACTCGCCCGTTAGGCTGATCAGCGACTGGTCGGCAAAAGCATTTATGGTAAATACTTTTGTACCTTGCTTGGCCGCCTGGCGTAAGCGTTGCGCGAATAGTGGATGGTCTTTTCGTAACTGAGAGCCGACCACCAGCACAGCATCCAGGCCAGCAATATCGCATATATCCATCCCCAGCCAGGGAATACCAGCACGTTGGCCGTCGGCCGAAAAATCGGTTTGCCGCAAACGGCTATCGATATTATCAGACCCAAGTCCGCGCACGAGATCTGCGGCCAAGGCCAGCTCCTCGAGCGTCGAATGCGGCGATGCCAACATACCAATCGCAGATGCACCGTA
>JBKCTV010000086.1:0-2901 GCA_046318595.1 Burkholderiaceae bacterium | reverse complement strand
CCATAGCTCATCTCCTCTTCTTCAAACACCAGGGCTGTGCTCTTTGGGTTCTTCTCTACCTGCTCCTCGAACAGCTGGTGTATGGTTTTATCTTTAGGATACTCCGCCTCTGTCTGGTTCCATTCTACTAACACCTTCTCTTGCTCTCTTTGTGGCAAGTATGGTATGAGGTGTATTTCTTGTTGAGTCTCTTTTAGAAGCTCTTTCAATAAGAACTGAATCTGATCTCCTATCTTCTCTATGATGATTTCATCAAAGTGTTCTGTTTGATAATTAAACTCGACTCTTAACTCTTTTCCACGAGCAACTATTATCGTTAATGGATATTCAGACTTCTCAACCCCTTTTCCTCCTGTGATTTGTATAGACCCTTCTTTATCTCCTGTATTTTCTTCTACGGGGTAGTTCTCAAACACAAAATGAACATCAAAAAGTCTCTCTGCATTGTTTGCCCATGATTGAACATCTGCAAGAGGTGTATAGGAATACTCATTTACTTGCTGCGTCCAATCTTGGACCTTTTGTAAATATTCTCTAGCTGTTAACTTCTCACTAAAATTAAAACGTACAGGAAGTGTGTTGATAAACAAACCAACCATCTCTTCAATTCCTGGAAGAGGTATATCTCTTCCAGAAACTGTTACCCCTATTACGAGTTTCTTTTGATGAACATAATGATAGAGTAGTTTTCCAACAGCTCCTTGCAAGAGTGTATTGAGAGTGATTCCTTCGTTTTGTGCAAACTCTTCTAGCTGTTTAGTCTCTTCTTCAGTAAATCTAATACCATGCTTTCTATAATCTGTTTCTTTATCCTCAATACAGATTCCCTTAAAGCTTAAGGAGGTTCTTCCTTCTATGTCTTTAAGATACTCAAGCCAGAACTCTTTTGCTTTTTCTTTATCCTGTTTTTGGATCCATTCAATATAGTCTCTATACAAAGGTCTTGCTTTTAATACAGGAACATTACCTTTTGAGAGCTCTTCATAAGTTTGAAAGAGATCATTTAAGATAACAGGAGAGCTCCATCCATCAGTTAAAATATGATGGTTACTCCAAACAAGTGTATAAGAGTTCTCAGCTCTTTTTAAAAGGGCAACTCTAAAGAGAGGAGCTTTAGAGAGATCAAAAAGAGTTTGTCTATCTTTTTGAATGAACGCTTCAACATCCTGAGTCTCTTCAACAGTAAATGGTATGTCGATGTTCTCTAAAACATACTGTAAAGGCTTATCAAGCTCTTTCCATATAAACCCTGTTCTTAATATAGGATGGATTTCAGCAACTTTTTGGAAGGCTTTTTTGAAGGTCTCTGGATGAACATCTCCTTCTAGATCTAATGCTAACTGTACAAAGTAAGCATCAGAATCTGGCTGATATATAGATTGGAATAAGAAGCCTTCCTGCATTGGAGATAGAGGATATATGTCTTGAACATATGGAAGCTTAGATACAGTGGTATTAATCTGATCTTGAGAGAGATCAGCAAAGCTAAAGTCAGAAGGGGTGTACCCATAGTTATTTAAGCAATGATCTATAATCAGCTCTAATTGGTTAATAAACTTCTGAGCTATAGAGTGAATGGTCTCCCTTTGATAGTGATTACAGCTATAAGCCCAATGAAGAGAAAGAATCCCCTCTCTAATATCTCCATTAATATCAATTAGAGTATCAAAGGCATTATTTGGATCAATAGTAGATCCAGTGAGTTCATAGGCATGGCTGAGTAGAGACTCTTCTCTCTCCTTATTATCCCACTGACCAAGATAGTTAAAGCTTACGGGAGGAAGCGTATGTGATTCAAGGGTTTTATGAATGTATCTTAAAACGCCATATCCTGCCCCTTTATGAGGTATGCCTCTTAAGGTCTCTTTAACCGTCTTAATACACTCCCCTAAATCTGAAGTATTCTCTAGAGATAGGTTGACTGGGAACAGGGAGGTAAACCATCCAATGGTTCTTGAAAGATCTATGCGCTCTTCTACACAATCTTCTTCCCGTCCATGACCCTCAAGGCTCAGAGAAAGCTTTCCTCCAAAAGAAAGGGATAAGGCTGTTAGAAGGATATCATTAATCTCAGTTCTATAGGCTTTTGGAACAGCATGAACCAGTTTATGGGTTAACTCTTTAGAAAGGCTAACAGAGAGTCCTTCCATAGAGCTTATAGAGTTATTGGTAAAGTCTGTTTTAAGAGGATTAATATGAGATAAAACATCTGACCAATAAGATGATTCCTGTTCAAGGGAAGAAGATCTTTCTTTAAGAGCAAGAGTCCACTGTTGATAAGAGTGTGTTTTTAAAGGAAGGTCTTCCCCTTTAAGAAGAGAGGTGAGGTCTTCTAAAAGGATTCTCCAAGACACACCATCTACTACAAGGTGATGAATAACAATAAATACTCTTTGAATAGAGTCAGGTCCATTGAAGAGACAGACTTTTATAAGAGGTCCTCGTTCTATGTTGAGAGAAGCTTGAAGAAGAGAGCAATCTGTTTCTAAGGAAGATAAAAATTCTTCCTTAGAAACAGAAGAGAGGTCTTTAACAGAACATATAGGGAGAGACTCTTCTTTTAAGAAGGTTTGCTCTCCTAAAGAGGTATATCTCATTCTTAACGCATCATGATGAGATAGTAGTTTATCAAAGGCTCTTTGAAGTTGATCAATGTTAAGAGACTTAGAAGGAGAGAGAAGAACGCTTTGATTAAAGTGATGAGGATTAGATAATCTTTTCTCAAAGAACCAATGTTGGATAGGAGAAAGATAAGCAGACCCAGTTACAAGACCTTGATAAGCTGTTGAGGTATTTTGATCCAGAGTCAAAACTTGAGAGAGCTTATAAACAGTTTGACATTGGAAGACGTCTTTAACAGAGAAGAAAAGACCAGCTTGTCTGGCTTTAGAGACAAGCTGG
>JBKCTV010000085.1:0-3464 GCA_046318595.1 Burkholderiaceae bacterium | reverse complement strand
CAACGACTATGCCGGCGCTATCTTCCCCGGCTACATCGATGATGTAGTGCTGGAGCCCGGCCGGGTGGTGGATGCAAACTTCACGCCACCGACGGCACCATATCCCAACCCCTGACGGAAAGCTAAAGGCATGACCACCGTAACCAGAACATGCGGGTTTGTCCCGTTTCATGCTTTCGTCCCGGCGGCAATGTCCCGCGGCATCCATGCCCTCGGGGTGCATGTGGTCAAGATGGCCCTCGCCACTAACGTACCGCTGATTCAGTCCAATACGGTTCTATCAGACGTAACGCAGGTGGCGAATGGGAACGGCTACACGCTCGGCGGTGTGAACGTGAGCGTCACGGAACCGGCAACATGGCAAGGCGGAACGTACCGATTCAATCCGTCATTCATCCCGACGCTATCCGCAAGCGGTAGCGGATTTGCCTTCAAGTCGCTGGTATTTTACAACAATACCGCCATTGGCAAGAACGTCATCGGCTGCCTTTTCAGCTCCAGCGCTGGCACGGTATCCATCACGAACGTAGCGCAAACCAGCGTTACCGCTACCCTCACCAAAGCCGCCCACGGCATGGCTAACGGTAGTGTGGTGGTGATTGACCAGCTGCCGTTTTGGTGGATGAATGGTACCTTTACGATCGCCAACGTCACCACCAATACATTTGACATCACCGTTGCCCATACTGCCACCGTTGCCAGCCAGGCGGTAACGACCGGAAAGCTCATCATGCCAGAGACTGTAACCGTTGGCCCGGGAGGGGTCTATAACGTGGCCTTTGATCCTACCAATGGCGCGTTCACGTCAACCATGAAGGGGGTAATCCTGTGACACTGGCAATGCAGTGGAGTAACGCGGAGCTGCTTCGCGTTCATGCGGTCGCCTATCAGGGCCGCAGGGCGCGGCTATGCCTGGCGATCAATTCTGCCTCGCTCACCAAGGACTCAACCACCGCGCAATGGGACGCGGTGGAGATCAGCAGCCAGGCCAGCAACGGCTACGCAAAGGTTGAATGGACGCTGCCTGCAGGGGCCTACGCGGCCACTCAGGGCATGGTAGTAGGCACCGGCAACCTATGCACCTTCCAGGCCAGCTCCGGCGGGTTGGGGCTGCAGTTCGATACCGCCTACCTCGTGCTAGGCACCGCCAGCGGCGGTACCACCACATGGGATACCACCGTGGCAGGCATCCTACCGATGCTGCCCGAGGATCAAACCCTATCGCCTGGCCAGCCGCTCAGCATCGAGGTGTTCACGATGGTGGATGACATCACTACCGTGGCATGACACGGATTGACATCCAGACCCCTTCGGAAGTTGGGGAAACCGCCCGGGTGCTGCAGCTGGCGAACCAACGGCGGCTAGCAGATCGACAGGCGGAAGGATGGGCAGAACGCGAGGCGGAACGGCTGGCGGAACGCGCACGGTCTTTCGTGGGCAACCCAGCCAGCAGGGCAGCAAAGGACGATCCATGGCGCGGAGCGGTCCCGGAGCTTGACCCACCGCCGGAGGTGCGGGCGAGGATTCCTGGCAAGCGTTTCAAGGTGGCTGGTGCCTATTTCCAGTGGCGCCGCGACGGTGCTCCGCCAGTATCAACCGGCAGGCTGTTAATATGGACAGCGAGCAAAGAGCATTCGGTAGTGATAAATCTGCCAAACGCGCCGCGATGGTACGAGGCACTACCGGCCGGTGGCGATCGGGTTGTGCTGTTGTTTTATGGGTATTCAGCAACTGCTGAATACGATACTGACGCCCATTACGCCTACGAAAAAGTACCAGGCGCGCCCCATGCGGGGGCTGATTCGGATTTTACCTATTTGGGCTATAGAGATGTGCCGGTGTCGGATGGGAGCGGACAGGTGACCATTGTTCATACGCTTTTCACCGGTGCCGACTTACGCCCGTACCCTGACACATACACCGAGACCACCACCACAGGCGGCAGACGGTTTGTGAAGAACACCAGCTTTTCGGACTATAAGTATTCGGTAGTTGTGTCCAAGCAGTCAATCAAGGTCATGGCATCTTGGCCGGCAGGACTAGAGGCCATCCTAAGGCAAAAATACGAGATAGCCGAGGGGATCAGGATTTACACCACGAGCGAGGCGATACTTACGGCAAACATACTTGAGCTTGCCGCATGGGACGTGCATTGGCTCACCTTGACGGAGATTCACGGAAAAACCTACCAAGAGTCAAAGGTAGTCGGTTCGCTTGGTTTCAACGAAGATTGGGAGGTAACGTTCACCCCAAACGCCTACCAAGTGCCAACCCTGTTGCAATTCAGCACTCCAGGAGGCCCCGATATTGCTGGCATTTACGTTTGGCATCCGCTTATGCGCTCCTACGGCTATGGATACCTTGTGAACCGCGACGCAGATGGACAGACCCCAGGATGGGGGCGGACTCCAGCGGTCTTCTCTTTTCTCAAGAACTATACGGGTGAGTTCCACAAGGAAGACGGCGACACCAGCATGCTAACCAAGGCCAGCAGCTACCAGCACGCCCGCGATAACTACATACCGCAAGATGCCCCGCCATACTTCCTAACCACTAATGTGGCGATACCAGAGGCAACCGTGGACACCACAAAAACGTATTACTACTTCCGGGCGCCTGCTTACGACATACCGCTAGACTACAGCAACCCGCTAACCTTCAGAACGGAAAATAATACCATCGTGCCTATTGCCCTTCGGCCCAATCGCGGCGAATACACGAGGGAGGTTTTTCAGTCGTCTGTGCCTGAAACGCAAAAACACATCGAAACCGGCGGATTGTGGTTTGTCAGTGAGCACGAGATTCCTGTTGCCGCTTGGGACTGGAATCGCCCGCTAGCATGTTGGCTTGAATTGACCCGCCTTGGGTTCACCACCGATGACCTTATGCTGTCCGATGATGAGGCCAAGGCTCTCGCCGAGGCGGACCCGGCGACGACCGCCTTTAAGTTCTGACCCCCTGCCCCCATGAACAACACCGATCAGCCCGTAACGATCCCCGCCGCGGCGGCTTCCCTGACGGAGGTGGCCGCATTGATGGCCCTGACGAACCGCCGCCGGCTGCAGCAAGCGGAGGATCGCCGCCGCATGATTGACAACGTGGTGAAGCGTGTAGCGAAAGGCTGACAGGCGAACGGGAAAACTACGGGGGCAACTTGCACCGGTGGCGCGATGCCCCGGCAACGCATGAAGACCAAACGTCAAGCCCGCTTTGCATTGGCGGAGCTGTTCCCGCATGCTGATTCTGCACCCGAAGGGCAGGAGGATGGCGGCGGGCAGGAGACCGCAAAGGCCAAGACCGATCCGGTTGAGGATGAAGACCTCGGGCCGGCGGGCCGTGATGCCCTGCGGAAGGAACGCGAGCGCGTCCGGGCCCTGGAGCGCCAGCTAGGCGAACTCAAGGGCATGGGCCCCGAGATCGCAGCCCAAGTCGAGGAGGCCCGGAGGCGCCAGCAGGAGGCCGAT
>JBKCTV010000084.1:0-3263 GCA_046318595.1 Burkholderiaceae bacterium | reverse complement strand
GAAGTTGAAGGAAGCATGACTGAAGTTGAAGGAAGCATGACTGAAGTTGAAGGAAGCATGACTGAAGTTGAAGGAAGCATGACTGAAGTTGAAGGAAGCATGACTGAAGTTGAAGGAAGCATGATTGAAGGAAGCATGACTGAAGTTGAAGGAAGCACGATTGAAGGAAGCATGACTGAAGTTGAAGGAAGCATGACTGAAGTTGAAGGAAGCATGACTGAAGTTGAAGGAAGCACGATTGAAGGAAGCATGACTGAAGTTGAAGGAAGAATGACTGAAGTTGAAGGAAGTATGACTGAAGTTGATGGAAGTATGATTGGAGAATATGATAATATATTAAATCATATATATGATGAATGTATGAATGAAGTTGAAGGAAGTATGACTGAAGTTGATGGAAGTATGATTGAAGATGATATAGAAAATGATATATTACATGATAATATGTTAAATAAAATATATGAAGATAAGAATTATATAGAAGGAAGCATGACTGAAGATGATATGATTGAAGATGAAGATAATAATTATATAGAAGGAAGTATGATTGACGATGATATAGAAAATGATATATTACATGATAATATGTTAAATAAAATATATGAAGATAAGAATTATATATACGATGATAAATTGTTAGATCAAGTATATAAAGAAGATATGACTGAAGATGAAGGAAGCACGACTGAAGATGATGATTATGATGCAGATTTAGATGAAAATACAAAATATTGTAATATAGAATCATTTAAATTAAAAAATTACATGAAAAAACGAAAATCAAAACAAAAATTATTATTATTAACTGAAAGAGAAAAACATGATTTAAAAGTAAATACTGTAATAAAAATAAGAAATAGAATTAAAAAGGATGGATTTGATCCAGATTTATTTGATATATTAACAGATGATTTATCATCATCAAATATTGAATCGGATTAATTAATCAATAATATAAAAATAGCAATCTATCTTGAGATCAAAAACTTTCAACCGTTTACGCATGTAACGAAAAAAAATGCTGGAGATCAAGTTGTCATTAAAGTCACACGAGCAGAATTTTACACACTGTTGGTGTGGATACTATAAGATCGATTTTGATAAGACATCACAATTTAATGAAAAGAGAATTGTTTTTAGAAAACATGAAACAGACTCTTTCATTACCTAAAATTTTATAGTTCTCGGTAACGATGATATAGATATCGAAAGGTTTGTAATTTTGAAAAGTCTGATAATAACAAATAAGTGTAAATAAAAAACTATAAACATTATTATTTTATTTATTTTATTTATTTTATTATATTTATTATTATATTTATTATTATATTTATTATTATATTTATTATTATATTTATTATTTTATTTATTATTATATTTATTATTTTATTTATTATTTTATTTATTATTATTATATTATTTTATTTATTATTATATTTATTATTGATCATAATATTGTTGACCAAAAAACATATTCATTAATTCATCTAGAAGTCCATTTTCAAAACTATATAACTTATCATTAAGTTCTGGTTGATAATAATCGCCATTAGATAAATAATTAAATTCAATCATAAATATATATATATATTTTTTTTTTAACAATCAATATCTGCTAAATATATTATAGTCGTAGCACTTGATGATATTAAACATTCAATTTGTGTTAATTTGACAGTTGTAATATTTTCAAAATGTGCACTAAATTCTGGTGTTGGATCAGTATCAACAACAAAAATAGGTTGTGAACAACTTCTATTTGATGTATATAATAAACCAACATTGGGTTGATTATCAATAATACTTTGAAAACTTTCAAAATTAGCTTGATCACAACATTTATTTTCAAGTTTTGATAATATTGTATCAAATGAAAAGTTTCGATCACCATCACTACTACATTGATATGAATTTTTAGATGTTTTACCACCACAAAAAAATTCTTTATCAAATTTTTCTATTAAATCTTTAATAGTAGGACATTTAAATCTGTTTCCACTAGTAAAATCATTATTAGAAGAATATAATGAATTAATATATAAAAATTCAACATCTTCAATCGATGCTGTTTTTTCTGAATTATTTAAAAATACACCCATGATTATAAATGGAAAATATTGTTGACCTTTAATTTTTACTGGACGTTCATCATATATAGAAGTATCGTAATTATCAACAATATTATATGGACAAAATAAATCTCTTGGATCAATTTGTGTTGTATTAAATTTTAATTCACAACAATCAGTATTTATTGTTAATAATTGTTCATAATCTTTTTTAAGATGTGGATCTCTTCTATTAATAAATACAGGGAAGAATCCATAAGCTCTATTAAATTCTGCCCAATATAATTTATTATCAATATTAACAGGTTTATATGATTTATCAAGAAATTTATATATTGATAAATGATTAACTGGTTTTGATGCAGTACTATCATAAGTAGTATATTGTATAGGTATACTAAATTCTGGATTATCTATTTTTTCATATGGTATAGTAATACAATCAACAAAATCTTCTAAATCATCATTTGAAGATGTACCTTGTATATGTGAATTTTTAGCAAATAATGGCGCACTTTTTAAATGAATTTTTATAGGTCTTATACCAAATGATAACATTATTTTACGTAAAACTTTTACATGATATGGATCATTATGATTTAATTTATCATATATAGCAGGTAATTTAAATTTAGTTTCAATTATACTATTAAATTGATTCATAACCGATTGTTCAACCATTTTAGGTAATTCATCTTTATCAATTTTAAATAATGAATTTGTAACAACATGTAAAAACATATTTAAATAAATAAGTATATTTACTTGTTGTTCATATGTTAAAGGTGTATCGTCTAAATCTAATATTTTTACATCATTCATGGATGTCATTTTTAATAATTTTAATTCATTTTCACTTAATGTTCTATTATCACTTAAATTTGATATTTGTTCAAACATACCATACATATCAATTTGAACAATTCTTGTTATATGTGGTAATAATAAACCAAATAAATAAAATACTGGTTGTAATTCAACAAATATATTATTTGATACTGGTATATTATCAGCAACAGTACCAAGTAAAGTACGATTTCTTAATACATATTTATTAATAACAGGACTATTAATTTTTTTTATATTATCTTTAATTAATAAATGATATTTTGTATACATTTCACATATTACATTATAAAATGTATTATCTTTAACATCAACATAATCAACTAATGGAATACAGCTATTAGTTGC
>JBKCTV010000083.1:0-3670 GCA_046318595.1 Burkholderiaceae bacterium | reverse complement strand
CTATGTTTTGTGCCAAACAAAGAAATGGAATCGATTCTTCAGTATATAAATCCGCGGTAAAGCAGGCCAAAAAAGATTTGGCCCTGTTGAGAGAGTTGCATCAGCAGACCTTGGGTATGGCTGAGGAAGTATTGTCGGAAGTGCTACCGGAAATCGAAAAAAATGCTTTTTCAGCGCTGATGGATTTTCCGGGAAGCCTTATTTTTGATCAATTAGAACTAAATCGCGTGCAAAGATTTAATTGCGATTCAGTGATGTTTGGTCTGGCAGGTACGCTGCACTATGCAGCAACCGGTCACCCAGAAATTGTGCAAATGGGACGTTTTAAACCTGAAACTGCTCTGGAGGTTTTTGATTGGTTTAAAAATACATTGCGCGCTATTACCTTGCTCGCAAGGCTTGGTGCTGTGGTTGATGAGCGAACTGTGGGAATAATCGAATATACACTTGAATTTTTAAAGGAGTCGAAACCCTTTGGTTATTATCCGCAGTTTAATTCCCTTCGTGATCATCCGCAGTTTTGTGAAGTAAAAAGCATTTTCCAAGATTTTTTAAATCTTGCGAAAATAGATGTTGAGTCAAGTTTATATAGCAAATACCGTGAGGCGGCTCGTGAGGCGGCTCAATCCAGGTTGGATGGTAATGCTACTGCGTTCTCGGCAAGCTTCGATAACCATTTTCAAGGGACCTCATCTTACCCCCTGAGGTGGTTTTGAAGTCATGCCGTCGATCCCCCGCTGAGCCTGGCCGTTAACCGCTTATTAGCGCGCAAGGTGACGGTCGGTTGCTATACTGGCACACTGTCTGATCGAAAACGAAGTCAACTCGTCTCCCAGGGTGCAGCCAGCGTATCCGCCGACCTTTCCTCTGGCTTGAGCCGTTCGACTCGCCAGCTCGTGGGTTCCGCCGCTTGCCAGGCTAAGGTCAAATTCAACAAGCGATCGCGCCGCAACACCAGCACATCGCTCGCGCTCTGCGCCTTGCGTCGTTTTTGCAGGGTTTTCCAATACGCATCTGTCGCTTTGAAGTCATCAATCGCCACGATCGTGTCTCCTGCCGCCAGCCCGGCCGCGTGCCCGGCCCCGCCGCTGCGCACGCGCTTCACTTGTAAAAAACCGCCATTGTCCGGCTGTACAATCAACCCGGCATCCACCGTCGTTTCCGCTTTGACCGCAATTAAACGATGACCGATCTCCTCTAGCAGCTCCTCGAGCGGCAAGTCGCTCGTGCTCTCGGCGTACGCTTCGATCACGGCCCTTGCATCCCAGCCAACCGCCTCCCTCACCACGGCGGCAAACCCGTCTTCCGCCAAGCCGAGCCCGGTTTTTCCGAAGCGCGTCCATAAAATGCGCAGCACGTCGTCTAGCGATTGCTTTCCTTGTGTAAATCGACGAACCCCGATGTCCAAGCACAGTGCCACCAGCGAGCCTTTGCTGTAATAACTCACCATCGCATTGGCCGCGTTCTCGTCCTGCCGGTAGTACTTCACCCATGCATCAAACGAGCTGTCGGCAACGCTTTGCGTATGCCGACCAGGGGTGGTCAGCACGCTACTGACCGATTTTCCCAGCAGGTCCAGGTAGTCCTTGGTGCTGATCGCCTTGGCGCGTATCAGGCACAAATCGTCGTAATACGACGTAAAGCCTTCGAAGATCCAGAGCAGGCGCGTGTAGTTTTCCCGGCTTAAGTCATAAGGTATGAAAGCTGCCGGTTTGATCCGCTTGACGTGCCATGCATGAAAATATTCATGACTGCACAGACCTAAAAATCCGCGGTAATCGCCGGTTGTTTCCGTCATCCCCGTGTAAGGCAGGTCTTTTGGGCTGCACAGCAGCGCGGTCGAGTTGCGATGCTCCAACCCGCCATAGGCCTCTGGCGCAGCATGTATCAAAAACCAATATTCGTCGAAGGGCGCCCGGCCAGCCGCCGGATCGAAAAGACTGACCTGGTATTCGCAGATCGGTTGCAGGTCCATGACGAGCCTGGGCAGATCCAGGTCTGCCCAGGCGCCCAGTAGGGCGATGTGGTGAACCGCCCCGCCCGCTTCGAACCGGGCGCTCGCAAAATGTCCCATCTCGACGGGGTTGTCGATCAGTTCGTCATAGTTCGCCGCCGTGTATTCCAACGCTTGCCCGACTGCCAACAGCGGCAGCGCTGCGCACATGCCATCCCAGGCGAACTTGCGATGCAGGCCTGTAGCCACCTGCCAGCCGTGGCTCGCGGGCCCGCCTGCGCGCAAACCGATTTCGATGGCCTCCTCGGTTTGCCCCTGCACATACAAACACAGCGCGGCCGGGTTGAAAAACCCGTGGCTCGCATCCAGGTGTGAGCCGCGCACCGACAAATCCCAGGCGTATACCCGGTAAGTCACCGTTACCTCGCCAGGTACGCCATCCAGTGATTCGCCGTGCCAGGTGTGTTTATCCGTTTTTTGCAGCACGATCGGCGTGCCTTGCGCATCATGCGCTTCGATTTGCACGATATGCCGCGCGAACTCCCGAATCATGTAACTGCCCGGGATCCACACCGGCAGGCCCAGGGAAAATGTCGAACCTTGCGGATGGAAGCACATCCGCACATTAAAAAGATGCGCATGTGGGTCGATGGGGCAGATGTCGTAGCGAATGGTCATGGGCAGTGGCGTCCTGGCGTGCAAACCAAACCATACCAGAGGCAGGCGCGCAAAACATCGTCGTTTACGGGTATGGTGGACAGTCCGAATCGACGAACGAATATTATGAGCTATCGATATATTTTGCTGGACATCCACGAGGCCGAACGTTTCGCACTGATCACGCTGAACCGACCGGAGGTGCTGAACGCATTGAACGATGCGCTGATCGACGAACTCGTCGACGCGTTGCAAATGCTCGACGCCGACGATCGGCTCAACAGTATCGTGCTGACCGGCAGCGACAAATCGTTTGCTGCGGGGGCGGACATCGCCGAGATGCGCGATTTGACCTATGCCGAAGCGCAGCGGAGCAACTTCATCGGTCGCAATTGGGACCGGATCGCCGCAGTTCGCAAGCCAGTGATTGCCGCAGTCCGGGGGTTTGCACTCGGTGGCGGCTGCGAGCTGGTTATGTTGTGCGACCTCGTGATTGCCGCAGAGAATGCCAAATTCGGCCAGCCAGAAATCAAGCTGGGCATCATGCCCGGGGCTGGCGGGACGCAGCGCCTGCCTCGGGCGGTCGGTAAAGCAAAAGCAATGGATTTGTGTTTGACGGGGCGCCTGTGGTCGGCCGAAGAAGCCGAAAAAAGCGGTCTGGTATCGCGGGTAGTGGCCGACGAGCGTTGTCTGCCCGAAGCGCTCGCGGTTGCGGCTCAGCTTGGGAAGATGTCATTGCCTAGCTTGCTAAGTGTCAAACAAGCCATCGGCGGCGCTTTCGAAAGCCCGCTCCGAACGGGCTTGGCGTATGAACGCGCCATGTTCTACGGATGCTTCGCCACTGATGATCAGAAAGAAGGCATGCAAGCCTTCATCGACAAGCGTAAAGCAGATTTCCAACACCGCTGACAAAGCCGATTTGACACACGAAAAAGAAATCTGCATAATCTCGTTTCTGTGCTGCACGGCGGCTCAGAAAGCAGGAAAAAACAGCAGTAAAAGAAACGCAGCACAGCTCTAAGCAGTAGAACCAAGTTTTATGTGGTCAGCTTTGATGTT
>JBKCTV010000082.1:0-5484 GCA_046318595.1 Burkholderiaceae bacterium | reverse complement strand
CCCTGGTGCAGGTGTGCCGCTTGGTCCTGGTGCAGGTGTGCCGCTTGGTCCTGGTGCAGGCGTGCCGCTTGGTCCTGGTGCAGGCGTGCCGCTTGGTCCTGGTGCAGGTGTGCCGCTTGGTCCTGGTGCAGGTGTGCCGCTTGGTCCTGGTGCAGGTGTGCCGCTTGGTCCTGGTGCAGGCGTGCCGCTTGGTCCTGGTGCAGGCGTGCCGCTTGGTCCTGGGCATGGGGTATTACTTGGAGGAGGTGTTGGCGTATGAGTCGGTGGGCACGTCGGCTTTGGCTCACAATCTGTTGGTGGGCACGAGGGACGAGGCGGGCATGAAGGGCAAGGCTCAGTCGTTGGTGCGGGCGGTGCTTCACGCTCAATCACTTGAACTTCACGAATCGTTTGAGTAACAGTTGCCGAGCTTGCAGCAGATGTCTGGATGAAGCCTTGGACGGCTGCAGTGGCTGCTACAGTTTGTGGCGATTGGGCGTATTCGCGCTGGAGGACAGGTTCTTGTCTGTCCACATGGAACGCTGGATTACTGCTTGTTAAGTTGCTATTGTCCGGGCCGGCTGCCTCAGTTGTTCCGACCCATAAGACTTTTTGCTTATCGCCTGGCATGGACGCTTGATCACCCGTAATGGGGCTTATCTTGCCCGGCTTGGTGTTTATCAACCAGTCGCCAGGGCCTGCAAGCTCAGCAGCAGGCTTGTTTGGCGCGGCATACGTTCCCTGGGTGTTCGGCCCTAGATGAACGACCATCGTGTCTGGCTCAAAGGGCGTCAAACGAGGACGTTTGACTAGCCCGGCCGGCTTTTTGATGCCCGGTTTCACACAATCAATGTTGCTGGTTTGAACCGACTTATCCATTTTTTTGTCCCACAAAATCTATATACACTTAATACATGGTAACGATCACGCTCAGGTAGCTCTTCTTCAAATAGTGAAAAAGGTCCGTTCTGTTGCGTTAATCATCAAGAATGGCTTACCGTTCCCCAAAAGCACGGCTTTTTGCCCTTAGGATGGGCTTCATTAGATAGGTCAACAAAGACCTTTCCGCTGTTACCACATCAACCTCAGCCACCATGCCTGGTATTAATGGCATGGTTTTTGCTAAATTTTTTCGTTCTGTTTGAACTCTAACCAGATAATACGGCCGACCGTTTTCATCGACTGAACTATCGGCGCCAATACTTTCCACACGACCACGCAGCCCTCCATAAACGGTGTAATCGTAAGCGGAAATTTTTACTACCGCCGCTTGGCCAGGATGAACGAAGGCTATATCGCGAGGCGAAAGTTTGGTTTCGAAAATCAGTACGTCATCGTTTGGTACGATTTCCAGTAACTCTTTGCCGGGTGTGACCACCGCTCCCTGAGTGGTGAAAATGATTCGCTTGACGATACCCGATACAGGCGCTTTGATCGTCGTTTTTTGTACTTTATCCGTTAGTCCGACATTGGTTTCACTGATCCCATTGAGCTTGGCTTGCGCTTCGGATAGTTCTCTTCTTGCTTCGTTGCGAAAGTTTAGTTCAACTTCGCGGATTTTCTGGTTGGCTTCTTCGATAGAATAGTTAAGTCTTGAAACTTGAGTTTGGGCCATCTCCCGATCCCCGCGGTTACGCGACACTTCTTTTTCGAGCTTGAGTATTTCGACGTCGGACACGGCCCCGCTGCGCGTCAGTGGGCGCATGGCTTCAAGTTCGCGTTGAGATAACTCGAAGGCGCTGCCGGCGGCCCGTGTGCGCGCATTTGCTTCATCACGCTCTTGTTTACGCTGAGACAATTGCTGTCGCGCAATCGATATCAACGTCCCCATCTCATGAATTTTGTTCTCGTACAGCTCACGCTCTTGAGCAACAATTTGCGGACTAGACTTCACCACACTGTCCGGTACGCTGAAAGGCTTGCCTTCGGCCAATGCACGCAAGCGGGCCACTCGGCTGATCAATGAATCGTAGAGTGATTGATTTTCGCGTAATGAGGATAAAAAACGCGTCTGATCGAGTTGTAATAAAGCTTGGCCTGCCTTGACGAACTGCCCTTCGGCAACCATGATCTGCGAAATGATTCCGCCATCGACTGCCTGAACAACCTGCAGCTTCTGTGATGGAACGATACGGGCTTCGCCCCGGGCGACTTCGGATACTTGAGCAAACATCGACCACACAAGCAGAGCCAGAAAAGTAATCCCGACATAGCGCAGCAAATTGAATTTTCTTTTGATGATGGCCTGCTGTGCTTGCCAGTCATGCACGCTTGTGGCAATCGGCGGTAGTGCCGGAAAGCTTGACTCCCAGCACTGACTTATTTTTTTCAGAAAGCCGCTCATTTTATGGCCCCGGCAGCCTTTGGCCGATGCTCGATTGCGCCTGCCTTCATGGCACCGATGACTTCATCGTTTTTGCCGTCCATGAGGATGTGACCCTCGTGCATCAGAATGACCCGATTGACCATTGATAACAAAGACATTTTGTGTGTGGCAAGAATCAAGCTGGTCGTAACCGGTAGCCGGGCTAGCGTATTTTTCAGGGATTCTTCGGCGTTGCCATCGAGTCCGTTTGCAGGCTCATCGAGTAAAATCACCGAGGGCGCGGTCAACATTACACGCGCCAATGCAATCGCCTGACGCTGACCGCCAGAAAGATTCGTGCCGCCTTCTGTCAGTTGACGATTCAGTCCAGACGAGGCCTGACTGGCTAAACTTTCGACGCCAGCGGTGCGTAATGCGGTATAGCATTGTTCGTCCGATATCCAATGCCGACCCAGGCATAGATTGTCGCGCAGGCTGCCGCGAAATAAAAATGGGTGTTGACCGACATATGCAATGTTATCGTGTAGATCCGAAGGCTGCCATTGCGCATGGTCGCGTTCGTTAATCAGGAATTGACCACTAGTGACCGGCAGAAAACTTCCTAAAATTTTGATCAGTGTAGTTTTTCCAGAACCCATGTGGCCGATCAAAGCGATCCGTGAGCCAGGCGGGATGTCGAGGTTAATCTTGTACAGGGCTGGGTCGGTCTGGTCGTTGAACCTAACACTCATCTGTCGTAATTGTATGCTTACCGTAGTAGCCGACAATGGTAACTGAGTGCTGTTGCTTTCTTCGGGCTGTGCCATGAATCGGTTCAGGGCACTAAAACCGCTGTGAACGGTATTGATTTGCAGCAATACACCGATCCATTGCCCGATAGGGCTGGCGCATCGCATGGCTAACATCGAAACTGCAATTAAGCCGCCTGTTGTCAACTCAGAGTTTGTGATCAGGTAGACACCAATAATCAATACCAGCATCCAGCAAGCCTGCTGCAATAAACCTGCCCATAAGCCCAATCTATAGTTGACATTGCGCAAATGAGCGCCGGTTTGGCGGGACTTCAGTGTCGATTCGACCAGTTTTTGGTTGCTCCAGGTGGCAGCAGAAAAAGCTTTCAAGGTTTCGAGGCCTTGCAAGGTTTCCAGCCATAGTGCGTGATTATCGGCAGATTCATTCAAAGCGTTTTTTGAAAACTTCTGTAAATTAAGATAGCCCGCCCAGGTCAGGCCCATCGAGGCCACTATATTCAGAATAATCGGCAAGGCGAGCAACCAATGGACCGCCATGGCGATCCCGATATAGAGCACTAAAAATGGCAAATCGACCAGTGCGGTTACAGCGTTCGATGTCAGTAGTTCGCGTAATGCCTCGAACGTGCGGTACTGATGCAAAAATTTCACGGGCTGCGTCGTCGATTCTGACATTCGCGTGGCAAATAGCTTCTGGGCAATCGACTGCGTCACTTCGATATCGATGCGCTGACCTGCGATATCCATCAGGTAATGCCGCGCCAGCTTCAATGCGCTGTCGGCGGCATACGCGATGCCCAGTCCGAGCGCCATTATCCAAAGCGTGTCCATCGAGTTGTTGGGAATGATGCGGTCGTATAAATGCATCGAGAAAAAAGGCCCCGCCAATGCCAATAAATTAATGAACAAAGCGGCCAGCAGCAATTCCCGAAACAAAGGCTGATGCTTTTTGATAGGCTCGATTAGCCAGTTGGCTTGGCGAATCTCTGCAATCAACGCCCACCAGTTTTCTGGCGTGGTAACTGCTTGGGCCGAACCTGAGTTTTTAGCGGATGAGTCGGCTGAGTTTTTAAAAAATTCGTGGACAACGTAATCGTTCGAACCGCCCAGCACCGAAGCTGGGTCGAGACCTTGACCAGAATCGTTTTTTAGTTCCATCAATGCTTCAGGCGTGCCTTGGACGAGCAGGTTACCGGAAGGTAATTCGATGATCGAACCCGGTTTGACGAGTTTGAGCTGGTCTTGGCGCACGTTACGTGATGTTTCTACCGCCAGCCCCAACTGTTTGAAGAGTGGCGTCAGCTCACCAAGCAAAGAAGCATCGTCGCTGCGAATGAGCCGTTTTGCAGTAGCAAGCGGCAGAGCAATACCTTGAACCTTTAAAGCAGTAACGACGACTTTGAGCCATCTACTGTTTAGTACCTCATCGCCCGCACGGATGACTTCCAGGTCGGGTGCGCTTCGAAGGTTTCCGTGGTTCTTTGTCGCTTCAGTCATGGGTGCATCGGGCGGTTTGAGCCGGCCAATTTTTAAGTTGTAGAGGCGAAAAGAGGTCTTTTCTCACCCAAATGGGGTAATCAAGGTATGTAAAAACAACAGTTTATCCCATAAGTTTACCTTATTTGAGCTAATCAGGCAGGAAATTTTTACTAGCCGCCGATATACGACATTTCTACGCGCGCTAGGCGCTGAGGTTGGTGTAGTCGCTGCGCTGAGTAACGATCAGTCCGATGCTGCCAAATGTTGCTTATCTGCGCTTCCAATCCACCATTCGATTCCGATGCGAACGAATCCTTGGAACGCAATGAAGCACGAATGTCATGGCCGTGTCTGGCAAACAAACACGTGAACAGTTGGCCATCGGCCGATAAGCGGAGGCGGGTGCATGTGTTGCAAAAAGCCTGTGTAACCGATGAGATAAAGTCGACTTGGCCTGTTCCATCGTCATAAGCCCAGCGCTCGGCTACGCCGCTGAAGCCTATCCTGGAAAGCGGCGCGACAAACCGTTGCACTATGGAACGTACCTCTGTGCTCGGTATCACCTGGTCGATTTGCCAACCATTGGTATTTCCCACATCCATGAATTCTATGAAGCGCGGCACATGATGCGTCGATTTGAAATGCAAGGCGATTGGTGCGATCTGATCCTCGTTCTGACCTTTTCGTACCACGACATTGATATTGATGGCGTTAAATCCAGCATTTTCTGCGGCTGCGATGCCCTCCAAAACTCGCCCGATCGAGATTGCCGAATCATTCATTCTTTGAAAAACCTCAGGGTTCATGGCATCCAGGCTGACTGTCAAACGGTCAAGCCCGGCATTCTTCAAGGTGCGCGCCTGTTGGCTCAGCAATACGCCGTTGGTCGTCAAAGCAATTTCAAAAGAAAACTCGCTTTTAAGTTTGGCCAAGCGTCCAATCAGATTC
>JBKCTV010000081.1:0-29552 GCA_046318595.1 Burkholderiaceae bacterium | reverse complement strand
ACCTGCGCTGGCTGATGCGGGCGGTGCTCGATGGCCGCATCAAGCGCCTTTTTTTGCGCCTTTTTTTGGCGATTGGCTTATCGGCGACTGGCTTTGCCGCGTTTTTAACGGCAGTTGGCGACGTTGTTCGCGGATTGTCGGGGTCAAGCGCTCAATCACGCTGAATGGTCGGTGGTTCTGGCGGTTGCTGCTTTCGATTTGAAGGGCTGTACGGGAATTTTGCAGGGGCGACTAAGTAGTAAGTGGCGCTTGCTTTGCCTTCGGTTACTCAAAAGAGTGAGTTTTTAGCTGTCGACATATCACCCGTTTGGATGAACGACCTTTCGTTATCGGATAATCATTCTGCAATGTAAAAAACCGGCCAGCGGCCGGTCTTCTACATTCCTAAACTGCTGGAATCAGCTTTTGGATTGCGGGTTGTGTTGCTCGCTTTCCGTGGGGTTCGATGACGAACCGACTTGCCTGGCATCACGGTTTGCCGGGTTGATTGGATTGGCGCCTTGACTGGCCTGGCTTTTCTGATTGCTCTGGCCTGCTTGGTTTTGCTGGTGACCCTGACCGGATTGATTTTGCTGAGAGTCTTTGAGTTTCATGTGATCGGGCTGGGCGACCGTACTTTGTCCCGGTTGATTTTGCGGTTTGTTCCCATCGGTTTGTTGGTGTTGATCGCCGGCTTGGCTTTGCTGTGAAGGTTTATTGGACTGATTGCTGTTTTTTTGTTCGTTATTCATGATTTTTCCTCAAAGTAACGACGATATCGTCCCCATTACATCAAGCAATCCATGTTCCCGCCGCCGTTCAAAACGCTGAAAGAAGGAACTGCCGGCAAATTTTTGCCACCCAAAAAATGCGTGTTCCATTTATTGACGAGTCGATCGAGTTTTCCATCATGAAAAAATTTAGTACGAAAACGTCAGGATTCACCCTTCTCGAACTGCTCATCGTGGTCGTCATCATCGGCATGCTGGCCGCTTATGTCGCTCCGCGTTATTTTTCTCAGCTCGGCAAATCCGAAACAGCGGTGGCTCGGTCGCAGATCGATGCGCTCGGTAAAGCCATTGATACGTATCGGCTGGACGTGGGTGCTTACCCAACGGATGAACAAGGGCTGCAAGCGCTCATCGTTCGTCCCGCCGACGTCAAAACCTGGAATGGTCCGTATTTGAAAAAAGATGTTCCGCTGGATCCGTGGGGCAGGGCGTATGCCTATCGTATCGCGGGCGAGCACGGCGATTACGAGCTGTTGTCCCTGGGTAAAGACGGCATCGAGGGCGGCGCTAACGAAAACCAGGACATCCGCAATTGAACGCGCCGGCCCAACCCCGCGCGCTGGCTTTGCTACGCAAAATATGGGATCGCATGCGACGCCTGACGCGCACCGAGCTTGCCATCGTCCTGCTCTGCATACTTTCGACGGCCGGGCTCATCATGCACGCCGTGAATTTGAACGATCAGACGCGTCGCAGCGAGTCGACGCTCAGACATCTGCAAACGGAATTGCAGACGATGCGCAGCAGTTTGTCGTCACTCGATCAGTCGATCGATCCGCGTCGCGAAAACCGGCGTTACCAGGAGCAGTTTCCACCCGAAAAACGCTTGATGGTTTTACTCAAAGACATGGAGCTCATCGCCGCCGAAACCGGCATCGCGCTGGAGCGTTCCAGCTATCAGTATCAGGAAAAAGCGCAGGGCGGAATCATTTTTCAGCATGAGATCGTGGCCCCGATAAAAGGCACTTATCCCGGTATCAAGCTATTTTTGCTTAACCTGCTCAACCGCTATCCGACTTTGACGATCAAAGATCTCACTTTGCATCGACCGACCGTCAGTGATCCACAAATCACCGCCGATGTTCGGTGGGTTTTTCATTGCCGTAAAAATGACGACTCAAAACCGTAAGCGCCTGTTTGGCTGGTCGGCATGCCTGTTTCTGGTCGCCACCGTGCTGATCGTCGACAGATCTGGGCATCGCGAACAGCCCCCGCCCGGCAGAAGCGCGGTGTTATCGGTTGATAGCTCGGTGCCAGCCGTGCGCGAGCAGGTCCCGCCACGACCAGAGCCGCTGCTGCACCGCGAATCCATCGGGCTACCGACGAAAACGGTCGACCTGTTCCGGCCGCACGCCTGGTTCGTTGCACCACCACCACCACCGCCGGCAGCGCCCGAGCGCGTGGCCCCGCCTAAACCGGCCGCGCCGCCCCTACCGTACCGACTGGTCGGACGGTTCAAAAACTCTGCGGGCGAGGATAAATGGTACGTCATTCAGGGCAATCAGCTCGAAGCGGTCGAGACTGGAAAAATTTTGAATGCCACTTATAAGGTCGAAGCGATCGGACAACGCGAAATCGTTTTGACCTACTTGCCACTGCACGAGCGGCAAATCATTGCGCTGCCGGTGGGCGAGCCATGAAAAAATATTTCCTATTGCTGTCGGCGGTCTTATTATGCTGGGGGTCGGCGGGCTGCGCCGAGCTCAAACGACGCCAATCCGACAAGTTGCTGGCGCAGGGTCGTTACGCCGAAAGCATTCAGGTACTGGCGAGCGCTGCGCAGGCGAATCCCCACGACACGGTGCGACGGACGGCGCTTTTGAACCGCCAGGCGGAAATCGTCAACCGTTTACTTTCGCAGGCACTCGAGCAGCGCAACGCCGGCGACGACGCAGGCGCCCGGCAAACGCTGCAGGCTTTGTATCGAATCGATCCGAACAACGAACGTGCCACGGGCATGCTGAACGACCTGGATCGCGACCGCCGCCACCTGGCCTGGCTGGACGAGGCCCAGGCGCTGGTGAAAAATAAAAAGCCTGAGCGTGCCCGAGGTTTTCTCGAAAAAATCCTGCGCGAAAACGCCCGCCATAGCGCGGCGCGTGACTTGAAAAACCAGCTCGATTCCGAGCTGCGCCGTGAACTCGACGACCAGACCCTGCAGCTCGGCGAAGTCAAACCGGTTTCGCTGGAGTTTCGCGACGCCAATCTCAAGCTGATTTTCGAAATTCTGGCCCGTAACTCGGGTGTCAATTTCATTCTCGACAAAGATCTGCGCGTCGACGCGACGGCGACGATTTTCCTGCGCGATGCCAAGATCGAAGATGCCATCGATCTGCTGGCGAGTACCAACCAGCTTTCGAAAAAAATACTGAACAGCCAGACCGTGCTCATCTATCCCAATACACCTGAAAAACAGCGCGAATATCAAGACTTGCTGGTCAAGAGTTTTTTCCTGGCCAACTCCGAAGCCAAAACCCTCGGCGCGCAGATCAAGACCATGTTCAAGCTGCGCGAAGTATTGGTCGACGACAAACTGAACGCCTTGATCGTGCGCGATACGCCGGAGGCGATCCGCCTGGCCGAGCGCGTCATCGCCACGCTCGACATCGGAGAGCCGGAGGTCATGCTCGAGGTCGAAGTGCTCGAAATCAACCATAGCCGTCTATACGAGCTGGGCGTCAATTTCCCCAATCAGTTGACGCTGACG
This sequence comes from Burkholderiaceae bacterium, assembly GCA_046318595.1. Taxonomy (GTDB): domain Bacteria; phylum Pseudomonadota; class Gammaproteobacteria; order Burkholderiales; family Burkholderiaceae_B; genus DAITMV01. The sequence goes on along the minus strand of JBKCTV010000081.1, from coordinate 26,075 downwards.
CCGCTGGCCAGCGCTGGCTCGGCGCTGACCCTGAACGGTCTGCAGGGCTTGAATTCCGATCAGATCGGTGTCGGTTTCTCCAGTCCGACGCTCAACCTGCGCCGCGAACTGGGCGACGTGAATATTTTGGCCAACCCCCGCATTCGCGCGAAAAACCGCGAAAAAGCGAAAATTCTGATCGGTGATCGCCTGCCGGTGGTGTCGACCACCACGACGGCTACGGGCTTCGTCGCGGAAAATATTCAATACGCTGAGGTCGGCATCAAGCTCGACGTCGAGCCGCTGGTATCGCTCGACGAAGACGTCTCCATCAAGGTGGGTCTGGAAGTTAGTTCGGTGAGCAATCAGATTCGCACGGCGGCGGGTTCGTTGGCCTATCAGATTGGCACGCGCACGGCCAGCACCGTCCTCAAACTCAAAAACGGCGAAACGCAGGTATTGGCAGGGCTCATCAACAACACCGAACGCTCGAACGCCAGCCGGATTCCTGGGCTCGGGGACATTCCGGTGCTCGGTCGCCTGTTCGGCTCCACGCAGGACAGTTCGCAAAAAACCGAAGTCGTGCTGTCGATCACGCCTCGGTTGATCCGTAATATTCGGCGTCCCGATATCACCGAAAGCGAATTCTGGTCGGGGACCGATGCGCGCTTGAGCACACGACCGATGGCCCTGCCAGTGCGTCCGAAAATTTTGGTCAAGCCACCTGCACAGACTACCGTCGACCAGCCGACAATCGCTGTCGTAGCCGTTGCGCCGCTGCCGAATGTACCGGCGGTCGAGTCGCCAGCGCCGGTGCCGGCCCTTGTGCCCGTTACGCCGGAGCGCACCAGTGGTGTCACGGCGCGGGCTGCCACGATCGTCGAGCTCAGATGGGATGGACAGCGAAACGGCAAGCTCAACGAACCGCAAACCCTGACGCTGCATCTCAAAACCGACGGCGCCATCCAGGCCTTGCCCTTGCAAATCGGTTTCGATCCGCAAATGGTGCAGATCGTCGAGGTCAAAGAAGGGGCGTTTTTCAGCCAGGACGAGGGTGTGACGACCTTCAGCCAGCAAATCGAAGACGACCGGGTCTTCGTTAGTGCCGCGCGTAACGGCAGCCTCGGCGTTTTCGGCGATGAGACGGTTTTGCAACTGCGTTATCGCCTGTTGAAGCCGGGCGAGTCGGCGCTGAAGGTTTTGCACGCAAGCCCGCTGGGTGCCGCCGAGCTGTTGCCGGTGACACTGCCGCCCCCGTTCGTCCTGCAGTCCTCCTCATGAGGCGGGAACGCGCTTTCACCGTCATTGAGTTGCTGGTGACCCTGGCCATCCTGGGAGTTCTGAGCGTGATCGTTTTGCCGCTGGCCGAGCTGACCGTGCAACGTTCCCGAGAGGCAGAGCTGCGCCAGGCTTTGCAGCAACTGCGCGCAGCGCTCGATGCTTACAAGCTCGCGTATGACGAAGGCCGCATCGCCAGGCAGCTCGGGGCGTCCGGTTACCCGCCCAGCCTCGATGCGCTGGTCGAGGGCGTGGAGGACGTGGCGCAAGCGCAAAAAACCAAACAATATTTTCTGCGGCGTGTGCCGCGCGATCCGTTTCAAAAAGAGGAGGGGCCGCCACGCTGGGGCTTGCGCAGCTATCGCTCGTCGGCCACCGCGCCGGAGGCTGGCGACGATGTGTTCGATGTGTATTCCTTGTCGACGGGCGTTGGGCTCGATGGCACTGCGTATCGGCAATGGTAGCGATGCGCCGTCGCGGTTTCACTTTGATCGAGCTGCTCATCGTGCTGGCGATTCTGGCTCTGCTGTTGAGTCTGGTCGCGCCGCGTTACTTCAATAGCGTCGACCGGGCCGGCGAAGCGGTGCTGAAAGAAAACCTGCGTGGTCTGCGCGACACGCTCGATAAATTTTATGCCGATCACGGACGCTATCCGCAGAGCCTGCAGGAGCTTGCGGACAAACGTTATATCCGCCGCGTGCCGCTCGACCCGCTCACGCAAAGCACGACGACTTGGATCATCGTCGCCGCGCCCCAGGAACGGGGCGGCGGTGTCGCTGACATCAAAAGCGGTGCGGCCGGCACGGCGCGCGACGGGAGTGCCTATGGCAGCTGGTAAATACGCCGTTGCGCACCCCGTACGGCCCTCCGGTTTCACTTACGTGCTTGCCTTGATCGCGATTTGCATCCTCGGGCTGGCGTCGGTGCGCTTTGCCACAGTATGGCAAATCCAGCGCCAGCGGGCGCAGGAGGCCGAGCTGCTGCGCATCGGTCAGACCTTTCGCCGTGCGATTCGCAGCTATTACGAAAATGGCCCGGGCAGCGTCAAGCGCTTTCCACGCACGCTCGACGATCTACTGCTCGACGACCGTTTTTTGAACATTCGGCGGCATTTGCGTCGCATTCCGGTTGATCCGCTGACGGGCGAGGCCCGCTGGGGTCTGCTGGCCGCGCCCGAGGGTGGACTGATGGGCGTCTACAGTCTGGCCAACGGCGAGCCGCTCAAAACCGCCAACTTCGCCGCTGCCGAGCAGACTTTCGGTGGTGCGCTGGGCTATCGCGACTGGCAGTTTTTTTACCGGCCGGTGGACGCGGCGCCATGATTCATCGCTACCGCGTCAAATGCTTGGATCCCGCCACTGGCCAGCTCAGTACCGAGCTGGTGCAGGGAGACCCGATACTGCTCAAGGAGCGATATGCCCGTCTGGGAGGGGTTGTGCTCAGTCTCGAACCGGAAACCTCGCTCTCGCGCTGGCGCCGCGATTCGAAAATCGCCACGGTTTTTGCTCAGGAATTGAAAGTATTGCTCGAATCGGGGCTGAACATCGTCGAAGCTGTCGAGGCGTTGAGCGCCCGTCCGGGCGATGCGGCGCTCGATCGTATTTATCGTCAGGTGCTGGCGGCTTTGCTGAGCGGACAGCGGTTATCGGCGAGTCTGAAACTGTGGGACCATGTCTTTCCGGACTTTTTTATTGCCAGCGTGCAGGCCAGCGAGCGGAGCGGTTCGCTGATTCCAGTGCTCGACCGCTACCTGGCTTACCGCGAACGGCTGGACGAGCTCCGCGCCAAGCTCGTGTCGGCGGCGATCTATCCGGCGATCGTGCTGGGCGCATCGTTTCTGGTCGTGCTGTTCTTGGTGGCGTATGTAATTCCGAAATTCAGCGTGGTGTTTGCCGACCGGATCGATCGTTTGCCATCGGTGACGCGGCTGTTGCTGCAGCTCGGGCAGTCGATTGCCAACCAACCTTGGCAGTGGCTGCTGGCAGGTCTGGGCACGGTGGCGCTCAGCACGGCGGTGTTGGCGCTGCCCATGGTGAGAAAACGGCTGGCCGCCGCGCTGGCGCGTCAGCGCTGGCTTCGACAAAGTTTTCGACAGTACGGGCTGGCGAGGCTCTACCGTACATTGGCGATGCTGCTTGATGCCGGGATTGCGTTCGTGCCGGCGATGACGATGTGCCGGACATTGAACGGCGCGCTGCTGGCGGCCCATTTCGACACGGCATTGCGCGAAGTCGAAAGCGGGCAGAGCATTGGACACAGCTTTATCGCCTGTCAGCTTACCGATCCCGTGACGCAGCGGATACTGTTGGCCGGTGAGCGTTCCGGGCAAGTCGCCGCCGCTTTCAACCACATGGCGCGGTTCATCGAACAAAAGCTCGCCTACCGCATCGATCGGCTGGCGCGCGTGCTCGAACCCTTGATCATGCTTGGCGTGGGAAGCTTCATCGGGCTGATCGTCGTGCTGATGTATTCGCCCATTTTCGAGCTTGCGGGGGCTTTGCAATGAGCGATATCCGCGATGCGATCGACGCTATCGAAACCCGCTACGCCGACGATGCGGCAGCCCGCGATCGCGCACTCGCCGAGCTGGGAGCGGCGATCGGTGTGCCGTATTTCGATGAGCGGCAGTTGCAGCTTGCGATTACCTCTTACGACCAGGTGAGTTTCGCCGAATGCGACCGGCGGGGCATGCTGCAGCTTGCTTATGAGGGCGATGTGCTGTGGCTGTTGGCCGATCCGTTCGACGAGCGTTTAATGTCGGCCTTGGCGGTCCGCTTTCGCACTCCGCACCGTTTCGCGTTCACGCGCGCGCTTGCGATCACCGCACGCTTACGACGCGACGAGACGAGCATCCGCGCTGTCGACTCGGTGGTCGATAGCGGACCGGGCGGGCAGGCCACCGATTCGCCGAGCTTGACCTTGACCAGCATCGCCGAGGACCACAGCCCAGTCGTGCGCATCGTCAACGCCTCGCTGTATGATGCCTGGCGCATCGGCGCCAGCGACATTCATTACGAAACCACGCTCCACGGTCTGCAGATCAAATGCCGGCTCGACGGGGTGTTGAGTATCCTGCAGCAATCGTCTGGCCCCGAGCTGGCCGAGCAGATCGTATCCCGCCTCAAAGTCATGGCCGAGCTCGATATCGCGGAGCGGCGCGTTCCACAGGACGGCCGTTTTCAGTTATCGCTGAACGGTCGGTCGGTCGATTTTCGGGTATCGGTGATGCCGAGCGCGATCGGCGAAGACGTCGTGGTGCGCGTGCTCGATAAAAAAAATCTTGCGGGTGGTCAGGCGATTACTTTAGACAGTCTTGGCTTTGCCCCCGACGATCAGACGCTGATCCGGCAGCTCGCCTGGGAGCCGCATGGCATGCTGCTCGTCACCGGGCCGACTGGCAGCGGTAAAACCACCACGCTCTATGCGGTCGTCGACTTCTTGCATACCGGCGAGGACAAAATCATCACCATCGAAGACCCGGTCGAGTACAACCTGCCGGGCATTTTGCAGATTCCGGTCAATGATAAAAAGGGGCTGACCTTCGCCCGTGGCCTACGCTCCATTTTGCGGCACGATCCCGACAAAATACTGATCGGCGAAATCCGCGATAACGAGACCGCACAGATTGCCATTCAGTCGGCCTTGACCGGACACCTGGTGCTGACGACCGTGCACGCCAACAATACGTTCGACGTCATCGGTCGGTTTACGCACATGGGGGTCGATCCTTATCATTTCGTCGCTGCCTTGAATGGCGTTGTCGCTCAGCGTTTGATCCGCAAGAACTGCCCACACTGCATCGGTCCCGACCGCGATCCCGAGGGGTGGCTGCCGCAGTTGCCGGAGGCTGCGCAGATGACGGCGCCCTTGCAAAAAGGACAGGGTTGCAGCCACTGTCGCGGTACGGGTTATCTGGGGCGCACCGTCATCGTCGAGATTTTGCCGCTCGACGACGGGCTGCGCGAACTGATCGTCCGGCGCGCGCCGCTTGTCGAATTGCGCCGCCATGCTTTGGCTGCCGGTTTCAAAACCCTGCGCAGCCGGGCGCTCGACCTGGTGCGGAGCGGTGGGACCTCGCTGCACGAGCTGGTCCGGGTCGTGGGCTTGCGCGGCCAATGATGAACGGTCTGCGTATTGTCTTGTACGAAAACGCCGGCGTGGTCGAGGTGCTGCGTTGGGCGCGCGTGGCGCAGCGCCACACGCTGCAGTTCGAGGTCGACGCGCTGGCTGGCTTTTGGCAGCAGTTGTCGCGGCTTCTCGCCGAGCTGCCGCCGCTTGCTCGCTGCGAAATCATTCTTGGCTCGCCGTTCGCGGTCTGGATGCTCGATACCTGGCCCGACTCGTTGGCGCCTGTGGAGTTTCAGGCGTATCTCGAGCATGGTTTTATACAAGCTTTCGGTAGCGGTTTGGCGGCGCAGGGGTGGCAGGCAGCGACGGCGCCCCGTGCCCGGCCGGGCGACAGCCTGCTGAATGCCGCCATCGATCGGGCGCTGTTCCAGCAGTGTCAGGCGTTTGCCGGGCGGCATGGCTTGCGGTTGTGTTCCGTGCGGCCGCTGCTAGCGGCGCTGACGGCCACGGTCGAGCTGCCGGTCGATGCGGTTTTGGCTATTCGCGAGCCGGGCTATCTGACCTTGCTGGCCTGCCGGGATGGAGGCTGGCAGGGCTTTCGCACTGTGCGCCGTCCCGCAGCAGTGCACGCCCCGCTCGCACCCATCTTCGAAGCTTTCGCCACCCGGCATGGTTTGTCTGCAGCGCCCTGCATCGAGCTCGACGCGATGGACGTATGGCCATGAGCCTCCGGCGCATGCGTATTCCTGCCATCGATTTCGTCGCCAGGCCACGTCCGGCGGTGGCGGTGCTGGCCTTGCTATCGATCACCCTGTTCCTGGACGTCGGTCTGATCGCCCGCATCCACGCCTTGCAGCAAAAAACGCATCATTTGGAGCTTCGGCTGGCAGACAGCCGCCGCTTGCTGGCCAGCGCAGCCCGCGAACGCCGGCCCCGCGCGGCCACCCTGGATGCAACGGCTTTGAAAGCGTTGCAGCAAGAACGCCAAGTCTTGCAGGGCATTCAAAAACTGCTAAACGCGCCTCTGCAAGTTCTGGATTTGCTCGAACCATGCACCAACGCCGAAACGGCATTTTTAACGGTCCGGTACGACCATGTCCGGCTGCGCACGGGCATCACCGCCGAAACACGCAACGCCGACAGCTTGGCTGCCTTGCTATCGTGCATGCACCAAAGCGGAGCCTTCACGATGGTTCGTGTGGTCAATCAAATACGGCTGACTGATATTCCGCAACAGCCACTCAAAGTCGAAGTGACCGCTGCTTCGAATTAAATGAGTTCGACAACACCAATCAACCGAGCGGTATCGTTTATCGGCCAGCGGGTCGCTGCGCTTGATCGAAGTCAAGCGTGCCGGCTCCGACTCAACGATGAGCGCAACGGTTCTTTGACGGAGTGTCGGGCAGCGAGGTATAGCCTACGGTGACGGTGCCTTGCCATTCGACCACTGGCCGCTTGATGCAGCTCGGATGTTGGAGCATGACCGCGCGGGCGCTGGCGGTGTCGATCACCGATGCCTGTACCGACGCCGGTAAGCTGCGCCATGTCGTCCCCTTGCGGTTCAACAACAACTGCCAGTCGATTTGCGCCAGCCAACGATCGAGCTGCGCGCCGCTCACGCCGAGCTTTTTGAAATCGTGAAACAAAAACGGCCGCTGCTCGGCGCGTAAAGAAACCAGCAGCTTTTTGACGGTACCGCAGTTCGACAGACCATAGACCGTCGGGTCATCGGCCGTTGTGTGGCTCATACGCCGCGCAGCAGGTCGTTGATCGCCGTTTTCGAGCGGGTTTGCGCATCGACTTTCTTGACGATGACGGCGCAGTACAAGCTGTAGCGGCCATCGGTGGAAGGTAGACTGCCTGATACCACGACCGACCCGGCCGGCACGCGGCCATAGCTCACTTCGCCGGTTTCACGGTCGTAGATTTTGGTGCTCTGGCCAATATAAACCCCCATCGAAATCACCGAATTTTCTTCGACGATCACGCCTTCGACGATTTCCGAGCGCGCTCCGATGAAACAGTTGTCTTCGATGATGGTCGGGTTGGCCTGCAAAGGCTCGAGCACCCCGCCGATGCCCACTCCGCCCGATAAATGCACATGACGGCCGATCTGCGCGCACGAGCCGACCGTCGCCCAGGTATCCACCATCGTTCCCTCGCCTACATACGCGCCGATATTCACGTAGGAGGGCATCAGCACGACGTTCCTGGCGATGAAACTGCCACGCCGCGCTACCGCCGGCGGTACGACCCGAAACCCACCCAGGCGAAAATCCTCGGCCGTGTAAGCGGCGAATTTCGATGGCACCTTATCGAAAAAGTGGCTGTAGCCGCCCGCCGCCATGACGGCATTGTCTTCCAGGCGAAACGACAGCAGCACCGCTTTTTTGAGCCACTGATGCGTCGTCCAGTCGGCGCCGATTTTTTCGGCGACCCGCAGCTCGCCACTATCGAGTAGCTGTATCGCGTGCCGCACCGCTTCGCGAACGTCCGCAGGCGCGTTGGTGGGAGAAATGTCGGCTCTGTTTTCCCATGCATTTTCAATGAGTTTTTGTAAATTATTCATTTTTTTCCTTGATGAGTAATAGGCGTTCGGCGGCTTCCACGCAGTCGTCAAGCGGCGCGACGAGCGCGATTCGAACGAAACCTGTGCCGGGATTGCCCTGTTCGGTGGTGCGGGCCAGAAAACTCCCGGGCAGCACAGTGACATTTTGGTCGTGTAATACGCGAACGGCGTAAGTCTGGTCGTTGCCCAAGGCGTCGGGGACCTTCGCCCAGACATAAAAGCCGGCGTCCGGACGATAAACTTCGAGCGTTTTCTCAAGTATGGGCAATACGGCGTCGAACTTGGCGCGATAAGCCGCGCGGTTGTCGCGAACGTGCGCGTCATCGTTCCAGGCAGCGATGCTGGCGTTTTGCACTGCCGGCGACATGGCACTGCCATGATAGGTGCGATACAGCAGAAACTGCTGTAATACCGCGGCGTCACCAGCGACGAAACCCGAGCGCAGGCCGGGGGCGTTCGAACGCTTGGACAAACTCGAAAAAATGATCAGGCGCTGGAAATCGGGCCGGCCGAGCAAGGCTGCCGCTTTTAAACCGCCCAGTGGCGGTTGCGTTTCGTCGAAAAATATTTCGGAATAACACTCGTCGGAGGCGATCACGAATCCATGGCGGTCGGCCGCGTCGAACAGCAAGCGCCACTGGTCGAGCGTCAGTACCGCACCGGCGGGGTTGCCTGGTGTGCAGACATAAACCAGTCGTACCCTGCGCCACACCTCGGGCGAAACAGCGGCAAAATCGCTACGGCCCTGCACGTCGGTGTTCAGGAATACCGGCTGCGCGCCGCCGAGCAAGGCGGCGCCTTCGTAAATTTGATAAAACGGGTTTGGGCAGAGCACCAGGGCCTCGTCGTCGGCCGGGTCCAACACCGTCTGCGCCAATGCAAACAACGCCTCGCGGCTGCCGAGCACCGGCAGGATCTGTGTCGCCGGCGAGCAGACCACGTCATAGCGGCGCTGTATCCAGTCGCAGATTGCGGCGCGCAGTTCGGGTGCGCCGAGCGTCGTCGGGTATGTCGCCAAACCACCCAGGGACTCGGTCAGCGCGGTTTTGATGAGTGCCGGCGTCGGATGCTTGGGCTCGCCTATCGATAAATTGATCGGGCGCAGCGCAGGATTGGGCACTACCCCGCTGAACAGGGCGCGCAGCTTTTCGAAAGGGTAGGGTTCGAGCCGGACCAAACGAGGATTGAACATGCGCTCAGGCCCCGGTCGCGGTCGCGACGTTTGGCGCGAACGTTTGCGGAAACTCATCCAGCACGATTCGCGGGGCCGGCTGCCAGCCTGAACGGCGGTGCTCGACCACGACATTGGTATAGATGCCGCCGCGCACATACCAGCGCGCACTCAGCTTCAGATAACGCGGCTCGATCGCGACGATCAGGTCGTCGGCGATGCGGTTGGTGACCGCCTCGTGAAACGCACCTTCGTTGCGATACGTCCACATGTACATTTTCAAGCTCTTGAGCTCGACGTTTTTGCTGTCCGGGATGTAGTCCAGCGTGAAATGCGCAAAGTCCGGCTGCCCGGTAAGCGGGCACAGGCAGGTGAACTCGGGGATTTCCATGTGGATGTGGTAGTCGCGCGTTGGGTTCGGGTTGGCGAAAGTTTCGAGATTTTTACTGGGTAGAGACGGCATGTCGGACAATGAAGGTAAACGAGCTTTGCTATTATACGGCGGCGCCCGGATCGATTGCTCCACTCGCCATTTTCCATAACTTCCTGCGACACGCGTGCGGCTTACTCAAATCAAACTGGCAGGTTTCAAATCCTTCGTGGAAGCCACGTCATTTGCCGTGCCCAGTCAACTCGTCGGCGTCGTCGGGCCCAACGGCTGCGGCAAGTCGAACATCATCGACGCCGTGCGCTGGGTGCTGGGCGAATCGAAAGCGTCCGAGCTGCGCGGCGAGTCGATGCAGGACGTCATTTTCAACGGTTCGACCACGCGCAAGCCCGCTTCCCGAGCCAGCGTCGAGCTGGTGTTCGACAATGCCCAGGCGCGTGCCGGTGGTCACTGGAATCAGTTCAGCGAGATTGCCGTCAAGCGTGTCCTGACCCGTGATGGCACGTCCACTTATTACATCAATCAGCAGGTCGTGCGGCGCCGCGATGTTCAGGATATTTTTCTCGGCACCGGCCTGGGTCCCCGGGCTTACGCGATCATCGGCCAGGGTATGATCGCACGGCTGATCGAGGCCCGTCCCGAAGAGTTACGGGTTTTTCTGGAAGAAGCGGCTGGCGTTTCCAAATATAAGGAACGCCGGCGCGAAACCGCCAATCGGCTGCAGGATACCCGTGACAACCTGACCCGCGTCGAAGATATCGTCCGCGAATTAAATAACAACATTGAAACCTTGCAGCAACAGGCTGAAATTGCTAGACAATATCGCGATTACGATGAGACTCGCCAGCTCAAGCAGCTTTTTTTATGGCTGATCCGCTGGCAAAACGCGCTGCTTGAGCAGCAGCGCCATCAGATGGAGGCCTTGCGTCTGCAAACCGAGCTCGAAAGCCTCAACGCCCAGTCAGTCCGTGCCCAGACCGAAGCCGTATTGCTGCGCGAACGCCACCACGCCGCTCAGCAAACCGTCGATGCCGCCCAGCAGCTACACCAGGTAAAGTCTAATGAAGTCAGCCGCATAGAGTCCGATATTCGCGTATTCAATGAATCTAGGCAACGCTTGAACCAGCGTATCGCCGAGTTGGCGGCACAGCGCCAGGACTGGCAGCGCCGGGTCGACGATGCCCGACGAACCCTCGAAGCGTTGCATGACGAAAAACAAACCGTAGAAGAAACGATCGAGGAGGCCCGTTATCGGCACGAAGAGGCCGACTTGCAGCTCGAACCTGCTCAGGCCGTATGGGAGCAGAGCCGGCAACGCGCCGAAGACGCCCGGCGGCGGCACGGAGACTCCCAGCAAACTGTCGCGCGCCTTGGTTTGCAACGCGACGCCGTGCGGCGCGCTCTGGAACAGTTGGAAACGAAAGCTGCGCGTTTGCAAGCTGAACGATCTCTCCTGCAGCCTGTTCATCCGGAGGTGGCGGCGGCCTTGCAAACCAGCCGCCAACAGCTCGAGCGGCAGCTCGCTGTCGTCGAGGATGCGTGCCTCGCCGCCGACGTCGCGCTGGCCGAGCTCAAACCGGCGCTGCAAACGGCCCAGCAGGCCGCTCGTCAGGATCAGCAACGGCTCACGACGGTCGAGGCCCGTTTCGAGGCGCTCCGGCAGATTCAAAATAAACTCGCGGCGAACGATCGTTTGCGTCCCTGGCTGGAGAAGCACGGCCTGGCCGAACGGCCGCGTTTGTTGGCCCGGCTGCGCGTCGAGCCTGGCTGGGAGAAGGCTGTCGAAGCCGTGTTGGGTGACCAGCTCGCCGCCCGCGAGGTCGATTCGCTCGACGGGCTGCGTCATGCCGTCGCCGATCTGCCCGGCGGCGCTGTGGCTTTCTTGGATTCGAAAGCCACGCTGCCGAGCGTTGCTACTGTAAGCCGTCCCGATGCTCTCACGGGTCTGGTGCGCAGCGACGATCCCACTCTGCAGCGCTTACTGAACCACTGGTTGAGCGGGTTTTTCGTGTGCGACTCGCTGGGGCAGGCGCTGGATCGCCGGTCTGACCTTGCAGCGGGCGACTGTCTGGTGACGCCACAAGGCCATCGCGTCAGGCGCGAAGCCTTGCTGATCTACGCCGACCGGGACGAGTCCGCCGGAATGCTCGCCCGGCAACGCGAACTCGACGATCTGGAGCGCGAAAGCCGCGCGCTGGCGCTTCTGGCCAGCGAGAGCGGGCAGGCCGTGACCAGCCTGCAAACCCGATTGTTGCAAGCCGAGCAGGCTCAGCAAACCAGTCGCCAGCAGCGCGATGTGCTGCGCGGTCAGGTGCACGATCTGCAGATTCGTCTTTTGAAGGCCGACGAGCAGCGCGAACGTTTCCAGCAGAGCATCGATCGACTGGCGCTCGATCTCAGCTTGTTGGAAGATGAACGGGCCGAGCAGTTGGCGGCCTTGGAAACCATCGATGCCGAACAGGACCACGCCGAAACCGAACGGCAGGCCGCCGCAGTTACCGCCGAGTCCTCTCAGGCGAATGCGCAGCAGGCCGAGCGGGCGCTGCGCGACCGGGAAGCCCTGGTGCGCGAAGCGGAACGCCAGTTGCGCGAGGCCGAGTTCGAAGCGCGGGCGCTCGCGACCCGTCAGGAGGGTGCCGAACGCGACTTGGCGATGGCCGATGCGCAGACGGCACAGCTCGATGCCGCGCAGATCGCCGCGACGACCGAACTCGCCGTTTGCGAGTCGACCGATCTGCAGGACATGCTGCAACAGGGGCTGGCAGCGCGCCTGCTCGCCGAAGAACGATTATCCGACGCGCGGCGGCAGGCTGACGAGTTGGCAGAAGCCTTGCGCCTCGCCGATGAGGCCGAACGTCATGCCGAACGGACCAGTTTGCCGGTACGCGATGCGTTGCAAAACGCGACCTTGCAGGAGCAGGCGGCGCGCTTGACGGTCGAGCAGTTCGACGAGCATCTGAGCAACTCCCTGGTCGATCGTCAGGTGCTCGCGGCCCAGCTCGAGGCGCTGCCGGTTCGGCCCAATCCTGCCGCGCTGCAAACGGAAGTGACTCAGCTCACCAATAAAATCAATGCCTTGGGTGCCGTTAATCTGGCGGCGCTGCAAGCGCTGGAAGCGGCCGGGGAACGCAAGACCTTTCTCGACCATCAAATAGCGGACCTGCAGGAGGCGATGAGCACCCTGGAAGACGCCATTCAGCGCATCGACAAAGAAACGCGCAGTTTGTTGCAAGGGACTTTCGACACGGTCAACGGCCACTTTGGGCGTTTGTTTCCGCTGCTGTTCGGCGGCGGCGAAGCGCGGCTGGTCATGTCCGGCGAGCAGGTGCTCGACGCCGGGGTCCAGGTGTTCGCGCAGCCGCCGGGCAAGAAAAACGGCACCATCCATTTGCTGTCGGGCGGTGAAAAAGCCCTGACGGCGACCGCCCTGGTGTTTGCGATTTTTGAGTTGAATCCTGCACCGTTCTGTCTGCTGGACGAAGTCGATGCACCGCTGGACGACGCCAACACCGAGCGTTTTTGCAGCCTTGTGCGCAAAATGTCGCAGCAAACCCAATTTTTATTTATTTCCCATAATAAGATCGCGATGGAAATGGCTGAACAACTGATCGGCGTTACCATGCAGGAAAAAGGCGTATCGCGTATCGTGGCTGTCGATCTCGACACGGCCGAAAAAATGGCACTGGAAACCGTATGAACGATTTACAAATCGCACTGTTGACCCTTGGCGGCGGCGCCATCGGCCTGATGGTCGTCTACAACTGGATTCAGGACTGGCGCGTCCGGCGGCAAAGCCGGCAGCGGTTCGAAGAGCCCTTGGAGGATGCTTTGCTGACGGGTGGGCAGCGGGTCGAGCCTACCATGCACGCCGGGGCGCCTGATGCCTTAGCTGGGCAAAGTCTGTCGGCACAGTTCGACGAGTACATGCTCGGTGGCGGGGGGCGGGGCAGCACGGGCGCTGCTGATGATGTTGTCGATGGGGCCGCGCCCGAGCCCGATCCGCGCTTACATGCGCTGGTTTATATCGCGTTCGACAAAACCGTCGAGACCGACTTGCTGACTGACATGCTGGCCGGTTTGCATAAGGCTGGGAATAAGCCGGTTCGCCTGGCTGTTTTGCCTGCTGAAGGCGGCAGCGACGAGCTCTGGCTGCGCGTCTCGCCGGGCTTGCGGATCGATACGCTCCGGTTGGCTGTGCAGCTGGCCAACCGTAAAGGCCCGTTGACGTCGATCGAATACTCTGAGTTCGTCAATCGCCTCGAACAATTCGCTGCCGCGCATGGCGGCGGCGTAGAGTTGCCGGACATGGCCGAGATCATCGCGCGCGCCGAGCAACTCGATCTACGGGCGGCCGCGCTCGATACCTTGCTCGGCATGCATTGCGTGCTGCCCGAATCCGTCGGTGTCACCGGTGTGCAGGAGCAGTTGATGCAGGCGGGCTGGGTGCAGGCCGGGCGGCAATGGTGGCTCGCCGAGGGCGGGCAAGCACTGGCGTCGGCCGTCATTCACGAAACCCCCGGCAAGCGGGTCCTGAGTTTTTCGCTCGACGTGCCTAACGCCGTCGATCCGATTCATGCCCTCGACAGTATCGCCAAAATCGCCACCCAGATCGTGCATCGATTCGATGGCGATCTCATGGACGATGCTGGCCGCAACGTCACGCCGGCCGCACTCAAAGCAATTCACCAGCAACTGGCGCAGCGTTCTCAGCAGTTGACCGACGCCGGTTTCGCGCCGGGCAGTCACGCATCGCGTCTGTTGTTCACCTGAGCAGCCAGGGTATGTCCTCTCTGCCGACCGATCCCGCGCGGGCCGCAGCCGAGCTGCGCACCGAAATCGAACGGTTGAATCACGCTTACTATGTGCTTGACGATCCGCTTGTGCCGGACGCCGAGTACGACCGGTTGTTCGCCCGGCTGCAAGGGCTCGAAGCGCTGCATCCCGACTTGCTCGATCCGGCGTCGCCAACGCAGCGGGTCGGTGGGCAGCCTGTGGCGAGCTTCAGTCAGGTGAAGCACCGCGTACCGATGCTGTCGCTGGGCAACGCCTTTGACGACGCGGCGATCGTCGCATTCGACAAACGCTGCCGCGATGCTTTGGCTCTGTCGCCCGACTGGCTTCTGTCTTACGCGGTCGAACCGAAGTTCGACGGTCTGGCCATCAGTCTGCGCTACGAAAATGGTTTGTTGATCGAAGCCGCGACACGCGGCGACGGCACGCTGGGCGAAAACGTCACCGCCAATATTCGAACCGTGCGTGCCATTCCCTTGCGTTTGCGAGGGCCGAATGTTCCGCCGCTGATCGAGGTGCGCGGCGAGGTGTTGATGTACCGGCGCGATTTCGAACGGCTCAACGCCCAGCAGGCCGCAAACGGTGACAAGCTCTTCGCCAATCCACGCAACGCTGCTGCCGGCAGCCTCCGCCAGCTCGATCCGCGAATCACGGCGACGCGGCCGCTGCGGTTTTTTGCTTATGGTTTGGGCATGGTCGACTGGGGCGATGCGGTCGAGCCACCCGTGATGCACACCGGCGTGCTGGACGCGCTGGACCGGCTGGGTTTGCCGGTCAACGCCCTGCGCCGACAAGTCGAGGGCGTCGCCGGGTTATTGGCGTATCACCGCGAAATCGCCGCCCGGCGCGACGGTTTGCCGTTCGACATCGACGGCGTCGTCTACAAAGTGGATTGGCTCGAACAGCAGCGCAAGCTCGGCTTCGTATCGCGCGCGCCGCGTTTCGCCTTAGCGCACAAATACGCCGCTCAGGAAGCGTTGACCACCTTGCAGGCTATCGACGTGCAGATCGGTCGGACCGGCGCCTTGACGCCGGTAGCCCGGCTCGCGCCCGTGCTGGTCGGCGGTGTCATGGTGTCATCGGCGACTTTGCATAACCAAGACGAAATCGATCGCAAGGATTTGCGTATCGGGGACACGGTCATCGTCCGCCGGGCGGGCGACGTCATCCCGGAAGTGATGAGCCCTGTCCTCGAACGGCGGCCGGACCATACGCAGATTTTCACCATGCCAACGCATTGTCCGGCCTGCGGCTCGGAAGCGACGCGCAGTCCCGATGAGGCGATATTGCGTTGTACCGGCGGGCTGGTCTGCCCGGCGCAGCGTAAGCAGACGCTGCTGCATTTCGCACATCGCAAAGCAATGAACATCGACGGACTGGGCGATAAAATCGTCGACCAATTGGTCGAGCGTCACCTGGTCAGCACCCCCGCCGATCTGTATACCTTGAGCCCGGCGGCTTTGATCGGACTCGATCGAATGGGCGACAAGTCGGCGCAAAAGCTGCTCGATGGCTTGGCCGGTTCGCGCCAGACGACCTTGCCGCGTTTTATTTTTGCGCTTGGTATCCGACATGTAGGCGAAAGCACGGCGCGCGACCTGGCGCTGCATTTCCGTTCGATCGAAGCCTTGATGGCGGCGTCGACCGAGGAGCTGCTACGCGTCAGCGATGTCGGGCCGGTCGTGGCAGTGTCGCTCAGCCGATTTTTCGCCCAACCCAGCAATCGACAGGTCGTGCATGATCTGCAGAAAGCGGGCGTGCACTGGTCGGCGCCGCCGCCCAAGCCCGAGGCGGCGACTGGTCTGGTCGACAAGGTTTTCGTGTTGACCGGTACACTGCCGACCTTGAGCCGCGAGCAGGCCGCCGAGCGCATACTCGCGACGGGTGCGAAAGTTGCGCAGTCGGTTTCCAAAAAAACCGATTATGTCGTAGCCGGCGCCGAGGCTGGCAGCAAATTGGAAAGGGCTCGGGCGCTGGGTGTTAGGATATTGTCCGAAGACGATTTATTAGGCCTCTTGAAAGCCGACATTTAGGAATATTCATGTATCGAAAAATTAGGAAAGCCGTGTTTCCCGTGGCTGGTCTTGGCACCCGCTTTTTGCCGGCGACCAAGGCAAGTCCTAAGGAAATGATGCCGGTGGTCGACAAACCGCTGATCCAGTATGCCGTCGAAGAAGCGGTCGAGGCAGGCATCACGGAAATGATATTCATCACCGGCCGCAGCAAACGCGCCATCGAAGACCACTTCGACAAGGCTTACGAACTGGAGGCCGAGCTCGAGGCGCGCGGCAAGGACAGTCTGCTCGACGTGCTCAAAATGTCGATCCCGAAAAACATCACTTGCATTTACATCCGGCAGACCGAGCCGCTCGGCCTGGGCCATGCGGTGCTGTGCGCCCGGCCGGTCGTCGGCGACGAACCCTTCGCCGTGCTGCTGGCCGACGACCTGATGGATGTCGCACCCGGTATGCCGTCGGTGACGGCACAAATGGTCGAGATTTATAACCAGGAACGCGCCAGCGTGCTTGGCGTCCAGGAAGTTCCGGCCCAGGAAACCCGCCAGTACGGCATCGTGTCCAGCAGTCCGTGGAACGCGCAAAACGAACGCGTCACTGGTATCGTCGAAAAGCCCTTGCCTGAAAACGCGCCAAGCAATCTGGCGGTCGTCGGGCGGTATATCCTGACGCCGCAGGTTTTCGATCACCTCGAAAATATCGATCCAGGCTCGGGCGGCGAAATTCAACTCACCGACGGCATTGCCTCGCTTCTCAAAGAACAGCCGGTCTTCGCCTATCGCTATCACGGGGCACGTTACGATTGCGGCTCCAAACTCGGCTATCTGCGGGCCACTATCTCGCTGGGTTTGAAGCATCACGAAGTTGGCAAGGAGTTTGCCGCTTATCTCGAAGCTTTTTGCGCCAGCAAGGCCGCTCAATAAAAGGACCCCACCATGTATGCAGTGATTGGCGGCAGCGGCTTGGCCCGTTTGCCCGAGTTCGAAACTACCCGCAAGGAAGTCATGCGCACGCCCTACGGCGAGGCATCCGGCGCGTTTACGTTCGGCAAGCTGGCCGGTGTCGAATTGGTGTTTCTGGCGCGGCATGGCTACGGCCATACCATCGCCCCGCACGAAATCAACTACCGTGCGAATATCTGGGCATTGAAGCAGATGAACGTGAGCGGCATCGTTGCGGTCGCGTCGGTCGGCGGTATCACCCCGGCTTATCCACCGGGCAGTTTTGTCGTCCCCGACCAGATCATCGACTATACGAAGCAACGCAAGAACACGTTTTTCGAAGGCAGTCTGCAGCCGGTCGGCCATGTCGATTTTACGCAGCCATATACCGAAAACTTACGCCAACAGTTGCAAGCTGCGGGAGCCGCTGCCGGCGAGGCCCTCATCATGGGCGCGACTTATGCCTGCACTGAAGGCCCTCGTCTCGAAACCGCTGCCGAGATCGACCGGCTCGAACGCGATGGCGCGCACCTAGTCGGCATGACAGGCATGCCAGAAGCCGTTCTGGCGCGCGAGCTCGATTTACCGTACGCGGCGCTCGCAGTGGTGGCAAACGCTGCGGCCGGGCGGGGCGCCAGTGCGCAGGGGATTTCTTACGATCAAATCCGAACGGTTTTACAAAGCAGTATGGACAAGGTTTGTCGGGTGCTGCAGGCTTTTGTGAACATCTAATCGTTCAATTGGAACTTAATCATAAAAATTGTCCACTGAACAATAAGCAGTCGGGCAAAGCGCCGGTCTGTCCAAGTCCAGGCGCGTCATGGATGCCAAGGAGTCTTTAAGCAAAACAATTTTTGGAGCGTATATGTATCCTCATACAGCGCGGGCTGGCCTGTCTACTGGAGCGTCGGCTTACTCTGCGCCGGCGACCATTTCCCCCCCAGCGGCCACGTCCTCCATATTGGCGGGATTCGAAATAATTGGCCCGGCATTTGCACTGGCTCGGCAGAGTTTAAATAGCGCACGGGCCGGAACCATTCAGCAGCCTGCCGGCAAACATTACCCGCTATTGCAAAAAGCCAGCCTCGACTGTGCGATTTGTTTAGAAGACGTGACGGATACAACGGCTCATCCGGATGCCCGTCAGTCTAAAGTCAGCGAACACATTCGTTCTTTTTGGAATTGTCGGCATTTATTGCATGATTATTGTGCAAAGCCTTATATGAATGCCAAGCAAGCAGAAAATAGGGTGCCCACATGTCCGGAATGTCGAACTTCAGAACTGCGCGCAATCGATAACCCGATATTTATCAGTTATACCTTGAAAGATAGTACTGCTTTCAATTCGGCAGTTAGTAGCAATGAGCAGTCTGAAGATTTTGCCGATGAGAATCTGCAGAACCAATTTCAAAGCAGTTTGAATGCTGTTCTGGAGAATCTGCCAAGCAACCCGGAAAGTTCATCGGCAGCACAGCATGATGAACAAAGCCTGGCAAATGCTTTGCACAAATTAGCCAACTGCTTGTTGCAGGATGAGATGGTTTTAACACTGAATGTTCATAATAGTCCGGAAAGTTTATCTGTTCAACAGCCGGTCCGTTTTCATTTGAATCGTTTCGAATTGCTACAAAAAGCGGTCGAATTAGCGCCTAAACAGCCGTTGTACTGGTTCGAGCTGGCCGTGCAATTGGCCTATTCAAAGCGTGAATCGGTCACTTTGGCAACGGCTGAAGCACCGCAGCTCTTATACAACGCGAGCGATTGCTTGAGAAAAGCGCTGTCTTTCTTGCCAGCCGACGAAATTTCGACCAGTGAAATTCAATATCTGAGCGAAAAAATGCTTGCCGAGTATTCTAAGTCGAATTTTTCGAAAAGCTGGACGCTTTCCACGATTGATTGGCTGGCACAAGCTCGAGATTATGAAAGTATTCACTCGTTTTTGCAGGCGCACTTCGACAGGCAAGTGAATGCTTTAGGTATTCAAGTGGATGTTTTTGCACCCCAAGAATATAACCGGGCTTTCTGCGCTTTAAGCCAAGGAATCGTTCATCATCGTGGTCAATTACGTGCAGTGCAGGCTCAATTCAAACAAGGCAGGGCTACCGAAGCTGATTTGACGCAAAAAACCGAGCAATTTCAAAAGTCCCTGCAAACGGTTGCGATTATTCTACAGAAAACGCTGGATTTTGCTAAAAATGGGCGCATCGACTGGCGACCAGACGACGTGAAATGCTGTGAAGTAGTTTTCAAGCTGATCAAAGAAAGCATTTTCATGGAACGCGATTTAAGCCATGAAATAACTTCTTATGAAACACGATCAGAAATTATTCGCCAACTTTCCGGATTAGCAGTCGCTTATGAAAACTATTTTCTGTCTCGCCAGCCCCCTTTTCAATTAAGTAAAACCGCATATTCTGAATTGTTTGTAATTCAAGTGGCTCAAGGAATACCTTTCAATGAATTAAACAAAAAGTATGAAGCTTTGTTAGATAAAGGTCTAGTGGATGGAAAGTCTTTGAGCGCACTCATCAAGTCGAGTTTATATGAAATGGAAAAGGCATGCCGTGTGATAGGTGCCGATCCGAAATATAGTTCAAGCCAAAAAAAGAAGATTATCCAAGAAGACGCAACGCTTTATTTGTCCAGCGCCGCCAAAAAGCTATGTGATGCACGTAGCCAACACAGCATTGATATTGAGCATGTGCAAATGGCGTATGCGGCATTGTTGCACATGCACACACAGTTCGCTCATTTTTTTGACGTCGAAGTAAAAGCAAGCATGCAAAGTGTTGTTACAGAAATGCAAAAAGTGCCGGACTTAAATTTCGATATGATGCACATTCCGCACATATTAAAAATTTTCAAAGATGATTTGTTGCAAATAACTCCTACGCGGGAAATCAAACTTGTTTTGGAGTGCTTAAAGAAAAGTCAGCGCGGTTTCTTGAGTAAAATCGATGAGCTGGCAGAATGGATAAACGAGCAGCCGGATATCATTGCGCGGCAGTTACCTGAGGATCAACAGGCTTTTCGGGCACCTTCGCGTTTTAGAAATATCGCTAAAAAAATTGCTGACGCAAAACCTTCTCTCGAAAGACTCATGAATAAGTTTGATGAACAAACAAAGATAGCCGATCCCGTCTCTTCACAAAACCCGCTGGTCTCGGCAGTAAGGACGCTCAATGATATTTCCAAAATCTTTCGTAATCAGATCAAAGCACAGGTAAGTAGCTTGCCTCTTCCGCACCGTCAAACTGCTTTGGCAATCGTTGCCGATTATGAGAAACATCACTTCATGCCATCGAACGCTTTGAGCATACTGTACGATGCTGCCAAGCAAAGCCCGCTTGACTTGGGCCGTCCCGCGGACCGCTCGGGTCGGCAGTCGAGTTGGCGCCGTGGCGGCGACCGTACGCAAACGCCAGCCCTGTTGCCAGAACAGGCCCGTTTACCTGAGCAGCGGTATCTTCCTCCGCACGCCCGCTCAGCGCAAAACGGACGCAGCTCGAGTAGTGATTGGCGCTCCAGCAGATAAAACAGGCGTATCTGCTGGTCGATGAAGGCCAAAGCGCGTTCCACAAACTCGAGCGCGTGTTGGACTCTCAGGGAAAAATTCTATTAATTTCCAAGCCTGGTCGTCGATTGCGCAGCTCTGCAATTGCGGCGTCGGTAATGTGCCTGCATTCAAATAATTTCAGACGCGCCAGGCTGGTCAGTTCATGAAGGCATGTAAGACCGGCGTCGGTGATATTCTTGCAGCCAGACAAGCTCAGCGAATTCAGATTGCTCAGTCTGACCAGATCCATCAGCCCGGCGTCAGTGATATTCTCACACCAAGATAGATTAAGTAAAGTTAGCTTGCTCAGGCTTGCCAGATGCATCAGCCCGACGTCTGTGATTTGCGCGCAATGAGCCAGGGTCAGTAATATCAGCTGGTTTAGTCTGGCCAGGTGCATCAGCCCAGTGTCAGTGATGTGCTTACACCGAAACAGATTCAGCTTGGCCAAGTTGGTCAGGTTGGCGAAAAGCATCAGCCCGACGTCGGTGATATTTTCACACCAAGACAGATTCAACTCGGTCAAGTTGGTCAGGCCGGCGAGATGCATTAGCCCGTCGTCGGTGATATGCTTACACCTGAACAGGTTAAGCAAAGTCAAGCTTCTCAGGCCAGCTAAATGTATAAGCCCGGCGTCGGTGATATTTTCACACCAAGACAGATTCAGCTCAGTCAAGCTTGTCAGTCCTGCTAAATGTATTAGCCCGGTGCCAGTGATATTCTCACATTGAGACAGGTTCAACGAAGCCAGTCTGGTCAGCCCCGCCATATTTATCAGCCCTGCGTCAGTAATACTTTCACACAAAGACAAGTTTAGCGAAACCAGTTTGGTCAGCCTGGCCAAATGTCTCAGCCCGGCGTCGGTAATAGCCGGACAGCCTGACAGATCAAGCGATGTCAGGCGAGTGAGTCGGCCCAGATACGCCAACTCCTTATCCGTCACCGACGCTCTGCTCAAGTCTAAGGATCTCAGTTGCGGAAATTTTTCGCTGATACGCTGCAAGTCGCCGGCGCTGAAAATGCCTGTCAGTTTGAGATGTGCGATGTTTGCGAAGTGTTGAGATTCAATCAGATTGTTCAGGTCTTGTGATGTCACAGCCAGTCGTTTTACAGCCTGTAAGGTCAGCTGGCGCCACTCCTTATTTACTTCGCTAAAAACCTTGTCATGCCCTCCTATTTTTCGGGCTTCCAGAAAAATTCTTTGTTTTATATCTGGCGGCAGCTTTTCGTTGAATAAATCTTTCAGCCCCGCCTCACTGTCAACCAACTGAGACGGTACTTCCGCAACAGACGGCGGATGGCAGGTCGCCGTTTCGATGTCTTCGGGGCTGGTTTGTTGGCTTGGCTGCACGGTCGCGTTGTCGTTGAGCGCTGTCGTTGTATGGCGATCAAACTGAAATCGCTCCTCAGCCTTTTTATCTGATGAGCATGACGTAAGTGGTTTTAAGATCATTATTTTTCGAAAATCCCCGTGACTAATTTATCTAATAGGCTTTAGACTTGGTTGCGAATTTTTTGAATAAGTTCCGGTTGGAGGTTGTCTAGAGAAAAATAAAAATGGGTTGCCAACAGCCTAGAGATTTTGAATGTGACAGCTGTATTATTGTGTCACCTGTGAAATGTTGGTGTATCTGCAGTGTAAACGAGGACGCACGGTCCGGCAGGACCGTGCAAGCGCAGCGGTTGGCTACGTGGCGATACTTATTGTATGAAACAACACCGGCGTTTACTCTGCCTTTCCAAAATACGATTCTAATTTAGGATCATCTAATGTTTCTGCCACGAGGATACTGGGCTTTGTGGTAAGCGTTGCATCCTCTGCTATTGCCTGTACCGTTTTTTCTTGAATGGCTCGTCCAGGATTGACAAGTAGGCCTCGCACTTTATCCGCTGGGATTTTTCCCTGCCGAATTAAAGGCATTGCTTGAATAATGTCTTTGGTCGTATCTCCGCCAAATGTCCAGTTTACGTTGGATAAATTATGATGCTCAGATAGTATTTGTTCCAGTCGGGTTGTGTCTGGTTTGGAAAGCCTACGTTTGACGGTCGTGTTTCCGCTCTTGTCCGTTTGCGTCAATTCAGGCGCCCCCGATACCAAATCAAAATAATGCATCAATCCAATTTTATTAACTTCTTTCTGTAAGTTTCCATCCCCTTTGTTGCTAATCAGGGCTACGAAATTATACGCCTTTCTAATTCGTTCTAGAATTTTTTGCGCGCCTGGCATTAAAGTAGGGGTAACGTCCGGAAATGGAACTTTCGCGGTTTCTTTAATTGTCAGATTTTCATCTAACGCCGGTCGAATCATTTTTTGGTATTGCCGCGAAAACTCTTGATAAAGAATGTTTTGAATAGATTTTTTTGTGGATGTTCCGATAGTCGTGGCTAAAATTTCAAATTGGGTTTTTAACTCTGGATTGAGACTTACCATTTTTTCAAGCAAGTCTGTTACCATATCTTTTTTTAATATTTTTTCATTCTCGATGGTAGTTTTGGTAAATTGTTCCTGGCTCATGCAGAGCATGGGCATACCTTCTGTGTAATTACCTCGGTGCTCGGCTACGGCATTGGCCAGATCGGCAAGCAAAGGGTAATTTTCATTATATTTATGGGCAGCAATTACTAATGCGTTATGCATCAGCTGATAATTCACTCCCTTTTCATCCATTAAAAAGTTGTCCCAGTCCAGAACATAGGCTTGTTCAATAGGTGTTGATGCGATTACATATCGGAATGTTGCACTTTGTATGTGCATCTCGTTTACAAATTCTGTTGGTGTAATAGGTTTTTGATCGAAAACTGGTTTGAGAGAATCACTCTCTCCTTCCAATACACGATTACTGCCATATAGTTCACTTTCAAGATCCAAAAATTTTTGTTTTGCAATATGATTTTCGGGGTCGGTTGCACAAGCAATGATGATCATTGCTTCTTGATTGGTCAACGTATCGATAGGCATACCAAATTCGGCAAGCTGTGCCTGTACTTCCCCTTCGGTATCCCAGGTTTTCAAGGTTTCGTGTAACAATGCCTCGACGTTCGGCGACAACGAAAGCTGTGCGCAAAAAGGATGGGTCGTGGGTGTTACTGCAGCAAGCACGGTGGCTCCTGCCTCCGTTAGCGCGGCAGTCATCGCTAAAATGGTGCTGCCTGCCTGTGTATGGTCATCGACAATGACGATTTGATCGCCCTGCTTGATTTCGGAGGTATCCATATAGCCTTGTTGCGCCAGGCGGCCGATTGGACTTGCGTTGGACCGTGAAGTTCTGGTGAGAACGCTTATATTTTTGTTGTCGGAGAATCGAACTAGATCAGACTTGCCATCCTGTTTTGCCATTTCATTCAGCGATTCAGTTACTTCGCGTTGCGCAGCAAGACTAAGAAAATTAATTGTGCAGTCTTCGGCATACATATCTCGTCCTGGCCGAATCAGATATATTGTTACCCGGGATTCTTTACTGCCCGATAAATCAGCGTTTTTTATGAGGTGGTCATACAAATCTCGAATATATTCTCCGGCATACCTGTCTATCGTTGCTGTTGCCGCTTGTGCTCGAATTTCGCGTACGGGCAATTCTTGCATTTGTACACGTGGATTGCCTTTGGCTACGGAAGGGTCTGAGAAAATACTATTGCCGGTAGTGCTGTCGATAAATCGTTTCGCAACCAGCCGAGTCGATTCCGCTTCTTTTTTTCCGGAAGGAAGTTTTTGTATATCTTCTGCTTTGGCGATTTCGGTTGAGAATGCAGAAAAAAAGAAAGGTATCTGATTTAAATCGGGCTTGCGTTTATGAAATTTTGTGGCGACGGGTAAAGATTTCGATAAGGCCGGATGGTTTTCCTGGCGAAATTTACTTGCCCGTGCTGCGCGTGTTTCAGGAGGTGAGTTTTTATATTTGGCAATCAATCTTTGCAAATCTGAATGTATTTTATGGGCATCAAATAATCTTAGGCTCGTGTCTTTGAGCGGCGTTTTTTTAAGCCGTGTTTGAGTAAGATCTAGCTCTGTTTTGATGCAAGAAGTGGTGGATGTGATTTTAGGCACGATATATCATTTTCAATAGAATTAGCGCTGAAATTAAATAGTGATTCAAGGTAATAAATCTAGAGGTTGATTGAAATAAACATCATGTTTGCAAGGCATTGATTGTTTAACTACTCAATATTAAGTGCCTAACCCGAACAAAAAGTTCCATAAAAAATTTTTAAGAAAAATAAAAATCTATTTCCGCTATCTCCTGTTTATAGGAAAGATATTTAGTTTTTGCCGAGGGCTTCTTATACATACGGCAATACGAATCTTTTGTAACAGTGATGGTTTTATTTTGTAGTTGAAGCGTAAATTCTTTTTCAATATTTTTAATGCTGATTCCTAAATGTTTCAAAAGCAAAATTTCATCGTCTACCGCTGTGGTATATTTTTTCTGTTCTTCTTTCAGCATTCCTTCATAATAATTCTCCATCATTTTTTGTATGAAACCCGAGCTGTCACTATTGATTACGAGCCGAGAGTCGTCATCTTTACTGACTCTTTTGCTGTGCGATTGTGGATGGTAAGAATCTCTTAGATCGTCGGTTTTTTCTGCCTCCGTTAAATTTCCTTCTTTGTTGTAGTAAAAAACTTGAACGCCTGCTTGCATTAAAGACTGAAGAGGATACAGAAATAGAGTTATGAGGTGTTCCGGAGCAGGAATATTTTCGATTACGATCGAGCGAAAGGCAACCGATGAACTAACCGCTACGCGACGACGGTTTTTCACCTCCCCTAGGGCCATACGTTTTAGATCCAGATCACCATGGTCTGCCGTAAACTCATCACCGCCGCGCTCAAGCGAGTCTGTAGTCAACCCTAATATGTTTGGGGGCAGTGGGTAAAGCGTCTTTAAATCTGCTATAGTTTCAATAATACATTCGTTGATAATTTTGCAATTAAATCTATTTTCCCGTTGGGGTTTTTCTTGATCTCGAATTTCAAGCTGAGCATGCCGGGACGGCAAAACCGTATCATCCTTATTAGGTGAGGTAAAATCGACTGAGTGCCAATTGCCTTGTTGGTCACAGTATTCTACCCAAGCGTGCCCACTATTCGGAATGCCACCTTGCGGGTTATCAACCAAGCGCCCAGAACAAACCCTGGCAGGAATTTTAAACTCGTGCATCAGTAATGCTGCTGCTGCCTTATTGAACTCAAAACATACTCCTCTGCCGTGCGTTAAAAAGTATTGGGTTTTTTCGATTGGGTCACGTATTCGGTTAATTTTTTCTGCATGGATTTTGTCGTCAGAATACATAAAATAATTAGCATCTAAAAACAATTCT
>JBKCTV010000080.1:0-2162 GCA_046318595.1 Burkholderiaceae bacterium | reverse complement strand
GTTTGGTCGAGGTACTGACATACCAAGACCCAGGCGCGGAAGCCTGCAAGCCGTATTGAAGCTGGAATGTGAGGAAGGGTCAAGCAATGACGAACGTTATTAAATTCCCGGGCCAAGACCAGTCCACGCAGGAAGCTATGAATGACGCCGTTGCTCTAGTGCAAAAGCCTGGTGGCGCAGGTGTCACCACGGCGGTGCTTAAGGGTGTATGGGTTGTCACTGTTCTCATTTGGCCGATTCTGAAATGGGTTGTCTCGCTTGATTGCGTTTATCACCTAGTTCGCATGATCTACCACTGGAACACGCCCGGCGTGTATGAAGGCTGGACATTCACGCTTCACTTCGCGGCGCTGACCGCCTTGATTTATTTCGTTTCGGTCTACAAGCCGAAATGTATTTGAAGAGCGCAAGAAAAATTTAGCCGCTAAAACGCTTGGCTAGCGCAAAAAAGTTTAGCTAAATATTTTCTGTGCTGCTGGCTGACACCGGCATTTTTCAACTAGGCGCGGAGTGATGAATATGGGTGAAATTCATGAAGAAACGGCTAACCGAAGCCCAGTTTCAGGCGTGCATCAGGGGCTTAGATGTGGGCCAACAAACTATCGAGATAGCGCATGGCGTACTGGTGCTGGGCCAGCCGCAGGCGTCGTTCGTGGCGTCGCTTGGGCTGTCGAGAGGCGCAGTGTCGCAAGCGGTGAATCGGGTGTGGGCTGCGTTCGTAGTAACGGATTTACCGCAGGGGTACGAACGGGTTTCGGCAGTGTTGCCGGAGCACCAGGCGTACATTGTCAAGAAATGGGCGGAGGACGCCAAAAAACGGGAAGCCAAGAAATGAAAACACTGGTAGTCGCGCAACAAAAAGGCGGGGTTGGCAAGACTTCCAGCCTGGTACACCTTGCCTTCGATTTTTTGGAGCGCGGCTTGCGTGTCGCTGTAATCGATCTTGACACCCAGGGGAATGCCTCTTTCACGCTGCAAGAGTTCGCTAGCGGCTACCTTGCAAGCCATATGTTTGACCAAGATGGAGCGGCTTTGCGCCAGTCATTCGCTGAATTGCCGGAAGGCCCTTTGATGCGCCTGATCGAGTCGGACGCGGGGCTCGCCAATATGGAGAAGCGCAGCTTGACCGACGCCGCTGCGACATTCAAAAGAAACGTCCAAGCGCTGGCCGACTGTGGGTTCGATACAGTTTTAATCGACACCGCACCTGCTCTTGGCGTCAGTCTGGCGGCAGCCTTGTACGCGGCGGACTGTGTTCTGTCGCCTATCGAGCTTGAGGCGTACAGTATCCAGGGTATCAAGAAGATGCTTACGACGATTGCGAATGTGCGCAAGCTGAATACTAAGCTGAAATTCCTTGGCATGGTTCCGAGCAAGGTGGATGCCCGTAATCCGCGCCATGTGCGCCACCAGGACGAATTGCTGGCGGCCTACCCGCAATTGATGATCCCTGCCGGGATCGGGCTGCGCAGCAGCATCGCCGATGCGCTGGCATCCGGCGTTCCTGTGTGGAAAATTAAGAAAACCGCAGCACGCAAGGCCACGCAGGAAGTCCGCGCACTGGCCGCCTACGTTTTTGAAAAAATGGAGATTGAGCAATGACCACCGCTATCAAAAAAACACCCGCCAAGGCCGTAGAGGCCACCGGGCGGCTGCACATCTCCGGGCTGGGCCTGGACAGCATGGGCGACCTGTAGGCTCTCCTGGACTCGCCTGCGACCGCTGCAAACGGTGGCGGACCGCTGATGCTGGACATCGATCTGATTGACGAAGATCCGCACCAGCCGCGCACTGAGGACAACCCCGGTTTTTCCGATGAGAGCTTGAATGAGCTGGCTGCGTCGATCAAGCTAAGAGGTGTCAAGACTCCGATTTCCGTGCGCGATAACCCGGACGCACCAGGGCGCTTCATCATCAACCACGGTGCGCGGCGCTTCCGTGGCTCCAAGCGGGCGGAAAAGACCGCGATCCCCGGCTTCATCGACAACGATTACAACGAGGCCGACCAGGTGGTCGAGAACTTGCAACGCAACGAGCTAACAGCCCGTGAGATTGCCGACTACATCGGTCGTGAGCTGGCGAAGGGAATCAAGAAGGGCGACATTGCCAAGGCGATCAGCAAGTCACCGGCTTTCGTATCGCAGCACGTCACACTTCTTGAC
>JBKCTV010000079.1:0-3506 GCA_046318595.1 Burkholderiaceae bacterium | reverse complement strand
TTTATAAACCTAAAAATTTATCAAACTCTTTGGATAACTTTTCATACTCTTCATCATTTAGTTTTTTCTGTTTTTGATATTTTATATTCTCTCTTCTTCCTATTTCTATTAGTTTTTCGTGTGGCTTCATATCTTCAAAAGCCTTCGGTTCATTATCTATATCACGGTTATAAATTCGTTTAGTTGCTTCACTTATCCATAAATTAGGATACTTTATTTTATTTTTCAATTTGTATTCTCTGTAAAATACTAAATCGTGAATACATTCCAATATATCCTCTTTTTTGTTTTCGTCCCATATTAATGAATTCTTAATAATTTCTCCGCCGTGAGTAATGAAAACTTTTTTATTTTGTAAAATAACAACATTAAGCCACATATTTGCAAATGTCTTATAAAATCGTCTATCTTTTTTTTTCGTTGTCCCCTCTATCCAATCATCACAATTACTAAATTTACTTTTAAATAAATTAAACATTTAACTTTTTATATATACTATATTTAGAAAATATTTTTTTAAGTAGAAAATCTATACTTAAATAAATTTTTTATAATTTCTCAATAAATTTATCGACATCTTCTTTTAGTTTCTCATAGTCATCTTCAAATTTAATATCGTGTTTTTTTATTAGTTCATTATCGTAAATAATCCAAACTAATTTCTTTTTGCCTGCTTCTGTGATACCAGTATTTAACCACTTATTATTTCTCTTGCACGAAAATTTTAATTTACCTAATTTGGTCATTCCTTGCTTCCAGTTAGTATTATCGTAGTTCTTTACTTCTTTCTTTTCGTTGGACATTTAAATATATTCTTATATTAGAAAATATTTTCAATCGAAAATACACTTAATTTTTTATAATAGTATTTCCATTTGCAATATCGACAATAATTTCATCGCAATCAGTACTGCGTTTTTTCTGTGATTGTTTAATTTTCTTTTTCAAATAGTATTCTTTCTTTTGCCACTTGTATTTTTTTTAATAGTTCTTCATATATTCTAACATTTTCTCTCCATGTTCGAGATAGTATTTTGATTTTATTTTATCAATCGGTTTTCTAAACATCTTTATTATAAAATATGTCTATAATAAAAAAGTGCGGTTCTCACTCTATGAATATATATACTTAATAAATGACGATAAATCCTAATTAAATGGTTCTCGGTGTAGTATTAAGAAGTACCTAACACGACTCGAAAATAGGCTTATTACAGATTAATACTACACATTGTTATATGAGAAATTTATTTTTATAATATAATCTTATATATTTATAAGTTTTAAAAAATAAATATCGGATTTTTGTTTAAATCACAATCATGATCACGCATGAAGAATAAAAAATACGATTTTTTTACTATCGGAGGTGATTATATAACTTCATTTGGAGATAGACGCTATCAACAATATAAAGATGATATAGGCTATTATAAAAAGTTAGACCATGGAAATATGAGGAGATTAGCATTTTATTACGATAGACACGGTAAAGATGCTAAACCTCTATCCGCTAAATACTTTTCACATCGCTTCCTTTGGTGATTTCTTTCAAAGATTTATTTTGTGGTTCTTTTATTTTCTTCTCTTCTTTTTCATTACAACCACATACACAATCATTATTACAACCCTTATGGCATTCACTTTTACACGAAATAGATTTCCATATCCATTTAAATAATTTAATAATAGTTTCTATCATCTTATAATATTATGATAGATATTTTATGTATATGATATATACCAGTTTGTGCCTAAATTAAAACCATCAGCACCAATAAACTCACACATCATAAACCCAGTTAAATAACTTGCCACATTACTATTATTTACGGAAATTTCTAATGTTGATGTAGAGGTAAAGTTATTACCAGATGAAACAAAACTAAGCATAGGACAATCAACAGCATCATTAGCAGTATTAAATCAACTGTTGTGTGATACTTCCATTATTTACTTGAACTTGATACTGACGAATCGTATAAACTGCTCCAACCATTTGGACATCGCCTGTTAAAGTAATTTTAAATAAACCTGTTGTATAAGTGCTATTACTCGTTTTATTACATTGTATCGTAATTTTTGTAATATTTGCCCCTTGTCCAATATTTATAAAACTTTTATTAAATTCATATTTCATATTACATAGTGTATTTGTGCCAATACAAAAATATCGCTTGTTTGTTGTAATCTGTGTATCAGTATATGTAGTATTTGAAAAAGTATTTACACCTGTGAAAGTATTATTATTACTTAATAAATTACTCGTTGGGTCATTAGTTGCTATCAAATTTTTATTACTATCAAAATAAGCGTATTTATTTGCTGTTGCTCCACTTACCACAATATTAGTCGTAGTTATACCACTTACATATATATTTGAAGAACTATCACGCATAACAACGCTATCACTACTATTTGTTTTACTGACTAAACAACTTTGAACTGCTGTGCTATTTAGTGTTAATAGTGTTGTCGGTGTAATTTGTCCAATCATAGAACCATTAATATATAAACTATTTGCTATTACGCTATTATTAAATGTTTTATTTCCTGGTATTGTTTGGTTATCGTCTGTTCTTACTAAATTACTCTCATCATATAAACTACTAACAACATTTTTATTAGCATCAACCCGTAATAATTTAGATGATGTAGCACCTCCTAATACTGCTGATAATATTGATAGTGTTGTCCCTCCACCAGTTGAAAATATAAGTGTCGTTCCATAGAGATTATTACTTAATATTGAATCACTTTTTAATGTTGTAATCGTAACCCCTTGACAGTTCAAAGTTGTTCCTGTGGCTAAACTAAAATTAAATGTTGTTCCTGTGGCTGTTCCAAAATATAAAGTAGTCCCCAATAATTGACTTGAAGCGATAGAACCCGCTAATATTATACCTGCTGTTATTCCTCTTATGTCTGCCGTAGTTCCACTAATACCATTACAAAATATTTGTGAAAATGTTTTATTACCTGTTATAGTTTGTGTTTCTTTACTTGTGATTATTTCGCTATTATCAATTAATGTAGGAGTATTTAATTGATATGGAGATTCTACGGGTTTAAATAAAAATTGTGTTCCTGTGGTCGTATCTTCTCGTATCCAACCTGAATAAGTCCCGCCTTGTGTAGATATTATTACTCCTGCTCCTCTTGCTGATAATGTTGTCCCATTACTATTTATAAATATTTGGTTGTTAGTAATATCTAAATTTGTTGAATTAACATAAGTAAGAGTCCCACCAATAGAAACAATATCACCAATGCCTCCAATATTTATATTTGTTTTTCCACCACCAAAAAGACCAATATTAACATTTTGAATACCTGTTCCACATCCTAAATTAATATTAGATGTATTTAATGATGAACCAATATTAAGGGTATTACTATTACTTTCAATAGTATCAGTAAAAACACCACTTCCAGAATAAAGTTTTTTACCACAATATATTCCACCATTCACACGAAGGGCGGAATTAGTTGAACTTGTGTAATCA
>JBKCTV010000078.1:0-4179 GCA_046318595.1 Burkholderiaceae bacterium | reverse complement strand
ATACCCAGCGCCTCCGCGCGTTTTTGATCAGCGGCAATGCGGCGATAGGTTTCGTCCACGTCGTAGCCTTCGGCTTCGATGATGTCGCTTGGCGCTTTCCAGCCGCATTCCTGTGCGATCTTCTCGGCTTGGCGGTCTTTGAGCGGATCGACCCATTCCCATTTCGGCGTGATCCATTTAACTGCTGCGTATTTTACGGGATCGCTGGCAAAGCCAGGGAAGTTGAGCGCGCCGGATAGCACGGCGGTTTCCAGCCAGCGTTTCCAGACAGGACGGCAAAGTTGGTAAATCAGCGTCGCGTGCTGGAATTGATCCATGCGACGGCGGAATTCCACCGTGCCAGCGCGGATGCTGGAATAATTGGCGGCCTTTAAATCGCCCGTGACATTCGTGTACGGCACGCCAAGCGCGGCAGCGATGGCCAGCAGCGTGCGGTACTGAAACATTTCATAGGAGCCACCCACATCGGCTGGGGAGGAAAACTTCACATCCTCGCCAGGCAATAGCACCTGCATTGTGCCTGGGGACAATCCGGCAATGGCGGCACCAGCCGCATCAGGCGCACCTTCGCCCAGCAAATTGTCTTCCGGCGCGTTCTTGGTAATGAAACCTGCGAACAAGGCTGCAACTTTTTTCCGATCCAGCTCGGCGTCATCGTATTGATCGAGAAGATAGAGCTTCACCAGCGCAGGTGAAATCCACGGCACGCCACGGATTTGTCCAGGGCG
This sequence comes from Burkholderiaceae bacterium, assembly GCA_046318595.1. Classification (GTDB taxonomy): domain Bacteria; phylum Pseudomonadota; class Gammaproteobacteria; order Burkholderiales; family Burkholderiaceae_B; genus DAITMV01. The sequence continues at coordinate 3,451 of JBKCTV010000078.1, read as the reverse complement.
TTGCGGGCGGTAAATGTGCAAGACCTCGCTGGCCGGAACCCGAACGATCTCGCCTTTGCTGCTCTGATCGGTCGCATCGCCTGGATGCTTGCGATAAAAATGGTAAGCCACGCGCCGACCGATCTTGTCGAATTCGACGCCGCAGCGAATTTGGTTTCCATTGGTGCCGATTTCGTTTTTCTCGAACGGTAGATGTTCGGATTCCAGTAATTGAAGCTGGAGCGGTACCGTTAAACCGTCTTCCGGACGACGGGGGCGGAAGCGCACGAAGCATTCACCCGCTTCGAACATGGCGCGCGCAGCCATTGCTTGCAGGCCGTAGAAATCGGTCAGATCATCGGCATCAGCCTCGTCCGTCCATGCCAGCCACACGCGCTGCAATTCATCTTTCAACGCTGCGTCGGTCAGTAGGCTTGACGGTACAATCCCAGCGCCCACCGCATTGGCGACAAAACTATCAGCAGCGTTTGAGGCATAAGGATTTGACCGCACGATTTGCCGCGCCCGCGCGCGCAGAAGGTCGCCGCCCGACGCCAGCAGAGAATTGATATTTTCCTGCGTGGCCTTCCAGGCGATCAGGCGGCGGTTTTGCATTGCGCCTTCAAAGGCGGATGCGGACAGCCGTCCGGTCGCGGCGAATTTCATCGCGGCGCTGATGCGGGAGAGCAATTTCACTTATAAATCCTTGTCGGCGTAGATTTTGATTTGACGGGTCTGGGGCTTTCCGCTGTCACGCGCCAGCGAGGCTTCCACCTCGTTAAGGGCAGCTTTCAGCTCGGCCATCGAACGGTATTCGACGTTCTTGCCGTCATAGGACAGGCGCAAAACGCCGCTCACAATCGCCTGTCGCAAGGCGTCGCGCTGTGCGATGGTATAGGTCATAGATAATCACTCCTGATAACGCGCCGCGCGGCGGGGGTGGTTGGTGTTGGTTTCTGTGTGTCGGACGCATCTGCCGGAATTTGGATACTGCGTCCCAGCGCGCGCTCCAGCTTTTGCCAAGTGGCATCGTTGAAACGGTCAATCCCCAACGCAGATGCAGCCGCGCGGGCATAAATCCTGCAATCCAGCGCCTCGTTGCGTTCCCGCAGCTTGCGCCACTCACGGTGGGGGAAGCCACGTTTGTCTTTGACCGTTACCAGCCGCTCGGCGGTGAGTTGTTTGAAATATTCCTCTCCATATTTCGGGAAATGGCAAAAGCCAGCAGGATATTTTTCGCCGTCTGCCATCTGTTCATCGGTCGGCTTGTCCTTGCGTAACGCGCCGTAAAGCTCCGACTTGCAAAACGACGATCCGACAGGCCAGACCAGCAGACCACGGCGCTTGCGCTTGCCATTGGCTGTAACATCAATATGGCTTGGCGTGCCGATAGCCGCGCCAAGGCGCTCGATACCTTTGACAGCGATGACCCGATCCGATGGCTGCTTGCGTACCCAATCGTAAACTTCTTGCGTGGCATAGCCCGTGTCGATGGCTAGCCGCAGGATCGAAAGTTCCGTGTTGCCTGCGTGCGTGAAGGTTTCTGCCAGCACGCCATCAAGCTGCCGCCAGACATCCGGTTTGACCGGATCGCCTTGCAGCACGCGATAATCCACCGACCAGCTTTCACGGTCGCGGCCCCAAGCCACGATCTCCAGCTCGATACGGTCTTTCTGTACGTCAACGCCAGCGGTGAGGAACAAACCTCCATCCGGCACTTCGCCGATACGATAATCCTCGCGTCGGTCGTAAAGCCTCTGCCATTCCGGCGCTTCACCGGATTCCGTCCATGTCCGAGCTTCGATGGTATTGACGTAAACTTTCATGGCCGCATCGTCCTTGGCGGCAATCTTGCGTTCTGCAATCTGCGTCCATGACAGCCACGGGCTGTTCAGGCCAGAGAGATGAAATCCCGCCGCTTTGCCAGGGCCAGGCGCATCCGCGCGCCATTCACCGCGTGCATTCATCCACGCTTTACGGTGGGCGGGGACGACCACACCGCAATGCGCGCAGAAATAAGCGGCTTCCTCCGGTTTGTCCTTTGGCCATTGCAGGCGCTTTTCTTCCAGTACCTGATATTCCTGACATTCCGGACACGGCACCCACCAGCGACGGCGGTCGGAGGCTTCGTATTCCAGCTCGATCCGGCTCAAGCCCTGGATGGTGGGCGTGGAAACCAGAAAGATTTTCCGGTTGGCAAACGTGATCGTGCGCTGGCTGGCCAAAGAAACCGGATCACCTTCGCCGTCCACGTCGAAATCGTATGCGTCCACCTCGTCGAGAAAGAGGTAGCGCACGGGCATTGAGCGCAAGCCGACGGCGCTGTTCGCGCCCGTCATGACCAGGATGCCGCCCGTAAATTCTTTGCTCTGCACCGTGTTTCCGCTATCGCGGGAACGGGCTTCCTTGACGCGCTCCCGCAGGACGGGCGTGCTGTCGATGAGTGAGGCCACGCGCTGCTTTGACCAGCGTTTGGCCATTTCCACGGTCGGCTGCACCGCCAGCATCGGGCCTGGCGAATGATGGATGACATAGCCGATCCAGTTATTGCCTGCCTCGGTGCCGCCAATTTGCGCACCCTTCATGAACACGACTTTCTCGGCGGGATTGTTGGGTGAAAGGCAATCCATGATCTCACGCAAATAAGGCGTGCGGTCTGTGCGCCACGGCCCAGGTTCTCCGGAGGCGGTCTGGGACAGGTAACGATGCGCATCCGCCCATTCCGAAACCGACAGACGCGGGTCGGGTCGCAGCGCCAGCGCGGCGTGCGTCAAACATTCCTGCAAAGATTCCATGATCAGCCGATCTGTAAATTCGCTATAGCGTCGGCGGCGTCATTCAGGATGATGCGTAATTCCTCTTCAAGAAGGTCGCGGACGATTTTAGGGTCGCTTTCCGTCGCCAGCAGCGGCGCAAGGCGATCCGGCAAATTCAATGCACGGTCGCGCACCACGCGCAGCGTGTTGAACCAGGCCACCTTGATGCTGTCGGTTTTCACAAGCGCGCCGGATTTTTCTTCATAAGCCAGCTTGGCCAGCCGTGCGTTATAGGCTTCCTTGATCGCGCGGCTTTGCGCAAAGCTGGGGCCGGAGTTGATGATGGGCGGGCCAACGGGCGCGTCAGCGTCACCGTCGTGGCGTGGCAGGTCTTTCGGCTTCGTCGCCTTGCGCTTTTGCGCCTGATTGGTATTGCGCTCCCATGCGGCGTCGGCCTTCGCGGGATCGATGGTGCCGTCCGGCTCCTTTTCGATGCGCCCCGCCTTGATGGCCTTTAATACAGCGACGTGACTCACGCCGCGATGCCGCGCGTATGCGGTAATCGATAAACCTTTGCTCAAAGTGCATCATTCCATGATCCGTTAAGGCTGAAGAAAGCCATCAGATTGCTCGATAATTGACTGGATAAGTGGCTGGAATGAAGCGTTCATGGACATGTAAGCATTGAAGGAGATTGCCATGAAAAACTTCCAACC
>JBKCTV010000077.1:0-3118 GCA_046318595.1 Burkholderiaceae bacterium | reverse complement strand
CCTTCTGCGCGCAGCAGCGTGCTGAAATGCTCATCTTGTAACAATTCGCGCAAGGCTTCGGTCACGAACAGCATGCGATTGGACACGGCATCGGCTTTGCGCGTCAGGAGACGCTTGCGATCCACCTCGCGCTGATAGACCTTCATGATGTCCTGCACCGTAAGAGCCTTATCGCCTTTGTCGCGCTTGGGCCGTTTGCCACGCTCGTCGGCGAAGCCCTTTCCGCGCCTCCTGCGCGTATCGATCAGGCGCTTGGCCAACAGCAGGCGATTACCGCGCAGTTGTTTGCTCTCATACGCCTCATGCAAGGCGCGCTGCTCGTCTTCGGGATTTTCCGCGATGCGGATGGCCAGCGTGATCGGCATATGTCCGGCCTCAACGGCAGAGAGAAGCCGCTCTTCGCCGCGCTCCATCAAATTCAAGACGCCGATGACATAGTCACGCGCCAGTCCCGTTTTATCAGCGATCTGCTGGGCATCATAACCCTGCTTCTGCAGTATCTCGATGCCTTGTAGCAGATCATTGGCACGATGCTGGCGGCGGGCAAGGTTCTCGACCAGGCTCATGATGAGCGCCTGCTCCTCGCTGGCGTCGATCACGATGGCTGGAATTTCCGTCTGCCCGCAGGCCATGAAGGCTTCAATCCGTCCCTGGCCGCAGATCAGATCGTAGTCCTTTCCTTCCACCTTGGCACGGCTGGGCGTGACGGTGATCGGACGCTTCATGCCCACTTGGGTCATGTTGGTGGCGATCTCTAGAAATACTTTCTGGTTTCTCACACGCGGGTTGAGAATATTGATTTTCTCGATCTGGATCATTTTTATCTCAGAGGTGCGTGTGCCCTTACTTTTCGTCATGCGGCCTCTGGCAAGGCAGCACGTTCAGCCATCATAAAAAATTGCTCAAGATCGTCGAAGCGATAGGCATCGAGCGACAGATGGTTATTTTCCGCAAGGCGTATCTGCGGGTTTTCCACGTCTATAGCGGGGATCAGGTAATAATCGAGAATTTGGCAGTTTCCTACCTCCATGCGCACGACGATGGTGATATCCGGCATCAAGCCCGTATCGAGCTGGATTTTCCAGCGATTGCTACCTGTCGGCGTCTGAGAGCATCGGCAAATAACCAGCGATGCCCTAATTTCATTGTTAACAATCAGAAAATCGTTCTGTACTTCGCGGTGAACCCTGCCACCATATTCCTGAATTTTGCGAATGACGCTTTCGACGACATCCGGATACATCCGTCGCAGGCGTTTGTTGTCCTCGATGTAACGCAAGTCGCGCCCAGGATCATAGCCGATGAGCTTGTAGGCTTGCGTCAGCCCGCCGAAACGGTGGGCGTAAACGCTACTCGACGGCATATCGTCAGTTTCGTCGATCAAGATGCCCGATAGCCAGCCTTGCTTTTCGTGGAGAACCCTCAACTTGGTCAGCATTTCATCGTTGCTAAATCTGCGGCTGCGCTCACGTATAATGCCCTGCGCCGTGTAAAAATGGCGCGGCTCGATAATGGCCTCAAAGACGCCGTCCGCGCGCACCCACATATCCGGCGTATTATTCACACGGCGCTTTTTCAGCTTGAAGGAGCGACGGTTGAAGACGTTGTTGCCGATGTATTTCTCATTGGTAAGGATGGTGTGAACCACGCCGCGCGTCCATTCACGGCCCAGATCAGTTTTAAGCCCTTGCCGATTAAGGCGCGCGGCGATCTCGCTTTCCTGCAAGCCTTCTTCCGTGAAAGCACGATAAATCCAGCGCACGGTTTCGACTTCCTCGTCCGGCCCTGCGACAAGTACAACGCGATCAGTTTGCAAGGATTTATGCTCTCCGCGTTTGAGCGTACCTTTAGGCTGACGGTGTTCGTCCACCAACACGCGGCGCAAACCGTATCCGGCGGGGCCGCCCTGACGGAACCCCATCTCGATCAAACGGCACTGGCCAGCGAAAACTTTACCGGATAATTCGCGGCTATATTCCCCCGCCATGGCGCGTTTAACGCCCTTGACGATGGTGGATACGGGGCTGCCGTCGTTTTCGAACTGCTCGGCCACATACTGGACGTCGATACCCGCGCGCCGACAGAGATATTCATAATACGCACTTTCGTCCGCGTCCTGGAAGCGACCCCAGCGGGTCACGTCAAGAACGAGGATGACGCTATAATCGGCAGAACCCGACTGCACGTCGGCAATCAGATTTTGAAGAGCGTCCCGTCCGTCGAGGCTCAACCCGCTTTTACCGGAATCGGCGTAGGTCTTGACGATGTCAATCTGGCGACGTTCGGCATAGTCGCGGATCGCGTCAGCCTGGTTTTCGGTCGAGTATTTCTGGTGGTCGGTCGACATACGGACATACATGGCCGCACGGCGGCGCTGTTGCCCGTCCATCGACCTATCCGAATTATTTCGCCCGTTCATTCGCCAATTCTTTCCGTTTTCGACACAGGTTTTTTGCCCACGCGCCCGCCGCATGACCGCTCTTTTGGAATCATAACCAAGGAGCGAAGCAAATGTCTCAATCAAAAAAGGACCGACTTTTTCCCATCAAACCGCAGGCCGTCTCCGACGCCGAACTGGCGAAAATCGTAGCTTTGGCGTTACGCCACGATTTTGGTGATAGCGCCTCTGCGATCAAGCGGATCGGGCAACTAACCAACGCCAATTTAAGGGCGATTAAGAACTGGTATGAAGCCAGAAATGCACCATCTTCAGGCCATTTATTGCTGCTCGCGCGCTCATCACCCAGCATCCTGAAATTCATCCTGGTACAGATCGGCGGCGAGGATTTATGGGATGCTTTCCGGCTGCTTTCGCACCATGCCTTGGCAAGCGCGCCGGAGTCTGAAATACCCATCCTGACGGACGAAAACGATACAAAAAATGTCCCTATAAATGTCCCTTTAAAATCACTGAATGAGCGTCAACGCTGGTTTTTGATTCTCCTGCGGCGTAAAAATAGTGCCTGCGCGGAGGACATTTCAGCGCATTTTGGTGTCGCCCACAAGACCGCCAGACGGGACATCGAAGGACTGAAAGAGGTCGCCAAAATCCGCTTCGGTGGCTCCAAGAAGACCGGACGCTATGAAATTGTTGAAAGATGAATATCATGACGCATCA
>JBKCTV010000076.1:0-10588 GCA_046318595.1 Burkholderiaceae bacterium | reverse complement strand
CAGCGCGGCGATGCCGGGAATGGCGTCGCCGGCGCGGATGCGGCGCAAGCCCGCAGCCACCAGTGCGCGGTTGTTGCGGTCCAGCGGCACCAGGTCGGCGACCGTGCCGAGCGCCACCAGGTCCAGCAGATCGTCGAGCCGTGGCTGCGTGGCGGTGTCAAGCACGCCCCGGCGGCGCAGCTCGGCGCGCACGGCGAGCAACACATAAAACATCACACCGACGCCGGCAATACATTTACTGGGAAACGTGCAACCCGGCTGGTTCGGGTTGACGATGGCCAGCGCGGCTGGCAGGGCGTCGCCCGGCAAGTGATGGTCGGTGATGACGACGTTCACGCCAAGCCGGTGGGCCTCGGCGACCCCCTCGACGCTGGCGATGCCGTTGTCCACGGTCACTAACAGATCGGGCTGCCGCTGATGCGCCAAGCGAACGATTTCGGGCGACAAACCATAGCCGTATTCGAAACGGTTCGGCACGAGAAAGTCGATTTTCTCCAGCGCATCACGCACCGGCCAGCCAAGGGCCTCGGCCAGGCTGCGCAAACCGCTGACAGCCACTGCCGTGGCAGTGGCGCCATCGCAATCGTAGTCGCCGACGACCGTGACCCGGCGCCCGGTCAGCAGGTAATCGGCGAGCACCGTGGCGGCATTGTCCACTCCGCGCAAACCATCGGGCGGCAACAACCCGGCGAGGTCCCCTGCCCCAGGCCGATCGGCACGCGTCGCACCGCGCCCGGCCAGCAGATGCGCCAGCAATGGGTGAACACCGGCCTGCTCGAGTGCCAGTGCCGTCTGGGCATCGACCGGGCGCGCCAGCAGCCGCAACGGTTGCGCGTCGCCCATCACGGCGCCACCTCCTCGGTCAGAGCAGCAATCGGCGGCGCCCGCCGCCACCACCGCCAGCGCACAGCCGCACCGACACTGAACCGCCGCCAACCAGTCTGGCCCAGCAGCACGAGGTCGAAACGCATCCCGGCGGCGAGCAGCGGTCGCACAATCGCCTGGTCGAACTGCGTCAACACCCCGCCGGCCGCAAACCAATCCGCCGGCCCGGTCGTGCCCGCGACGATGATCCGCAGCCCATCGCCGCCAGGGGACGCCCCGCCGTCCGTTGAGCGCAAACCCATCGCCAAGGCGCGCAAGCGCTCAGTGACGATCAGCGACGCGTCGTTTTGAGGCTCGTCGCACGTCACCCGAGGAAACCGGGCCGGCCAGACCGCCCCGCCGCCCCACCACCAGCAGGCGTTGACTGGCGGCAATCCCTGCGCCTGACGGGCAAGGTTGAGTGGATGCGCATGCAATAGCATCTGGATCTCCATCCACTGTCCGCGCCAGGCACGCAACGCTGGCCCGTGTGGCAAGTAATCGTGCAGACTCAGCGCGGCGGCCGACCAGGGCGACGGCGAGTCGATCGGCAGACCAGCCGACCGGTCGAAGGCGCGGGTAGCGCCACCGGCAGCCGGTTCAGCGGCTCGCCAACCGGCTGCGGTGAGAATCGGTGATACGGCGTCCCACAGCGTAGCTGCAGTGGCAGCATCGAGCTGCAACTGCTCGGGCGGCAGCAGATACACGCCATCGGTGGCAATCTGCAAATGGACGAAGCTGATGTAATGCCGGGTATTGGCGGGAGTGGCGGCCGGTGCGTCGAGCATGGCCCAGGGCGCACCCACCGACTCGGGGTGGTCCGCCATTCGCACTCCGAGGTTAGCGGCGAACCAGGCCTCCAGCGCTGTGCCGCCTGCAGTCTGAAAGCCGCCATCATTGGCGCGCGCCAGGCATGCCGCCATACCGGGCCAGTCCCGCCAAAGCGGCTGGGCGTGCAGCCTGGCGCCGGCCGCCGCAGGGGGCAACAGGCTGTCGGGTAAAACGACGGCAATCGGGGAGGGGACGGGCGTGCTCACAGCAATAAAGCATAGCACGCACTACAATAGCGACTGCATCGGCTGACTGGGATATTTCGTGGCGCACTTGCCATTCATCATCGACATCGCCCTGCGCTACGTGCGCGGTGGCGGCGGCACCCGCCGCGATCGTTTCATCTCGTTCATTTCCGGCTTGTCGATGGCCGGTATCGGGCTGGGCGTTGCAGCCCTGATCGTCGTGCTGTCAGTCATGAACGGGTTTCAGCGCGAAGTGCGCGACCGCATGCTGTCGGTCATTGCGCACATCGAAGTGCAGGCGCCTGAGACGGGATTCGTCGATCTGCTGCAGGACATCACCAACATGCGCCGCCATCCGGAGGTGGTCGGTGTGGCGCCATTCGTCGCCGCGCAGGCCATGCTGACCGTGCAGGGTAATGTGCGTGGCGTGTTGGTCCGCGGCATCGACCCGGCGTTGGAAACGCAAGTGTCGCGCTTCGACCATGTCAGCGCCGGCCGTCTCGAAGCATTGAAACCAGGTGATTTCGGCGTAGCGCTGGGTGGTGAGCTGGCCCGCGGGCTGGGGGTAAAGACCGGCGATAAGATCACGCTGATCGCCCCAACAGGCCAAGTCACACCAGCCGGCGTTCTGCCGCGGCTGCGCGCCTTCACGGTCGTGGCGATCTTCGAAAGCGGCCATTACGAGTACGACAGCTCGCTGGCCCTGATCAACATCGTCGACGCCGCCCGACTGTTTCGCACGCCCGGCTCAAATGCGCTGCGCATCAAAATCCGCGACATGGACCAGGCGCCGCGCGTCGCGCGGGAGCTGGCGCAGTTTCTGCCAAATACCTACTGGCTGCGCGACTGGTCGCAGCAAAACCGCACCTGGTTCGCTGCCGTCCAAACCGAAAAACGCATGATGTTTCTGATTTTGACGCTGATCATCGCCGTCGCCGCGTTCAATCTGGTGTCGATGCTGGTCATGACGGTCAAGGACAAACGCAGCGACATCGCGATCCTGCGCACGCTGGGCGCCAGCCCGGGGGCGATCCAGTGCATATTCATGCTGCAAGGCGCACTGGTGGGCTGGATCGGCACGGCGTTCGGCGTGCTCGGCGGCTGGCTGCTGGCCATCAACCTGCATATCGTCGTGCCGGCCATCGAGCGCGTACTGCATATCGAGTTTTTACCGAAATCGATTTACTTCATCAGCGAACTGCCGTCCGACCCGCGCACTCACGATATCCTGGTGATCGCCTGTGTCGCGCTCGTGCTGAGCGTGCTGGCGACCATCTACCCGAGCTGGCGCGCCGCCCGCGAACAACCCGCCCAGGCCCTGCGCTATGAATAACGACACTCCCATCCTGGAAGCCAGCGGCATCGGCAAACACTATGCGGACAACCTCGACGAAACAGCGATTCTGCAACAGCTCGATTTTTGTTTACGCGCCGGCGAAACGGTCGCCATCGTCGGCGCGTCCGGCGCCGGCAAAAGCACCCTGCTGCATGTGCTCGGCGGCCTCGACCGCCCCGACCAGGGGGAAGTGCGCTGGAACGGCCGGGCAATCGGCGGCTGGTCCGAAAGAAAACTCGGCCTGGCGCGCAACCATCAGCTAGGCTTCGTTTATCAGTTTCATCATCTCCTGCCGGAGTTTTCCGCGCTCGACAATGTCGCCATGCCGCTGCGAATCCGCGGCCTGCGCACAGCCGAGGCGCGCGCCCGCGCCCGGGAACTACTCACGCGGACCGGCCTGCAGCACCGGCTGGACCATTTGCCAAGCCAGTTATCGGGGGGAGAGCGGCAACGCGTGGCCATCTCGCGGGGCCTGGTGACGCAGCCGCGCGCCCTGCTGGCCGACGAACCGACCGGCAACCTGGACAGCCACACCGCCGACATCGTTTTCAACGAAATGCTGCGCCTGAACCGCGATGCAGGCGTGGCGCTGCTGCTCGTAACCCATTCCATGGAGTTGGCCGGCCGCTGCCAACGGCTGCTGAGGCTGAGCGAAGGAAAACTGTTCGATGATCGCTAAAGTGCTTTATTCGATGGGTTGAATGTCGATTTGTTAGGCGTGGACGAAGAAAACCTGTGAGCGCTGAATATTGAAATCAATAACCGTGAAAATTGACCCAACCCTGCACATATCGCTAAAACGACGTGTTCTGATACGACGAACCTACCCCTCCACCGCCTTCGCCAAATCTTCAATCACCTTCTTCGCATCGCCGAACACCATCATGGTTTTATCGAGATAAAACAATTCATTATCCAGACCCGCGTAGCCCGCATTCATGGAGCGCTTGTTGACGATAATCGTCTTGGCTTTGTAAGCCTCCAGAATCGGCATACCGGCAATCGGCGACTTGGGATCGTTTTTCGCCGCCGGGTTGACGACGTCGTTGGCGCCCAGCACCAGCACGACATCGGTCTGCGCGAACTCGCTGTTGATGTCGTCCATTTCGAATACCTGGTCGTACGGCACCTCGGCCTCGGCCAGCAGCACGTTCATATGGCCAGGCATGCGGCCAGCGACCGGGTGAATGGCGTATTTTACGGTCACACCGTGATGCGTCAGTTTCTCGGAAAGCTCTTTCAAAGCATGCTGGGCGCGGGCCACGGCCAAGCCGTAGCCTGGCACGATGACGACCGTTTCGGCATTGGTCAGCAGGAACGCCGCGTCGTCGGCCGAACCGCTGCGCACGGCGCGCTGCGCCTGGGCGCCAGTGGCGGCCGCCGCGCTGTCGTCGCCACCGAAGCCGCCGAGAATGACGTTGAAAAACGAGCGGTTCATGGCCTTGCACATGATGTACGACAAAATCGCGCCCGACGACCCGACCAGCGATCCGGCGATGATGAGCATGCTGTTGTTCAGCGAAAAACCGATGCCGGCCGCCGCCCAGCCGGAATAGCTGTTCAACATCGACACCACGACCGGCATGTCGGCGCCGCCGATTGGAATGATGAGCGTCACACCAAGAATAAAAGCAGCCACCAGCATGACGATGAACGGCGCCCAGTGTTGCGTGAGGAAAAACCCGATGCCCCCCCCCAGCATCAGCAGGCCAATCGCCAGGTTTACGGCGTGCTGCCCCTTGAACCGAACGGGCGCCCCCTGAAACAGGCGGAACTTGTATTTGCCGGAGAGTTTTCCGAAGGCGATCACCGAGCCAGAAAAAGTGATGGCGCCGACGAAGGTGCCGATGAACAGCTCCAGCCGGTTGCCCAGTGGAATGTCGTCCATGCCCGGCGGCGTAATGCCGAAAGCCTGCGGCTCGGCCACTGCGGCAATCGCGATGGCGACGGCCGCCAGGCCAATCATGCTGTGCATGAACGCAACCAGCTCGGGCATCTTGGTCATCTCGACCCGTCGCGCCATGAGTGCGCCAAGCCCACCGCCGGCAACCAGACCCGCCAGCACGTTGCCAAAGCCCAGAATGGCGTCCGGGCTCGACGCCGATTGCCGATAGATCAAGGCCAGCGTCGTCAGGATAGCGATCGCCATACCGGCCATGCCGAAGGCATTGCCGCGCCGCGACGTGGTCGGATGCGACAAACCTTTCAAAGCCTGGATGAAACAGATCGACGCCACGAGATACAAGAGCGTCACGGCATTCAAACTCACCATCATCGTATCCGCCTATGCCTTGTTTTTCTTTTTGAACATATCGAGCATGCGCCGCGTCACCAGGAAGCCGCCGAACACATTGACGGCCGCCAGGGCCACGGCGAGCGTGCCCATGAACTTGCCGAGCGGCGTGACCGTCAGCGCTGCGGCCAGCATCGCGCCGACGATGACGATCGCGGAAATGGCGTTCGTGACCGCCATCAGCGGCGTATGCAGGGCCGGCGTCACGTTCCAGACGACGTGGTAGCCGACATAGATCGCCAACACGAAAATGATGAGATTGATGATGGTGGGGCTGACGATATCCATTTTTGCCTCAAGGTTTGCGTTTGAGTTCGCCGGCGCTGCACAGCAGCGTGGCGGCGACGATGTCGTCGGCCGGATCGATGTGCAGACGGCCGTCCGGGTCGACGATCAGCTTCAAGAAGTCGAGGACGTTGCGCGCATAGAGCGCGGACGCGTCGGCCTCGACCCGTGTCGCCAGATTCGCATAACCGATAATTTTGACGCCGCCGACATCGACGATCTCGTTGAGCCGGGACAAGGGGCAGTTGCCGCCCTGCTCGACCGCCAGATCGACGATCACCGAACCCGGTTTCATGGCGCGCACGGTGGCTTCCTGCAGCAGCACCGGCGCCGGCCGGCCTGGAATCAGCGCGGTAGTGATGACGATGTCGGCCAGCAAAGCGCGCTCGTGCACGGCAAGGGTCTGACGCTGCAGCCAGGCAGCGGGCATGGGCCGGGCGTAGCCGCCGACGCCTTGGGCGATCTCGCGCTCCTCGACTGTTTCGAACGGCACGTCGACGAACTTCGCACCGAGCGATTCGACCTGCTCCTTGGTGGCGGGCCGCACATCCGATGCCTCGATGACCGCACCCAGACGCTTGGCCGTCGCGATCGCCTGCAAACCGGCGACACCGACGCCCAGAATCAGCACCCGCGCGGCCTTCACCGTACCGGCCGCAGTCATGAGCATCGGCATGAAACGCTGGTATTCGTTGGCGGCGAGCATGACGGCCTTGTAGCCGGCAATGTTCGCCTGCGACGACAGCACGTCCATGCTTTGCGCACGCGTCGTGCGCGGCGCCGCTTCCAGCGCGAACGCCGTCAGGCCAGCGTCGTTCAAGGCCTGCAGACCGGCAGTATGAAACGGGTCGAGCATGCCGACGAGCACCTGACCGGCACGATACAAGGGCAGCTCAGTTGCGGTCGGCGCGCGCACCTTCAAGACCAGTTCGGCCTCGGTCACGGCGGCGGCAGCAGTCGGAACGATCAGGGCGCCAGCGGCTTCATACGCCGCATCGGTCGCCGAACTGGCCAGCCCGGCTTGGCTTTGAACACTGACCTGATGCCCTTTGACACACAGTTTTTTGACTGTTTCGGGGGTGGCCGCCACCCGAGTCTCACCGACGACCGTTTCGGCGGGAATGCCGATTTTCATGGGTAAAGCTCCTGATTTTGCTGCATATTTTGGCCTGAACTATAGCATAGGCCACCCGATCGGAGACTACCCCTGGACGAGGCGCTGCGCGGTGAATCGGCGACCGCCAACCACAAAATCACCAATAGCGCCCGCCATTGCGGCAAGCCCGAAATACGCTAAGCTGCTATTCTTGTGCGATTTTGTTTTCGAACCGCTGCGGATAAGCTCATGTCCTACCTTTGGAAGCCCAGCGTCACAGTCGCTGCAATCGTGGAACGCGACGGCCGCTTTTTGCTGGTGGAAGAACACACCACCGACGGCATTCGGCTCAACCAACCTGCCGGTCACCTGGATCCAGGCGAAACGCCTGCCCAGGGCGCGGCGCGGGAAGCGCTGGAAGAGTCTGCATGGGAGGTCGAGCCGTTCGGCATGGTCGGCATTTACCTGAGCCGCTATATCAGCAGCCGCTCCGGCGACGATGTCACCTACCTGCGCTTCGCCTTCGCCGCCCGGGCCATTCGCCACCAACCCGACCGCGTGCTCGACGAAGGCATCATCCGGAGCCTGTGGATGACCCCGGACGAACTTCGCGCCAGCCAGTCACAGCACCGCAGCCCCTTGGTTTGGCGCTGCGTGGAAGACTTTCTGGCCTGCCAGAGCGGCGCGCGTTCCTTGGTTCCACTCGATCATGTCTACACGCACGACAGTGTGCTCGAGGGCCCATCGCCCGCAGGGCCCAACTGAGCAAATACCATGATGGTCAAAAAACGCGTCGTGGTTGGCTTGTCGGGTGGCGTGGACTCGTCGGTCGCCGCATGGTTGCTGAAACAGCAAGGCTTCGAGGTGCTGGGCCTGTTCATGAAAAACTGGGAGGACGACGACCGGGACGACTACTGCTCGACCCGCCAGGACCTGCTCGATGCAGTGGCCGTCGCCGACCGGCTCGGCATCGACATCGAAGCCGTCAACTTCGCCGCCGAATACAAAGACCGCGTCTTCTCGATTTTCATAAGCGAATATGCTGCCGGCCGCACACCGAACCCCGACATCCTCTGCAACAGCGAAATCAAGTTCAAGGCTTTTCTCGACCATGCGCTCCGGCTAGGCGCCGACCACATCGCCACCGGGCACTACGCGCGGGTTCGGGAGACGGCGCAGGGCTTCGAACTTTTAAAAGCACTCGACGACAACAAGGACCAGTCTTACTTCTTGCACCGCTTAAACCAGGCACAGTTGTCGAAAACGCTTTTTCCGCTGGGCGAACTGCGCAAACCGCAGGTGCGCGCTCTGGCTGCGGAGCTCGGCCTGGCGAATGCTGCCAAAAAAGATTCGACCGGCATCTGCTTCATCGGTGAACGCCCGTTTCGGGAATTTTTGAACCGTTATCTGCCAACCCGACCCGGACCGATCAAGGACGACCAGGGCCGCGTCATTGGCGAGCATGTGGGCTTGAGTTTTTACACGCTCGGCCAGCGCCAAGGCCTCGGTATCGGCGGGCAGCGCGGCGGCTCGGGCAGCGCGTGGTATGCCGCGCGCAAGGATTTGCCGAACAACACCTTGTACGCCGTGCAAGGCCACGATCATCCCTGGCTGTGGCAAACCCGGCTGACGGCCGACCAGGCGCATGAGATCGGCGGCCGCTCAGTAGATCAAGCCCACAACCTGCGTTTGGCAGCCAAAACCCGCTACCGTCAGGCCGATGCGGCCTGCGGATGGGAGTCAGCCGGGCCCGGGAAGTTTAGTCTGCTATTTGCCGCACCGCAGTTTGCGCTTACGCCAGGACAATCGGCCGTGCTCTACAATGACGACGTGTGTTTAGGGGGCGGAGTGATTACCGGTTGAGAAGTTTCTCGCAGGCTTGCGCGCCACGAGGTTTTTTGCTGCAGGTGAGGCTGCATGCTACACTGCAAACGACGTTTTAGCCGCTTATAGACCTCAAGCAACTTGGCGGTTTGGGCACACGATGGTTGCGACGTAAGCTTTTTTGTTTGTTCCACAAGCATATCATGGTGATCCCAGATCAACTCAGCAGCAGAAGGTTTAATCACCGGTCTGATGGCGCGGTTTTCAGGGTTTTCGTCTAACGAAGTTCGGTTAAAGAAAGACTGGAAACTTTCACTAACGGGTTCCTGACGTTTGTTGATCAAATCGCCAAACTTGGCGTCGCCAATCAACTCCTCGACGATTTTTTCCATACCCGCATTGCCATCTTTCAAGTCGACGGCCAAGCGCTCACAAGCCAGGTGCAAGGCGTGGTTTCCCTTCGGATCCTGGATGAATATCGGTTGTTCGGCTTTGCGCAGGGTTGTCAACAAATAGTCGACGATATCGGCGCTGTGCTTTTTGATTGCCATCCATAAAAATTCCATCCGATCAGACTCACCGACCGGGTTCAAGCCAACATCCTGACACGCGCGGATGACTTCACGACATACAACGGAGTCGCTGCGAGCAATCGATAAACTCAAAATGGTTTTGGGATAATAGCTTCCCGTGATATTGGCGCCATCACGGATCATAAGACCTACGATTTCGGCGGTCCGCGTGGGTTCCACGTTTGAGCTCAGCATTGTTGCCAGCATCAAAGGCGTTTGATAATCTTGATTAACCACGTCCAGCGGCGCGCCCATGCCGACCAACTCTGAGGCCCACTCGAGATCTGCGCTTTGAAGGGCTCGGTGCAATGCCGTATTGCCTGCCTCATCCTGTGCCTCAAGATCATAAATGCCAAGCTCATGACATTTTTTCCGGCATTCGACGATCGTCGAGCGGATAAACTCGGTTCGTTGAGAATCCGGCAAGGAACTCAACTTTTCATTCCAAAACAAAGAAACCGGAAACTTCAGCTCGACGGTGGCACTGTCATTCGATTCGCCGATCATCGCTTGCTCGATGAAATCGAACACTTCCGAAAGTTTATAGTGATTGGTTTCTGTTAACCATACATCCTCAGAATCGCCTGCCACTCGCAGCAATGTATTGAAATGAACAGCCATATAAGAGCGCCATATTTTTTTGCCGAGCATGTCATGTAAATACGAGATTTCTTTTAAATACGAGATTTCTTTTACATCAGACACGACCTCAGTGGCGACATTTCCAGCAAGCGCGATATCTGGGCGGAGCTTAGTCCGCAAGCGGAACCAGCTATCCGGCAATCCATTTTTCTCCACCTCGCTGAGCTTTCGCTTGATAATTCGCTCTAGCTTATCCTGTGGCCTGGTCAAGTCGGCGGCTAGCAGCTCGCTGCCGAATCGTTCTCGGAAATCCAGCGCTGCTGTAGCAACCTCACGCTGAACAATCTTATCTCCATACCGGTCCAATAGATCAATCGTGGACAACAGTTCATGGCTGTCGGCGGCGGCCCACATTTTCGGATGACAACTCGGATGATTCTTTTGATAGTCAGAAATAAATTCTTTTAGATGCTTATTTTGACGAAGAAAATCTTTTAGCACCAGATCCGGTTGCATTTTAAAAAACTGCTGATAGATTTCTTTGTATGAGTTCCAATCACCTAAGGGAGAAGGCTGCGCGTCGGACACGGAATGGTCCGCTCGATTGCTTGGCGCAGTTTCATCATCTGAGTCGAAACCGAAAATCGATGCTTCTGTAAAAGAGAAAGAGTTTGAGGGTGATCGAGTATACATGACGCCAAGGGTTTGATGAATGGAATA
>JBKCTV010000075.1:0-6144 GCA_046318595.1 Burkholderiaceae bacterium | reverse complement strand
GGCAAGGAGTTCCGCCCGTGGGATGTAAAAGCGCGTAAGCGCCGCGCGCCGGAGCCAAGACCGCTTTACAACCAGCCAGGCATTGCCAGCGCCAACAGCGTCGTCCTTGTTGAGGGTGAAAAATGCGCCGACGCGATGATTGCGCTCGGCATCTGCGCCACAACAGCCATGAACGGTGCGAACGCGCCCGTGGACAAACCCGACTGGTCACCGCTTTACGGCAAGCATGTGATGATCTGGCCAGATCACGACGAAGCCGGAAAGCATTATGCCGACGCGGTTGTGGGCAAGTTGCGCACGCTCGGCGTGGCATCGATCTCCATTCTGATCCCACCCGAAGACAAGCCCGAAGGCTGGGACGTGGCCGACGCCGTGCGCGATGGCATGGATGTTCCGGCGTTTCTGACTTCCGCGCCGCGCATGACCATCCCGCCAGCTTCCGCGCTGCCTGCTTTCAGCGTCGGGCATCTGCTCGATGACGACAGCCCCATGCCGGATGACATCATTGCTCCGCGCGTGCTGACACCTGGTGGCCTGCTGGTGCTGGGCGGCGCGCCCAAGGTCGGCAAAACCGATTTCATGCTGTCCTTGCTGGCGCACATGGCCGCAGGGCTGCCCTTTCTCGGCATGCGCCCCGCAAAACCGCTCAAGATTTTCTTCTTTCAGGCGGAAATCGGTTACCACTATCTGCGCGAACGCCTCCAGCAGATCAATTTCGATCCCAGATTCCTGCCGCTCGTCCGGCAAAACCTGATCATCACCCCCCAGGTGCGGATGCTGCTGGATGAAAAAGGCGTCGAGATGGTGCGCGACGCCATCCTGCGTCATTTCGATCCACGGTTGCTCGACATCATCGCCATCGATCCTTTGCGCAATGTCTATGACGGCGAAGGCGAAAACGACAATACCGCCATGCTGACCTTTTTGCAGGATCGCGTGGAACGTCTGCGCTTTCTGGTCAATCCCGACCTCGGCATCATCCTTGCCCACCATACCAAGAAGATCAGCAAGAAAATGCTGGAGGATGATCCGTTCCAGGGATTAAGCGGCGCTGGCTCCTTACGCAGTTTCTATTCCACGGGCATGATCCTGTTCCGCCCCGATGAACAGCAAAGCCTGCGCCAGCTCATGTTCGAGCTGCGCAATGGCGAGGCCATTCCGCCCAAATGGGTCGATAAAATCGACGGGCGCTGGCGCGAGATGGATCACCATTCCGAGCGTCTTGTGAACAAGGATTACGGGCAGCGGCTCGATAACGAGCGCCGTCGCCGTCACGACGTCATCCTGCAATTGCTGTTCGATGAAGGCCGCAAGGGCGCGCTCTATACGCCGAGCCAGTTCTGTCAGGCATTCGAAAACAAGGCTGGTCTGGGCGGCAACCATTCCATCCGCGACCGCATCGATGTGCTGGCCACGAAAGGCTACGTCAAATTCAACAAAGACAACGCCGCCAAGAGCAAATACGGCGTGATGTGCGTCGAGGGCATGGAAGTCCCCACGGGCGAGGAAACCGTCAATCCGGACACGGGCGAGATTTCCAACGATATGCGTCCGCTCTTGCCAACGCATTTCAAGCAGCCTGGCAATGGCGCAATCCTGCCCGTCGAAAACCCCTCCATCTGGGTCTATCCAGAGGAGGAAGCGGCATGATTTTGCACCGTCAATCTGGCCCAGATTTCCTCAATCTGAAATCTGCCGCAATCTACAATCGCCCTGAAAGCCTTTGTTCGCAAGGCTTTGCGGCGCATTCCCAGATTGACGCGCAATCTGGCCGTCAATCTAGAAATCTGACGGAAGTCTTTGCTTTTTCACGCATTACGCGCCGCCCCAGATTCTGGAGAAACTCCCCACATTACATGTGGGTGAAACCGCAAGCGTTTCGCCCGCATGTGGATGCGTTTTCTCCGGCCCCGATTTCCCAACCCCGAACCGGAGGATGCCGCCCATGACCCACGCCGCCACAAATCCCACCTTGCTTTGCCTCGACCTCGGAACCTCGACCGGATGGGCGCTGCTCAACGAATACGGCTCGATCGCCAGCGGGACAGCGCAATTCAAACCGCGCCGCTTCGAGGGCGGCGGCATGCGTTACCTCCGCTTCAAACGCTGGCTCACGGAAACCAAAAACGTGTCCGGCCAGATCGACGCCATCTATTTCGAGGAAGTCCGCCGCCACGTCGGCGTTGACGCCGCCCATGCTTATGGCGGTTTTCTCGCCCACCTCACGGCCTGGTGCGAACACCATGCCATCCCCTACGAGGGCGTTCCGGTCGGCACGATCAAACGCTTCATCGCGGGCAAAGGCAATGCCGACAAGGATGCCGTGATCGCTGCGATCAAAGCGCGCGGCCACACGCCGGAGGATGACAACGAGGCCGACGCCCTGGCCATCCTCTATTGGGCCAAGCAACAGCACACGGAACAGCGAGGCGCGTAATGGAAAAATGGACAGCAAAGATGGTCGCCGACCGCCTGGAAGAATCCATCAGGACGCTGCGCCGCCTCCCGCCCGTCAAGGTGCAGGGATATTTCAACCTGTGGCCTGCCATCAAATACACCGACATGGAAGTCCTGCAGATGGAGAAGCTGCCGATGCGTCTGCGCGCGCTGCCGGACGCTATCGACCGCATGGAGGAGACGCTGGGATGGATGACGTGGCTGGAGGTTGAGGAACGCAAGCTGGTGTGGAAGCGTGCCGCGCGCGTGCGCTGGAAGACGTTGTGCTGGGAGCTGGGCTGCGACCGCACCACCGCGTGGCGCAAATGGGTGATCGCGTTGACCAAGATCAGCGTGCGCCTTAACAGCAAGAAGAATTGACGGAAAGTTGTTGCAACACTTATGCATGAGACAGACGCAACATTTTCTGGCAGGATATAACCTATCATCGCGGGACGTGCGGGTACAAAACCGCTGCACAAAGCGATGCTCCCTCTAACCATTTGAAATCTTGGGTCCTTCCTGGCCGAAAACCAATGCGGGCGGGCGAGGCGTTTTGCTTTTCTAGCGTCTGCCCCGCGAAACGGGTTACAGCCCAAGTTACAGGTTACAAGAAGTTACATGACAACCGAAAATTCAAAACGCATGGCCAACCGCATTGAGGTTTGGCCAACGGATAAGCTCGTCCCTTACGACAAGAACCCGCGCACCCATTCGCCGGAACAGGTCAACCAGATCGCGGCCAGTATTGCCGAATTTGGTTTTCTCAATCCGATCCTCGTCGATACGGCGGCGGGCATTATTGCGGGCCACGGTCGCCTCCAGGCGGCAAAACAACTCGGCCTTGCGCAAGTCCCCGTCGTCGTGCTGGATCATCTGACCGAGGCGCAAAAGCGCGCCTACGTTATCGCCGACAACAAGCTGGCGCTCAACGCTGGATGGGACGAGGATTTGCTGCGCGTTGAAATGACGGCGCTGGCAGCAGAAAATTTTGACTTGCCCGTCATCGGCTTTTCCGACGACGATCTGGCAGCCCTGCTGGCCGAGCCGAATACGGCGGAAGGCCAGACTGACGAGGATGCCGTGCCGGAAGCGCCGGAAACGCCAGTTAGCAAGCCTGGCGACCTCTGGCGGCTGGGCAACCACCTTTTGCTCTGCGGCGACAGCACCGTGCTGGCCAACGTCGAGCGGGTGCTGGACGGCGCGCTGGCGGATATGGTGTTCACGGATCCGCCTTACAACGTGGATTACGGCAACACCGCCAAGGACAAACTGCGCGGCACGAACCGCACCATCATGAACGACAATCTCGGCGACGGCTTCGAGCGGTTCCTTTACGACGCTTGCGTCAATATGCTGACCGTTTGCAAAGGCGCGCTTTACGTCTGCATGTCATCGAGCGAATTACATACGCTGCAAAAAGCCTTCATCGAGGCGGGCGGCTAATGGTCTACATTCGTCATCTTGGCGAAATATACCTTCACCCTTGGCCGCGCGGATTATCAGCGCCAATACGAGCCGATCCTTTACGGCTGGAAACAAGGCAACGATCATTACTGGTGCGGCGCGCGCGATCAAGGCGACGTGTGGTTTGTGAACAAGCCCGTGCGCAACGAGCTGCACCCCACCATGAAGCCCGTGGAGCTGGTGGAACGCGCTGTCAACAACAGCAGCAAGAGCCGCGACATCGTGCTGGATTGCTTTGGCGGCTCCGGTACCACATTGATCGCTTGCGAAAAATTGAACCGCCAATGCCGGATGATCGAGCTTGACCCCAAATACGTCGACGTGATCGTCAAACGCTGGGAAGAATTTACGGGCAAGAAGGCCGAGTTAGTCCCTGCTTAATAGCAGTCAAACCATCGTTGGCACGTTGCCAGCAGATGGTTGTAATCGCCCGCCGTAGCTTCGTCGAGGAAGGCTTTGACCTCCGCATCGGAAAGCCCGCCCTTTTGCGCCGCGCGCTTGCACAGGCCAATAATGTTGAAGGCGTTGCCGTCCTTGCCCGTCAGGCGAACACGGATGTCGGGGAATTTGACCACGCCAGCGCCGTCAACCCGCCGCCCAACGTAACGGCCATAGTCGGAGCCTGACGGGTCAACGTAAATGGTTTCGCGCTCCGGTGCGGTGATCGCAATGGCGTAACGCACGTTGTTGTTCTTCCAGCCGCCTTTGCCCGCCAGCCATTCGCGGCTGGCCAGCGGCTTGGCGATGAAGGCATCGTATTCGGCGGCGGTCATTTCTTTGGTTTCGAGGATTTCGGTTGGATAGGCTGTGCCGCAATCGCGGCGCGACCCGCTTTCGATTTCATGCCAGTCGCAGGGTTTGCGGGCGTAAATGACGTGGATGGTATCGTTCATGATGGCCTCCCTTATTTTCGAGCCTTGCGGCCAGCCTCAAAGGCAGCTTCAAGCGCATCCTTGACGCTCCAGACTGCAACGTCGTGGAAGTCGAGGCCGTCGGATTTGCGGGTGACCAGCGTTTCGATACCAAGATGCTGTTGCGCGATCTGCGTGAAAAGCGCGTCCTTGGTCATCGGTGCTTTGCGCGGGAATGTTATTCCTGTGGTTTCGCGGATGGCGTTTTCAAAGCTGTCGCGCCAGCCTTGGTCGGCCACACGCGCCGTCAGATGCTTGGCAATTGCGGCGGCGCTGATCGGCCCTTTGGCGTTGCCCGTGCCGTTGTCGATGAAACTTAAATCGTCGGCGAGGTGTCTGCCAAAACGCGCGTCCAGCACGTCGCGGGCTTGCTCGGCAGTCAGGTCAAATTCTTTTGCGAGGAAGTGGCTGGCGGCGTCCCACGTCAATTCGGCATTGTAGCCGTTGCGGACGCTGGTACCCCAGAAGCCCCATTCTTGGTTTGCGGTCGGTAATGGTTGGAAGTTTTTCATGGCAATCTCCTTCAATGCTTACATGTCCATGAACGCTTCATTCGTCGGGATTATCAACTCTAATCGGATCGGAATGATTGCGAAGAAACGCGCCGATTGATTGTTTGATAATCAACCGGCGCATCACGATCATTTTATTGCTTTGTGGAGGATGGATTGCTGAGGAATATGCCCGTTGCGCCTTCTGGTACCCGCTTTAGCAGCTCTAAAATCTGCACCCACGGGATCATCACAAGGCCGCTGGAAAAAGCATCCGGCAAGTCAGGATGCCAGCCATCGCGCTCCGATCCGATCAGCCCGTCCTCGCCGACGCCGATGACGGTGCGGATGGTTGATTTTGAATCCTGATGCCAAAGCTCGACGGCCTTTTTGATGTCATCGACGTTGAGTTGATTGCGGCGTATCAGGAGTTGTCCTCTTAGACTCTCCAGATGATGGACGTGGTACCCGCTGTTCTTTTGCATGGGGTTTACTCCTTGTCTTTCGGGGCGGATGCGATTTTGTAAATGCGCAAACCGTCCTTGGGTTTGTCAGACACGATCTCGTAGCCGCGCTTCTTGGCAAGCGCATGAGACAGCGCGCTGCGGATCGTATGTTTTTGCCAGCCCGTCGCGGCCACCATGTCTTCAATGGTGGCACCTTCGGGACGCGAAAGCAGTTGGATGACCGCTTCCAGCTTGGTGTCCTTGCGGACAGGCATGTTGGCGACGGCATCCAGCGCCTTCTTCATCGGCGTGGACAGTTTTTTTGGATTGCTCTTTTTGGGAGCGGTTTTGGCCTTGGCCGCTTTCGCGGGCTTGGCCTTTTTGGCTTTGGAT
>JBKCTV010000074.1:0-2002 GCA_046318595.1 Burkholderiaceae bacterium | reverse complement strand
CTTCTGTCAAATACTTGAATAAAGCGGGGCAGACCATCGACATCACGATCGTCGGTTTGGATGAGGTCGATCCGCTGAACGGGAAAATCAGTTGGATGGCACCCGTGGCGCGGGCCTTACTGAAAGCCTACGAAGGCGATGTGGTCAGCTTGAATACGCCGGGCGGGCAGGATGCCCTGGAGGTTCTGGAGATCAAGTATCCGGCGTGAGCAAATGACCGATTCGGTGGAAATTTAATTGCAGCCCCTTCCCTGAAGTTGCGTTAAGGTATAACTCAACTTGACATTTTTAAATGCGGGATGGAAGGATTTCATCGGGGCGGGTTCATACCTGAACCACAGTCTGCATCAAAGTCTATCCTGACAACGATTTATTTGCGTTGGCCATGCTCTGCCGAGAGAATCAAAAGAAGGGGACCGAATGGATCACAATATTTCTCTGATCACCACGCTAGCGGCCGCCTTTAGTGTTGCGCTCATTTTTGGATTTCTTGCCGAGCGCATCAAGGTGCCGGCCCTGGTAGGCTACCTTGTGGCAGGTATTCTGATTGGACCAGGTACGCCGGGATTCGTGGCCGATGTACATTTAGCCTCCCAGCTCTCCGAAGTCGGCATCATGCTGCTGATGTTCGGCGTCGGTCTGCATTTCTCGCTCAAAGACCTGCTGGCAGTCAAGCGCATCGCCGTACCCGGTGCTCTCGTACAGATGGCCTTGGCGACCATTCTCGGCATGGCCGTGACTTGGTGGTGGGGATGGAGTTGGGGGGCTGGTCTGATTTTCGGGCTGTCGCTGTCGTGCGCGAGTACCGTGGTGCTGCTTAAGGCGCTGGAAGCCCGTGGCGTGCTCGAAAGCATGAACGGCCGCATCGCGGTCGGCTGGCTGATCGTTGAAGACTTGGTTACCGTTCTCGTGCTCGTCCTGCTGCCGCCGCTGGCGGGCGTTCTCGGCGGATCGGTGGTCGAAGTGGCGAGCTCCCAGCCTCTATGGGTCACGATCGGAAAAACCTTGCTCCAAGTAGCCGCCTTCATCGCCATCATGCTGGTAGCAGGTCGTCGTGTTTTGCCTTGGCTGTTGTGGCAGGTTTCGCGAACTGGCTCGCGCGAGTTGTTCACGCTTTCAGTGGTCGTGGCGGCCATCGGCATCGCCTACGGCGCGGCTCAACTGTTCAGTGTCTCGTTTGCTCTTGGCGCATTTTTCGCCGGCATGGTGATGCGCGAATCGGAGTTCAGCCACCGGGCAGCCGAAGAGTCCCTGCCGCTGCGTGATGCCTTCTCGGTGCTCTTTTTCGTCTCGGTTGGCATGCTGTTCGAGCCTACCATCATGCTGAAGCAGCCGATACACGTCCTCGGCGTCGTAGCCATCATTATCTTCGGCAAGTCGATTGCGGCCTTAGCCATTGTGCTGGCCTTGCGCTATCCGCTGAATACGGCGCTGACCGTTTCGGCCAGCCTGGCGCAAATCGGCGAGTTCTCATTCATCCTGGCGGGCCTGGGCCTGTCGCTGGGCCTGCTGCCTGCCGAGGGAATGAGCCTGGTCCTGGCCGGCGCCCTCATTTCCATCGCGCTCAATCCCATGCTGTTTGTGACCATCGAGCCCGTGCGGCGCTGGGTTCTCAAACGCTCGGAGTTGGCCCGCCGCTTGGAGCAAAGGACCGACCCATATGCCGAACTACCGATAACCACCGAGCGCAAATACCTGCAAGGGCAAGTCGTGCTGGTAGGCTATGGCCGGGTCGGAAAGCGAATTGCCGACGCGCTAGAGGCCCGCGGCATTCCCTACGTGGTGGCCGAACAAAACCGCGAGCTGGTTGAATACCTGCGCAAAAAAGGCATTATGGCCGTATCGGGCAATGCCGCCGATCCGGCCGTGCTGATTCAGGCCCACATCGCTGATGCTGCCATGTTGGTGGTGGCGACGCACGATCCGCTCAACACTCGGCAAATCGCCGAGACCGCGCGAACACTCAATGCGGACATCGAAGTCGTACTGCGTACGCATAGCG
>JBKCTV010000073.1:0-2189 GCA_046318595.1 Burkholderiaceae bacterium | reverse complement strand
CCAGACATTATTGGAACTATATATAAATATAATGGAAAAAAAGTCAATTTAAAACCTAATTTTTAATGTCGATTAATCTTTTATACCATTTGAATAAATTTGAAAAGAGAAGATTTAAATATAGTCATAAAATAAGATTTTCCGGAAAAATCTGGAAACTAATTTCATTTCCTATAACACCAAAAACAATTTTTTTATTCCGAAAAAAATATTTTATGACTATAGTCTTTAAACAAGAATTTCGGAAAAATATTAAAAAATTTTTTTATATAATAATTATAATTATATAATTATTTATGGACAAAATACAATTTATAAAATCAATTATTAATATACATGATTTTTATCAAACTAAATCACATAAAAATAGTGATTTTTTACTTATGATAGATAAGTGTTTTGGTATTAAAAAAACAACTTTTTATGATTGGTATAATGATGATGATATTCAAAATACTCCTATTATTTATGAGAATAATAATAAATTAATTAATATCGCAGTTGAAACTTTTGTTGTTGATTTATGCAATAAAAATAAAACAATTGGGATTAAAAATATTAAAAAACAAATTAATGATAACTTTAAAATTAAGCTTAACAGCAAAGATATTAATTACATATTGTTTAAAAATGATATTAAGCATAAAAATATTAAAATTATAAATTTTTATGAAGAAAATAAAAAAATTAAAAAACAAAATAAAATTAAAAATAATTTTATTGCACTTGATAAAGACCAACTATCTTTTATTATTAGTATTAAAGATAAAAGTCCTAAGGAAATTATTCAATTATTTAATTCTAAATATAATATTTTTATCAATGAAAGACAAATTGTTGATATAATGAACAAAAATAAAATTAGTGTTAAATCTTTTTTTAAATCTTCTCCAACTATTGTTAGTTTTATTTTAAAAACTATAGAAGAATCTAAAATTAATACAATTGAACAAATTAAGGATTTAATTAAAAAAGAATTTAAAATTGATGTTAGTATTCAACTTATTTATAATATACTTAAGAAAAATGATTATGTATATAAAAAATATAAATTAAATAAAAATCCATATTCAGTTGAAGATCAAGTTAAACAATTTAATGTTATAGTCAAAGATCATAATATTGATAATTGTGTTTCAATAGATGAAATATCATTTTTTTGGGTGTTTTAGGTTCAAAACCTGAATATGGATGGTTTAAGAAAAATGAAAATAATGAAATTAAATGTAATAATAAAAAAATAATAAGAGATAGATATTCATTATTAGTAGCTTCAACTAATAAAAAAATAATATTGTATAAGATATGTAAAAAAGGAGTTAAAACAGATTTATTTGTTGAATTTATGTCTGAATTAAAAGCTCTAGATCCTGATAATAAAAAATATTATTTAATGGATAATGCCAGAGTACATAAAAGTAAAACTTTTAATAAATATTTAGAAGAAAATATTATGAAAATAGTATATAATGCACCATATCACTCAGAAACAAATCCAATTGAAAATATATTTTCAATGTTGAGAAATAATTTAAATAGAAATTATAATGAAACAGAAGAAGAATTAAAAAAATCAATAGAAGACTTTATAAAAATAGATAATCAAGAAAAATTTAAAAATATATTTA
This sequence comes from Burkholderiaceae bacterium, assembly GCA_046318595.1. GTDB lineage: Bacteria > Pseudomonadota > Gammaproteobacteria > Burkholderiales > Burkholderiaceae_B > DAITMV01. The sequence continues at coordinate 561 of JBKCTV010000073.1, read as the reverse complement.
ACCATAGTTGTAAAACCATGAATGAATTTATAAAAGAAAACACCAAAGTTTAAATCAAAAAATAAATCATGTTATATAATAAAATTAATAAAAAATAAAAGTGAAAAGAAGTAATTAGCCCAGTCATTGACATACCACCTAATTATGAATGAAGTACCTTATATTATTATTAATTAAAAATAATATGATTTTTAACTAAAGTAAATTTGTATGTCTTAGCAAATTTATGTTCATTTTTTAATTTCAAACGCAAAAATGAATGAATATTGCGTTTAAATAAAAAAAAAAAAATCTTTATAGATGATTTTTTAATTAAAAATGCAAAAAATAATAAAAATTGCGTTTAAACTTTAAAAAAAAAAATCTATTTTGGGGTTTTTTTTAAAGTGAAAAAAAAATATATAAATAATTTTTTTTTTAATTATAAAACTTTTTTTTTAAGAAATTTTTTCCGGAAATTTTGTTTAATGACTATATATTATTTAAACTTGTTTGAATAGTCATAACATCATGTATTGTTGTATAAATTATATGATTATTATTTTTTAGTTTGATTATTTG
>JBKCTV010000072.1:0-19331 GCA_046318595.1 Burkholderiaceae bacterium | reverse complement strand
GCCTTTTTTTGCGCCTTTTTTTGGCGATTGGCTTATCGGCGACTGGCTTTGCCGCGTTTTTAACGGCAGTTGGCGACGTTGTTCGCGGATTGTCGGTGTCGAGCGCTCAATCACGCTGAATGGTCGGTGGTTCTGGCGGTTCCTGCTTTCGATTTGAAGGTCTGTGCGGGAATTTTGCAGGGACGACGATGTCGCCTTAATAGAAAATTATTTTAAGGTTAATGAAGTGTAACTATTCAGCAGCCAGCAGGAACGATAGCATCTTGATAAAACGCGCGACGTAACACTTCCATCATTCGATGGCCCTGCTTATGCAAAGTGTCCAGGCATGAGCGGATGACAACGAAGTTGGCCTGCCCTGCAAAACGCCTGGGCCGAGGGAATTTTTTCTGGTGCTGCTTCATGTGATTGATGAAGCGGTTCAGCGCATTCTGGATTGGTCGATTAGCGATGTGTTCTACGACACCAAGACAGCCATGCTGGTCGGCCAAAATTAGTGGCTCCTATCCCGATTACCTATTCCTCTTCATTGAGCGGCGTCAGCTTTTTCAGGCTCGGTCGCTTGGCGACGATCGTCGTAAACAGCAGGGGTTTACCGTTGCGGCTGACGCGTAGCTGACACACGGCGCCCGGCTTGAGCTGGGCGATGGTGTTGAGCAGATCGGTTGTGTCTTTTACCGGCCGGCTGTCGATACTGAGCAAAATATCGCCTGGCTTGACGCCGCTGCGGTCGGCTGGTCCGTCGCGCATGACGCCGGCGACAATCACACCTTCGAGGCGCGGCAGTTTAAATGCCTCCATGAGGTCCGGCGTGATGTCCTGCGGTTCGACCCCGATATAGCCGCGCGTCACCGAGCCGGTCGCGATGATTTGATCCATGACCTGTTTGGCAGTGCTGACCGGAATGGCGAAGCCGATGCCCATCGAGCCGCCGGTCCGCGAATAAATGGCTGTGTTGATGCCGATCAGTTTGCCGTGCGCGTCGACCAGTGCGCCGCCCGAATTGCCGGGGTTGATGGCTGCATCGGTTTGAATGAAGTTTTCGAAGGTATTGATTCCCAGATGGTTGCGTCCAAGGGCGCTGATGATGCCCATGGTGACGGTCTGGCCGACGCCGAAAGGGTTGCCGATGGCCAGCACTACATCCCCGATCACCGCCATTTCAGCCTGCGCAAACGGCATGACGGGCAGATCGGGCAGGTTGATCTTGAGCACGGCGAGGTCGGTTTCAGGGTCGACGCCCACCAGGTTCGCGACGACCTGGCGACCGTCGGCCAGCGCTACCTCGATCTCGTCGGCCGCCTCGATCACATGCTGATTGGTCAAGACAAAACCCTCGGCACTGGCGATGACGCCTGAGCCCAGGCTGGCGTTGCGCTCGCGTTGTTCTTCCGGTTGCGGGCTGTCGCCGAAAAATTTTTTCAGCAGGGGGTCATTGAGTAGCGGATTGTTCGACGGTTTGACGGCTTTACTGGTAAAGATGTTGACCACTGCAGGCATGGCCCGGCGTGCTGCGGCGCTGTAAGTCGGCCCGCCCTGCGCGGCTGCGACCGGGGGCTCGCTTGCCTGGATGCCCCACATGCCGCGTATGTCCTGCAGGCTGATCCATTCCGGTCGCAGGGTTGATAATACGAAGAGCGCGGCGATGCAGACAGTTGCGGTTTGCGCAAAGATGAGCCAGAGTTTCTTAAACATTCGGAGAGTCGATTCATGAATAATGTGCCCACCGTCGAGCGTGAGCTCCTCGCTTTGCATCTGGACGAGTACTTGAAATCCGCGCGCATCCCGGATTATTGCCCAAACGGACTGCAGGTGGAAGGCCGATCGTCGATTAGCCATCTGATTGCCGGCGTCACGGCTTCGCAGGCGTTTATCGAGCGGGCGGTTGCGGCGGGTGCGGATGCCATTTTAGTGCATCACGGTCTTTTCTGGAAAGGCGATTCACCAACCCTAAACGGGTTTCGGCGCCGCCGGCTGGCCACGGTATTGGCGCACGATTTGAACGTGTTTGCTTATCATTTGCCGCTGGATGTGCATCCGGTGGTCGGAAATAATGTGCAGATGGGCCTGCAAATGGGCTGGACCGTGGAGCGTACCCTGGGCGACAACGGGCTGGTTTGTCTTGCGCATCTTCCCGAGCCGCTGTCGGTGGCCGCGTTGATTACCCGTTTGCATGCTGTGTTCGGTCGGGCGCCGGAGTGTGTCGGTACGCTCGATCGCCAGGTTCAAACGGTCGCATGGTGTACCGGTGGTGCGGCGGGTTATACGGAAATGGCGGCGCTGGCCGGCGCCGACGCTTATCTGACCGGCGAGTTGTCCGAGCCTGCCGTGCATGTCGCCAACGAGTCGCAGTGGGTGTTGATCGGTTGCGGCCCCCATGCAACCGAGCGCGGCGGGCCCCGGGCGCTCGGCGATTATGTCGCGGGCCGGTTCGGTATCTGCGTGGAGTTCATCGATTGCTTTGTGTCCGTTTGAGACAAAATCGCCACGCCCGTTTATTTGCGCCGCTTCATACGGTAGAATGCCCGGTTGCATATGCGAGCTTGTGCGCGTTAGTGTTTTTGGCACAATTCGTAGTACGGCCCGCAGGGCGCCCGGTGAGCAAAAAGATTACATCAGGAAACGACATGAGTGACAAGCAAGCCTCTTTGGATGACTATCGGCACGGCGAACCGCCTGCAATAGACAAGGAACGCCGCGTCTGGCTTATCGCCTGCGGAGCAGCGGGCGGTGTCGCCGCACTTGCGACCGGTACGACGCTGATCGGCACGATGGCGCCTTCCGAGCGCGCCAAAGCGGCAGGTGCTCCGGTCGAGGTCGACATTGCCGGCATGCAGCCGGGGGAAATGCGTACGGTCGAGTGGCGCGGCAAGCCTGTCTGGATATTGCGCCGCACGCCGGAAATGATTGCGTCGCTGAAAAAAACTGACCCCCTGCTCGCCGACCCAAAGTCGGAGCGCAAGGCCGATGAGCTGACTCCAGAATATGCACGAAACGAAGCCCGATCCATCAAGGCTGAGTATCTTGTGACGGTCGGCATCTGTTCCCATCTGGGTTGTTCGCCATCGGCGCGGTTTCAGCCCGGCGCGCAGCCCAGCCTCCCGGATGACTGGCTGGGCGGGTTTCTCTGCCCTTGCCACGGGTCGACTTTCGATTTGGCCGGTCGCGTTTTCAAAAATAAGCCGGCTCCGGATAATCTGGAGGTGCCGCCGCACATGTATCTTTCCGATACGCGCATCCTGGTTGGCCAGGATCAGAAAAGCGCATGAGCGCAACGTCCCATCAACCCCCCCACAGTAATACGGAATAGTCATGGCTGCGGACAAACAAGTTGAAACCACAGGCGTACTGGGTTGGATCGATCAGCGTTTCCCGCTGAGCTCCACTTTCAAGGCCCATCTGTCGGAATATTACGCTCCTAAGAACCTCAATTTCTGGTACTTCTTTGGATCGCTGGCCCTGTTGGTGCTGGTCATTCAGGTGCTGACCGGGATTTTTCTGGTCATGCATTACAAACCCGACGCCGAGCGTGCTTTTCAATCAGTCGAGTACATCATGCGCGATGTGTCCGGCGGTTGGCTCGTGCGTTACCTGCATTCTACTGGCGCATCAATGTTTTTCGTCGTGGTGTATCTGCATATGGTGCGCGGCTTGATCTACGGGTCCTACCGTAAGCCACGCGAACTGGTCTGGATTTTCGGTGTTGCCATCTTCCTGTGTCTCATGGCCGAGGCGTTTTTCGGCTATTTGCTGCCCTGGGGGCAGATGTCCTACTGGGGGGCTCAGGTGATCGTCAACCTGTTTTCGGCGATTCCGTTCATCGGCCCCGACTTGGCGCTGTGGATTCGTGGCGATTACGTTGTTTCCGACGCGACCTTGAACCGATTTTTCGCGTTTCATGTGATCGCGATCCCGCTATTGCTGATCGGTTTGGTCGTGGCGCATATCGTTGCCTTGCATGAGGTGGGTTCGAATAATCCTGACGGCATCGAAATCAAGGACCATAAGGATGCGCGGGGACGGCCGCTCGACGGCATTCCGTTCCATCCTTATTTTACTGTGCATGATATTTTCGGCGTTTCGGTATTCTTGCTAATTTTTACCGCCATCGTCTTTTTCGGCCCAGAAATGTTCGGTTATTTCCTTGAGTACAATAACTTCGTGCCGGCTGACCCTTTGAAAACGCCATCGCACATTGCGCCGGTCTGGTATTTCACGCCTTTTTACTCGATTTTGCGCGCAAATACCTTTAATTTTTTCTGGCTCGATGCCAAGTTTTGGGGGGTGGTCTTTATGGGCGCCGCCGTCGTCATTCTGTTCTTTTTGCCCTGGTTGGATAAAAGCCCCGTACGTTCGATCCGCTATCGGCCCGGCTTGCATAAGGTTATTTATGGTGTGTTCATGGTTGCGTTCGTGGTGTTGGGCTATCTGGGAACCAAACCACCTTCGAGCGCCGGCGAAGTGATTTCGCAGGTGTGCACCCTGATTTATTTTGGATTTTTTCTGGGTATGCCGTTCTGGTCCAAGCTCGGGCGTTTCAAAGCCGTACCTGAGCGCGTCGTGTATCACGCGCACTAAGCACCGGAAAGGAAAAGGAACTTAGCATGAAAAAGCTGTTCGTTTTATGGGTATTCGCGCTGACATTGGGGGTGACGACCACATCGGTGCTGCTGCCCGGCGTTGCCCGTGCCTCGTCTGGCGAGGCATATCCCTTGTCGCGCGTCGACGATCGGAGCGACGATCTGGCAGCCTTGCAGCGGGGCGCTAGGCTATTCGTCAATTATTGTCTGAATTGTCATGGTGCGGCCATGATGCGTTATAACCGGTTGCACGATATCGGCTTGTCCGATGCACAGATCAAGCAGAATTTGCTCTTCGCAACTGATAAAGTCGGCGAAACCATGAAAACCGCGCTCGATCCGCTAGATGGTAAGGAATGGTTCGGCGCGGCGCCGCCCGATTTGTCGGTCATCGTTCGTGCCAAGTCGTCGGAAGCCGGTTCCGGCGCCGATTACTTGTATTCCTATTTGCGTTCCTATTATCGCGACGATACCCGTGCGACAGGCTGGAACAACCTCGTTTTTCCAAACGTCGGCATGCCGCATGTGCTTTGGGAGTTGCAGGGTCAAAACCGGGCTATTTTCGCCGAACGCAAAGACCCACACGACCCCAGCAAGATTACGCACGTTTTCGAAAAGTTTGAGACGGTCGTCCCTGGTACTATGAAGCCGGCAGAGTTCGATTCTGCCGTCACCGATCTGGTGTCGTTTCTGTCTTACGTCAGTGAACCCGTTAAACAAAAACGAATCGCCTGGGGCGTGGTGGTCTTGATTTTCCTGATGCTTTTTACGCTCATAAGCTGGCGTCTGAGCACGCTTTACTGGAAAGACGTTAAATAAGAGAGGCTACTCTCGGGCCGGCCTAATGTCGGCTTTTCTTGTAAGGTAAATTCAACCATGATGGTTTTGTACTCGGGAACGACCTGCCCCTTTTCTCAGCGCTGTCGCTTCGTGCTGTTCGAAAAAGGTATGGATTTCGAAATCAAAGATGTCGATCTTTACAATAAACCCGACGACTTGGCAGTCATGACGCCGTATGGACAAGTCCCGATTCTGGTCGAACGCGATCTGATCCTGTACGAATCGAATATCATCAACGAGTATATCGACGAGCGTTTTCCCCATCCACAACTGATGCCTGCCGATCCGATTATGCGCGCCCGCGCCCGGTTGTTCCTGTTCAACTTCGAACGGGAGCTGTTCGCACACGTTTGCGTTTTGGAAAAAGCTGGTAATCCCAAGGCAATGGATAAGGCGCGGCAATCCATGCGCGAGCAGCTTACTCAGTTGTCGCCTATTTTCATTAAAAACAAGTTTATGCTGGGCGAAGAGTTTTCGATGCTCGACGTGGCTTTGGCGCCATTATTATGGCGACTCGACCATTACGGCATCGAGCTCTCCAAAACCGCTGCGCCATTGATGAAGTACGCTGAACGGATTTTTTCAAAACCTGCGTTTATCGAGGCGCTGACGCCTTCCGAGAAGGTAATGCGTCGCTGATCGATGATTGTTTTCAAAAGGTGATGCGTGATCAACAACTCTACCAAACCCTATTTGATTCGCGCCATTTACGAATGGTGCATCGATAATCAATACACGCCGCATCTCGCGGTATTCGTTGACGAGTCTACTCAGGTGCCGCGCGAGTTCGTCAAAAACGACGAAATCGTACTGAATGTTTCTACCGTTGCCACACATCATTTACTCATCGGTAACGATGTCATCGAGTTTCAGGCACGTTTTGGCGGCCGCGCGCGCGAACTGTTGATCCCGATCGAAAACGTCATGGCGGTCTATGCCCGCGAAACTGGCAACGGTATGGCGTTCGATGTCAACCGGAGTCCTCGGTCGACTCAGGAAATGGTTCCGGCCAATCTGGGGATGCCAGAAATGATCGAGCGTGCCGATGAGGAAAAACCGCAGAGTTCCGCGCCGATTGCGAATCTGCGCAGCACCGCACCCGCCGGGCCGATCCTGTCGTCGGTGAAGTCCAAACCGGGGAGTGCCGTTTCGACGGTTGATGGGTCAGGCCGCGACGATGATCCGACACCGTCCAAACCAAGCGGGGGGGCGCGCGGAAAACCGCGTCTTACTAGAGTAAAATAGCAAGCACCAGCGGCCGACTTAGCTCAGTTGGTAGAGCAATCGCCTTGTAAGCGATAGGTCATCTGTTCGAGTCAGATAGTCGGCACCAATCAGCCTCTTGAGGGCTCCAGTTCGGGCAGTCTGTGTCAGCCTTGATTTTTCCGAATGGCGGCAGTGTTGCACTTGAGAACATCGCCGCAGCGGGTTTTTCCGTATCAGGCATAATTTCGTTTTATTGAATTGGCGCAGCGCAAGCTTACGCTGTCGACCGCCATGAATTCCATTTCCCAGGCATTTTTTTCTTCTGCTGTTTCGCCGCATGTTTTGGTGGTGGGCGATGTCATGCTGGACCGTTACTGGTTTGGTGATGCCAAACGAATTTCTCCGGAAGCCCCGGTGCCCATCGTCAAAATTGATCATGCCGAGCATCGTCTGGGTGGCGCGGCTAACGTCGCATTGAATGTCGTTTCCCTGGGCGCGCGTGCGACTTTAATCGGCGTGACCGGTACGGATGAGCCTGCCAGTCAGTTGAACGGTTTGCTCGACGGTAGGCACATCCGTCACGACATGGTTTGCGAGCCGGATTTCCCGACGATCGTCAAGCTGCGTGTCATCGGCCAGCAACAGCAACTGCTGCGCATTGATTTCGAGAAACCGCCGAGCGTGGCCGCGCGCCAGGCCATGCTCGATCATTTTCGTCGGCATTTGGTGCTGGCGGACGTGGTGATAGTGTCCGATTATGGCAAGGGCAGCCTCGAACATATAACGACTATGATCGAGCTGGCGCGGCGCAATCGAAAGCCGGTGCTGATCGACCCCAAAGGGGACGATTACGAAAAATACAGTCGCGCCACGGCGATTACTCCGAACGCCAACGAGTTTCGCGAGCTCGCCGGGCGTTGGGAAACCGATGCTGAACTCGAGCGCAAGGCGGCAGACTGGCGGCAGCGCCTGGCGGTCGACTACTTGCTGGTGACGCGTTCGGAGGCGGGTATGAGTCTGTTCGGCCAGCAAACGGTGGTCCACGACCGTGCGTATGCAAAAGAAGTCTTCGATGTTTCAGGGGCGGGCGATACCGTCATCGCCGCATTGGCTGTGATGCTCGGCAAAGGCTTGCCGATGCCGCAAGCCATGCATATCGCCAACCGGGCGGCCGGTATCGTGGTCGGCAAGCTGGGAACCGCTACCGTCACGGTCGAAGAGCTGCGCCAGGAGTTGGCCAAGGACGAGCCGGGTTGACCGCGGTGTCCGGCCATACCTTTTTCGAAAGCTGGAATGTCTTTGATTTTGCAGGTCTGTGCGGTACAATCGTGTCCTCGTTTGCGGGCCCGAAGTGAATCATATCGGGGCCGTTTGAATCGCCCTCGAATAGCCTCTGCCATGCCTGACACCGTTTCCACAGATGCAGTTGTATCTGGACCACAAGAGTCACAGCAAGAATCATCGTTGCTGGACATCATGATTGCGCTGGGCGAAGAAAAATGGATTCTGTTTTTCACGCCGCTTCTGGTCGCTGCTTTCCTGGTGGCGCTGTCTTTTGTCATAACGCCGATCTTTACTGCCCGGACCGTGATGCTTCCGCCACAGCAGCAGCAAAGCGCGGCAACCGCGGCGCTCTCGAATCTGGGTGCGCTGGGTGGTCTGGCGGGGGCAGCGGCAGGCGTCAAAAGCCCCGATGAGCTTTATTCTGCCTTTCTGAAAAGCGATTCGATCAAAAATGCGCTCGTGACGCGCTTCAAGTTGAAAGAACATTTCGACGTGAAGACTTTGACTGAGGCGAAAGCGCGCCTGACCGCCAAAGTCAGGGTCATAAGCGATAAAAAAACCGGTTTGATTTCCATTGAAGTCGACGATCCCGATCCGAGCTTTGCAGCGGCGTTGGCGAACGCCCATATCGAAGAGCTGCGTAAAGTATTGGCGCGTCTTGCCGTGACCGAAGCGCAGCAGCGCAGAATGTTCCTTGAGCAACAGCTCAATCTGGTCCGCGACCGCGTGGCTCTGGCGGAAGTGAGGCTGCGCGACATGCAAGAGCGATCCGGTGTTTTGAGCCTCGATGCTCAGGCGCAGGGCGCGATCCGCGCAACGGTCGAATTGCGGTCGCAGATCGCGCAACGTGAAGTTCAGCTTGGCGCTATGCGAACCTTCGCCACTACGCAAAATGTCGAGGTGCAGCGCTTATCGGCCGAAATTGCCCAGTTGCGCGCGCAGTTAAACAAGCTGGAGTCGGGCTCTGGACAAAGCGAGCAAGGCTTCAAAGGTGTCGAAACGGTCCGTGCCTACCGTGAACTGAAGTATCAGGAGGCGATCATGGATGCCTTGGTTCGTCAGTTCGAGCTTGCCAAAGTCGACGAGGCCCGCGAGGGGCCTCTGCTGCAGCAACTGGATGTGGCTTTGGTGCCGGAGCGCAAGTCCAAACCCAAGCGATTGCTGATGTTGTTGGGCGGACTGGTTGGTGGCTTGATCTTGGGCATCCTCATTGCTGTGTTGAGACGTTTCCTGAAAAAAACCGCTACCGATCAGGCATCGGCGCTCGCCTGGACAAGCCTAAAGCGGGCATGGTCCTTAAAAGCCTGACGCTTCGTTTCGCAATCGGGAGGCTGTCCTGATCCCGTCAAATGCGTGTATTTGCCCTTAGAATAGGCTAATTATGTGGATTTCAATTTTTACCATCGCAGGGCTGTCCTTTTTGCTGAGCCTGGGAATCGTCTTTACCAAGGGCTGGCATGGACGATTCAGCATCGATAGCACTGCCGGTATCCAAAAGTCCCATACCTCGCCTACGCCCCGCGTCGGCGGCTTGGGTATTTACTCGGCGCTGTGGGCTGCTGTCGTCCTCATCGAGGGCGAAGCGGCCGGTCTGCTGGCTATGATGCTTTTGGCGGGATTGCCTGCATTCGGCATGGGTCTGCTCGAAGACTTGACCAAGCGCGTCGGTGTGCCGGCCAGGTTGGTGGCGACTGCTGTTACCGGTGCGTTGGCGGTGGGTTTGACGGGTTATGGTATTAGGCGACTGGGTTTGGGGGGCTGGGAAACGGCACTGCTTGGCATGGCGCCGGTCAGTCTGGTCTTGACCTCTTTTGCCGTGTCGGGTTTGTCGAATGCCGTGAACATCATCGATGGTTTCAATGGGCTGGCATCCGGTGCCGTCATGTTGATGTTGACGGGCCTGGGAATGGTGGCTTATTTCAGCGGTGATCAGCCGCTGGTCGTGTTATGCGCTCTGGGGTTTGCGGCCGTCTTGGGCTTTCTGTGCGTCAATTTTCCATTAGGAAAATTATTTCTGGGGGATGGTGGCGCTTATTTCATCGGCTTTTATGTCGGCTGGATCGCGATCATGCTGATTGCCCGTAATCCGGAGGTATCGCCGTTCGCCGCCTTGCTGGTGCTCGGTTATCCGGTATTGGAGACTTTGTTCTCGATCGCTCGGCGCAGGCACCGAAAGCTGAATCCGGGCATGCCTGACCGATTGCATTTGCACAGCCTCGTCAAACGCCGTGTTTCAGCCAAAATCTTTCGCAAGTTGCCCCCGGTTTATCGTAATTCTTTCGTGGCACCGATGGGTTGGGCTTACGCGTTGCTGCCAGTAGTATGTGCGGTTTGCTTTTACCGCAGTAGTCAGTTGTGCATTTTGGGGTTTTTGATTGCCGGGCTTTTATACGCCGTCATTTATGCCAGACTTGTGACTTTTCACTGGTGCTCGCCCATACGCTATGTCGTGCCGGGGCGATTTTTGTTGTTCAAGTAATCCGAGCAAGCGCTTGCATGAATGCACCGTTCGCGATACAAAAGGCGTAGAACCGCATCAGCGAAGGGTCGTACTCGATGGGTAAAATTAGCGGTTTTCTGGAACATCAACGTCTGCAGGAAGCGGCTTTGCCCGTAGCCGAGCGTGTGCGTCATTATCGTGAGTTCGTACTGTGTCTGCCTGATGATCATGCACAGGTACAAGGGGCACGCTGCATGGACTGCGGCATTCCTTTTTGCAACACCGGGTGCCCGGTCAACAACATCATTCCCGACTTTAACGACCTGGTGTACCAGCGAGATTGGCGCAAGGCGCTCGACGTGCTGCACGCCACCAATAATTTTCCGGAGTTCACAGGGCGTATCTGCCCTGCGCCTTGCGAAACCGCTTGTACGCTGGGGCTGATCGATGAACCAGTCGGTATCAAATCGATCGAGCGTGCGATCATCGACAAGGGCTGGGAAATGGGCTGGGTTGCGCCGCAGCCGCCGATGGCGCTGACCGGCAAACGGGTGGCGGTGATCGGGTCGGGCCCAACGGGGTTGGCTGCCGCCCAGCAATTGGCGCGCATAGGCCATGCCGTGACGGTTTTCGAGAAAAACGAACAGCCTGGTGGCTTGTTGCGTTACGGGATTCCAGATTTCAAACTCGAAAAAACGCATATCGAGCGTCGCATCGAGCAGATGCGTGCCGAAGGCGTCGAGTTTCGCCTTGGGGTTTACCTGGGGGATGACTCGACTGCCGCCGCAGTTCTGGCACCGTTCGACGCAGTGCTGCTGGCGGGGGGGGCCGAGCAGCCGCGTGACTTGGCCGTGCCGGGCCGCGACTTGCAGGGCGTGCATTTTGCCATGGATTTTTTGTCGCAGCAAAACCGTCAGATAGCCGGACAGGCGGTGGCGGGACAAATCAGCGCCGCAGGCAAAGATGTGCTGGTGATCGGTGGCGGCGATACCGGCTCGGACTGTGTTGGCACGTCCAACCGCCAAGGTGCGCGGCAGGTTACGCAAATCGAGCTGATGCCGCAGCCCCCCGCGCAGGAAAACAAAGCGTTGACCTGGCCTTACTGGCCAATGAGGTTGCGGACCTCGTCGTCGCACGAGGAGGGCGTGCGACGCGACTGGGCCATCACGACGAAACGGTTCGTCGATGACGGCGCTGGCCGTGTTCGGGCGGCGTTGTGTGCGCGTGTGGAGTGGGTTGGCGATGCCGCCAGCGGTCAGTTGCGCATGCGGGAAGTGCCCGGCTCCGAATTCGAAATCGCCGCTGGTCTGGTGCTGTTCGCCATGGGCTTTACCAGTCCGCGGGCCGATCTGCTGAATGCCCTGCAGGTGGCGCGCGATGGTCGTGGCAATGCGCAAGCGGGTACGGAGGGTACGCGGGCGTACGCGACCAACGTCGCCAAAGTGTTTGCGGCCGGTGATATGCGCCGTGGGCAGTCGCTGGTGGTGTGGGCGATTCGCGAAGGGCGCGAGGCAGCGCAGGCGATCGATGCATTTCTACTTCGTCAGGGCTGATTTGTTGGCATGGCCTGCTTTGTCTGAATCGGGCCCCGGTCGCTGTTCCTCGCTATCGGTCGAAGAATTCTCGCCCGATAATTAACTCAACGGTGCAGCCGCACTCCCAGCAGCAGTATCACCAGCACATTCGCGCCGCTGAGCGCCAGCATCAAAGACACGACCGTCGCGCCGGCGGCCAACGATCCGGCTGCGACGCCCGCGCCAAAGACCATGAACAGTGCGTTCAGCACATTATTTGCTGCCACCATCCTGGCCGTTTCGGCTGGTGGTGCGCAGCGCTGGAGCTGGGTATACAGCGGCACGGCAAACAAGCCGCCGGCTATCCCCAGGCAGCCCAGGTCGAGCAGCATCCGCTGAAAAATCGGCTGTTGCAACCAAGTCCATGCCAGGGTGCCTACCTGGTCGATGGGCGCGGGTAGATGGTGACAGGCCCACCATAGGTCGAATAAGCAGGCGGAAATGCCAAGTCCGCCGATGAGCAGTAACAGTGTTGTCGGACAGCGTCTGGAGAACCGCACGCACAGCAGCGAGCCCAGGCCGATGCCGAGCGAGAAAACGGCTAACAGCGTGCTGACGTTTCGCATATCGCCACCGACGACCGTCTTGACCAGAATCGGTAGCTGGGCCAGTAAAACCGACCCGACCAGCCAGAACCAGCTGATGCCGAGCATGGCCGTCCACACGATGTCGTGGTGGCGAGCCCGCTGCAACAGCGGCCACCAGGCCCAGGGTGAAAAATCGCGCAGCTGTGCCCGTGGGGCGGCGCAGGCCATGGCGGGCGCCGCCGGAATCGCAAAGCTCGCTGCCCAGCCGAGCAGGGCGACGCCCAATAAAGCCACGCCGATGGACAAGGGTCCGCGGGTCAGCGCGACCAGCCCGGCAGCGGCCAACGTGCCGAGCAGGATGACGATGAAGGTGGCGGCTTCGAGCCAGGCATTGCCGGCAAGCAGTTCGCGTGGTGTCAGAACCTGTGGCAGCAACGCATATTTCACCGGCCCGAAGAATGTCGAATGCGTGCCCATCAAAAACAGTGCCCCCAGTAAAACCGTCAAGTTGCTATCGTATAAACCGAAACCCGCCAAGCCGACGATGCCGATTTCCGTGGTTTTGACGATGCGCATCAGGTGCGCCTTGTCCATGTGGTCGGCCAGTCGGCCGGCGCCCGCCGAAAACAAGACGAAGGGCAGAATGAACAGCCCGGCCGCCAAGTTGGCGACCAGCGCCGGGTCGAGCGTGGTGAACTGCGCTGTATGAAACGTTACGAGCAAGATCAGCACGTTCTTGAACAAATTGTCGTTGAAGGCGCCCAATGCCTGGGTCAGAAAAAACGGCCCGAAGCGGCGTTGCAGCGGCAGCGGCCGGGTCATGGTGGGCGTTGGTTCAGGCATGGTTCAGCACCTTTTCAAGAAAACGGCCCGTGTGGCTGCCGGGCGTGGCGGCAATCGTTTCCGGCGTGCCGACGGCAATCAGCCGGCCGCCGCCGCCGCCGCCCTCGGGGCCCATGTCGAGCACCCAGTCGGCGGTTTTGATGACGTCGAGATTGTGCTCGATGATGACCACCGTGTTGCCGGCGTTCACGAGTGATTGAATGACCGTCAGCAAAAGCGAAATATCCTGAAAATGCAGACCGGTGGTCGGCTCGTCCAGAATGTACAGGGTGCGACCGGTGTCGCGCTTGGATAGCTCCAGCGATAGTTTGACGCGCTGCGCCTCGCCGCCGGATAGTGTGGTGGCCGCCTGACCGAGCCGGATATAGCCCAAGCCGACGTCGATGAGCGTTTTGAGTTTGCGCGCGATCGCTGGTACGGCCGCGAAAATCTCCAGCGCGTGTTCGACCGTTAGCTCGAGCACTTCGGCGATACTGTGGTTCTTGTAGAGTATTTCGAGCGTTTCGCGGTTGTAGCGCTTACCATGACAGATGTCACACGGCACATACATGTCCGGCAAGAAATGCATTTCCACTTTGACCAACCCGTCTCCCTGGCAGGCTTCGCAGCGCCCGCCCTTGACGTTGAACGAAAACCGCCCGGCATCGTAACCGCGTTCCTTCGCGGCCGGCACGCCGGCGAAGAGTTCGCGAATCGGTGCGAACATCGCGGTATAAGTTGCTGGGTTGCTGCGTGGCGTACGGCCGATCGGGCTCTGATCGACTGCGATAACCTTGTCGAAGAGTTCAAGACCCTCGATCTCGGCAACCGGCGCCGGTTCGCTGTGCGCGCGGTTCAGCACATGCGCCGCTTTTGCCAGAAGCGTATCGTTGATGAGCGTCGATTTGCCCGAACCCGACACTCCGGTGACGCAGACCAGCACGCCGACCGGAATCTCGGCATCGACGTTCTGCAGGTTGTTGCCGGTAGCGCCAACGATGCGGATCTGCCGGCTTTCGTCGATTGGCCGCCGCTGCGCAGGCACGGCGATCGAGCGCGTGCCCGACAAGTATTGACCCGTCAACGACTGCGGGTCGGCGGCCACTGCTGCCGGCGTGCCTTGCGAGATGACCTGCCCGCCGTGCTCGCCTGCGCCTGGCCCCATGTCGACGACATAGTCTGCGGCACGAATCGCGTCCTCGTCGTGTTCGACCACCAGTACGGAGTTGCCGAGGTCGCGCAGGTGTTTGAGGGTGTCGATGAGGCGGTCGTTGTCGCGCTGGTGTAGGCCGATTGACGGCTCGTCGAGTACATACATGACGCCGGTCAGCCCCGAGCCGATCTGGCTGGCAAGCCGGATCCGCTGCGCCTCGCCGCCCGACAGGGTATCGGCCGCGCGGTTCAGCGTCAGGTAACCGAGCCCCACATTGTTTAGAAACTGCAGCCGCGCCCGGACCTCGGCGACGATGCGCTCTGCCACCTGCCCACGGGCGCCGGGCAAACGCAAACCGCCGAAATACGCCAGCGACCGGTCGATCGGCAGTTCGGTGATCTGCTGCAGACTGCGCTGCTCCTCGGCGTTGTCCACCACGAAAACATGCCGCGCCTCGGACCGCAACCGCGACCCATGGCAGGCCGGACAAACCCGGACCGCTTGCAGTTTGGATAACTCTTCTTTCAGCGCTGCCATGTCAGTTTCGTGAAACTTGCGCGTCAGGTTCGGAATGACGCCTTCGAAGGCCTTTGCGCCGTCGGCATCGGTCGAGCCGAACAGCACGATGTCCTGTATGGGCTGCGGTAGCTCCTCCCAGGGCGTCGTCATGTCGAACCCATGTGCCGTAGCGAGCGTTTGCAGCATGCCGAAATACACGGCGTTGCGTTTGTCCCAGCCGCCGATGGCGCCGCCCGCAATGCTCAGGTTCGGAAACGCTACGACCCGTTTCGGATCGAAAAACGTCTGGACGCCGAGGCCGGCGCAGGTCTGGCAGGCGCCTGCCGGGTTGTTGAACGAAAACAGCCGCGGTTCGAGCTCTGCCAGGCTGTAATCGCAGACCGGGCAGGCAAAGCGGCTGGAAAACACCGTGTCGCGCGCCTGGTCGAGATCGTGCGCGATGGCCTTGCCGCTGGCCATGCGCAGTGCGGTTTCGAAGCTCTCCGCCAGCCGTTGCTGGGCGTCGGGTTTGACTTTCAGGCGATCGATGACCACGTCGATGCTGTGTTTATGGTGTTTGTCGAGAGCGGGCAAAGCGTCCAGTTCCAGCAGTTGCGCCGCGCCGGGGCCCGTTCCCAGCCGGATACGAACAAAGCCCTGGGCGCGCAGATCGTCGATCAGATCGTGTTGCTCGCCTTTGCGCTGGTGAATGACCGGCGCCAGAATCATCAGGCGCGTGCCATCCGGCCAGCCCAGAATGGCGTCGACCATTTCCGATACGGTTTGCGCCTGCAGCGGCACGGCGTGTTCGGGACAATATGGGGTCCCGGCGCGGGCGAACAGCAAGCGTAGATAATCGTGGATTTCGGTGACCGTGCCGACCGTCGAACGCGGATTGTGGCTGGTCGATTTTTGTTCGATGGCGATTGCCGGCGACAAGCCTTCGATCAGGTCGACATCCGGCTTTTCCATGAGCTGCAGAAATTGCCGGGCGTAAGCCGACAGGCTTTCGACGTAACGACGCTGGCCCTCGGCGTAGAGCGTGTCGAACGCGAGCGACGACTTTCCCGAGCCTGACAGGCCGGTGATGACTACCAGCGCGTTGCGCGGTAGGTCGAGCGAAACGTTTTTCAGGTTGTGGGTGCGGGCGCCGCGAATGCGGATGACGTCCATGGTCGGTCGATGCTCTGATAAGGCAACCTGCTACTATAGAGCATGTTGGGTTCGAACGAATCGAATCGGGTTGATCGGTGCGCTGAACAGCCCCTGCTCAAGGCCTGGGTGATATCCCCGGGGGTATCACCCCAGGGTCATTTTGGCGCGTCCTGGCATAATCATCGCGATTCAATCAACCACCCTCACCATATTAATTCAGCAAAGGAGTTGCCGCCATGGCATCAGTTAACAAGGTTATTCTCGTCGGTAATCTGGGCCGTGACCCGGAAGTGCGTTACATGCCTGACGGCAGTGCCGTTGTCAATATTTCGATCGCCACGACGTCGAGCTGGAAGGATAAAGCCAGCGGCGAAAAACGCGAAGAGACCGAATGGCACCGTCTGGCCATCTATGGTCGGCTGGCGGAAATCGTTGGCGAATATTGCAAGAAAGGCCGGTCGATCTATGTCGAAGGCCGCCTGAAAACCCGTAAATGGCAGGACAAGGAAACCAACCAGGAGCGTTATACCACCGAGATCGTGGTAGACCAGTTGCAATTGCTTGGCAGTCGCGATGGCGCTAGTGGCAGCGGCGGGGGTGGTTCGTATGGTTCGGGCCAGCAGGGTGACGATGGCCCTGACTACGGTGAGTCGCAAGGGGCTGGCTCGCGTGGCGGATCAGCGCGCGGGGCGGCGGGCGGCAGCTCGGGTGGTTCCAGCGGTCGTGCGGCGCCAGCCGGGATTGCCGATATGGACGACGATATTCCCTTTTAAGGCTCATCTTATGGCTTAGGACGATGTGGGCCGGGCTCTCCTGGTGAATGCAAAACCTGGTCGCACCGGCCAACTGTAGGCCTCTCACAAACACTTCTTCAGCAGATTGAAATCCACGGGTTTGACCAAATGATGATCGAACCCGGCCGCTGCGCTTTTTTTTCGCGCCTCTTCCTGTCCCCAGCCGGTAACGGCCACTAGTGTTGGCTGGTCGCCGCCGGGTAGTCCCCGGATCTGGCGCGCCGTTTCGTAGCCGTCCATCCCCGGCATGCCGATGTCCATGACGATCGTCCTGGGCATTTCTTCCTGAGCGGCGGCAACCGCGCCGGCACCGTTATACGCTACCCGGGTGTTGAGGTTTTCAGTCGCGAACATGGCTTGCAATACCTCTGCGGCATCGCGGTTGTCGTCGACGATCAAAATCATGATGTCCTTTGCAGAGGCGTAAGCTGCTGTTTGCTCGTCAGAAAAGAATCGTGCGTCATGCCCAGCGACCCGCAGACGCGGAGTTTTACCATCTAACGAACGCAGGCGGTCTTAGTGCGCCCGCAGGCCTGTCTGTCGTCCTGGTTCATCGCCTGTCCTTCGTGTGTTGGTCGGGACGATCATACCTTGCCGGCCGGACAAATTAAAATCGTGTCGACCAGATGCGTAGCAGGTCGATGTCGGCAGGGAGAACCGACCGTTCGATGGCGTCGACGATGGTAAACGCCGCCACTGCGGTGTCGCGCATGATCGGTTGCTCGTAGGCCGAGCCATCGGGCTGGAGCACGACGACTACCTCGGGCGTGACGGCCGTTTGTCCGTGCTGTCTGACGATTCCCGCCTCGCCGTTGAACAGGCGTACGCAGCAGCCCGGTGGGTACACACCGACATGCGCGATTAGCAGGGAGGTCAGCGAAGCCGGGCCGTGCTGGCCACTGACAGTGAACATCTGACGTGCGGCGTGCGGCGGCGGCAGGCCTGCGCGATACTGCCGCTGGCTGATTTTGGCGCAGAACACATCGGCCAGCGAAACCAGCTGTGCCCCTGCGCCGACGGTGGTCGAGCCGGACGGATAACCACTGCCTGTCGGGGTTTCGTGATGATCGAGCACCATTTGCAGCCAATCCTGATCGTCGATGCCCAGCGCTTCCAGGCGCTGGACGCTGGTCAGCGGATGCTGGCGGATCGCCTGCCGTTGTGCGTCGGTCAGCGGGCCGTGATGCGTCATCAACATGGTCTGCAGACCCAGCATGCCGATGTTCATGGTCAAGGCGGCAGGTACGCACGCTTGCCGTTCCAGCGGCGTCAGCCCTGGCGCGTCGCCAGCCAGCCGTGCCACGACAAGCGCCGTTTGCACATGGTGCGCGATCGGATAATGGCTGCCGTCGCTAAATAACAGCGCCGCGAACGCCGCCTCGAAGTGCTGTTCGGCCAGTTCGCGCACTTGCTGGGCGATGCTGTCGATCTGGGTCCGGAAGTTCTGCGGTTCGGTGAAGCGCAAGGCCCGGGCGAGCAGGTTTTCGAGGCGTTCACATTCGAGTAGGGGGTTCAGCGCCGGTGCCGTAACTTCTGCAGGCACTGCGGAGACCTGTGGTGGGCTCTGCGATGGAGAGCGGGGGTACGAGGCAATACTTGCGCCGCGTTTCATGAGCAGATACAGTTGAAAATCGCTTTCGATCGTATAGCCAGCGCTGAGCAGCAAAACACCATGCGGGTCGAAGACGTCCCAGGGCAAGTTCTGGCCTACCGTCATGTCGCCCATTTTCAAGCGTTGTAAAGTGTTTTGCATGGGTTCGGCCCGTGGCTGAATGAATCGGTTTGGCCTTGCGTGATGCAAGACGACCGGCTAACTGTCAATCTATATTCGCGTAGCTTATGGTTAATCGGTAATCGGCGGTATCCTCAAAATGAGCGAATACTGTCATCGTCAAAATTTTGGAGAAATCGCATGCAGGTCAACGCGCAGCAAAAAGCAAATCGGTGGTCGATGAGCATGACACGGATGGTCGTCTGGGTGTGTTGTCTGGTCGGGGCAGGGCCGCTGGCGGCGCAAATGCCCGAGTCGGACAGACCGGCTGCCGGGCGGATGCACGATCAGGAATTCACGATGCCGCAGGCATCCCCCCGGGTGCTCGATACGCCTACGATCCCAACGGTGAATCTCACGGACGACGCTTATCCGTTGGCTCTGCCGCCGCCTTCGGTGCAGTGGACGCCGTCCGGCACCCCGGGGATGTGCAAAGCGGGGCAATGCTGTTGCGATTGTTGTGGCAAGCATGAAGCGCCTGCTGTCGGTCGCTAGGGCGTGTCTTTTTCTAAACGCACCCTGCTGACTCCCGACTCAGTTGCGAAACATGGTTCAGCTCAGAGAGGCGGCCGCAAGACTCCCAATTCGCGCGACAGCCTTAAGATCTCCTGAATTTCGAAATTTCGGATTTCGCCTGGCTGCTTGCCGATGGTGTGCATCAGTTCGAGATACCTGGCATCGTTCTCG
>JBKCTV010000071.1:0-8799 GCA_046318595.1 Burkholderiaceae bacterium | reverse complement strand
CGTCATCACTATTCCTTACCAACATAATTCCCCTCAAATAACGGGACTAACCACCTATCCCCCACCTCAACAACAGATTTTCCATATGGTTTGACGATGAGCATGGGGGGGCTCCTGGATATGACAAGGCGAGCATGATAGCCACATCCGGGGATTGCATCAACGATGGAACGCCAAATGCCGCCTCATCAGGCGGCTTTTGAATTCTTGGATGCGTTATCAGGAATTAGCTTCGCTGGCCCTGCGGGCTGAACCTGCGGCCTTCAGGTTATGAGACGGATAATCCATTGATTAAGTTGTTGTTTTTATTTGTATATTTCATTCGCACACAAATTTTGTGCGAAAATTTGTCCGAGTTTCGGCATGAAAGTGGTGCGAATCAGGGGATGAAAAAATTTTGCGATGCTGGGCGATGTCGCCGGCAGGCCAGCAAAGCGGAGAGAATGGCGCGGGCGCGCGGCTTTGCTTCATTCACCCTAGCGAAACTTCACCATTTGGGCAAGTGCCTATCTGTTTTCTTTTTTTCAGCGCCAAGGCCGGAATCCGCGCCGGATTCCGGCCGTTTTTTTTTGGGGGGGGTAGCCCTGGCCGTGCCCGGCGCAGGCCGGGCACGGGAGCGGATGGCTGGCACAGACGGCCGCGCGGTCATGTCGGCGGGAAGCCGAACAGGGCCAGGGTTGCTTGATCTTCGTTGCCGTCATGGGCGGCGACGATCGCGGGCCATGCGGTGTTGTTCCACCATTCGGCATAGGTAAGCGCGATGCGGCGCAGGGCTTCAATATCCTGGGTGATGGCTGCGTTGTGAACCCATGCGCGGTTGTGGCCGCGCATGAGAGCAATCAGGGTCTGGTCGGTCATGGTCTGGGCTCCTTTTATGGATCAGGCGGCTTTGCTCGTATCGGTCACGGCCGGCTGCTGCAGGCTGTGCAGATATTCGGCGGCGCGGGTGGCGTGGGCGGCGGCGGTGAAGATGAAGCGCTTGTCGTCCTTCAAGACTTTTGCCCAATGCTGGATGTAGGCGGCATGGTCTTCACGGGTTTCCGGCGTGATGCCGAGATCGGCGCAGAGAAAGGCGCTGCCAAGTTCTGCAACCAGCTCCTCGCGGGCATAACCTTCATCGCCAAAGCGTTGGCGCTTGAAGTCGCGGTCCAGGCGCTGCGGCGCCTTGGTCCAGTGCGTTGTCTCATGGGCAAGCGTGGCGTAATAGCTTTCGGGGTCTTTGAATGCCTCATAGGGCGGCATTTGGATCAGGTCGGGACCGGGCGCATAAAAGGCTTGATTGCCGCCATGCCGGATCGTCGCGCCGGTGTTGGTGAAGAAACGGTCCAGGCGCTCAATGCGCTCGACCGGCTGCAGATTTTCACTCGGCTGCACGGCGGAATAATGCGCCGGCAGATTTTCGCATTGCTCCACGTTGAAGACGGCATAGCCCTTCATGAAGGGAATGCTGCGCGCGATGTCCTCGCCCTTGTCGTTCTGCTCGGTGCGGGTGATCTTATCGGCATAAACCACAAGCGATGATTTTTCGCCCTTCCTGACGTTGCCGCCAAGGTCCAGGGCCTGCTTGAAGGTCATCCAATAGGGCGATGAAAAGCCCTTGATCGTCGCATCATGCCACAGCATCACAATATTGATGCCCTGGTATGGAATGCCGTTTGCGCGCAAGGGGCGCGTGATCTTGCCGGCGGCGTTGTTGCCGCTCCAAGGCTTGCGCCATGTCAATTCACCCTTCGCCATATCGGCGAGAATCTTGTCGGTGACTCGGCTGTAGATGTCCTGCTTATCGGTGTTGCTCATCGCTTTTGTCCTTTCCTATTCAGGGTTTGTGGGTGCGCCACAAACCCGACTAGGCCCGCGCCAATGAGCGGGGGGACACCTGTCAGGGACTGCCCCGAGGTGAGGGGTATCTCCCGGGATTTTCGGCCCGAGCAACGCGACAGGACGGAAATATTGGGGATACGCCTCGGGGCACGCTTGCGCCGGGTCCTTGACAGGTCGGGGGGCCGCAGGCCCCTAAAAACAAGGGAATGGACAGGCCGCGACAGCGGCTCGATCGGGATGGCGATAAACGTGATTGCCGATGCAACAAAGAAGGCGCCGGCTTTCGCCGGCGCCCGCTCGTGGGTCGCATTATGCGGGATGCCTTACGCCTCGCTGTCTTCCTGTTCGTCAACTTTGGGAACGCGCAGCATGATCCGGTTGGTGAAGGTCGGGATGTAATCGAGCTGCAGTGTGTAGCCCTCACCATCTTCATGCGGCCAGACGGCGCCGACGCGGTTCCAGATGCCCTTGTCGCCCTTCTTTTTGCCTTCCTTGACGCCATAGGCGATGAAGGTCGGCTGCTTGTTTTTCGTGCTGTTGGTCAGGATCTTTCTCCTTCTGTTGGGCGAAGGCGAACAACTCGCCTTCTCACGGCGTCCGGGCAAGAGCGTGGGTAGGCAGGACGGTCAATCGTGGTTTTTTGAAGTCGCACGGTCGCGAGGAATGGCGCATGCCAGGGGAAAAAACTCGTTGACGGGTCTGCCGGCGCTCTTAGGTGTCGTGAGGAGAGATGGCGATGGTGTGCCGTTTGCCGATGTCAGAAGGTGATCATGTGCCAAGCGCGCTTGGCAGTCGCACCAGAATCGTCGGCGGGATGCTGACGGGATGAAGGGCGCACGCAGCAGAATCGATCAGGGCGGTTCGTATGCCGATCTATCGATGGGCGATATGCACGCACAATAATGATACCCGACACCACCGATCATGAAATAGAATTTCCAAGAGGCCGCGGGCAGACAGTGAGGCTTCTATCCGCATGCAGATTCACGCAAAAAAGCATGCGATTTTCCGCATAGATTATTGACTTTTGCGTGTGGTTTATGACACACTGCACGCCGTTGTTGGTTCTATGGTCTCAATCCAACCCCTTACCTAATGAGGTGGAATATGAGCACCGTGCCTGCCGACCCGTTCGGGCCCGACCATCCGATGATGTCGCCGCTCGAACTTCTCTCCTCCCACTATAACAGTGTTGATAATCGGAATGATGCGCCGGCCCATCTGCTGTTGATGGCCGGCGTTCGTGGTCTTGCGCATCTGTTCAATCTGCCGGTTGAACATGAATATACCGGGCGGCCAAAGCCGCGTATCTGGATGCCGATGTTCGTGCGGCATATGACCATTCACCAGGATGGCGGCAAAACCTGGCTCCGCTTTGCGCGGGTGGCTTTGCAGCGCGAAATGGCTTTGCCGGAAACGCTGGCGGCCGTCGAGCGTCTGGAAGAGCAAGGCTTTGCTCGGCCGCTGATGTTTGCCTTCGCCGATGTGCTTGAATCGGCATCGTGTTGGAGGTTGGTGAGTTTATCGCCAGGGTGCAAGCCCTGGCGATTCCGCTCGGTATAACGGCCATGGGCCTTGTCTGGGCGTATGATGCCTATCTGCGCTGGCGATTGCCGGCCCATGAAACGGAGACGGCGCACGGATCGGCCCATTGGGCGACGCCAAAGGAAATTGCTGCCGCCGGCCTGCGCAACAAGCGCGGGCTATGGGTTGGCCGTTATAATGGCCGGCCGCTGCGGATTGTGACGGATCGCCATGCCTGCACGCTGGCGCCGACACGCAGCGGTAAGGGCGTCGGTTCAATCCTGCCAAATTTGCTGACCTATCCGGGCTCTGTGATCGTCATCGATCCCAAGGGCGAAAGCGCTGCCATTACGGCGCGGCGACGGCAGGAGATGGGCCAAGCCGTCTATGTGGTGGACCCTTGGCATATCACCCGCTTCACAGCGGCACGCTATAATCCGCTCGACCGCTTGACCGGCAGCGATCTTGCCGATGAAGCCGATCTGCTCGCCGCTGCGATGGTGCCCGAGGGCAAGGGCGAGAGCAAACATTGGTCGGATGAAGGCCGCGCTCTTTTGAAAGGCTTGATCCTGCATGTTGCGACCAGCGAGGAAGCGCCGCTGCGCCACCTCGGACAAGTGCGTCATTTATTGACGCTGCCAGAAGCGCGCTTCTCGGCCCTGATTGGTGAGATGATGCACAGCAAGGCGGCTGATGGTCTGGTTGCCCGTGCGGCGGCGGTGCTGGCGCAAAAGTCGGATCGCGAGCGGCCGGGCGTGATCTCGACCGCGACGGCCAACACCAATTGTCTCGACAACCGCCGCCTCGTCGAAAATCTGTCGGCGACGGATTTCACCTTCGGCGCGCTGAAGGATAAGCCGGCGACGGTGTTTCTGGTTTTGCCGGCGGATCGGCTGGTCGCCTATGGGCGATGGCTGCGCCTGATCATCACACAGGCGCTGACAGAATTGGTGCGCACGCCGGGACGACCGCGCCAGCCGGTGCTGTTCATCCTCGATGAATTCGCTGCGCTCGGCCAGCTGGAGCCGGTCGAAACGGCGATGGGCTTGCTCGCCGGTTTTGGTGTGCAGCTGTGGCCAATCCTGCAGGATTTGTCGCAGTTGCAAAAACATTATCCGACCAGCTGGTCAACCTTTCTCGCCAATGCCGGTGTGATCCAGGCATTCGGCGTCGCCGACACAATGACGGCGGGCTGGTTATCGGAGCGGCTGGGCCAGCGCACGGTGGCGATCCGTCATCAGACAATGGCCGGCGCAACGATCGGCGCCATGGGTGAACATGTTTATAGCCAGGGCCACGGCACCGCCGCCCGGCCACTGATGACGCCGGATGAATTGATGCGACTGCCGGCGGATCGGCAAATGCTGTTGATGCCCGGACATGCGCCGGTGCTGGCCGACAAGCTGTGCTATTACAAGGACAGTGAGTTTCGGGGGCTGTTTGATGCCAATCCCTGGATCGGTCCCGACTCAAGCGCTACCGCTCGCGATCACGTTCTTGCTCCAGAAGTTTCCGGCGCTGCCGATCCTGCGCCTCGGCCAGCTGACGACGCTCCTCCGCTTCCCGCCGCCGCAAAGCCTGTCGAGCCTGCCGGTCCTCGTCCTGCTGGCGGGCGATGATGGCGTCGCGCTGCTGCTGCAATTGATCGGCACGCGCGCGGGCCAATGCGGCAGCGGCTTGTTTTTCCTGTTTGCGACGTGCTGTGGCGCGGCCGGGCGCAATCGCATCACGCAGACGATCGATCAGCTTGCCGGCGCGGTGCAGGACGCGGGCAAGGCCCGTCTTGTCGTCACCGCGTTGCCGCGCATCTTCGGCCGCATGGCGGCGGGCGAGATCTGCAGCCAGATCGGCAAGCTCTTTCGCTTGGGCTGCGCTGCGATGATCGGCAAAGGCAATCCGCCGCTGTTGCTGCTCATCGATCAATTGCTTGCGCTCGAACCCCTGTTGCCGGCGCAGGCGATGGGCAGCGGGTGACTCGGCCAGCTGCTCCATCTCCTCCTTCAGGGCGATGATCCGGCTTTCACTGCGCGCAATATCGGCAGCAATCGCATCGCGCTCGGCATTGGCCGCGCGAACCTCGCGCCAAGCGTCGCCGGCGCGGGTATGCACGCCCTGGCGCTCCAGCTCGGTCGCCGCCGGCCCGAGCTTGGGCTCGGGGATGTGGCCGTCCTCCAGCGCCTCATGCGAGCGGTGATCGATCCGCTCCGACAGGCCCGCCCGCGCCAGCTCGTCGTTGACATGATCGGCCCAGGCTTCGCGCCAGCCGCGCAGCAGATCAGTTTCATTCCAGTCACGACGTTTCAGACCAAAACCATCCCCGGTGAGGGCGCGCATGGTCAGCATGACATGGGCGTGATGGTTGCGCTTGTCGCCGGCCGCATCGGGGCGATGGATCGCAAGATCGGCGATCATGCCGCGCGCCACAAATTCAGCTTCGACAAAACTGCGGACCAGACCGACCCGCTCCGCATCGGTCAGTTCGCATGGCAAGGCCAGCTGAATTTCCCGTGCCAGCTGCGAATCCTTGCGCTTCTCGGCAGCCTCGACGGCGTTCCATAGGCTTTCGCGCTCCTGCATCCAGGCCGGCGTGTCTGGGGGCGCGATGATCTCCGTGTGATGGACGCCGCTGCGATGGCTGTAATCATGTCGCTCGCCATAGCGCGCATCGGCCAAGTTTGCGCCTGCCCGATAAGCGGCGCAGGCGACCGCACTGCGGCCGGTGCTGCGGCTGATGATCTGGGCCGAGAAGCGATAGATCGCCATGATCTCAACGCCTGGGGTGTCGGGGCGCTTACGGCCCTGACCGCTCGGGGGTTTCGGGGGTGGCGAGCGCTCGCCCCCTCGACGCGCACCCGCGCGCATGGCCCGCTATCGCCCCTGATGGCGGGCGGGGGACCGGGGGGCGGTGCTGCGCCCCTCGGCGGCGCCGGTAAATGACCGGGCCGGGGCGGGTTCAGGGGGGCTTACCCCCTGACGGGGTTTCGGGGCGGAGCCTTGAACACGCACATCGCCTGCGATGTATAAGCGCGCACTTCGGCGGAAGCCGCCTTGTGTTGATCCAAGCACTGGCGCAGATGATACAGGTTGCAAATGACAGTGACAATTCCCGTGATTTGCGGCATATTGTCACTCCCATTTTGTTTTTTGGGAGACGTGTCATGACGCTCACCACCGAACAGCGACGGGATAATCTGGCAAAAACAATCGAGCTTGAAGAAAAGCGCCTGGCCGAACAGAAGGCCAAGCTGAAACGGCTCAACGCACTCGCCAAAGCCAAGCAGGACAAAGACGAAAACCGCCGCAAGATTTTGATCGGCGCAGCTGTGCTGGCCGCAATCCGCCGGCCTGGTCCGGCCGGCGATGACTGGCGGGACAGGATCACCCGCCAGCTCGACACCTTTCTCACCCGCGCCAGCGACCGCGCAATCATGCGCCCGCTGTTTGATCTTGCGGAGCTTGCGCCGAATACGGCGGAAGGTGTTGCAGCTGCGGTGACAGCGGATCAGGCGTTAGGCGATTAGTCGCCGCGTCCGCCTCTGTCATCCTTGTCGCGACCTGGCTCTTTGGGGGCTGGCTTGTGGCTGCCGGGTTGATATTCGCTGCGCCCCTTTTTTTTGGGCTCATCTTTCGCGGCCGATGGTGGTCGGTATTCGCCAGATTTATATTCAACGTCGAACGACCGCCGCGCATCGCGCAGCGGCATTTTTATCCCTGCGCGCCTACGCTCCAATTCTGCTGGCGATTTTTCGCCGCGCCCTCTTGGTAAGATGGCGATCCCACCTTCGTAACCGTCATCGTCAAAAAATTGGTAATAGGGCTCATCGCGTGTGGTCCATCTTTTTTCGGCTTTACCGGCTGCGACCGCTTCTTCAAGCTCGACCAGAATTTCCTCACGCGCAAACTTCGCTTCATAGGGGTCAAGCCTGTCCAGCATCTCATTTCCCTGGCTGTGAAGCTCTGAGACTGTGCGGGCAAGTTCCTCCGGCTCATACCACAGGATAGAGCGTGTCTCTTCACGATAGGCAGCCGCTTTAGCCTGCAATTCTTTTTTCTGCGTTTCCTGTTCTGGAGATAGTTGATCAATAACGATGGTTGTCTTGGACTGATCGAAGAAAGCGCCTAATATATTTTTGAGCCTATCCAGCAATCCTGGAGATGGCTGTTTTTCTTCAACAGGTTTAATTGGGATACGTGCCGGTGCATGATCCCGTGCACGGAGATATTCTTCGAGTCCAATAGGTGTTTGTTGAAAACTGACAATGCCACCTTCACGGATAATCTGCGTCGCATCAATCGTCTGACCAGTCGTGTGCTCCCATGCACTCATTGCCCAATCAAGGCAATGATGATCTTGATTTTTATATTCATGCCTTATATCTACCAAGAATTCTTTGAAATCTACCCGCGCTTCGTCGCTTATATCTGCATAGTGCGAGTATGTCGCTGGTCGATTTTTATCGATATCTTCTCTTAAATCACTGCCTCCGAAGCGATAGCTACGCTTCTTTTCTGAATAGGGCAGATAATCTGATCCTGCTGGATAAAGTCCGTAGAATTTGGTTGTACCGTCGCTATCCTCGATGCTGATGCTGACGTGGTTCTTGTAAAAATCCGTTTCGCTAACAATATGCGTATGAATTCCAAACCGTGCCATATGCCTCCGTCAAAGGTGATCAACTATGACAAGGTTGCGCGGCCGAAAAGGCAGCTTCACGAGTGTTTCCGTGTTCTGAAATGCTTCAGGTAGCGGACCATGCTGCTTTTCCCAATCAATAGCAAAGGCTGCTTCGACATCGCCCGGCTTCGGCTCCGGTGGTTCAAGACCTGCAAGATTACCACGTAAGGCCAATTGAATCGTGTCGCCTTCAATCGAGATGCGCGCCCCGCAAACCTCAGCACCCCATGGGTTTCTCTGTGCGAAGCAAAACCAGATGCTGCCCTCGGCATCGGTGTGATAGCCATAGTCCTCATGATCGGTGATCTTGATGAATTCAGGCAGCTTCCAATCTGTGCGGACTTGGTCAGCGTTGCGCGGATCGCGGGCAATGGCAGAAGATAAGCGGGTCATGGGTCATGTTCTCCAATTGGAGTGATGTGTGATCGTAGCACAATTCGCTGCCGGATCATAGACTTCTGTATCATCGATCATCATCGCGATCCTTCTCATCACGCCCATGCGGCGCGTCTTTAGGTTTATGGCTGCCCGGCTTATATTCTTCCCGCCCGGCCTTACGGTCATCGCCGCCGCTGCGCGGCAGCTCCGGTGCAAGCTGGAAGCCGGAATTGAAGGCGCGCATCGCGCGGTCCTGCCAGCTTTGGATAAAGCTGCCGGCTTTGGCGATCCAGCGGCGGAAAGCGCGGCTGATGCTTTTCAGGATGCCGCCGTCATTGCCCTCGGCCGATGCGGTGGTGGTGCTTGCCGGCAGTGACAGCTCGGTCAGATCGACCGGAGGT
>JBKCTV010000070.1:0-14009 GCA_046318595.1 Burkholderiaceae bacterium | reverse complement strand
CAGTTGGTTATCGACAGGTGCTTCGTCGAGTTTGACTTGAGGATGAAGCCGCCAGCGTCTGATCGAGTGAGTATCTTTCCTATTTGGTGCAGATAATCAGCCAATAGTTCCACTGAAAATTGGCTAAATCAGGGTGAGGGGATTGTGCTCAGATTTCGGGGTGTGCATCGTGGGTTCTCGGCTGCTCCGGAACATATCAATCACTTTGCTACAAGTGACTGCATGAAGAGTGATGAAGCTCAAGCCATCGTGTGCAGTTGCAGTGGGTAGAGTGACGCTCGGGCAGGCCGATAAAGCCTACGATGCTGAGCAACTGGCAGTTTGTCAAACCTTTCCGGTGTGCTAAAACTACCTCAGCGTGCCACCACGCCAGGGCTTAAGGCCCCGTTCGGCTGGCCGTAAATCCCATCTGGCCCATAGACCTGCGATATCGGGCGTGTAGCTTCCGTCAAAATCTGGATGCGCGTGTGTAGGCTGGTCAGTTGCTCGGCGACCAGTGCGCCGTTCAGGTCGTTCAAGCGTTGCGCTTGCGTGACTGTTTGCTGAAACGTTTGAAACAATAAACCGATACGCTCGTCGTGGTGACTCAGGCGTTCCATGCACTGCGTCAATCCGTTCTTGTCAGCGGAAAACCCCATGTCGCGGGCCATTTGCAGACGCTCAGTGGAGCGCTGCTCGAGCTCCAGCATGAGTGCTTCTTTGCGCAATGCCAGCTCGACCAAACGCTGCGAATCGAGGTGAATCAGGCAGCTACGCTCGTCTGATAAAACATCGACCAGCGTCATCACCATGTCGCATTCGCGGGTTAGGGCATCATGCAGCTGCAGGGCATTCGAAGGTAAGTCCATGACAATCCTTTAGTGCGAAACGATCAGGCTTTGCCCAGCAGTTCGAGGCTGCTTTTGATGACGCCATCGGCAATTTTTTCTGGATTGATTTTGAATTCGCCTCGACTGATGGCTTCCTTCAACTGCCCGACTTTTTTCTCGTTGATCGGCGCTTCGCTTTTGGAAAGGTCTTTCGCCAAACCCGACAAGGACGTTTTTTCGCCGCTGGACAGGCTGACCGGCTGCCCGACGTTCTTCTCGGGCGCTGCGCCGACTTGCACGGCCGAAGCTTTTTTCAGGGACTTGCCGCCCTGAGTTTCTTCGATGTTTGGGTTGATTTTCATATTGCCTTCCCCGAATTCGAGGTTAAAAGTTTACCGACTCAGTCTCATCAACGGCCATATTCTCTGAAACTTTAGCGCAATTGCTTACAACTGCACATCGACCATTAAATCATCTCTGGCAAGACCTGTCAGCACCTTACCCTGTGTGGTCTTGACTTTCAAGCTCTGACCCTGACCCGCCGAGCTTAGCGCCGTACCTTCCCCGCTAATCGAAAACCCTGGTCCGCGAACCGCAATCTTGACCACGTCCCCTGCCTGAATCGTGGGTTTGGTGCGAAACATATCGCTGCGCAGCACCGCGCCAGCAGCTATATTACGGATAGCCTGTCTGCCAATCACATCGTCCGGACGGGTCAGCCATTGCTTGCCCGGCAGGCGCGATAAATCCACTTCCTGATTGCTCAGCTGGTTGTCCTGCACGGTATCCTGAAAAGCAATGCTTTGCTGCGCGATCAGTACCGGCGCCCAGGCATGAATCTCGACCGGCTGATATAAAGTCATCGGCTGCGCCCCGTGGCACTGAATCGTGACCATGCTTCGGCCGAGCGGGCGAGCGCCACGCGGAAATGAAAACCTTGGTCCGGCGCAGTCGGCCTGCCGGGCCGGCACATCCGTTTTGATGATTTCGATGTCGATCTTGGCATCGACAGGCAAACCGCTGCGGTCGATCTGCGTTGCAAGCTCGGCCAGGGGAAGATCGACGGCCGATGCGGCACTCGGCAGAAATAGCCACTGAGCCGCCGCCATGATAGATAAAAATTGCACCAAGGTTTTTGGGTTAAGTCTATTCATGTTTCCAGGCCTCGTCCGTCATAGCGATTAATCGACCCTATCAGATCGTTACTTTAACGGAGCCTGCATTTTATCAGCTCGAAAACAGCCGTATTTTTAGCCGGCTTCTCGGCGCATGCTCGTGTCCGTATTGCCTCAATAATCAGTCATCGATATCAAATACGGCAGTGCGAATGCTGAATAAACTGACCGATGCCCTCGATTTTCAGGGAAAAGCTTTGAAGCTGCGTGCTCAACGCCAGGAAACCCTGACATCGAATATCGCGAACGCCGACACGCCCAATTACAAAGCGGTCGATTTCGATTTTTCCAAAGCACTGTCCGCTGTGACCGTCCGGGCACAGGGCGGGCGGGCCCCGTTGGCGCTGGCCGCGACTCACAACGGCCACATCGGTAGCGGCTCCACCGGCCAGTCCACCAGCGCGCTGTTGCAGTTTCGCCAGGCCACGGCGCCGTCGATCGACGGCAACACTGTCGATATCGAAAACGAGCGCAGTCAGTTCGCCGAGAACGCAGTTAAGTACGAAGCGTCGCTGCGCGCCCTGAACGGTCAGATCAAAACGCTGCAGACCGCGATGACCGGTTCCAACAGCTAACGAAAAGGACCGTAAACATGTCGCTGTTCAACGCCTTCAAAATCGCCGGTAGTGCCATGATGGCTCAGAGTCAGCGCCTCAGCGCGGTCGCCAGCAACATGGCCAACGCCGACACGGCGGCCGAAACCGGCGGTCAGGCTTACCAAGCGCGCAAAGTGGTGTTCGAAAGCACTTTGCAAAACGTCGGCGCGAATGGCGCGGGCACCGGGGGCGTCAAGGTCAAGAGCGTGACGACTGACACCACGCCTGGTAAAAAAGTCTATGACCCGAAGCATCCGCTGGCCGATAAAGAAGGCTACATCCTGATGCCGAACGTAAACGCAGTGGACGAAATGGTCGACATGATCGCTTCGTCGCGCAGTTACCAGACCAATGCTGAAGTCATGAATACCTCGAAGTCGCTGATGCTCAAGACCCTGAGCATGGGCCAATGATGCCAGTCAGTAGCAGCCGTCTTTAAAAAGGAGACACCTTATGGCAGTCGATACGCTTGCCAGTCTTAAACAGCCGACGTCGTCGTCGACCGCAACTGCAACCAAAAAAACCGATGACGCCACCGACGTCAGCGCGACCCAGGATAAATTCCTGAAAATGCTCGTCGCCCAGATGCAGAACCAGGACCCGCTCAACCCGATGGACAACGCTGCCGTCACCTCACAAATGGCTCAGCTCAACACCGTCAGCGGCATTCAAAACCTGAACACGACCATGCAAACCATGGCGACCGCATTTTCGGGTGGTCAGGCTGTGCAGGCGACCTCGATGCTGGGCCGCACGGTCATGCTCGAGGGCAACAAAATCAACTTGCAGGGCGGCAGGGGTGTGGCTGCGGTCGATCTCGGTCAGGCCGCCGACCAGGTCTCTGTCGAGGTCAAGGACTCGACCGGCAAGGTGGTGCACACGGCGGGACTCGGCGCGCTCCCCAGCGGCCTGCACGAGATCACCTGGGACGGTAAGGCCGACGATGGCAGCGTCGCGGCCGATGGCGCTTACACTTTCGACATCAAAGCCCGCGCGGCCGGCTCTGATGCCAAGTTTATGGCGCTGTCGATCGCGAAAGTGCAGGGCGTCACGCAAGCCGCCGACGGTGTGCATTTGCTGACCGACTCGTCCGGTGATCTAAAAATGTCCGATGTCAAAAAAATATTCTAAAAGGAGCCGATCGTGAGTTTTCAACAAGGTCTAAGCGGTCTGAACGCCGCATCGCGTAATCTGGAAGTCATCGGCAACAACGTTTCGAACTCCAACACCATCGGCTTCAAAGAATCGACCGCGCAGTTCGCCGACGTGTTCGCCTCATCCATCAACGGTGCCGGTAACTCGCTGATCGGCACTGGTACGCAGGTGTCGGGTATTGCGCAGAGTTTCGCGCAAGGCAACATCTCGGTCAGCGAAAACCCGCTCGACCTCGCGATCAACGGCAAAGGGTTCTTCAAGGTCCGCAATGGTCAGGGCGATGAGATTTACACCCGTAACGGCCAATTCAGCCTGAACGGGCAGGGTTATTTGGTTAATTCCAGCGGCAGTAAGGTGCTGGGCTATACGTTCGATGATAAGACCAAGACCGTCATCGACAAGGTTATTCCTATTCAGCTGCCACAACGGCCGATTCCGCCCAAAGGCACTGGGACCGGTATTCTCGAGCTTAATCTGGACGCGCGCAAAAAGGCGCCGACTGCTGCCTTCGATGTCACCGACCTGACCAGCTACAACGACACCACGTCGATGGCCATCTACGATCAGCTCGGCGGTTCGCACACCGTGTCGTATTACTTCCGGCGCGATCCGGACGTATCGGCCGGTGTCATGGCTAACAGCTGGAAGGTCTACGCCACGGTCGATGGCGCCGCAGTTGGCAATGGTCCCTTCGGTACGCTGCAATTCGATAACAACGGCCTGGCAAGCAACGGCAGCAGCACGATTCTGACCCTGCCGGTCGCCGGTATGCAGGCCGGGTCATCGAGCTTCGTTGATAACATCGAGCTCGACATGACCAGCAGCACGCAGTATGGCAGTGCTTTCCAGGTCAACAACCTCGACCAAAACGGTTATGCCTCGGGCGATTTGACCGGGGTCCTCATCGCGCCGGATGGCCGCGTCACGGCGCGCTACACGAATGGTCAATCGCAGGACCTTGCCAAGGTCGGTTTATTCGGTTTCCGTAATCCCGAAGCTTTGCGCCCGGTCGGCTCGAACGGCTGGGTGCTGACCGAGGCGGCCGGCGCCGAGTACACGCCGGCGAATGACGGCAGCGGATTCGGCGTCATCCAGTCCGGTGCGCTGGAGGAGGCCAATATGGATCTGACGGCACAGCTCGTGGACATGATCACCGCGCAACGGGTTTATCAGGCAAACGCGCAGACCATCAAAACGCAGGATTCTATCCTGCAAACACTGGTCAACCTGCGTTGATGACCGGGTCTTAAAGGAAAGCGATGGATCGGGCGATCTACATCGCGGCGAATGCCGCCAAAAACACCATGACGCGGCAGGACAATGTCGCGGCCAATCTGGCGAACGTCAACACACCTGGCTTTCGTGCGCAGTTGATGGCGTTTCGCAGTGCGCCGGTAACCGGCGATGGGCTACCGACGCGGGCTTTCGCAGTCGAGTCCACCACCGGCGCCGACTTTACCGCCGGGCCCTTGCAAGCGACAGGGCGCGACATGGACGTGGCGGTGCAGGGCAGTGGCTGGCTGGCGGTCGAAACCGCGCCTGGTAAGGAAGCGTATACCCGTGAGGGCTCGCTGCAGCTCGATGCCGCTGGCGTGCTGGTCAATCAGAAGGGTCGACCGGTGCTGGGCGAGACCGGACCGTTGACCATTCCACCGGACCATCGCGTCAGCATCGAGGGCGACGGCACGGTGACGGCCATCCCGGTCAATGGCCAGCTCAACAACGCCATCCAGATCGGCAAGCTCAAGCTCGTCAACCCGGATGAAAAAACGCTTGTGCGTGGCGACGATACGTATTTCCGCACACAGAGTGGTCTGCCCGCGCCGGCCGATCCGCAGGTCAAGATCGCCTCCGGCATGATCGAAAGCAGCAACGTCAACCCGGTCGAGGCAATGGTGCAGATGATCAGCGCCGCCCGGCAGTTCGACATGCAAATGAAAATGATCAGTACTGTCGAGGCCAACGGCCGTTCGGCCAACCAGCTTTTTTCCACGCAATAGCCCCAGATAGGATGCGCCCATCATGATGAGGTCACTGTTTATCGCAAAAACCGGTCTGGATGCGCAGCAAACCCAGCTCGACGTCATTTCCAACAACCTTGCCAACGTCAGCACCAACGGCTTCAAGCGCAGCCGCGCCGTGTTCGAGGACCTTCTCTATCAAACCCTGCGCCAGCCCGGTGCCAGCACGTCGCAGCAGACGCAGGTGCCCTCGGGGCTGCAAATCGGCACCGGGGCGCGGCCTGCCGCGACCGTGCGCAACTTCACCCAAGGGAATATTCAGCAGACTGGTAACTCGCTCGATGTCGCCATCACCGGCAGCGGCTTTTTCCAGGTCAACATGCCTGACGGCACACCGGCCTATACCCGCGACGGTAGTCTGCAGCTCGACAACCAGGGCCAGGTGGTAACGTCTAACGGCTTCGTGATCCAGCCGCCGATCACCATACCGCCGGGTGCGCAGACCATCACCATCGGTCAGGACGGCACCGTGTCGGCGACGCTCGCGGGCCAGCCGCAGCCGCAGACCCTGGGTCAGTTTCAGCTCACGACCTTCATCAACCCGGCCGGCCTGTCGTCTCAGGGCCAAAACCTGTATGTGGAAACCGCTGCGTCGGGCACCGCCACGCAGAGCACGCCCGGCCAAAACGGCGCTGGCAGCCTGGTGCAGGGCTCGGTCGAAACATCGAACGTGAATGTCGTCGAAGAGCTGGTCGGACTCATCCAGACCCAGCGTGCTTATGAGATCAATTCGAAAGCCATCACGACATCAGACCAGATGTTGCAGCGCTTATCGCAACTTTGATTTTTAAATGATTTGCGACCATGAGAGCTATTGCACATCGGGCGGCGGGTATGAAACGGATTTTCTCTATCGGATTAACGACTGCGCTGGCGCTTACTTTAGCGGCTTGCGACACGTTTAACCCAAAAGTCGACTTTCCGATTGCGTTGACCGCGCGCCCCGAACCTGCTGCGCTGCCCCTGGCGGCACCGAGCGGCGGCATTTATCAGGTCGCGACGTATCGGCCGATGTTCGAGGACCGCCGCGCCCGCATGGTCGGCGACACGATTACCATCGTCATCAATGAAAAAGTCAGCGCTTCGCAGAATAATGGTACCTCGGCCAGCCGATCTGACTCCGCCAGCATCGGCGTTCCGCTGATTCAAAGTTTATTCGGACCGGGAAATGATCTGAACGCGATCAATGGAACGGCGTCCAGCAGTAAAAAGTTCGACGGCAAAGGCCAGAGCACCGCCAACAATCTGATGAGCGGCACCTTGACCGCTACCGTGTTGGAGGTACTGCCCAACGGCAACCTGCGCGTCGCCGGCGAAAAACAGCTCGGCACTAACCGCGAGCTCGAATACGTTCGGCTGTATGGCGTCGTCAACCCGGCCACCATTCTGGTCGGCAATGTCGTCAATTCGACGCAGATCGCCGATGCGCGCATCGAATACCGTGGCAAGGGCGCTGTCGACTCGGCGCTGGTCATGGGTTGGCTGTCGCGCGCATTTTTAAGTTTTTTACCGTTTTGATCATGATGAATATTTCGAATTCGCTCTGCCGCTTGGTTTTTAAAGTTTGTATCGCCGTCGGTGTGCTTACCGGTTTTGCTTCAAGCGCTGGCGCCGAGCGCATCCGCGATTTGGCGTCGGTCAACGGCGTGCGGCCCAACGCCTTGTTCGGCTATGGCCTGGTCGTCGGCCTGGACGGCACAGGCGATCAAACCACGCAAACTCCTTTCACCACACAAAGCTTGCAATCTATGCTCGGCCAGATGGGCGTCAACATGCCGCCAGGCAGCAGCCTGCAACTAAAAAATGTTGCCTCGGTCATGTTGACTGCGCAGCTGCCGCCGTTTACGCAGCCCGGTCAGGCAATCGACGTGACGGTATCGTCGATCGGCAACGCCAAAAGTTTGCGTGGCGGCACTTTGTTGCTGACCCCCCTAAAAGGCGCGGATGGCCAAGTCTATGCCTTGGCGCAAGGGCAGCTGATCGTCGGCGGCGCTGGCGCCTCGGCCGGTGGGTCGAAAACGGTCGTTAACCATTTATCGGCTGGGCGCATTCCGAACGGTGCGCTCGTCGAGCGCGCCGTCGCCACGCCGTTCGCATTGGGCGATAGCTTGCGGCTGGAACTGATGCAGACGGATTTTTCGAATGCCATTCGCATGGCCGACGCCGTCAATAAAAAGTTTGGCGATGGCACGGCCAAAGCATTGGACGGCCGCATCGTCGAGGTGCGGGCGCCGCTCGATCCGAACGCCCGCGTCGCTTTTCTGGCCGAACTCGAGCAGCTCAGCATCGAGCGCTCGGCGAGCAGCGCCAAGGTCATCGTCAATGCCCGAACCGGCTCGGTCGTGATGAATCAGGCGGTCGGCCTGGCGGCCTGCGCGGTTGCCCATGGCAACCTCTCTGTGCAGATCACGGCCACGCCGGTCGTCAGCCAGCCGAATGCCCTGGCGGCCGGACAAACCGCCGTGACTCAGCAGACCGACATTCAAATCAAGCAGGACGGCGGTAATGTGATTCAACTCGATGGCGCGGCCAAGTTGTCGGATGTCGTCAAGGCACTCAACACGCTGGGCGCAAACCCTCAGGACCTGGTGTCGATTTTGCAAGCCATGCAGGCGTCCGGCAGCCTGCGCGCCGAGCTGGAGGTCATTTGATGAATACCAAATCTGCTTCGGTGCTCGGCAGCGCACAAAAAAGCCTTGGGCTCGACGCGCGCGACCTGAGCAACCTCAAAAACCTCGCCAAGGCGGACGCCAGCTCGCCCGAGTTTCAAAAAGCGATCGATCAAACCGCGCGTCAGTTTGAGTCGGTCTTTCTCGACATGGTCTTGAAAAGCATGCGTCAGGCTTTGCCGCAGGGTGGTTTGTTCGAGAGCGAAGCCGGGAAAACTTTTCAGAGCATGCAAGACCAGCATATGGTGCAGGGTTTATCGGCACGCGGGGTCGGTTTGGCCAGCGTGATCGCCAAGCAGTTGCAAGGCAAGCATTCATGATTTCGCAAAGCTGCCGTTAAACCTAGCGTGTCATAGGGGGGAATCATGTCGGCCTCATCGGTATTCGGTATCGCGCTTACGGGTTTATCAGCCGCCAAGGCAGGGATATCCACGGTATCGCACAACATCTCGAACGTGAACAACAAAGATTTCACGCGCCAGACCGTCGTGCAAAACGCCAGCGCGGCACAAAGCTTCTCGTTCGGTTATGTCGGGCAGGGCGTGCAAATCATGGAAGTGCGGCGTAACTATTCCGATTTTCTCGGCCAGCAAGTCATGCAGTCGAATTCCGATGCGTCGTTTTATTCCGCCTACAATAACCAGATCAGTAAGGTCGACAATTTATTCGCGGACTCCAACGCCGGCCTGTCGTCCGCTTTGACTGACTTCTTCAACGCCGTGCAGGACTTGAGCACTCAGCCGAACGACAGTACCTCACGCCAGAACCTGCTGTCCACCAGCGGGGCATTGGCCAATCGTTTCAATTCGCTGAGTCAGGCCATGACCGACTTGCGGTCCGGCACCAACGCCCAGGTGGCAACCTCAGTCACTTCCATCAATTCGCTGACGTCGCAAATCGCCGAGGTCAACAAACAGGTCGTCTTTGCACTGAACCAGGGCCTGGGCGGCGGGCCGCCGAACGATCTGCTCGACAAGCGCGATGCGCTCATCAAGGAATTGTCTGGTCAAGTGCAAACGACGATCGTCAAGCAGAACGACGGGGCGCTCAACGTTTTTCTGGGCAATGGCCAGGCGGTTGTCATCAAGGATAAAAATTTTAACCTGGTGGCCGAACGCGACCCTTCCAACCCGGAGGATATGCAGATCGGTTTGCGTTTGAACGAAGGCACGGTCAACGAGAAAATCGTTCAGTTTGCACCCGGCGACCTGGGAACTGGCGCGCTAAGTGGATATTTAAAGTTTCGCGAAGGACCGCTGGCAAAGTATCAAAATGGTTTGGGGCTGATTGCCGCGCAGCTCGGCGCAAAAATGAACGAAATCAATCAAAGCGGCGTCGATCAGGTCGGCAATCCCGGCTTGGCGCTGTTCAACAGCACAGGTAACAGCCGCGCCGTGAGCCGCACCAATAACGCTGGCGACGCGCAAGTGTCGGTCACCAGTCTGGATTTGTCCAAACTGCCTGGCGACGACTACGAGTTGACCGTCAAAAACGGTGCGCTGGCGTATCGCAAGCTTGGCACAGGCGACGATTTCGTCAATTTGCCGCCGCTCGACTCGACCACTCCACCGACTTACCAGCTCGACGGCAGCGTCACCTTTACCTTAAACGGCACGCCCGCCGAGGGCGATCGCTACATCCTGATGCCGACGCGCGACGCGGCTAAAAACCTGAAGGTGATCGCGACGCTCCCTGGCCAACTGGCAACGGCCAAGTTGGCCGCCAGCCCGGGCGACAACAGCAATGTGCTGGAGATGGCCGCTTTGCAAAATACCGATGTGCTCTACCAGTTCGGCACTAGTGCGAAAGGGTTCAGCTTATCGGCTGCTTATAACCAGCTGGTCAGCCAGATCGGCAACAAAACGCGTGAGATCCAGACTGCGACTGCTGCGCGTGAGGCTGTGCTGGATCAGAATACGCAGGCCCTGCAATCGGCCTCAGGGGTCAACCTCGACGAAGAGGCAGCCGATCTGCTCAAGTATCAACAAGCGTATCAAGCCGCTGGCCGCGTCATTTCTTTATCCAAAGAGCTGTTCGATACCGTCGTCAGCCTCATGAGCAGCTAAGTCGGGAGGCCCAACCATGCGCATCAGTACACAATTGGTTTTCGATCGTGGTATCAACGCGATCTCCAGTCAGCAAAAAGTCTTGGTCGCCCTGCAAACCCAGGTTTCGAGCGGCCAGCGTATCAACAAACCGTCCGACGACCCACTGGCGATGTCGACGGCGCTCGCCGCCCAGGATGGCGTTGCGCAAAATACCCAGTTCAACCGCAATGTCACCAACCTGCGAAACCAGTTGAACGAAGTCGATACCGCCATGGGCTCCGCGTCCGAGATCATGCAGTCGATCAAGGAAAGCTTGGTGTCGGCAAACAACTCGACGCTATCCACCTCGGACAAAAAAATTCTCGGCAGCGATTTGCAAGCGAAAATGCAGCAGCTCATGGGCATTGCCAATCGCAAGTCGAACAGCGGCGCCTACATGTTCGCCGGCAATAAAGAAACGACTGCACCGTTCAATGCCGCGCCGGCGGATGCCCCGATCGGCACCCCGGCCCACGACGATCCAGATACCTATTACCGATATCAAGGCGATACGGCGGTGCGTAAAGTGGCGATCTCGACCAGCCGCTCGCTGGACGTCGGCGTGACTGCCAACGATATGTTCAGCGACGGCACCACGACGGGCAATAATTACTTCAGCGCTTTACAAAAAGTGATCAACGAGCTGAAAAGTGGCACGTCCGCCAGTGTACAAAGCATGATCAACAGCCAAAGCTCGACCATCGACGATACCTTCGACCACTTTCAACTCGCCCGCACCAAAATCGGCGGCCGCCTGCGCGAACTCGACACTGTCGAAAGCCTGAATACCAGTGCCAGCGACGAGCTGCAGCGGATCGCTACCGAAGCGGTGTCGGTCGATTACGCAAAAGTCATTTCTGATTTATCGCAAACCCAGTTTGCTTTGGAAGCCAGCCAAAAAACGTTTGCGCAGGTCAGCAAACTAAGTTTGTTCAATATGTTGTGAGCCTGACGATCAACCGTTAAATTTTGTTGTGGGACCTCCGCATGCGCCGTAATCCGTTTTTTGATTTCTCCGAACTGAGGCCAAACCGAACACCGTTCGTCGCGACCGAAGGCGTTTCGGATACAGCAGCAGACCGCGAGTTCGAGTTTACCGATCGCGACTTCAACCGGATACGCGAGTTAATTATTCAGTTTGCAGGGATTTCGCTGTCCACCAGTAAGCAGAACATGGTGTATAGCAGGCTCTCGAAACGTCTGCGGGCCACGGGGCACGTGCGCTTTTGCGATTACCTGGACGGCTTGAACGGCCGGCATTCTGCGGAGTGGGAGCAGTTCGTCAACGCCCTGACGACCAACCTGACGTCGTTCTACCGCGAAGCGCATCATTTTCCGGAATTGGCCGATTACCTGCTCAGCCTCAAAGACCGGCCGCGCATCGAGTTGTGGTGCTGCGCCTCGTCGACCGGCGAAGAGCCTTATACGATGGCCATTACCGCGATGGAGGCGTTTAAGAGCATGACACCGCCCGTGCGGATCCTGGCAACCGACATCGATACCCGGGTGTTGGCGATCGCCCGCGCTGGAATATACAAAACTGAGCAGGTCGAGAAAATTCCGCCCGATATCCTGAAGCGCTACTTCATCAAAGGCACCGGCACCAACGAAGGGGTTTTCAAGGTCAAGCCCGAGCTGCAGGCGCTGATGAATTTCCGCCCTTTGAACCTCCTCGACCGTTCATGGCCGATCCGCTCGGGTTTTGATGCAATCTTTTGTCGTAACGTATTGATTTATTTCGATAAAGATGTGCAGCTTAAAATATTGCAGCGTTTTTCGGGTTTACTTACAGGCAGTGCGCTGCTGTTCGCTGGCCACTCGGAAAACTTTTCGATGGCCCATGCGCTCTTCAAGCTCAAGAGCAAAACCATTTACGAAAAAATTTAGCGATGATCAACGTTCTGGTGGTTGACGATTCCGTACTGATCCGACACGCGTTGGCCCGCATTATTGACGCACAGCCCGATATGCGGGTGATTGCCGACGCTGCGGACGGCATATCGGCACAGCAAATGATCCGGCTGCACACACCAGACGTCATCACCCTCGACATTCAAATGCCCAATATGGATGGCTTGCAGTTCCTCGAAAAACTGATGCAGGACAAGCCCCTACCGGTAATCATGGTGTCGTCGCTGACCGAAAAGGGGGCCAGCATCACGCTGCGCGCGCTGGAAATGGGTGCGATCGACTTCGTGCACAAGCCCAAGCTCGCCCTCAGGCATGGCTTGCTCAACGACTCGCAGGACATCATCGAAAAAATTCGTATGGCGTATGCCGCGCGCCATCGCGTGCGGCGCCATAACGGCCTGACGAACGCCTTGTTCCGCCAGGTCTTACCAAATGTGACGAGGACCGGCGTGCTGAGCCCGACGGACCGGCTGATCATGATCGGTTCGTCCACTGGCGGCACGGAAGCTTTGCGCATCGTCCTGCAACAAATGCCGCTGGACTGCCCGGCGGTTTTGATCACCCAGCACATGCCCGCCGGGTTTACGAAAAGCTTCGCCAAGCGCCTCGATCAGCTATGCGCTATCGCTGTCAAGGAAGCGGCGCATGGCGATGCGGTTTTGCCAGGGCATGCTTATATAGCCCCGGGCGACCGGCACCTCAAGCTCGGCCGGGGGCCCAACGGCTTGGTGTGTCTGATGCAGGACGGCCCACCGGTCAATCGCCATAAACCCTCGGTGGAAGTGTTGTTCGACTCCGGGGCGGCGCTGGCGGGCCGGCAGATCACCGGCGTGATGCTTACCGGCATGGGTAAAGACGGTGCCCAGGCGATGCTGCGGCTACGCGAAGCCGGTGCCTATAACATTTGTCAGGACGAAGCCAGTTGCGTCGTGTTCGGCATGCCGCGCGAAGCGATCGCGCTCGGCGCCGCGCACGAGGTGGTGTCGCTTGAGCAGATTCCGAAGCAAATCTTGGCGCATCTGATGCAGCGCTTACGGCGTCCCGCTGTGGTTTAGCGTCCTTGCGGGGATGTGCTTTAGAATCGGGCTTTACCCCTGGTACCGCCATGAACAAAGCTGTTGTCAAAGCGTCCGAGCCGGATGACGACGAGCAGGCCGCCGGTCCGGCCTTGCCGGCCGGCAGTAAAAACTACATCACGCCTGCCGGTCACGCAAGAATCAAGGAAGAGCTGCTCCAGTTGCTCGATGTCGAACGCCCGGCGACGGTCAGCATCGTATCGTGGGCAGCATCCAATGGCGACCGTTCGGAGAATGGCGATTATCTCTATGGCAAGAAACGTCTGCGGGAAATCGATCGGCGTATCCGCTTTCTCACCAAGCGTCTCGAATTGGCCGAGGTGGTCGATCCGAGCCGGCCGGCCAACCGCGATCAGGTGTTTTTCGGGGCTTCTGTCAAATACTTGAATAAAGCGGGGCAGACCATCGACATCACGATCGTCGGTTTGGATGAGGTCGATCCGCTGAACGGGAAAATCAGTTGGATGGCACCCGTGGCGCGGGCCTTACTGAAAGCCTACGAAGGCGATG
>JBKCTV010000069.1:0-2663 GCA_046318595.1 Burkholderiaceae bacterium | reverse complement strand
TTTTCGAATCATTAACAAAAAAACACAAAGCAAAACAAACAATAATATTCAAACAATACAAAAAACAAAATGAGTCAACAAAACACACAAAACAGCGATTATGAGTTGAGTTCGTTTATGTATGAGTACGAGAAAAAGCGTGAAGAAGAAGAACAAGAGAGACGACGAGTAGAAGAAGAAGACGAAAGAAGAATGGAAGAAATTGCAAGAGAATATGAAAGAAGAGAAGAAGAAAAACGAGAAGAAGAGAGACGAAGACAAGAAGAACAAGAAGATGACGAGGATAGAAGAAGACATAGAGAATTTTATTTAGAGGAACAAAGAAGAATGGATGAACAAGTTATGCAATCAACTAAACAAAGCTTTTCAACTCAATTGGTTTCAACTTATGAAAGTTTATCAGATCATAGCGATTACAGTTTTTTTGAAATAAATAAACATTGTTTTTCTAGTTCTCAGTTTTCAAGTGATCATGGTGGAACATTTGGTGTATATATTTCTCAAGATAGCAGCAATTGGCAAGGCAACGACAGTTTCAGTCAATAAAACGAAATTTTGTTTAACATTTTTTACTTTTTAAACTTTTTTTTTTAAATTTTCTTCTTGTCAATTAGTTTAGTCTTTATCGAGTTAAATATTTTTTATAACTTGATAATTATTGTCTAGAAATAAAAAAACTTTATAAAAAACACTTTTTATTCGTTTAAAATTGACTAATAAAATAACTTAATGATGCTAAAAATGTGATCATGTGAAAAAAAACTAAAGTTAAAATTTTTCGGCGACAAAGAATGTTTAAAAAAGATGAAAATGGATTTAAAGATTTTTAACAAATTATTAATAATCGAATTAAAGTAAAAACGGGGTCCGGGGCGGAGCCCTGGCTTAGGGTATAGGGTGAGGCAAGTGTTGTAGGCTAGTTTAATATATGATCAAAGAAAGTTGGGGTTGCCAAGATTTAATTTCAAAGAAAAATCTTGGGGTTAGGGTTGCCAAGATTAAATTTCAAAGAAAAATCTTGGTATTAGATTTGTCATGTCTGTCTGTCCGTCTGTCTGTCTGTCTGTCTGTCCGTGTACACAAATATCTTTAGAATGGAAAAAGCTAGAGGTCTAAAATTTTGCACACTAATAAATTATAAGATTATAAGTAAAGTAAAAATGTTTCCAAGTCAATTGGTTGGTAAAAAATTTGCCAAATTGGTAAAAAGCATTGCCAAAGAAAATTTTTTTTTTATTATTATATCTAACCCAAATTTAAAATAAATGCATATTTCTGTTGAAATTAAATCTTGGCAATAATAAGTTTCGTTAGAAAATTTGCTGGAAAAGATGTTGGTAAATCATTGGTAAGATTGGTCAAAAATAGTTTTTTAAGAAAATACCAATTTATTAGATTTAGATTTAGATGATTAACAATCAATAGACTAGAAGAAATAAGTATTTTTTAGAATTTTTTAACTATTTGTATGTTTTCTCAAACCATTTTTGTTTTAAGGTAATCAAAGCAGCACAACAAAGAAAGATGAAACAAAAAACAAACAATAAATTTTTTTAAAAG
Source organism: Burkholderiaceae bacterium (assembly GCA_046318595.1). Lineage (GTDB taxonomy): Bacteria > Pseudomonadota > Gammaproteobacteria > Burkholderiales > Burkholderiaceae_B > DAITMV01. The sequence continues at coordinate 1,103 of JBKCTV010000069.1, read as the reverse complement.
TGTGTGTGTGTGTGAGTGTGTTTTTGGTTTTAAAAATAAAAAATTTTTTTTGTTTTTTTTAATATTTGTTTTAAAAATTAGTTTTTAGTTGGAATTGAAGTTTTCATAAATAAAATTTTAAAAAATCAAATTTTTTTTTCTTTAATTATCGAATGAAAATATGAATTAAAAAAAAAACTAACTAGGACTAAAAATTGTCAAGTTTTTTGTCAAGTGAATATGGACAGGCGGAGATAAATCGGCTAGAAAATGGGAGGATTAAAAAGGAGGAGTAAAAAAAAAGAAATAAAAAGGAGGAGTAAAAATAAAGAAGTAAAAAGGAGGAGTAAATGGGAGGAGTTATGAGACCATGATAAACAATAATTAAACAAAAATAAAACAAAAAAGGAGGTGTTTTAAGTTGAAATTTTTTACTATAAATTCTAGTGCTTAAATTCATTTTCGAATCATTAACAAAAAAACACAAAGCAAAACAAACAATAATATTCAAACAATACAAAAAACAAAATGAGTCAACAAAACACACAAAACAGCGATTATGAGTTGAGTTCGTTTATGTATGAGTACGAGAAAAAGCGAGAAGAAGAAGAACAAGAGAGACGACGAGTAGAAGAAGAAGATGAAAGACGTATGCAAGAAATGGTTAGAGAGTACGAGAGAAGAGAAGAAGAAAAACGTCAAGAAGAAGAAAGACGTAGACAAGAAGAGGAAGAAGTAGAAAGAAGAAAATATTATGAGCGTGCCTTGGAGGAACAAAAAAGAAGAGATGAAGAAGAACAGCTTTTACATTCGACTCAACAAAGCAATCACTACAACAGCAGCTATTTTACTGCTGATAATTCGACACAATCACAAATTGTTTCAACATATGGAAGTTATTCACATCAAAGCGACTATAGTTTCGTAAATGATAGATCATATAGAAATGATTTCTACGATTCTCAAGCGTATTCATGTGACGATCATGATTCAACTATTTTAATTAATAGCTCACAAGACACAAGCAACTATTGGCAAAGCGGTTATGACACCAGTAGCACTCAATAAAAGAAAAATGCAATGTTCATCGAGTTCAATTTAATGTTCTTTTTTTTTTTTTTTTT
>JBKCTV010000068.1:0-4198 GCA_046318595.1 Burkholderiaceae bacterium | reverse complement strand
TCCTCGCGGGTCTGTGGTGCGTCATTCGTGGCCCCGTAGCTTGGTGACGTGCCTGCCTTGCCAACCTGATTCGGCAATGAAAGAGCCGTCTTGGCCTTCACCGCATCTTGGAACTGCTGCATCTTCGCCATGCGAATTTGCTGTTCATCAGGATCGACAGGAGCCGCTGGCGCACCGCTGCCGGCCGTCTGGCGCGGCGGTGTCGGCGGTGCATCGGGGTTGTTCACAGGCGCAATTGGCACGCCTGCGGCCTCGTCTGTCGGCGTAGCCGGTCTCTCGGGCGGGATCAGGCCAGCACCGTGCTCGCCAATCACGTCCTTAGCCATCGCGGACGTGTCGGTGTTCTTCTTTGAGGCCTGCGCCACGTCCTGCTGCACAGCGGTATTTGCGTTGTTCGACCGCTTGACTGCAACCATCGCTATCAAAGAGGTGAACAGCGCAAGCGCCGTGATAGCGAGGATGAGCGGCAGGTTATTGACGCGACGCACTCCGCTCTTGCGCATCGAAACGGGCGAAGCGTCCGGCGACATTTGATCGACGTTCTTGTTCTCTGCCATGCCGATTACTCCTTGCGAACCCAAACACCAGCCGGATACAGCTTGCCGTCTGGTGCAGCGGTGAAAGCGCGGCTGATGGACTGCTCGCCGACCAAGACAGTCACACGGTAAAGGTTGGTCGAGATGGGGGCATCGACCACGTAGCGCAGATCAAGACCTGGACTTGCTACCGCCTCGTTCTTCTCTTGCGGCGCGTACTCCAAGAGGGCGTAGCCTTTATCACGCATCGCCTGAACTAGCGAGACACCGTAGGAGTCGGTGGTCGGCTGTTGTAGCTTGAACCGCGTCTGCGCGGGCGGATACAGCGCGACGAGCTTGGACACCGTGGCTTCGGCCATCTTCTGATTGCGATCAAGCGAAGCATCGGCGTAGTTGCCATATTGGCCGTTAGTTGCGCACCCGACGAGGCCGGCTACGAGCAGCACGGACATCACGATTTTTCGCATGATTATTTCCCCTTCGTGATCGTCACTTTGTCTTGGCTCGAACCGACGCCGGCAATCAGGATTGCCTTATCAAAGATCGTGTCCACGATGTAGCGATTGCCCTGCAAGCGATAGTTCACCATTTGCGTTTCCGCATCGGTGAACACGCCGCCATCCTTGCGCACGACCAACAACGTCGGCGCTTCGCTCTGCTGCATGGCGTCGGGCATTTCGATGATGGTCTTGCGACCATCGTTATAGACGCGCACTGGCTTCCAACGGGCTGAGCCGCTCACGCCATAGTTGAAGTCCAGGTTGCCCAGGTACTCGCCCGTCTGCGGAATCGTATTGTCCTGGCGTTCCTTGACTTCGCGTGTGCGGATTGCGTCCCACTTCGCCGCCGCGTCCTCGGGGTAGGTGAAGGACACGAACGGCATGAACTGGGTTCGGCTGGACCGCAGGCGGAAGCGGTATGCGCGCCGGTTCGTGGTCACAACCAGCGACGTATCCAGGCCAACGTCCAACGGCTTGATGAGCAAGTGCAGCGTCTGCGCTTCACCGTAGCCGGTGATGGCCGGCTCGACGGTGAAACGTGGATCGCCCACGTTCAAGTTGTTGACCTGTTCACCTGGCTGCAAGGCCACGTCGCAGACCTGGAGCACGGCGCACATGATTTGCATCTGGCCGGTCGTGTAGACGTAGTTGATGGCACCGTTCGCGCCTGCGAACGGCTTGCTCGTTGCGCTGCCGGTCTGCCACTTCTTGCTAATCGCAATGGCGGCTTTCTCTTGTGGCGTCAGCGCTGGTTCCTGTTTGGAGAAATACTGATCGGCCAGCGCGTCTTGCCCGGGGGCTGCGAGTGCCGCCATCGGCGCCACGCTGAAAATCAAAGCGGAAATAAAGATGTTTTTCATTGCTGATGCCCCAAGATTAAAGTTGCTTCGACCAATTGAAGTCTTTGATGAAGACGAAGTGCGCGTTCGTGAACATCTGCCTCGACTGCACTTCGGCGTCTGGGTTTTGATAGATCGTGACCAGCGCACGCATCACATACGGCTTGCCCTTGGGAGAACCATCACGGGTGCGCACGGTCTCTGTCCAGTCGATCTGCCAAGAGTTTTGCGACTGCTGCAATACCGACTTAATTTCGACGCCGACTGTCTCATTGGTGGCCCGTGTGAACGGATAGGTTGGCGCTTGCGGACTCAGATATTCGTTTGCCTTCGTTGTGGCCGGATCGTTTGGCGCCAGGTAGGCATACGCGCGCCATACCGCCTTGCTTTGCAGCTCGGCGTCTGGCGTCACCAGGCGGATGTTGCTGATGAAGTCCGCAACGGCCGAACGGTAGTCATCTACCTTGGCGTCAGGAATGCGGTCGGCGCGAGTCATCGAAACCGTGTTGCCGGTGCTGTCCTGTTGGAACACCAGGGGAACGAATTTCGACTGACTCCCGATGTAGATGATGCCGCCAACCGCAGCCAGCGCGATCAGCAAGCAGATCAGGCCTCCGAAGATGCCGATGGTTCCGAAGTTCATCACGCTGCCGACATGGCTGTTCCAGGATCGACGCGCGTTAACGTATGGGTTCGGGGTATTGGGTTCTGGCATCTTCTGCCCGAAAAGGCCGAAAAGTTGTTTGAGGTTCATGCGGTCACTCCGTAGTCGTTGAGGCTCAGGCCCTTGAGGCGCAGCCACTCATGAATCCAAGCGTCCCCATGTGACGCTTCGAGCTTCCTGATCGTGGCAATCGATTCCTTGTCGGTGGACCCGACGAAGGCGAGCGCAAGCGGTCCAAGCGCAAGCTGATAGAGACGGCGGCCTTTTTCCGAGACGTAGTAGTAGTCGCGCTTCGGAACCGCCGAGGCGATGATTTCGATTTGACGCTTGTTCAAACCCATGCGCTCGTAAATTTCGGCCGTCTTTTCCTCGCGTGCGTTCGGATTCGCCAGGTAAATCCGGCAGGCGGTGGATTCGGTGATGATGTCGAGGATGCCCGATTTGTTGGCTTCGGAAATACTCTGTGTCGCCATGAGGACGGAGCAGTTCTTCTTTGCCATTGAGCGTAGCCATTCTTCGATCTTGTCCCGGAACGCCGGGTGTGCCAGCATCAACCAAGCTTCGTCGAGAATGAGCAGCGTCGGACGTGCATCTTCCTCGCTCAACGATTCTTCGATCCGCATGAACAGGTACAGCAGCACCGGCAATGCGAACTTCTCGCCCAGGCCCATCAACTGTTCAATCTCGAAGGTCATGAAGTCGGCCAGGTCAAGGCCATCTTCTTCGGCATCGAGAAGGTGACCCATGTTGCCGTCCACCGTGTAGGGCTTGAGCGCTTCGCGGATCGTTGCGTCCTGGACGGTCACGGTGAACTCGGACAGCGTTCTCGATTGGCTGTCGTTCATGCTCATGATTGCGTTACCAATCTCGTTGCGCTGCGCCGGTGTGGTAATCACGCCGTTGAGGGCCAGGATCGTGTCGATCCATTCCATCGCCCAGGCCCGGCGTGCGCGCGTGTCTAGCCGAGCCAGTGGCGCGAAGGCCAGCTTGTCGGTATTCGACGCGATGGTGTAGTGCCGGCCCCCTGCGCCCTTGCAGGTCGGGTACATCGACAAGCCTTTGTCGAAGGCATAAATGCGCGAGCCAAGGTAGCGACGCCACTGGAAGGCAATCAGGCCCAGCTTCGTCGATTTGCCCGTTCGCGTGGGTCCGAAAATGATGCAGTGACCGAGGTCACGCACATGCAGGTTGACGCGGTACGGCGAATTGCCGCTGGTGACGCCATGCAGCAGCGCGGGCGCATTCGGCGGGAACAGCGGCGACGGGGCGTAATTCTCGCCGGTCCATATCGTGCTGATCGGTAATAAGTCAGCCAGGTTCATCGTGTTGAGCAGCGGTCGACGCACGTTCTCGACACCATGCCCCGGCAGCGAACCAAGGTAGGCGTCCATCGTATTGATGGTTTCAACGCGGGCCGTAAAGGCCCGTGCGTTGATCGCCTTCTCGATGCGGCGTGCCGAGGCCTCGACCAGCTCGCGGTCTTCACTCATCAAGACCACGACGCTCGTGTAATAACCTTGGGCGACCATGCCGCTGTTGGTTTCTGCGATGGCTGCTGATGCGTCGGCCACCATCGAAATCGCATCTTCATCGACATGACTGCTGTTGGTGTTGAAAACCTGATCGAAGAAGCCACGAATCTTCTGTTTCCATTTCTTG
>JBKCTV010000067.1:0-2787 GCA_046318595.1 Burkholderiaceae bacterium | reverse complement strand
GTGTGCGGCGGACTGGTTCGGTTTTATCGCCGGAACCGCTGCGGCGGTCTTTCAACAAAGCGCGTGCCTCCGCCACGCTCGGCAGCTTGGCCGGATCAAGATCGGCCAGCCGGTCCTTGATCTCGGCGGCAGTGACGCCGTCGATCCGCCGCCGGGGCGTGTGCGCCGTGCCGGTCGGGTCGAGCACGACATGATCGCGTCGATCACCGCGCGCGACCATATAGCCCTTGGCGGCCAGCGCATCGGCAAAGCCTCGGCCGGTGGTTGTCGTGCGCCAGGCGTCGGTCAACGCTTCGCGCACCTGCGCAACTGACACGCCCTCACGTTCGGCCTGCTGATGTTCATCGTGATGAACAGCGGCAACCGGCCTTGGTTCGGATCGATCGCCCGTATGCACGCCCTTGACCGTGCGATGGCCGAATTCCTGCTCCAGCTGCCGCGACACGCGCTCATGTTTGGCGTAATTGTGGCCGAGCGGAATCGCCTTCATCTTATCGATGTCGATCCGGCTCCACACCACATGCAGATGCTCGCGCCCGTCCTTGATATGGCGGACGATGGCGCGCGGCTGGCCGCTGAGGCCAAGCCCGTCCTCCAGCCGCTCAACCGCCTGCGCCCACTGGTCGGGCGTCAGTGGTTCCTGCGGATGGGTGTTGATCATGGCGTGGTAGAGCGCCTGCTTGCAGCGGGTGCCGGCAGCAACCGCCTCGATCTCGCACAAGGCGCCTTTCAGGCTGCGGGCGGCGACGCCACGCAGCTCGACCAGCTCGGCCGTCTCGTTGGTATCGGTGCGCGACAGATGCCGGGCAAGGTTCCGGGCCCCGGCCCGCTGCTTGCCCTTAATCACCATCGTCGCCGTCCTCACCCCGGCCGAGGGCGTCCATGACAGCCGCGCGCAGGGCGGCAATGTCGGCCGCCGCCTCGGCCCCGTGCCGATCCTCGATCAGGCGGCCGACATTGCCGTATTTGGCAAGCTGGTTCACATTGGAACCCAGCTTGCCGATCTGGCCGAGCAGCTGGGCCAAGGCCCGCCGCTCGACCGGCGGCCGGCGCGACTGCCGGGGCACCGGCGCGGCCAGCACGACGGAGCGCATATAGGCGCCGACCGTCATGCCCGCCCGTTCGGCAGCAGCCTCGATCGCCGCCAGCTCATCCGGGGTCAGGCGGATGGCTTTGAGACGGGTGCGCTGACGTTTCTCCGTGCCGGACATGGGCTCCTACGCTCGGGGGTTATCAGGGGGGACAGCGCCCGTTCCCCCTTGATCGATCGGGGTTCCGGGGCGGCAATCGTTTGCCCTCCGGTCGCGGGTGTCGGGGATGCGATGATCCCTGACGGCGGTCCAGGGTGCCGAACCTTGGCCTATGGGGTGTGGGGAGAGAGGTGTCTCCCTGCCCCTCGGGGGGTCCAGCGGGGCGCGGGCAGCGGCTCCCCCTGGCAAGCGCGCGGAATAACCGGAAAACGAAGTGGCGGTTATACCGCGCATGGCTTGCAGTTCTACTTAGTTGACATTGGCAATGGTATAGTATTAACTTACAATAAGCAAGGGGACCCTTAAATGAATGCCTGATATGAGTCTGAACACCATCAAAATAGATGATACATCAGCTGGGCCGAACATTGTTTTGGCCAGAAATGACAGTCCGGCTGGCCGCCAGTATGGGATATTTGAAGGTTGTAACCCCCATTCAGACTTAGAAGATGGCTATGCTGAACATACCCCGATTCAGATAGCGCCGGGCATGGACCCGAACCTGCCGCCCCCGCCGAAAAACCATGCGCCGAATCAAGCATGGAAGTTTAATGGACATGGCTGGACCAATATTCCGATGCCGATGAAGGGCGAAGGCGGCGCCTATATGTATGTTGATAATGTGTGGCAATATGTCGAGCAGCCCAAATTCTATGCCTACAAGATGGATACCAGCACCTGCACGTGGCGGATGGTTCCGCCCACGGCGGTCAGTGAGCAGAAGCAAAATGCAATTCGATTCAATAATCAGGAAGCCGAGGGCTTCCCTCAAGCGCTGCATGATATGCTGCGCCAGAAATGGCTCAATTCTTGGCTAGGCTACTCGAATACAGATAAGGCGCTCACCCTTATACAGGCAGGCGACACGAAAGCTGCAGTCGGCACAATCGCCGGGAAAGCACTAGGGGATTTCTTCTCGATCGCCTTGGTCATCGGCGGTATCTGGCTGGTCATCAAATTGGGCCGGCTGTGGGCAAGGGCAAGCGAGAAAGCCCGCAAGGAATGGGCTGAACAGCAAGGCCGGGTCCACGGCTCCGCCCGTTGGATGGAAGGCGAAGAGTTGAATGCCTACGGCATGAAAGGCCGGGATGCGAAGGGCTTGGTTATCGGCCTATGGAATGACGGCAAAACCTCCGACCTGATCCGCTTCCATGAAAAGGGCCATCTGCTGACCTTTGCCCCGACCGGCGCCGGCAAGGGCGTCGGCTCGATCATTCCGAATCTGCTCGATTATCCGGGCTCCTTCGTTTGCATCGATCCCAAAGGGGAGAATGCCGTCGTGACGGCAGCGCAACGCACCCGCCTCGGCAATCTGGTGCTGGTGCTTGATCCGTTTCAACGCACGGCGCCCTATCTGCCCGGCTGCCAGGTGTCGTTCAACCCGCTGGGTATGATCGATCCCGATGGGCCGCGCGCGCCCGAAGATGCCGCGATCCTGGCCGAGGCTCTCGTGCCCACCGAAAGCACATCCAGCGCCCCGATTTGGGAGCCCGCGGCGCGCGCGCTGCTCGCGGCCCTGCTCCGGCCGGGCGCCGCC
>JBKCTV010000066.1:0-96622 GCA_046318595.1 Burkholderiaceae bacterium | reverse complement strand
CGAGAACGATGCCAGGTATCTCGAACTGATGCACACCATCGGCAAGCAGCCAGGCGAAATCCGAAATTTCGAAATTCAGGAGATCTTAAGGCTGTCGCGCGAATTGGGAGTCTTGCGGCCGCCTCTCTGAGCTGAACCATGCCGGCCTCTGTGCCCCCCACCCCCCCAGCCAGCTTGTCGCCCAGGCTTTTTTGACGCTGGCGGCAAACTGGTTGGCCAGCCCGTGGCTTAACCGCTCCGAGCGAAAATATTTCACAACTGGCCCCACAGAGAAATTTTTCAAAAGGCGCTGTTTTCCTGGGAGTGTTTTCCTGTTCGCGGCCGGGTTTGCTACACTGCATGACTATTTCATTTCCTGCCGATCAAGGGGCGTAACGATGGATAACACCAAAGACAAATTGTTTACCGATATCAAAAGCGTCCTGTCCGACGCCGAAGATCTGATCAAAGCGGCAGCCGCCACATCCGGCGAACGCGCCGTCGAGCTGCGCGACAAGGCCCTGGGCAACCTGCGCCGCGCCAAGGATGCCATGCAGGACGCGCAGGCTGTCGTTTACGAGAAAAGTCGTGCCGCCGCCCAGGCCGCCGACGATTATGCGCACGATCATCCCTGGCGCACGGCCGGGATGGCGGCTGCGGCCGGTTTCTTGCTAGGCTTGTTGGTCAACCGTCGCTAACCTGACCGAATGGACGTAAACCCAGAATGATCGCTGCGCTCAAGCAAGTCGTTGTCTCCGCGCTGGCTATGGCGCAAACGCGCTTGGAGCTAGCCGGGATCGAGCTGATCGAAGAAAAAAACCGCCTGCTGGTGCAGCTATTCACTGGCTTGGCGGCGATGCTGTCGATCACTCTGGGGCTGATCGTCCTGACGTTTCTAATCATTGCGCACTTTTGGGACTCTTATCGGCTGTCGTCGATCATCGTCGTTGCCGTGGTGTACTTTGCCGTGGGCGGGCTGCTGTGCGTCCGTCTGAAACGTACTTTTGAGAATGGACCGCCGCCGTTTCAGGCGAGCTTCGAGGAAATGAGCAAGGATTATCAGGCGCTGACCCGATGCCTGGCTTCGGACACCGGGCGGCCCGCCACTTCCTCAGGCGATCATCATGAGTAAACATCAGCCTTTGCTTGATGCTCGCAAAGAACTGCTTTTGCTGAAAGTGAAGATGCAGCGAATGGAGTTGCGTCACGCTTGCGACGAGGTGCGGGAAGCATTCTCATGGAGACATTGGCTCGGAAGCCCCTTGCGTACTCTTTCCAGTCCAGGCGGTTTGCTGATGGCGGTGCGGTTGGGGCGGCGAGCACTGCGGTTTTACCCGCTAGTGCTGTCCATCGTCTCTCTGTTTGGGTTCAGCAAACGAAACAAAACGCCTCGAAACACGCGTGGCGCATCCCCTGTGTCCTTTTTTGGGCGCTTGTTGAGAGCGGTTTCGCTGGGTGGTTTGCTGGGCGCACTCAGCCGCTGGTACCACCGCTCACGTTGAACGAGCCGGGCCCCGATTCAGGCCGGCTGACAGGGTGGTTTGAGAACGCCGCCGAAATGGTCTGCCACAGCGCATCGATGCGCTTTTGCGCCGCAGCGTCCGGTTCGATGATCCGCCCCCACTCCCGCTGCGTTTCTCCGGGCCATTTGTTGGTGGCGTCCAGGCCCATCTTGCCCCCTAGGCCGCTGACCGGGCTGGCGAAATCCAGGTAATCGATGGGCGTCTGATCGACCAGCAGGGTGTCACGCACCGGGTCCATGCGGGTGGTAAGCGCCCAGATCACGTCCTGCCAGCTGCGCACGTCGATATCCCCGTCGACCACGATGATGAACTTGGTATACATGAACTGCCGTAGGAAACTCCAGATGCCGAACATGACGCGCTTGGCATGTCCCGCATACGCTTTTTTGATCGACACGACTGCCATTCGGTAGCTGCACCCTTCGGGCGGTAAATAAAAGTCGACGATTTCCGGAAACTGCTTTTGCAGGATGGGCACGAAAACCTCGTTCAAGGCCACGCCCAAAATGGCGGGCTCATCGGGCGGTTTGCCGGTATAGGTGGAATGGTAGATTGCATCCTGGCGCATCGTCATCCGGTCCACGGTGAATACCGGAAACCAGTCGCGTTCGTTGTAATAGCCTGTATGGTCGCCGTATGGCCCCTCGAGTGCGCAGTCCCAGCCGCGCAGTGCGGCCGGCAGCGGTGGCGGCGGCCGGCCGCCTGGCGGCGTCCCGGGTATCTCGGGTGCGGCCGATGACGGATAAATATGCCCTTCGAGAATGATCTCGGCGCGTGCCGGTACTTGCAAGTCGCTGCCCAGGCATTTGACCAGCTCGGTACGCCCGTGGCGCAGCAGGCCAGCGAACTGGTATTCCGACAAGCTGTCCGGCACGGGGGTGACGGCGCCCAAGATAGTGGCCGGATCGGCGCCCAGGGCGACGCTCATCGGAAAGGGTTGGCCAGGGTGTGCCAAAGCATGCTCGCGAAAGTCGAGCGCGCCGCCGCGGTGCGCCAGCCAGCGCATGACGAGCCGGTTGCGGCTCAAAACTTGTTGTCGGTAAATGCCTAGGTTCTGCCGTTTGCGTTGCGGGCCACGGGTCACCACCAGGCCCCAGGTGATCAGCGGCGCGACGTCTTCCGGCCAACAGGTCCAGATCGGCAGCATGGCCAGGTTCACCGCAGCGCCTTCGTGCACGATGTCCTGGCAGGGCCCCGAGCGTAGCACCTTCGGGGCCATCGACAGCACCTGTTTGACCAGTGGCCATTTGTCGATGGCGTCGCGCCAGCCCTGCGGCGGCTGCGGTTCCTTGAGATAGGCCAGCGTTTCGCCGATTCGGCGTAAGCCGGCGAGGTCTTCGGCCCCCATGCCGAGCGCGACGCGTCGGGTCGTGCCGAAGAGGTTGCCCAGCACGCGTTGGCCGAAGCCGCCGGGCGGCTGAAAAAGTAGCGCCGGCCCCTGGGCCTGCAAGGCCTTGGCGCACAAGGCGGTCATTTCGAGGCAAGGGCTGACGGGCTCGCAAACATCCGCGAGCTCGCCGATTTGGCGCAGCTGATCGATGAAATCGCGTAGATCTTGATAGGCCATAAAAAGTCGATGAATGAGTCGTTGGGAGATTGTAAGCCGTTCCATGGAATCAACCCCAAACGAGGGAGGCGAGCTTCACTCGCTCGGGTGCAGAGTTGACCATTGGATTGTAGCTGCCTACAATGCGCCTCTCTGTAAGCCCGCCGGCGGACTTTTTCTGCCAACTGAATGGAATGAGGCGACAGCCGGATTCATGACTGTCGCCGCAAACAAGGAGGTTGTTGCATGCTTAGACGCTATATGCTGAGCGTTTTACGCGCCTGGGCCGATACTGCGCATGGCGAGTTTATTCGCAGAACGCTTATTTTCACCCGCAATAGTCTATCCCTCCTCGGGCTGGGCATGATTGGCCTCATCATGGTTTCTGTCTGGAAGCCCGAGCTGCGCAGCAAAGTATTCTTCTGGTCACCAGTGCAGGCTTTTTTTTCGTCCGAAGTGCAAAAAGTTGGGGTTCTCGGCGCCCTGAGCAATGGCGCTGATTGGCTGTCGCCGCCGATTGGGCAGAATCAGCAGCTCGTCAGCCTGACGCCAGGCCTGAGTCGGCCCCCACCCTCGTGGGAAACGATGTCGCGCGAGCAGCGTCGTGTCTCGCAGTACCTGGCGGTGCGCTATCGCATCGGCAGGGATGCGTCGGAAGCCTTGGTGCGCTCGGCCTATCTGGTCGCACGCAATGAAAACCTCGATGCGATGCTGATTCTTGCCGTAGCGGGCGTCGAGTCCAGTTTCAACCCCTTGGCCGCCAGTGACATGGGCGCGCAAGGACTGATGCAGGTCATGACCCAGGTACATGGAGAAAAATTCGAGTCCCTGCCGCCGACGCAGCGCTCCGCATTTCACCCTGTTGGGAGCATGCAGGTCGGGGCGCGTATCCTGCGCAACTGTCTGGACCGCACCCGTACGCTCGATAGCGCGCTCAGTATGTATGTGGGCGCCGCCAATTCCGGTAACCATGGCGGGTATCCGGATAAGGTCAAGGCCGAGCGCGAGCGCATGCGGCGCGCCGCCAATGGCGTCAGCGTCGCGGTGTTGATGCGCCAGTTGCTGCAGCCGCCAGCGCCCGTCAAACCCCTGCCGCCTGCCGTATTGCCACCGGTCGTTCCGTTGAAAACGGCGGTCTCCGCTGACGTCGTCGAGCCGCCGGTCCCATCGCGCCTGTCGGCGGCTGCCTCGGTGGATGCGGCAATCGTGGCCGCCAGTCACCGTGTCGACTGAAGCGAGCATTTTTCGGGTTGCGGACCAACTGATGCCGATCCGGGGGGGCACAAAAAACCTTGCTCGTCACACAGCGCTATAATCATCTTTTTACCCGACGGATACCGCCTCATGCCTCAACCCATGGACCCGGCTCTGCGCCAAGCTGCGCTCGAATATCACGAGTTTCCTCATCCCGGCAAGCTGGCCGTCGTTGCGACCAAAGGGTTGATCAACCAGCGAGATCTCGCGTTGGCCTATTCGCCGGGTGTGGCGGCCGCTTGCGAAGAGATCGAAAACGATCCCGCAAACGCTTATAAGTACACCAGCCGCGGTAATCTGGTTGCCGTGATCACCAACGGAACGGCGGTGCTGGGCCTGGGTGCCATCGGCCCTCTGGCCGCCAAGCCGGTCATGGAAGGCAAGGCTGTTCTGTTCAAGAAGTTCGCTGGCATCGATGTGTTCGACATCGAGATCGACGAGCGCGACCCCGACAAGCTGGTCGAGATCATCGCGTCGCTGGAGCCGACCTTCGGCGGCATCAATCTCGAGGACATCAAGGCGCCCGATTGCTTTTACGTCGAGCGCAAGCTGCGCGAGCGTATGGCTATCCCGGTTTTTCATGACGATCAGCACGGCACGGCCATTGTGGTCGGCGCGGCTATTTTGAACGGTCTGGAAATCGTCGGCAAAAAAATCGATCAGGTCAAAATCGCCGTGTCGGGCGCCGGTGCTGCGGCGCTGGCCTGCCTCGATCTACTGCTGGACCTTGGCCTCAAGCTCGAAAATATCTGGGTGACCGACTTGTCGGGCGTGGTTTATCATGGCCGCAGCGAGTCTATGGACCCCGATAAAAGCCGTTTTGCCCAGCATACCGACGCGCGTACCCTCGAAGACATCATGCAAGGCGCGGATATTTTTCTGGGTTTGTCGGCCGGCGGCGTGCTCAAGCAGCACATGGTCGAGAAAATGGCGAAAAAGCCGATCATTCTCGCGCTGGCGAATCCGACACCCGAGATCCTGCCCGAGCTGGTCACTGCGGTGCGGCCTGACGCGATCATTTGCACCGGCCGCACGGACTACCCGAACCAGGTCAACAATGTCCTGTGTTTTCCATTCATCTTTCGTGGCGCTCTCGATGTCGGTGCGACCACCATCACCCGCGAAATGGAAATCGCTGCCGTCAAAGCCGTCGCCGAGCTGGCGCGCAAAGAGCAGTCCGATGTCGTGGCGTCTGCCTACCATTCCGGCAACATCAGTTTTGGACCGGAATACCTCATCCCCAAGCCGTTCGACCCGCGTCTGATCGTGCAGGTCGCACCGGCCGTCGCCCAGGCCGCGATGGACTCCGGCGTGGCCACGCGGCCGATTGCCGACATGCAAGCGTATACCGAACAGATGCAGCAGTTTGTCTACCACTCTGGCACTTTCATGAAGCCGATTTTCAGCAGCGCCAAAGTGGCGATGCAGGAAGGCGGCCGCACCCGCATCGTGTATGCCGAAGCGGAAGACGAGCGCGTCCTGCGCGCGGTCCAGGTGGTGATCGACGAAGGTCTTGCCAAACCGATTCTCGTCGGTCGGCCGGCGGTCATCGAGCGGCGTCTGGAGCGCTTCGGTCTGCGCATGAAGCCGGGTGTGGACTTCGAGCTGATCAATCCCGAATACGACGAACGTTATAAAACCTATTGGCAGGCTTACTATGCGCTGGTCAACCGGCGTGGCGTCACTCAGGACTACGCCAAGGTCGAGATGCGCCGGCGGCACACCCTGATTGGCGCCATGATGATTCACCATGGACATGCGGATGGCATGATTTGCGGTACCTTCGGCACGCACGGTTTGCACCTGCACTATATCGACCAGGTCATTGGCCGGCGCGAGGGCTGTCAGGTTTATGCCGCGATGAACGGGCTCATGTTGCCGGACCGGCAGGTCGTCATCGTCGACACGCATGTGAATGTCGACCCGACCGCCGAGCAGATCGCCGAAATCACCATCATGGCCGCAGAGGAAATGCTGCGCTTTGGCATCGAGCCACGGGCCGCGCTGCTGTCGCACTCCAACTTCGGGTCTAGTAGCGCACCTTCGGCAGTCAAAATGCGCCTCGCCCTGGAGATGCTCAAGCACCGCGCACCCTGGCTGGAGGCTGACGGTGAAATGCACGGCGACTGCGCGCTCGACGAGCAAGTGCGGCAACGCATCCTGCCAAATTCGGTATTGAAAGCCAATGCCAACCTGTTGGTTTGTCCAAACATCGATTCGGCCAATATTTCCTACAATCTCTTGAAAACCGCCGCTGGCAACGGCATCGCCATCGGGCCAATCCTGCTCGGGGCGGCCAAGCCGGTGCATATCCTGACGCCATCGGCCACCGTTCGGCGGCTCGTGAACATGACGGCCCTGGCGGTGCTCGATGCGAATGCCTTGCGCTGATGCATCGGTATGGCTCTGGCCCCGTCTGTCAAACGGATCTGTTTGAAAAAGAGGCTGCCCTTTTGTGAACGCGCACGTTTTCGTGCGATTTATTGAAGCCATATGGGAGGTCAACTCATACCAGCCCCGCTTGCACCAGTTCTTTTTTCAAAAAAGCATAAAAAATCGGCGCCGCCACGACCCCCGGCAAGCCGAATATTGCTTCCATGACCAGCATCGCCGTTAGCAGTTCCCAGGTGCGCGCATTGATGTGCGTACCGATGATGCGGGCATTTAAGAAATACTCCAGCTTGTGGATCGCGACCAGAAACAGCAGTGACACCAGCGCGGTCTTCAGGGAATGCGACAATCCAATCACAACCATGACCGAGTTCGAGATCAGATTGCCGATGACCGGCAGCAGCCCCACCACGAAAGTCAGTGCGACCATGGTCTTAGCCAAGGGCAGCCGGATACCGTTCAGGGGCAGTACGACCAAAATATACAGCCCAGTCAAAAATGCATTGATCAACGAAATCCGAAACTGCGCGAATACGATTTGCTGAAATGCTTGCCGTAGCTTGGTGATGCGATCGTGCAACGCCAGCGACAACGGACGGTAACTGTGCGGTGTGATGTCGTACAGCGCGACCAGCGCGCCGATCAGCATGCCGATCAGAATGTGCGCCAACATCCGGCCGATTTCGCCGCCGACTGTTTTCGCTTCCAGTGCGTGTTCCCGCAGCCACGATGTGATCGCATCGCGTAGCGCATCCGCCGTATACGGAATGTACGGGCTCAGCCAGGCAGGTATCTGATGTCGCGAGTTTTCGATGATGTCCGCCAGGCGCTGCAGCAGGTTCTGCATGCTGCCGGCTTCGCTGCGGAAAAACTCAATCGCTTCGTAGATGCCGAGCCACAGCAGGGCGATGATGGTCGCCGCCAGCAAAGCAACCGTGACCATGCGGCCGCGTGCCCCGCTGATGCGCCGCCCGAGAAACGGCGTCAGGCGATGCACCAGCGAAAATACCAGCAAGCCCGCCAGCAGGGCCGACAGCAGCCCTTTGAGAAGCACGACGACCAGACCGATGGCTACCAGAGTGTACGAAACCGCTGCGATGATTTGCGTGCGAGTGAACATTGTGTGTTGTCGTTTTCCGGGCAGGGGGGTTATTCTAGGGTGTTTTTAGATGACTCGGCTCATCAAGGGAATCGTCAAGGCCGAGAGCACCGTTGACAGCGAAATCAGGCAGGCCACCATGCGATGGTCGCCTTGCAACCGAACCGCCAGAATATAAGCGCTCGACGCCGTCGGCAGCATGGCAAACAGCACCAGCTTGACGATCAGCCATCACAGCGACACTCCCCCGCGCTATCAGGCAAAAATCAGGGAAGAGTGCGCTTGGGTTGATGGTCTGGAAAGGTCAGGCCGTGCTACACCGAAAAC
The DNA here is from genome assembly GCA_046318595.1 of Burkholderiaceae bacterium. Taxonomy (GTDB): domain Bacteria; phylum Pseudomonadota; class Gammaproteobacteria; order Burkholderiales; family Burkholderiaceae_B; genus DAITMV01. Next base: position 88,503 of record JBKCTV010000066.1, on the reverse strand, counting down.
GACGAGCCGCAGCCGCAGGTCGTGCTGGCGTTCGGGTTTTTGATGACGAACTGCGCCCCATTCAAATCGTCCTTGTAGTCGATTTCGGCACCCACCAGATACTGATAGCTCATGGCGTCGACGAGCAGCGTGACACCGTCTTTGTCGATGGTGGTGTCGTCCTCGCTGATCGCTTCGTCGAACGTGAACCCATACTGAAACCCGGAGCAGCCGCCACCTTGCACGAATACCCGCAGTTTGAGGGCGGGGTTACCTTCTTCGACGATCAATTCTTTGACTTTGGCCGCAGCCGCGTCGGTAAACACGAATGGGGATGGTATGTCCATGGGAGCGTTCATGCTGGATTCCTGCTTTGATCTCTGTGTGATCATAGCAAAAATGGTGCTGTATTACCATTGTTCAGTGACGGTTGGCATGCGTGGGCGGTCATCGGCGAGCATCGAGTCCCTAACCGAACGTGCCGGTAAAAAACCATTGAAATGCGATGGCGAGCAAACTCACCAGGCTCCCCACACCAAGCGCCAGCGCCAAAATTATCCCGAAAATCGTCAACCCGTTCGTCTGTACGGGGCTTTTCAGGCAATGACTGTTGTATGTTCGATTGAAGCGCTCGTCTGGCATCAACCCGATCACGAGGGCGTCCAGGCAGCCTGCAAAAAAAGCGATCGGTGGGCAGAGCACGTACAGCCAAGCACGGCGGCGGCGTAAATAAAACCAGTGTGCCCCGATCCAACCGAATAGCAGCGCCGCCCAGACCGCCACCGTTTTGCTTTTGAATGGAGCGTGCCCGGAAAATTCATTTGAGTCTTGGTTCATAGCACGTTAGAATATCAGGCTTTTTAAGAATCAACAGCGTCCTGTCTGCATGGCGCCTTTCAATGGAGTCTCTATGGTCGTCATTCGACTGTCTCGCGGCGGCAAGAAAAACCGTCCTTTCTTTAACTTGATCGCCACGGATTCGCGTAACCGCCGCGATGGGCGCTTCATCGAGCGCGTCGGGTTTTACAACCCCGTGGCTGGCGCGGGCGAAGAAGGTCTGCGGATCGCCCTGGACCGTTTGAACTACTGGGTTGGCGTCGGTGCGCAGCTGTCGCCGACCGTGGTGCGTCTGGTTCGTGACTTCAGCAAGAAAGCCGTTCCTGTCGCAGCCGGTTGATCGCGCGAGCGCCGTGGCCGTATTGCCAGACGTTTCTGCTGTCGATCTGGTCGCGGTAGCCCGGATCGCCGAGCCTTACGGGGTCAAAGGCTGGGTGCATGTGGTTTCTTATGCGGACGACTCGGCCTTGCTCGACCGGTCGCACTGGTGCTTGTCTGCCACCGACGATCCCGACGGTGCCCGTTCGCAGTCCAGGGCTGTCCTGCATTGCCGGCCGCATGGCAAAGGCCATGTCGCGCAGTTGGCGGGTGTGACCGACCGTGATCAGGCGCTGTTGCTCAGGGGTATGCACATTCTCGCTGCTCGCGCTGATTTTCCGGCATTGAGCGGCGACGAGTATTACTGGGTCGATCTCGAGGGCTGCGCCGTGCTGAATCGAGAAAACCTTGCTTTGGGAGTCGTTGCCGAAGTCGCCGACTATGGGGCGCATCCCGTCTTGATTGTCCACCCGAGCAGCGCGGACCTTGGCGATGCTTCGGCTCCGGAAGTCCTGATTCCGTTTGTTGCCGTGTTTGTCGATTCGGTTGATCTGTCAAATAAAATCATCCGCGTGGATTGGCAGCGTGACTACTGAGCATGCTGCCGATGCCGCGCCGCGCTTCGACGTCATTAGTTTGTTCCCCGACAGTTTCGCCGCCTTGACGGGCTTTGGCATCACCGGTCGCGCGTTTGACAGGCGGTTGTATGCTTTAAAGGCCTGGAATCCCCGCGATTTCACACGCGACGCTTACAAAACGGTCGACGATCGTCCGTATGGCGGCGGGCCTGGCATGCTCATGATGCCCGAGCCGCTGGCAGCCACCCTGGCCGCGATCCGGGCAGAGCGTGGCGAGTTGGTGGCGGCGCAAGCCCCCCTGGTTTTTTTGACGCCGCACGGACCTCGTCTGTCGCAGGCTGCTGTGCGGGGTATGGCGGCGCTGACGACCGGGGCGGTGTTGCTGTGCGGCCGCTATGAAGGGGTCGATCAGCGCTTCATCGACCGCTATGTCGACCGGACGTTTTGCATTGGCGATTTCGTCGTTTCCGGCGGCGAGCTGCCGACCATGCTGTTCCTGGACGCCTGGGTTCGCCTGCTGCCCGGGGCATTGAACGACGCCGCGTCGGCCGTGCAGGAGTCGTTCGAAAACGGCCGGCTCGACTGTCCGCACTACACCCGCCCGGAAGTTTTTGAAGAAATGCGGGTGCCGGACGTGCTTTTATCCGGCCATCATGAGAGAATAGCGCGCTGGCGGCAAGCACAGTCCGAAGACTTTACCGCCCGTTTTCGTCCCGATCTGCTCGATCCATCGTGATCAGCGGTCATACGTTTTAACCACCATCCTCTGACGGCCATTCGTAAACCGGCGCCGTGCATGATGTTCAGGAGTTTTTCGATGGATCTGATCAAAACCCTCGAGCAGGAAGAAATTGCTCGTCTGAATAAAACCATTCCCGATTTCGGTCCCGGCGATACGCTGGTCGTCAGTGTGAACGTCGTCGAAGGTACGCGCAAGCGTGTTCAAGCTTACGAAGGCGTCGTCATCGCAAAGCGCAACCGCGGTCTGAATTCGTCGTTCATCGTGCGCAAAGTGTCCTCCGGTGAAGGCGTCGAGCGAACTTTTCAAACCTATTCGCCGCTGATCGCCGGCATCGAGGTCAAACGCCGTGGCGATGTCCGTCGCGCCAAGCTGTACTATCTGCGTGAGCGTTCCGGCCGTTCGGCACGGATCAAGGAAAAACTCCCCGCGCGCGCGCCCAAGAACGCTGCCGGCGCATCTGCTTAAAACTCACTTGAAGCAATAAGTTCTACCTGCCCGCTAAGGTTTTGGTGCGGGCGGGGCCCTCTCATAAAGCTATCCACTTCGCTGTCGATTTCGAGCTGAATTCGAAACTCTACTGGCCGTCTCGCTTGCTTGCGGCGGCTGATCGAGAGGCTTCATGCTATGATTATAGATTAGTCCGCGCGCGGCAGGTGCCGTCAGCGGAAGGGGAAGTGGCGATTCGTTCGCACCCATGGAGGGGCCCGGTTGCTCCGGCTCCAGCCCCACATCTTTAACGAGAAGCTCGGCGAAAGGTGAAGCGCACAATGATGCGATCGTTCCAATCCAATTCGTACCTCTTCGGCGGTAACGCCCCTTATGTGGAAGAGTTGTACGAGTCTTACCTGGATAATCCAGGTTCAGTTCCTGACAAATGGCGAGCGTATTTCGACCAGATGCAGCTCGTCGCCTCCTCCCATGGCGACGTGTCCGAGCGCGACGTGGCGCATGCGCCCATCATCGAGTCGTTCGCGCAGCGGGCCAAGCAAGGTTTCGTTCGCCCACAGGCAATGTCCGCCGACCTCGAGGTGGCCCACAAACAGGTGCATGTCCAGTCGATCGTCGCCGCGTACCGTTACCTCGGCTCTTACTATGCCGAGCTCGATCCTTTGAAGCGTCAGGAGCGGCCCGATATTCCCGAGCTGGAGCCGAGTTTTTATGGCTTTAGCGAAGCCGACATGGATACGACGTTTTCGGCGTCGAACACCTATTTCGGCCAGGATCTGATGAGTTTGCGCGATATCGTCAAAGCGCTGCGCGACACTTATTGCCGCAGTATCGGTGTCGAGTTCATGAACATCACCGACATGGCGCAAAAACGTTGGATCCAGGAGCGTCTGGAAGGGTCCCGCTCGACGCCGAGCTACACGGTCGAGGAAAAACGCCACATCCTAGAGCGGCTGACGGCCGCCGAAGGCCTGGAGCGTTACCTGCACACGCGGTACGTCGGGCAGAAGCGCTTTTCGCTCGAAGGCGGCGAGAGTTTCATCGCCTCTATGGATCACATCATTCAGCGTGGCGGTAAAGCCGGCATTCAGGAAGTCATCATCGGCATGGCCCACCGCGGGCGTTTGAATGTGCTGATCAACACCCTCGGCAAGATGCCAGCCGATTTGTTTGCCGAGTTCGAAGGCAAGCATGGCGACGATCTGCCTGCTGGTGACGTCAAATACCATCAGGGTTTTTCGTCCGACGTCTCCACCCCCGGCGGTCCGGTGCACCTGTCGCTGGCGTTCAATCCGTCGCATCTCGAAATCGTCAACCCGGTGGTCGAGGGTTCGGTCAAGGCGCGGCAGGTACGGCGCGGTGATCGCGGCGGCAAGCAGGTCTTGCCGGTGCTGGTGCATGGCGACGCGGCGTTTGCCGGGCAGGGCGTGGTCATGGAAACATTGAACCTCGTTCATACCCGCGGCTACGGCACTGGCGGTACCGTCCATATCGTTATCAATAATCAAATCGGTTTCACCACCTCCGACCCGCGCGACAGCCGTTCCACGCTGTATTGTTCGGATGTGGTCAAAATGATCGAAGCGCCTGTGTTTCACGTCAATGGCGACGATCCGGAGGCCGTGGTTTACGCAACCGAAATCGCTCTCGACTTCCGCAACGAGTTTGGGCAGGACGTCGTCATCGACATTATCTGTTTTCGCAAGCTCGGTCACAACGAGCAGGATACGCCGGCCGTCACTCAGCCCCTGATGTACAAGAAAATCGCCCAGCATCCGGGGACGCGCGCTTTATATGCCGAACGTCTGACCTTGCAGCACGTCATTCAGGAAGGCGAGGGCGACCGAATGACGGAAGCCTACCGTGCCGCGATGGACGAAGGCCGGCATACCGTCGATCCGGTGTTGACAAACTATAAAAGCAAGTATTCGGTGGACTGGAGTCCTTACCTCAATAAAAAGTGGACCGATGCCGCCGACACTTCGGTGCCGCTTGTTGAGTTGAAGCGCCTTGCCGAGCGCATTACGACGATTCCTGAAAAGCACCAGCTGCATCCGCTGGTCGAAAAAGTCGTTGCCGACCGGCGCAACATGGGCCTCGGCAACCAGTTGCTCGACTGGGGCATGGGCGAGCATCTGGCGTTCGCTTCGCTGGTGTCCTCCGGTTATGCGGTACGCATCACCGGTCAGGACTGCGGTCGCGGGACTTTCTCGCATCGCCATGCGGTGCTGCACGATCAGAAACGCGAAAAATGGGATGAAGGCAGCTACATTCCCCTGCAGCATATTTCCGAGACCCAGGCGCCGTTTCTGGTGATCGATTCTGTGTTGTCCGAGGAGGCCGTGCTTGGTTTCGAGTACGGGTTTTCAACGGCCGAACCCAACACCATGGTGATCTGGGAAGCACAGTTCGGCGATTTCGCTAATGGTGCGCAGGTCGTGATCGACCAGTTCATCAGTTCTGGCGAGGTCAAGTGGGGCCGCCAATCTGGCTTGGTCATGATGCTGCCGCACGGCTACGAAGGTCAGGGGCCGGAGCACTCGTCGGCGCGGATCGAACGCTATTTGCAGTTGTGCGCCGAAAACAATATGCAGGTTTGTCAACCGACCACACCCGCGCAAATTTTTCACCTGCTGCGTCGGCAGATGATCCGGATGTTCCGCAAGCCTTTGGTCATCATGACGCCGAAGTCGCTGTTGCGCCACAAGGAGGCTGTTTCCTCCCTGCAAGAGCTCGCCAAGGGCGGTTTCCAGACTATCATCGGCGAAACGCAGCCGGTCGCCGATGCGGCGAAAATCAAGCGCATCGTCATGTGTTCCGGTCGGGTGTATTACGATTTGATCGCTGCGCGTCGGGAAAACGGCAGCAAGGATACCGTGATTATGCGGGTCGAGCAGTTGTACCCTTTCCCTCACAAAGCGCTGACCTCCGAGCTGAAAAAATATCCCAACGTCGTGGACGTGGTCTGGTGTCAGGACGAGCCGCAGAACCAAGGTCCGTGGTTCCAGATTCAGCATCACATCCTGGAAAACATGGAGGAAGGCCAGAAGCTCGGTTACGCCGGTCGCCCGGCCTCGGCTTCCCCGGCGGTGGGCTATTACGCTAAACACAACGAGCAGCAGAAGGCGTTGCTCGAAGCGGCGTTCAGCAAGCTCAAGGGCTTCGTGATCACGAAATAATCACCAAATAAGCAGTTAATAAGCGACGACGGAAAGAACAAGGATAGTCGACATGGCAATGGTTGAAGTAGTAGTTCCGCAATTATCGGAATCGGTCGCCGAGGCGACCATGTTGAGCTGGCATAAAAAAGTCGGCGATGCAGTAAAGCGCGATGAAAATCTCATCGATATCGAAACCGACAAAGTCGTGCTCGAGGTGCCTGCGCCAGTGGCCGGCGTCATCACCGACATACTGGTGAGCGATGGCGGCACGGTGACCTCCGGGCAGTTGATCGCCAAAATCGACACCACGGCAGTTGCAACCGCAGCGGCCAGCGCCGCCGCGCCGGTGGCCGCTCAGGCTGACAAGCCTCTCGAAAAAGTGTCTGTGGCTGCTGCGGCCTCGCAATCGGCCGCTGGTGTCGCCATGCCAGCCGCTGCGAAAATTCTGGCCGAGAAAAACCTCAGTCCTGCACAAGTGACCGGCACCGGCAAGGATGGTCGGGTCACCAAGACCGACGCCGTCCAGGCCAACCCCGGAATTACCGCGCGCGTACCGGCCACTGCCGCCACACCGGCGGCGCCCGTCTCGGCCTTGCCGGAAGTCAAGGCACCGATCGATTTGCATGGTCTGACCGAAGGTCGTCCGGAACAGCGGGTCCCGATGAGCCGGCTGCGTGCCCGGATCGCCGAGCGCCTGCTGCAATCGCAGTCGACCAACGCGATTTTGACGACGTTCAACGAAGTCAATATGCAGCCGGTCATGGATATGCGTAACCGGTACAAAGACCGCTTCGAAAAAGAACACGGCGTGAAGCTCGGCTTTATGTCTTTCTTCGTGAAAGCGGCTGTTCATGCACTGAAAAAATATCCGGTGCTGAACGCTTCGGTCGATGGCAACGACATCGTTTATCACGGCTATTTCGACATCGGCATCGCGGTTGGTTCGCCGCGCGGCCTGGTCGTGCCGGTTTTGCGTAATGTCGATCAGATGAGCCTCGCGGACATCGAGAAGAAAATTGCCGAATACGGTGCGAAAGCCAAGGACGGCAAGCTGTCCATGGAAGAGCTGACCGGCGGCACTTTTTCGATTTCCAACGGCGGCGTGTTTGGTTCGATGTTATCGACCCCGATCATCAACCCGCCGCAGTCGGCCATTCTCGGCGTACACGCGACCAAAGAACGTGCCGTCGTCGAAAACGGTCAGGTGGTCGTTCGGCCGATCAATTATTTGGCGATGTCTTATGACCATCGAATCATCGACGGCCGTGAGGCTGTGCTGGGTCTGGTGACGATGAAAGAAGCGCTGGAAGATCCGGCTCGTCTATTATTGGATATCTGAGGACCATTATGAGCAAACAGTTTGACGTGGTGGTGATCGGTGGCGGCCCGGGCGGGTATATCGCGGCGATCCGCGCCGGCCAGTTGGGGCTGTCGGTGGCCTGTATCGAAGGCGAGGCTTACGACGATCCCAAGGGCGAACCGCGTCTGGGCGGTACCTGTCTGAACGTCGGATGCATTCCATCCAAAGCTTTGCTGGCGTCGTCCGAGGAGTTTGAGAAAATCCAGCATCACGTGGCCTTGCACGGTATCAGCGTGCAAGGGGCGTCGATGGATATCGGTAAAATGCTCAAGCGCAAGGATGACATCGTCACCAAAATGACGGGCGGCATTCAATATCTGTTCCGCAAAAACAAGGTGACCTTGCTCAAGGGCTGGGGCAGCTTTGCTGGCAAGGCGGATGGCGCTTTTCAGATTGCTGTCAAATCGGCCCAGGGCGAAGTCGAGACCGTCGTCGCCAGACAGGTCATCGTCGCAACCGGTTCTAAAGCGCGCCATTTGCCGGGCATCGAGGTCGATAACAAGCTCGTGTGCGACAACGTCGGCGCCTTGCGGTTCGACCAGACGCCGACGAAGCTCGGCGTCATTGGCGCGGGTGTGATCGGCCTGGAGCTGGGCTCCGTGTGGCGGCGGTTGGGTGCCGAGGTGACGGTGCTCGAAGGCTTGCCTACTTTCCTTGGAGCGTGTGACGAATCGGTCAGCAAAGAAATGCATAAAACCCTGATCAAGCAAGGGTTGGACATCCGGCTTGGTGTAAAAATCGGCGCGGTCAAATCCGGCAAGAAGGGCGTGACGGTCGATTACACCAGCGCCGACGGGGCGGCTCAGCAGCTCAAATGCGATCGCCTCATCGTGTCGGTTGGTCGCGTGCCGAACACCGACGGCTTGAATCTGGAAGCCATCGGTTTGAAGACCAATGAGCGCGGTATGATCGACGTCGATGCGCACTGTCAGACTTTATTGGCCGGCGTCTTTGCGATTGGCGATGTGGTGCGTGGGCCGATGCTAGCGCACAAGGCCGAGGAAGAAGGCGTGATGGTGTCGGAGATCATCGCCGGGCAAAAAGGACATTGCAATTACGATGCGATTCCGTGGGTCATTTATACCTCACCGGAAGTTGCGTGGGTCGGTAAAACCGAGCAGCAGCTGAAGGCCGACGGTACTGCGATCAAAGTGGGGCAGTTTCCGTTCGCCGCGAACGGTCGTGCCTTGGGGCAGGGCGATTCGCAGGGCTTCGTGAAAGTGATTGCCGATGCGACGACCGACCGTGTGCTGGGCGTTCATATCGTCAATGCGCATGCTTCGGATCTGATCGCCGAGGCGGTCATGGCCATCGAATTTTCTGCATCCTCGGAAGACATCGCTCGGATCTGCCACGCTCATCCCAGCTTATCCGAAGTCGTCAAAGAAGCTGCACTGGCGTGCGATAAACGGCAGCTCAATATGTAGTGTGCCGGTCGGAAGGCATGGCCGGCTGACCGCGGCTTCAGGAAAATCGCTGACAAGCGCTTTTGGATCGTGATAGCGCGTGTACCGCAGTAATCGATGCTGTATGCGAATCACGCTTGCAGAAATTCGGGTCGGACGTTTTCTCGAGGGAGGGAAAACGTCCGGTGCCATGCCAGCAATCAAGCGCAACAAAGTACCAGGCCATGAGCGTCATTCATTGCTATAAGGAAGCACTCAAGAGCCGCGGTTTCGACAGCGACTCTGCCCAGTTGCGTGCTGTGGTGCGGCTGCAAGCCTTTCAAAACGACCTCATGCGCTTCAACGCGGCGCGTAGCAATCTACTGAAAAAAATTCTCATCCGTCCGGCTGTACCGCGTGGTGTTTATTTATGGGGTGGCGTGGGACGCGGCAAAAGCTTTCTGATGGATTGCTTTTATCAGGCGGTGCCGGTTACGCGTAAAGTCAGGCTGCATTTTCATGAGTTCATGCGCGGGGTCCATAGTGAACTTGACGAGTTGCGGCACGAAGCGGATCCCCTGGATGAGGTTGCCCGCCGCGTTGCCAGGCGCTATCGTTTGATTTGTTTCGACGAGTTCCATGTGTCGGATATCGCCGACGCCATGATTTTGTATCGGCTGCTGCAGGCCCTGTTTGCGCTGGGCGTAACTTTCATTTTCACGTCTAATTATCACCCCGACGAATTGTATCCGAATGGTTTACACCGCGACCGGATCTATCCGGCGATCGCGTTGATGAAAAACCGCCTGGATGTGTTAAATGTAGATGGCGGGGCGGACTATCGGCGGCTCGGTCTGGCAGGTTTGTCGACCTATCTGATGCCGCTCGATGACGCGAGCGATGCCAGTCTGAAAAGTGCTTTCGAGCGCCTGGCCGAGGTGACGGATGAGCCGGCGGTACTGCAGATCGAGTCGCGCAGGATACCGGCCGTTCGGCGGGCGGGCGGGTTGATCTGGTTCGACTTCCCGACTTTATGCGGCGGTCCGCGCTCGCAAAACGATTATCTCGAAATCGCCGAGCAGTTTCATACCGTCATTTTATCCGGGGTGCCAATGATGGGCGCCGGCATGGCTTCTGAGGCGCGGCGGTTTACCTGGCTGATCGATGTGTTGTACGACCATAAAATCAAGTTGCTGATTTCGGCGGACGTCGCGGCGGATGCGCTGTATACCGATGGGGCCATGGCGCATGAGTTTGCCCGCACGGTCAGCCGGATCGTGGAAATGCAGTCGCAGGCCTACATGGAAGCGCCGCGGCGTTTGGGGGGTGCCTGGAAATAATTCGCTTATACTGTGCGCATTATTTTATGGGTAAATATCATGTCGATTATTCCCTCCTACGGCCCGGCCGTTACCCTCGAGCAAGCCAAACGCATCATGGCGGCCGCTGAACACGAAGCCCGCGCGCAGGGCTGGCCGATGGTCATCGCCATCGTCGATAATGCTGGCCTGCCGCTTTTGTTCGAACGCATGGACGATGCTCAGTTGGGCAGTGTCGAGGTGGCGCTCGGTAAAGCCAAAACTGCAGCTTTGTTTCGTCGGTCCAGCAAGGTTTTCGAAGATATTATCGGGGGTGGCGGGGCAGGGCTGCGAATACTGAGCATGCCGCAGGTCGTTCCGCTCGAAGGTGGCTTACCGATTTTGCATCATGGTAAAGTCATTGGCGGTATCGGCGTGTCTGGCATGGCCTCGAATCAGGATGCCCAGGTTGCACAGGCCGGGCTGAAAGCGCTGGACGATTAATTTCATCGGTTCCTTCTGTCGATCTCAGACCGTGCGCCGTCCTTCGTTCGGCGCACCATCTCTCATGAAAGCCCACGGCCCGACGCCTGGCTCACTTACGGGCATTGGCAAACGCTGCAGCCAGCGCCGTTGTCGAGGATTCGCGCGTTTGTTCGGCTTTAGCGGCTGCACGACGCTTGCCCGCCGAGCGTGTCGCAAGATGATGCTCTGCCGCCGGCGATTTGGTGCTTCCAGCATTCGTGTCGCCGGTTTTCATGGTCAGCGCGATACGTTTGCGGGCGATGTCCACTTCGACCACCCGGACGTTGACGACCTGACCGGCTTTGACGACGTCGCGCGGGTCTTTGACGAATTGATCCGACAGCGCCGAGATGTGCACCAGCCCGTCCTGATGGACCCCGATGTCGACGAAAGCGCCGAAGTTGGCCACATTGGTGACAACGCCTTCGAGCCTCTGCCCTGGCTGCAAGTCGGCCATGGTTTGCACGCGGTCGTCGAAGGTGGCGGTGGTGAAGGCCGGCCGGGGGTCGCGTCCGGGCTTTTCTAGTTCTTTCAAAATATCCTGGACGGTCGGTAAGCCAAAGCGGTCATCCACGAACTCGGCTGCGCGAACGCCGCGCAGCAGCTCGGGGTGGCCGAGCACGGCAGGTAAAGGTTTTTGCAGCGATGCGAGGATTTTCTCCACCAGGGGATAGGCCTCGGGATGAACGGCCGATTGGTCGAGCGGGTCGCGGCCATCGCGAATCCGTAGAAACCCGGCGGCTTGCTCGAAGGTCTTCGCGCCGAGGCGCGGCACCTTGAGCAAGTCTTTGCGCGAGGCATAGGCGCCGTGCTGGTCGCGGTACTCGACGATGCTGCGCGCGATCGTCCCGTTCAGCCCGGCGACGCGTGCCAGCAAGGCCTCCGACGCGGTGTTGACTTCGACTCCGACGGCATTGACGCAATCTTCGACGACGCTGTCGAGCGACGCGGACAATGCGCGTTGATCGATATCGTGCTGGTACTGCCCGACGCCGATGGCCTTGGGATCGATTTTGACGAGTTCGGCAAGAGGGTCCTGGAGGCGGCGGGCGATCGACACAGCGCCGCGCAGACTCACGTCCATGGTCGGGAATTCGCGCGCGGCCAGCTCCGAAGCCGAATACACCGAAGCGCCTGCCTCGGAGACGACGAGCTTTTTCAGGTTCAGTTCGGCGTTGCGCGCCATCAATTCTTTGGCGAGCTGATCGGTTTCGCGGCTGGCGGTTCCGTTGCCGATCGCGATCAAGCCGACCGCGTGTCGACGGCACAGGCCCGTCAGGGTCTGTAAAGCGCCTTCCCAGTCGCGACGCGGCTCGTGCGGATAAATGGTGGTGGTGTCGAGCACTTTGCCGGTGCCGTCGATCACGGCCACTTTGACACCGGTTCGAATGCCGGGGTCGAGTCCGAGTGTGGTGACGAAGCCGGCGGGCGCGGCCAGTAATAAATCTTTGAGGTTATCGGCAAAAACGTGAATCGCTTTGAGCTCGGCGGCGGTTTTCATTTGCAGCGTTAGATCGGTTTCGAGCGCGGGCGCCAGTTTGACGCGCCAGGTCCAGCGGCAAACCCCGCTCAGAAATTGGTCGCGCGCACTGTCGCCGCCACGCAGGCCGATATGCGCGGCGATCACCTGTTCGTAAGGATGCGCGGCGCGGGAGTCGGCCGTCCGGCGGTCGGCCAGGTCGATCCGTAGGCTGAGTATGCCCTGTTCGCGCCCGCGTAGCATGGCGAGCGCCCGATGCGACGGAATGGCCTTGATCGCTTCGGCGTGTTCGAAATAATCCCGAAATTTCTCGCCGGCCGCCTGTTTGCCATCAATCACGTCGGCCATCAACATGCCGTGCTGCCACAGATCGAGCCGCAGTCGTCCCAGCAGGTCGGCGTCTTCCGCAAAACGCTCGGCCAGGATGTCGCGCACTCCGTCGAGCACGGCCTTGACGTCGGCAAAGCCTGCTGCCGGGTTGAGAAACGCTGCGGCTGCCTGATCCGGCAAGCACGCCGTATTATGCAGAACGTCCGCTGCCAGGGGTTCGAGACCGGCTTCGCGCGCGGTCTGCGCGCGGGTGCGGCGTTTGGGTTTGTAGGGGAGGTATAAATCTTCCAGGCGCTGTTTGCTGTCCGCGCTGACGATGGACTGTTCGAGCTCGGCGCTGAGCTTGTCCTGCGAACGGATCGACTCCAGCACCACTGCGCGGCGTGTTTCCAACTCGCGCAGGTAGTCCAGCCGTTCGACGAGCAGGCGCAATTGGGTGTCGTCCAGCCCGCCGGTCGCTTCTTTGCGGTAGCGGGCGATGAACGGGACGGTGGCGCCTTGGTCCAATAATTCGATGGTGGCGACGATTTGGCGGCGCTCAACCGCCAGTTCGGTGGCGAGTTGAGCGATAATCAGGGCTTGGAATGACGGTGGGTTCATGAAAGTTTTTGATCGCATCTGGTTTTCGAGAACGACTTTGGCTGCATCGCAGCGCGATAGCGCCTGGGTGCCTGCGGTTCATTGTGCCATAGCGACGCTTGGTCTGGTAGCTGCGGCGCGCGCTGCTGAGTACGAACCGCAGATTCCACCCATGCCGGCGACAGTGGAGGAAGCCCGGGCATTGATACCGCGTCTGTCGGTTTTGCAAGATCAGGAAAAATACCGGCTCGATGTCCGCGAACAGGCGTGTTACGAGAAGCTCATGATGGCGCCTTGCTTGAGCGAAGTGAAGCTGCAGAGAGCCCGTCTTGATCGCGCATACCGGCAACTCGACAATCAAGCCAAAACGCTCATTCGTCGGGACGAGTTCGAGGCCAAGCGGCGCGCCCGCGAGGCGGCGGCGCTTGAGGCGCAGCAAAAAAGCCCGGTTCAGGAAGCCGAGCGCTTGCAGAGTCAGCAGAACTACGATAAAAAGGCCCGCGAAATCGAAGCACGCAGCGCGTCGTTGCAACCGTCGTCCGGCAAGGCGCATGACACTCAGCCCCGGTTACCGCGCGTCCCGAGCGGGCCGACCGAAGCCGAGCGTAGCGCCAACCGAGCGGCTTTCGAGCGTAAGCAAGCCGTGGCTGCGGACCGGCAGCGCGCCAACGACGCCCGTTTAAAGGCGCTGGCGCAGCAGCGCGAGTCGATGGTTGCCAAGCAAAAGCAAGCAATCGACGCCGGAAAAAACGCAGAACGGAGTCTGCAGTGAGGGTGGAGGAACTTTTTTCTTGCAGGGTACACTCAACTTTACGAATCACCGTATCGAATGAGGCCTGAGCCATTATGATCGATCCCCATGATCTTCCCCGCTTGAAGCGTCGCATCATCGAACTACAGGTCGAGCACCGTGACCTCGACGAAGCCGTCAACGTCCTGAACGCCCAGCCCGTGCTCGACGAACTGCAGTTGCGTCGTCTGAAGAAACGCAAGCTGCAAATCAAAGATGAGATCACTCAGTTAAGAATTCAAATCGAACCGGACATTCCCGCTTGAGTACTGCGCAGTTGACCGATGTCGTTGCCGATGCGCTTTCCGGGCGAGGGGCGTTAGCCGCTGCGCTGTCCGGTTTCGTAGCCAGACCGGCCCAGCTCGAAATGGCCCAGGCTGTCGCGCGGGCGATCGAAACCAATCGAACCCTGGTGGCCGAGGCTGGCACCGGTACCGGCAAAACCTTCGCTTACCTGGTGCCGGCGCTGTTGTCCGGCGGCAAGGTCTTGCTGTCGACCGCCACCAAGACGCTGCAGGATCAACTCTTCGACCGCGATATACCGCTGGTCCGCGCGGCTTTGGGCAAGCCAGTGACGATCGCCTTGCTCAAGGGGCGGGCCAATTATCTCTGCCATCATTACTTGCAGCGCACTTTGCAGGAAGGGCGTATGCCGACGCCGAAAGATGTGCTGCATCTCGAAAAAATCCGCCGGTTTGCCGCGCAGACGCGAACCGGCGATCGCGCCGACTGCACGGCGGTGCCCGAGCACGCGCCGGTCTGGACCTGGGTGACGTCGACCCGCGAAAACTGTCTCGGCAGCGAATGCGCGCATTATCAGGACTGCTTCGTCGTCAAAGCGCGGCGCGAGGCCTTGAACGCGGATGTCGTTGTCGTCAACCATCATTTGTTTCTTGCCGATACGGCTTTGCGCGGCGAGGGTGTGGCCGAGCTCTTGCCGGCGGCCAACACCATCATTTTCGACGAAGCGCATCAGTTGGCCGATGCGGCTACCCTGTTTTTCGGGAAAACGATCACCTGGCACCAATGGCACGATTTCGTTCGCGACCTGTTGATCGCCGGGCGTGCCACTGCGCGCGATGCGGCCGACTGGGATGCGGTGCTGCGGCCGCTCGACCAGGCGCTGCAAGAGCTGCGGGCGCATTTGGCCGACGCCCGCGACAGCCAGCGCTGGCCGGCGCACAAGCTGCTGGCCGACCGGATGCTCACCGAACGAATGCTTGCTGTCGGGCAAGCGGCTGGCACCTTGGCGGCGGTCGTCGAGCTGCAGGCGGTTCGTTCCGAAGAGTGGCAAAAGCTTGCCGAGCGGCTGACGGAGATGACCCTGCAATGGAGCGAATGGCTGGACCAATCGGCGGCAGCCAAGCCTGGCGATGCTTCGGACGCGTCCAAGCCGGCCTTGATCCGGTGGGCTGCTGTCGGCCCCGGCTTTCTGCAGCTCCATACCTCGCCCATGGACATCGCCGACAGTTTTCAGCAATGTCGGGAAGGTCCGGCACGGTCGTGGATCTTCACATCGGCCACCCTCAGCGTGCGCAACCGGCTCGAACATTTCATGACCACGCTCGGCCTGAGCGATGCCGACGCCGGTTTGTGGCCCAGCCCGTTCGCCTATCAGGAAAAAGCGTTGCTGTGTGTGCCGCAGCACGCGCCGGCCGTGAGCGATCCGGACTTCAGCAGAAAACTGTGCGCGGTGTTGTGGCCTATTCTGCAGGCAGCGCATGGCGGCGTGTTTTTTCTGTGCACGACTTTGCGCGCGGTGGCGGCCACCGGCCAATGGCTCAAAGAAAAAATCCGCGAACACGGACTCGACTGGACGCTGCTCGTGCAGGGCGAAGATGGCAAAGCCGAGATGCTCAGCCGGTTTCGCGCGGCCGCGCGGCCCGTGCTGGTAGGATCGGCGAGCTTTTGGGAGGGCGTGGACGTCAAGGGCGATCAGCTCCGGCTCGTCATCATCGACAAGCTGCCATTCGCTCCGCCTGATGACCCGGTGGGCGCAGCGCGTAGCGAGTGGGTGCGCCGCCAGGGCGGCAACCCCTTCATGGAGCTGCATGTGCCGGAGGCGGCCATCGCTTTGAAACAGGGTGCCGGGCGCTTGATCCGCGACGAGCAGGACCGGGGGGTGCTCGTCATCGGCGACCGGCGCGTCATCGAGAAGTCTTATGGCCGCATGCTGTGGCAAAGCCTGCCGCCGTTTCGCCGCACACAGGATGTGCAAACCGCCATTCATATGCTCGAAACTATTTCGACCACACCCGCCACCACGGCTGTTTGACCTTGATGCCGCCCGTCCAGTAAACGCTGTTCGGGAAATTGGCGTTGATGATGCGCTCGGTGTCGCGTTGCAAATCCTGTATACCCAGTGCTTGGTAAGACCGCATCATGACGAATAAAGCTTCTTCGGTGGCCGGCGCCTGCTGATACTGCTTGACGACCTGTTGGGCCCGGTTGAGCGCGGCGATGTAGGCGCCGCGGCGGAAATAATAATTCGCCACGTGTACTTCGTTGCTCGCGACCGCATTCACCAGATACTTCATCCGCGCAGCCCCATCGGCTGCGTATTTGCTGTCCGGGAAACGCGTAGTCAGTTCGCGGAACGACTCGAAAGCCTCGCGCGCCGCCTTCGGGTCGCGTTCGCTCAAGTCCTGCCCGGCAAATCCGGCGACCAGACCAAGGTCGTCGTTGAAATTGATCAAACCTTTCAAATAGTACAAATAATCGACGTTCGCATGGTTCGGATGTAGCTTGATGAACCGATCGGCGGCGGCCAGCGCCTGCGCCTGATCGCCGTTTTTGTAGTGCAGGTAGGCGATCTCCATCTGTGCCTGCTGGGCGTAGCGCCCGAAAGGATAACGGCTTTCCAGGCGCTCGAACAGCCTGATCGCTTTCTCGAAATTGCCGGATTTTTGCTCTTCGCGCGCTTCGGTGTACAGCTTGGACGCCGACCAGCCGGAAGTCTCGTCCGCTTTGTCGGGCAAGCCCGAACAGGCCGCCAGTCCGAGCGTCATTGCCAGAATCAGGGTGTTAAGATGAGAGCCCAAGGTGCGCAGGCATCGATTCATACGATTCTTTTCAAATTACGGTTCAAGTGCCTGATTATATCGACCCTATAAAAAACGTACCGGCCGAGCCCGAGCGTTCGCCGTTGAGTGCCAATGTTCCCGATGCCATGATCGGCCACCGGTTCGACCGGGCGCTGGTCGCGCTGTTCCCGGACTTTACACGGGCGCGTTTACAGGCGTGGCTCGAAGCCGGGCGTATCACGCTCGACGGTCTGCCGGCGCTCAAGGCCAACACCAAAGTCAAACCTGGCCAGTCCATCGAGGTCCGGCCGGAAGCGCCGCCGCACATGCTGGCGATGCGGCCTGAACCCGTGTCGCTGACCATCGTCTACGAGGACGATGCGTGTCTCGTACTGGACAAACCGGCCGGCATGGTTGTGCATCCGGCGGCCGGCAACTGGTCCGGCACGCTGCTCAACGGTTTGCTGCACCATCACGCCGCGCTGGCGAATCTCCCGCGTGCCGGGATCGTGCATCGTCTCGACAAAGACACCAGCGGCCTCATGGTCAGCAGCAAGACGGCCGAGGCGCAAACGTGCCTGATCGCGCAGTTGCAGGCGCGGTCGGTGCGGCGCATTTACTGTGCCGTGGTGTGGGGACGGGTGCAGCGTGCCGTGACGGTCGAGGGCAAAATCGGCCGCGATCCGCGTTCGCGCCTGAAAATGGCGGTCGTCAGCCATGGCAAACCCGCCACGACGCATTTTCTGCCGATTGCTCAGGGGCTGTTCGATCGCGTTCCCGTGAGCCTTTTGGCCTGCAAACTCGAAACCGGTCGTACGCATCAGATTCGGGTGCATGCCGCGCACGCGGGTTTCGGTCTACTGGGCGATGTCACGTATCGCCAGGCACGCACACCGGCGATCGATTTTCCCCGTCAGGCCTTGCATGCCGCGCAGTTGGCCTTCGAGGCGCCGCTGCGGCCGGGCGACGGGCGCTTGAGCTTCTTTGCGCCACCGCCGGCCGATTTGCTGGCCTTACTGGCAAGTCTGGAGATTGCGGTCGACTGGCCGGCGTTCTTGGCGATGACCTCCGAGCATTGGCCCGACATGGGGGCTGGATCCGCCTCGGACGACGCCCTTGACGATGTTTTCGACGATGAGCTTTGAGCCGTCCTGGGGCGGGGTGCTGCAACCGGACGTGGCTGTGGCTTGTCTGGTCACTACAGTGAAAAACGGCAACTTGGCTTTGCACGTCGGCGACGATCCGAGCGCCGTGCTGCAAAGACGGTCTGCGCTGCAGCACCAACTGGGCGTGGACATCGTCTGGCTCGATCAGGTGCACGGCACGGTCTGCGTGGACGCCGACTGCTTGTTGCCAGGCCATGCCGAAGCGCCTGTCGCGGATGCCGCCTGCACCACCCAGCGGCGCGCGCTCGGCATTCTGACGGCCGATTGTTTGCCGGTGCTGTTTTACGCGGCCAATGGCCGGGCCGTCGGCGCCGCGCACGCCGGCTGGCGCGGTTTGGCGGCGGGCGTTCTGGAAAACTGCCTGACGATGGTCGCCGCCCGTGGCGGTGTAAAACCCGCCGAGGTGCACGCTTACCTGGGCCCTGCGATCGGTCCGGCATCTTTCGAAGTCGGCGCTGAAGTGCGTGCCGCCTTCGTCGATGCTTGTCCGGCGGATGCGGCGGCGTTCATCCCCCATGACGCGCCGGCCGACAAAAAGTGGCTGGCGGATTTGTACGGCCTGGCCCAGCGTCGTTTACGGCGCGCCGGTCTGCTGTCTATCGATGGCGCTGGTTTTGACACATACCGCGATCAGCGTTTTTTTTCTTATCGGCGGGAGGCGCAAACCGGGCGGATGGCGACGCTGGTTTGGTTGCGGCAGGTTTGATTGGTGACGAAGTGTTTTTTGAATTCGATAATGCCGATGGCGTTGCGTGGTCAGCACGCCTGAGGACAATACAATACGCGATTGCAAAAACTAAACCAGGCTTATGAACCCGGAAACCCAGCGCCAGCTTACCAATGACATCTGGAGCATCTGCAACCTGCTGCGCGGGCCCTACAAGCGCAACGAATACCGCAAGGTCATCTTGCCGCTCACCGTGCTGCGCCGTTTCGATTGCCTGCTGGCGCCCACCAAGGCCCTTGCATTCGAGACGTTCAATCAGTACAAAGGCAAACCCGAACGCATCATTCGCAGCCTGATGCAGTCGGCCACCGGCTATCCGTTCTACAACCTGTCCAGGTTAGAGTTTGCGCCGTCGCAAAAGGGCTGCAACTCTCTGTTGGACGACCCCAGCAACCTCGCCCCTAACCTCAACAGCTACATCAATGGCTACTCGCCCAACATTCGCGCCATCTTCGATCACTTCAAGTTCGGTGAGCAGATCAGCAAAATGGCCGAAAAGAACCTGCTGTTCCAGGTTATTCAAAAGTTCGCCACCTTCGATCTGAGCTTTGCCGGTTTGTCTGCCGACCAGGCCGCCATGCAGATGGGTTATGTGTTCGAAGAGCTGATCCGGATCGGCGCGGAACAGTCCAACGAAGAAGCCGGAGAGCATTTCACCCCGCGTGAAGTCATCAAGCTGATGGTCAACCTCCTGCTCTCACCCGAGCAGGATTTGCGCCGCAGTCACGTCGTCAAAACCATTTACGACCCGGCCTGCGGTACCGGCGGCATGTTGTCGGTGGCTGAAAAATACATCCGCGATCTCAACAGCGACGCCAAGCCGCATCTGTACGGGCAGGACTGGAACGACGAAGCCTGGGCCGTCTGCCGCTCCGACATGCTCATCAAGGGCGGCACGGACAACAACATCGCCATGGGCGACACCTTCACCAAGGACGCCCACGCCCGCGACGAACAAGGCCAGAAGCGCAGCTTCGATTACATGCTGGCCAACCCGCCGTTTGGCGTGGAGTGGAAGCAGCAGCAACGCTACATCGAGCACGAGCGCGACACCCTGGGCTACCAGGGCCGCTTCGGTGCAGGCACTCCGCGCATCAACGATGGTGCTTTGCTCTTCCTGCAACATATGATAGCCAAAATGCGCCGTGCGGAAGAGGGCGGCAGCCGCATCGGCATCGTCTTCAATGGCTCGCCGCTGTTCACTGGCGATGCCGGTGGTGGCGAATCCGAAATCCGCCGCTGGATCATCGAAAACGACTGGCTCGAAGCCGTCGTCGCACTGCCCGATCAATTGTTCTACAACACCGGCATCAGCACCTACATCTGGGTGCTGACCAACCGTAAAGAGCCGCACCGCAAGGGCAAGGTGCAGCTCATCGACGCTCGCAACCACTGGGTGCCGATGGAGAAAAGCCTGGGCAACAAGCGCCGCCGCATCGGCGACCCATCGGACAAGCCCAAAGACCCCGACTACATCGGTGATATAACCGGCCTGCATGGCCAGTTTGAGGCTGGTGCCAGCCGCTGGGTGCTGAACGACCGCGATGGCAAGGTCGTCAGCGTTGCCAATAACGCGCCGACCGGAGATACCCCGGAAGGTCAGACATGGAAGCAGCTCGTGGTCAGCAAGGTGTTCGATAACGAAGACTTTGGCTACCACAAGATCACCGTCGAGCGCCCCTTGCGCCTGAACTTCCACGCCACGACCGAGCGTCTGGCCCGGTTGGAGGACGAGACCGCCTTCAAGAACCTCGCCACCAGCGCCAAGAAAGACGAGGCTGCACGCCTGCTCGACATCGCCGCTGGCGAGCGACGCCAGCAGCAGATCCGCGAACTGCTGGCCGAGTTTGCCAAGCGCCACCCCGAGCAGATCAACGACCGAAAAGTGTTTCTGGACCGCTTGAAACCAGTGGACCGCGAACTGAACGTGCACTTGTCCACCTCGGAACTCAAGGCCGTGGTCAATGCGCTCTCCGAGCGCGATGAAACCGCCGAAATCTGTCGCAATCGCGAGGGCGTTGCCGAGCCGGACGCCGAACTGCGCGACACCGAAAACGTGCCGCTCAAGGAAAGCATCCAGGCCTATTTTGAGCGCGAGGTGTTGCCCCATGTGCCGGATGCCTGGATCGACCACAGCAAGACCAAGATCGGCTATGAGATCCCGCTCAACCGCCACTTCTACCGCTACGAGCCGCCGCGCGAGCTGGCCGTGATTGAAGCCGAAATCAAGGCGCTGGAAGCCGATATCGTGCGCCTGCTGGGCGAGGTTACGGCATGATGGCGCGCACGCTTCCCTACACCTGGGTTCCGGCGCCCCATTTTTTTCTGGCGCAAGCTCATGCCTTTGCGTATAATTTGTTACAACAACACCCCCCACGCCTCTCTACGATGCGCACCATGGGGGGTTACTTTTTTCCGGGGGCGGAAAGATGAAGTTCAACAAGCCCCCGTTCACCCACGAGCAGCAGCTCGACCAGTTGATCCAGCGCGGCTTGGCCTGCGCCGATCGTGCCGAAGCGCTTCACTACCTCGGGCACCTCAACTACTACCGGCTGGGTGCCTACTGGTTGCCTTTCGAGGCCGACCATGCCAGTCACACCTTCAAGCCCGGCACCCGACTCGCCGATGTCCTGAACCTCTATGTGTTCGACCGCGAATTGCGTCTGGTGGTACTGGATGCCATCGAGTGCGTCGAGGTCTCCGTTCGCACCAGCTGGGCTTACACCCTGGCGCATCGCTACGGTCCGCACGCGCACCTGGACGCTAACCTGTTCAAGAAGCCCGCTCGTAAATGGGACTACGGCCAGCAAAGCCAGAAGCTGGAAGCCGAGGCACGCAAGAGCCACGAAACATTCCTGCAGCATCATTATCAGGAATACGACGAGCCCTTGGCTCCGTTGTGGGCCGTAGTCGAAATCATGACGCTGGGCCAGTTGTCCAAGTGGTACGGCAATCTGCGCCACGGTGCTGATCGCAACGCGGTGGCACACCGTTATGACATGGACGAAACCAATCTAACGTCTTTTTTGCATCACCTCAGCGTCATCCGCAATTTCTGCGCACACCACAGCCGCCTGTGGAACCGCGAATTCACCTTCACGTTTCGTTTACCCAGCCACCGACCGCTCGCGCTGGTGGCTAGCCTGAACTCGCAGGATTCTCGCCGTTTGTACAACACGCTGACCGTCCTGGCGTGGCTGCTCGATCGCATCAGTCCTCAGCACCACTGGAAACAGCGCCTGAAAACTTTGTTGGCACAGCACCCCATCGATCTGCAGCACATGGGCTTCCCGGAAGATTGGGAGCTGAGGGCGATTTGGCAGGAGAACACACCGTGAATCATGCAAAAACGCCCGCCCCTTTGCCGAAGGTGCTGCTGGGTGATATCAAAACACTGATTGAAGAAGGGCGTCGCCAGGCGGCCACGGCGGTCAACATGGGGCTGACGCTGCTTTACTGGCGTGTCGGGCAGCGCATCAATGCTGAAATCTTGCAAGATCTATATCGGCGTCACCAGCGATCTGGTCAAACGCATCTGGGAACACAAAAACAAGTTGGTCGAGGGCTTCATGCAGAAGTACAACGTTCACCAGCTGGTCTATTTCGAACAACATCAGTACATGATTTCCGCCATTACCCGAGAAAAACAACTCAAGAAATGGAACCGTGCCTGGAAGCTGGCGTTGATCGAAAAAACCAACTCGGACTGGCGCGATTTGTGGCCAGACATCTGCGGCTGAAAGACCCTAGACGTTCCGACCCTAGACGTTCCTGCACCCCTGGCCGTCATTCCCGCGAAGGCGGGAATCCAAATCACCTTGTACGGGATGACTATTGGCCCTTAAATACCACGCTCTACAGCATCAATTTGCATGGAAATAGCCCGGAGTTCCTTCGTTACATGCTTGAGCACTTGTCGCCCTTGGTTCTTCTGCACTCCGTAAAGTCCGCGGTGCCAGGTGTGGACAGAAACGATCTACATCCGACGATGATCGCTTTGCCCCCAGTTATTGAGCAACAAGCCATTGCAGCTTTTCTCGACTGTGGTACGGCTCAACTCAATGCGCTGACGGCCAAGGTCGAAACAGCCATCACCCGCTTCACCGAATACCGCCAAGCCCTGATAACTTCCGCCGTCACCGGCAAGATCGACGTGCGGGGGTGGGCATGAACCGCGACGCCATGGTTCAAACCCTGCAAACCCGGCTGCCCCATCTGCTGGGCATTTACGGATTCGGCAGCCGTATCACCGGCACAGCGGGACCAGACAGTGACCTTGACCTGGCCGTGCTGGTGGCGGGTTATGCCGATCCGCTGGTTTTGTTCGATCTGGCGGGTGATTTGGCCGATGTGGCGGGCTGTTCTCTGGATTTGCTGGATTTGCGCGCCGCTTCCACCGTCATGCAATACCAAATCATCACCACCGGCCAGCGCTGGTGGGCCAAAAATGCCCAAGCGGCTTTGTTCGAGGCGGCTGTGCTGAGCGAAAAAACCGAGCTGGACGCCGCGCGTGCCGGCGTGCTGGCAGACATTCAACACAGGGGGACGGTGTATGGCCGATGACGTAGTGCTGAACAAGGCGGCGGTGATTGAGCGCTGTGTGGCGCGGGCGCGTGAGGAGTACGCCACCAACCCGGCCACGTTTGCCACCGATTTCACCCGCCAAGACGCGGCCATTTTGAACATCCAACGCGCCTGCGAAGCCGCGCTGGACATGGGCCAGCACCTGATTCGCCGCGAAAAGCTGGGCGTGCCGCAAAGCGCGCGCGATGTGTTTGCGCTGTTGGCGCAAGGCGGCTGGATCGATGCCACGCTGGCCGATGGGCTCAAACGCATGGTGGGCTTTCGCAACATTGCCGTGCACGACTATCAGGCACTGCAATTGCCGATCACGGTCAGCATCATCACCACGCACTTGAATGAGTTTTTGCAGTACAGCAAAGCACTGCTGTTGCGCGACGCGGCGCAGCCGGGGGTTTGAACATGGCGCAAGTCACCGGAAAAATTGACGTGCCACAATTCGCCCCCACACTCGGAGCCTCCTGACATGCGCCTTCTGCACTATCTGGAAATCGAAAACTTCAAACGCTTTGGTGGCAAGCAGCGGATCGAGTTGGATCATCCTGCTGTTCTGATCGGCCCCAACAACTGCGGAAAAACCAGCGCGATTCAGGCGCTGGCGTTGTGGTCGCAGGCGGTGCGTACTTGGTTTGATGCGCGCAAGGATTCCTCCGCAAAAAAGCGTCCAGGAACCCCCATCAACCGTTTGAACATCGTCGCGGTACCGGTGCAGCGCACTCGATTTTTTTGGCATAACACACAGGTGCGTAAGGGCAACAAAGATATTTCATTGGTGATCACTGTTGGGGTTGAGTACAAGGGCGTCGTTATCGCTGTACCCATGCGTTTCCGTAATCAAGGCGATGAGCTTGTCTATTGCGACCCAGATATATCGATTTCGAGCCATCTTGATCTGATGCGTTACGCAGCTACGCTGAAAGTGGAGTTGCTGTACCCCATGTCAGGATTGGAAACCGAAGAGCCACTGCTGCAACCTGGGCGGATTGACGTTTTATTGGGCCAGGGGCAGACCGCACAGGTCTTGCGTAATCTGTGCTTGATGGTGGCTCGTGAGTCGTTAGATGGCTGGACTCGTATCACGGGCTTGATGCAGCGCCTGTTCAATGTGCAGCTTGCCCAGCCCCATGAAACGACGCGGGGCAGTATCGAACTGCAGTACAAGCAGCCGGGCGTTAAAGAAATGCTGGATGTATCTTCATCCGGGCGGGGTTTTCAGCAAATGTTGCTGATTTTTGCCTACTTGTATTCTCATAAGGGGAGTGTGCTGCTGGTAGATGAGCCCGATGCTCACTTGGAAATTCTGCGTCAAAAGCAGGTCTATGTGCTTCTGCGTGACATTGCCAGCGAGAACGGCTCACAGGTGGTAATCGTGACGCACTCCGAGGTCATTCTGGACGAGGCGCTGGATAACAATCTGACGTTGTTGCTCGATGGCAAAACAGATGATCTGGCGAGGAAGAAGGACATTCGCGATAGCCTCAAGCACTTTGGCGCAGAGCATTACGTGAAAGCGCGCGAGCGCGGTTATGTGTTGTATGTAGAGGGGGGCACTGATGTGGATATGCTGCGTGCCTTGGCAGAACGGCTTGCGCATCCTGTCGTTGAGTTGTGGGACGAGCGTATCAATTCGTTTTATGTGCAGAACAACTACCCCGACCAAGACCTTGATGCTGAGTTGGAGAGGGTTGAAGGCGGTTTCGGCGTTACGCCGCAACAGCATTTCAATGGATTGCGCAATTTATTGCCCCAGCTCAAGGGGTTGGCTATTTTGGATAACGATGGCCGGGATCGTAAAAGCAATACAGACGCTTCGCTCAAAATCAGCTACTGGAAACGCTATGAGGCCGAAAACTATTTCATTACTCCCGATGTTCTGCGTGCTTATGCCTGTTCCTACTACGAGGATTTGGAACTGTTTGGCGGGTTTCGGCAGGAAATCGAAATCGTGTTAGATGAGCTAATTCTTGAGCAGGTGTTTGATGACGTGAAAGCGGATTTCCAGGCTTGGAAAAATGCAGCCACCGAAGTCGCTCGCCTATTGTGGGAAGCCAAGACCGAGCGGCGCAAGCTCAGTGTGTTTGCTGAGGAGTTTTTTCGCCGTTTGGCTCAGCAACTGAGCGGACAAATGCTGCTAAAGAAAGGCGAGTTGCATCGGCTGGTGAGTTGCGTGAATCCACAGGCTATTGCATCAGAAGTGACAGAAAAACTCGATTTGTTGGCTGATCTATTCAGAGCTTCTGTTCCACCGGAAGCGGTTGAGGAGCTTGCATGAGCCGAACCACCGAAAAAGCCTTCGAGACCTATCTGGAGCAGATGCTTACCGAAGGCGGCTGGCTGCCCGGCACCAATGCCGAGTGGGACAAGACTCGGGCGCTGTTCCCGGCCCGGGTGTTCGCTTTCATCGAAGCCACCCAGCCCAAGCTGTGGATGGACATGGCCGCGCAGCACGGAGCCAATCTGCAGCCGATGTTGCTGGATGCGCTGGGCAAGGAGTTGGATATCAAGGGCAGCCTGCATGTGCTGCGCCACGGCTTCAAGTTTTACGGCAAGTTGTTGCGGCTGGCCTACTTCAAACCGGCGCATGCCCTGTCGCCTGACGTGCTGGAACTGTATGCGCAAAACCAGCTCACCGTAACGCGGCAGGTTCCGTGCCACCCCGGCGATCAGTCCACCACCGACATGGTGCTGGCGGCGAACGGCTTGCCGGTGGCCACCATCGAGCTGAAAAACCCCGGCACGCACCAGACCTGGCGGCACGCCATCAAGCAGTACCAGAGCGACCGTGATCCGCGTGCGCCGTTGTTCGATTTCAAAAAGCGCGCGCTGGTGCACTTTGCCGCTGACCCGGACGAGGTGTGGATGGCGACAAAGCTGGCCAAGGAGAAAACCTTCTTTCTGCCCTTCAATCGGGGCAGTCACCCGGGGCAGATTCAGTGTGGCTCGGGCAACCCGCAGCACGCCAGCGGCTACCGAACAGGCTATTTCTGGCAGGAAGTGCTTGCCCGCGACAGCTTCCTGGACATCCTCGGCTACTTCCTGTTCATCGAAAAGGATGAGCAGAAGGTAGATGATGGCCGGGGCGGCAAGAAGCTGGTGACCACTGAAAAAATGGTGTTCCCGCGTTATCACCAGCTCGATGCGGTGCGTGCCCTGGTGGCAGCCGCCCGGGTCGAAAGCGCTGGCCACGGTTACCTGATTCAGCATTCGGCAGGCAGCGGCAAAACCAACAGCATCTCGTGGCTGTCGCACCGGCTGGCCAGCCTGCACAACGCGCAGGATCAGAAGGTATTCGACTGCGTGATCGTCATCACCGACCGCAAGGTGCTGGACCGCCAGTTGCAGGATGCGATCTATCAAATCGAGCACGCGCAGGGCGTGGTGAAAGCCATCGACCAGGACGCCAAGCAACTGGCCGATGCCCTGATCGACGGCACCAAAATCGTCATCACCACCTTGCAAAAATTTCCCTTCGTGTTGCGCGGCCTGTTGCACGCGGCCGGTGCCGAGAATCAGGACAAGGCCAGCGATGAGGAAAAAGCGCAGGCCAAAGCCTGGCAAGCGGCCATTGCCGCGCGTCGTTACGCCGTGGTCGTGGACGAAGCGCATTCCAGCCAGACCGGCGAGACCGCCCGTGAACTCAAAAGCATCCTGGGCACCAACGCACGAAGCGGCGACGGCGACGATGAAACGGATTGGGAAGACCGCCTCAACCAGATCATGGCCTCACGCGGCCAGCAGCAGAACTTGAGCTTTTTTGCCTTCACCGCCACGCCCAAGGGCAAAACCCTGGAGCTGTTCGGGCGTGAAGGCAGTAGTGGCAAGCCGGAAGCTTTCCACACCTATTCGATGCGTCAAGCGATTGAAGAGGGCTTCATTCTCGATGTGCTGCGCAACTACACGACTTACAGCACCTGGTTCAAGTTCGTCAAAACGGTGGAGGACGACCCCGCCATCCCGAAGAAGAAAGGTGCCAAGGCGCTGGCAAAGTTCAAGGAACTGCACCCGCACAACATCGAGCAGAAGACCGAGGTGATGGTTGAACACTTCCGCGAGCATGTGCGGCACCAGCTCGGCGGGCGCGGCAAGGCGATGGTGGTCACGGCCAGCCGGATTCAGGCGGTGCGCTACAAGCTGGCGTTCGAGCGCTACATTCAGGAACAGGGTTATGCTGACATTCGCTCACTGGTGGCGTTCAGCGGTACGGTGAAGGACCCGCATACGGGCCTTGAGTACACTGAGCCGGGCATGAACCCGGATGCCGTCACCGGCAAACCCATTCCCGAAAGCCAGTTGCCCGAGCGCTTTGGCTCCAGTGATTACCAGGTGCTGCTGGTGGCCAACAAATACCAGACTGGCTTTGACCTGCCTCTGCTGTGCGCCATGTATGTCGACAAGCGGCTGGATGGTGTGCAGGCGGTGCAGACCCTGTCGCGCCTGAACCGCAAGATCGCCGGCAAGAACGAGCCCTTCGTATTGGACTTCGTCAACAAACCCGAGGACATCTACGCGGCCTTCAAACCCTACTTCGACTCGACCAGCCTGCAGGAATCAGCCAACCCGGACATGCTTCCCAGCATCAAGCACGAGCTGGATCGGTTACAAATTTATCACTGGAGCGAGGTCGAAGCATTTGCGCGCATTTTCTACCGCCGGCCGGAGCGGCAGAACCCCGCCGACCACGCCCACATGCAGCGCCACCTCCAGCCGGCGGTGGACAGGTTCAAGGCGATCGAGGATGACGAGGTGCGCTCCACCTTCCGCGACAAGCTCGGCGGCTATGTGCGGATGTACTCTTTTCTGAGCCAGATCCTGCCTTACGCGGACCCTGATCTTGAACTGCTCTACAGCTACGGGCGTTTTCTGCTGCCACACCTGCCGCTGGACCGTGACAACACCGTGGTCAAGATCGGCAACGACGTAGAGTTGCAGTACTACCGCTTGCAGCGCGTTTCCAGCGGGCCGATTGAATTGAAGGTGGGCGAACCGGAAGGCGTCTACAGCCCCACCGATGTCGGCACCGCCAAAGCCAAGGAAGAAAAGGCACCGCTGTCGGAAATCATCCAGGTGCTCAACGAACGCTTCGGCACCAGCTTCACCGATGAGGACCGGCTGTTTTTCGACCAGATCAAGGAACGCGCCACCAGCAACAGCCAGGTCATCCAGACCGCCATGGTCAACCCCCTCGACAAGTTCCAGTTGGGCGTACGAAAGCTGATCGAGGACTTGATGATTCAGCGCATGGCCGAGAACGACAAGATCGTCACCCGGTATATGGATGACGGCGATTTCCAGCACACGGTGCTTCCGTTTCTGGCCAAGGAGATTTTCGAAGCAGTTCATGCGCAACAGAAGGGCCGCCGCTTGGTTACATAGCCGTGCTGAAGTAGCCTACAGCGGCGCGTCGCATCCTAAGCGCACGCAAGGCGTGGCTGCATGGCCTTGAGCTGTTCGGCCGACTGCTTGTAAAGATGCGCTAGAATAGACCGGCCATTGATCAGGGAAACCCTCATTGAATACGCCTAACTCAGGTTTCGAATCCTTGTCCGAATTTTCTCCGACCGCCTTTTCGGCGGCATCGGTCAATGTCATGCAGCCGATGCTCGAATCCATCGGTGCCTTGATGAAGACCACCATACAGTCGATGGACTTCTACCGCCTGAACGCTTTGCAGGCCGAATATATGCAGGAAGCGGCCCAGATGTTCGCCGGTGCGATGCAGCGCATGAGCGGGCAGCCGCCGGGTGACGACGCTGCCAGGCCCACGGTGTTGCTCGATGAGGCGATCAAGGCCGATCGCCGCTTCGCGGCGGCGGCCTGGCACGATAAGGGCGTTTTCGAGTACAACGCGGCCTTGTACGCACTGAACAGCCGTTACACCCAGCGCCTGCTCGACAGCCTAGAAGGCGACGAGAAATCCACCGCCAAGCTGCGGTATGTCGTCCAGCAATGGATCGACGCCATGTCGCCCGCCAACTTTCTCGCGACCAACCCCGAAGCTCAGCAAGCCATGCTGGCGAGCGGGGGCGAAAGCCTGGGCAGCGCCATCGGCAATTTGCTGGGCGATCTGCACAAGGGGCGGATTTCGCAGACCGACGAGTCGGCCTTCGAAGTCGGTTGCAATGTCGCGGTATCCCCCGGCGACGTCATTTTTCAGAACGACGTTTTTCAGTTGATCCAATACCAGCCTACGACTGCCCAGGTGGCCTCTGTCCCTCTGCTGATGGTGCCGCCGTTCATCAACAAGTTTTATATCCTCGATTTGCAGCCAAGCAATTCCTATGTGGGTTATGCCGTGGCTCAGGGACACACGGTGTTCATGGTCTCCTGGCGCAATCCGACCGAAGTGAACTGCGCCCTGAGCTGGGACGATTACGTCGAGCATGGCGTATTGAAAGCCATCGAAGTCGTGCAGGCAGTTAGCAAACAGCAACGAATCAATGCCCTGGGGTTTTGCGTCGGCGGTACCCTGCTGTGCACCGCTTTGGCTTATCTTGCCGCTCAGGGACAAAAGCCTGTGCAGAGCCTGACGCTTTTGACCACGCTGCTGGACTTTGCCGATGCCGGTACCCTGGGGGTGTTCATCGACGAGGCGCAGGTGCGACTGCGCGAGCAAACGATTGGTAAAAAAGGTTTGCTGCCGGGTAAGGACCTGGCCAGTGCATTTTCCAGTCTGCGGCCCAACGACCTGATCTGGAACTACGTCGTGCGCCATTATTTGAAAGGCGAAAAGCCGACTGCTTTCGACCTGCTGTACTGGAACGCCGACAGCACCAATCTGCCGGGCCCGCTGTTCTGCTGGTACCTGCGGCAAACTTATCTGGAAAATAAGCTTTGCCAAGCGGGGAAGGTGCGGGTGTGCGGCGAGCCGGTCGATCTGTCGCGGATCGACGTTCCCGTGTATGTGATGGCCGCGCGCGAAGATCACATCGTACCTTGGGCGGGCGCGTACCGCAGTGCGCAATTGCTGAGCGGTCCAGTCGAGTTCGTGCTGGGCGCGAGCGGCCACATCGCGGGGGTCGTCAACCCGGCGGCGCGCAACAAACGCAGTTTTTGGACCGGGCCAGCCTTTGCCGGCGAGCCCGAGCCCTGGCTGACTGCTGCCACGG
This sequence comes from Burkholderiaceae bacterium, assembly GCA_046318595.1. Classification (GTDB taxonomy): domain Bacteria; phylum Pseudomonadota; class Gammaproteobacteria; order Burkholderiales; family Burkholderiaceae_B; genus DAITMV01. The sequence goes on along the minus strand of JBKCTV010000066.1, from coordinate 58,091 downwards.
AGCATTCTGGCAGTTGGTGGGGGCATTGGGCGGATTGGCTCGGTAAACACAGCGGCAAGAAGCGTAAAGCCCCCGCTGTGTCGGGCTCGAGCACATTTGAACCGTTGGAACCTGCTCCCGGGGCTTACGTCAAAACCCGGGCATCTTGAAACTTATTTCATAAGGGGATAAACCATGCGTGAAGTCGTCATCGTTGCGGCGCTGAGAACGGCCATCGGTAAATTTGGTGGTTCGCTCGCCAAAGTGCCGGCGCCCGAGTTGGGCGCCACCGTCATCAAAGGCCTGTTGGCCCAGACTGGCGTTTCGTCCGAGCAGATATCCGAGGTGATCCTCGGTCAGGTGTTGACCGCCGGGTCGGGGCAAAACCCGGCCCGTCAGTCGGTGATCAAGGCCGGCTTGCCGGCGACCGTGCCGGCCATGACGATCAACAAAGTCTGCGGGTCGGGGCTGAAGGCGGTCATGCTGGCGGCACAGGCCGTCGCCTGCGGCGACGCCGAAATTGTGATCGCCGGCGGTCAGGAGAATATGAGCGCCTCACCGCACGTCATGCTGGGCAGCCGCGATGGTTTCCGCATGGGCGATGCCAAGCTGATCGACTCGATGATTGTCGATGGCTTGTGGGATGCATTCAATCAATACCACATGGGCATCACGGCCGAGAACGTCGCCAAGCAGTACGATGTGTCGCGCGCTGCGCAGGATGAGCTGGCGGTGGCCTCGCAACAAAAAGCCGAGGCGGCGATCACCGCCGGCCGGTTCAAGGACGAAATCGTTCCCGTGGAAATACCGCAACGCAAAGGCGATCCACTATCGTTCGCTACCGACGAGTTTCCAAAGTTCGGTTCTACGACCGAGAGCATTGCTGATTTGCGGCCGGCTTTTACCAAGGACGGCACGGTCACCGCGGCCAATGCGTCCGGTATCAACGATGGCGCTGCGGCCGTGATGGTCATGAGCTCGGATAAAGCCAAGCAATTGGGGCTGCCCGTGTTGGCGCGGATCAAAGCCTTCGTCAGCGCCGGTCTGGACCCGCAAATCATGGGCATGGGCCCGGTTCCAGCTTCACGGTTGTGTCTGGAAAAAGCCGGCTGGAGCGTTGCCGATCTCGATCTGATGGAAATCAACGAAGCCTTTGCATCCCAAGCTTGTGCAGTTAATACCCAGATGGGCTGGGATACGAGTAAAGTCAACGTCAATGGCGGGTCGATCGCACTCGGTCATCCGATCGGAGCGTCGGGCTGCCGGGTGCTCGTGACGCTGTTGCACGAAATGCAAAAACGCGACGCCAAAAAAGGTTTGGCTGCGCTGTGCATCGGTGGCGGTATGGGGGTCGCGCTGGCGGTCGAGCGTCATTGACCCGTTTTCAAATCGTAAGCGTTAGCGCATAAGATAAGCAGTAAATACCAATAAAAACGATAGGAGACAAATATGACAGCACCACAACGAATTGCTTACGTCACCGGCGGCATGGGCGGTATTGGCAGCGCGATTTGCGAGCGGCTGTGCCGCAACGGCTTCACGGTCATCGCCGGTTGCGGCCCGAACTCGCCGCGTAAGGACCGCTGGTTGGCGGAAATGAAAGACAAAGGCCATACCGTTTACGCGTCGGAGGGGAATGTCGCCGACTGGGACTCCACCAAGGCCGCGTTCGAGCGGGTGCGTGCCGAGCATGGCCCTGTCGATGTGCTGGTGAACAATGCCGGCATCACGCGTGACGGCATGTTCCGCAAGATGAGCAAAGAAGATTGGCACGCCGTCATCAACACCAACCTCAACTCACTGTTCAATGTGACCAAACAGGTCATCGACGACATGGTCGAACGCGGTTTTGGGCGCATCATCAATATTTCTTCGGTCAATGGCCAAAAAGGCCAGTTCGGTCAGACCAACTACTCCACGGCCAAAGCCGGGCTGCATGGCTTTACAATGGCGCTGGCCCTGGAGCTCGCCGCCAAGGGGGTGACGGTCAACACCGTATCGCCCGGATATATCGGCACCGACATGGTACGGGCGATTCGACCCGAAGTCCTGGAAAAAATCGTGACCACGATCCCCGTCAAACGCCTGGGCGAGCCCGAGGAGATCGCCTCGATCGTCGCCTGGCTGGCCTCCGATGAGTCCGGGTTTTCGACCGGCGCGGATTTTTCGCTCAACGGCGGCCTGCATATGGGGTGATGAAGGCTTGTTCTGCGCCGAGCTTGCTGTAGACTTGCAATCATTCCGATCCCACACATAGACCATGGCCGATCCCGTCAAAACCTCCGCTGCCACCGACGCTGGCGGCGTATCGCCTGTCCGGCTGATCAAAAAATACCCGAACCGCCGGCTGTACGATACCCACACCAGCAGCTATATCACACTGGCAGATGTCAAACAGCTCGTGCTGGAAAACGAGCTGTTTCAGGTGGTCGATGCCAAGACGGGCGATGACCTGACACGCAGCATTCTGCTGCAGATCATTCTCGAAGAGGAGACCGGCGGGATGCCGATTTTCACGCCCACCATGCTGTCGCAGATCATCCGCTTCTATGGCAACGCCATGCAAAGCATGATGGGCTCCTATCTGGAGAAGAATATCCAGACCTTTCTGGAAATACAGAACAGCTTTCAGGACCAGGGCAAGCATCTGCTTGGCCCGAAAAATTTCGTCAATCCGGACTTGTGGGCGCAGTTTCTGGCCGGACAGGCGCCTATCATGCAAACCATGATGGGCAGCTACCTGGAACAGAGTAAATCCATGGTAACCAAGCTGCAGGATCAGTTTCAGAATCAGACCCGCAACCTGTTCGGCGGCTTTGGTTTTCCGCCACCCACCGATAAAAAATAACCGTCCGGGTTTTTTGCCGAATGACCGATCTTTCCATTTCCGAACGCGCACCAACCGCGCAAACGCCCAGCGTGGGCTTCGTCTCGCTGGGTTGTCCCAAGGCGCTGGTCGACTCCGAGCGAATTTTGACCCAGCTCAAAACCGAAGGCTACCGCGTCGCCGCAGATTATGCCGGGGCGGATCTGGTCGTGGTCAACACCTGCGGGTTCATCGATAGCGCCGTTCAGGAAAGCCTGGACGCGATCGGCGAGGCCTTGCAGGAAAACGGCAAGGTCATCGTGACGGGGTGTCTTGGCGCGAAACAGTCCGGCGACGGGTCGAATCTGGTGGCGCAGTTGCACCCCAAGGTGTTGGCGGTGACCGGTCCGCACGCAACCAACGAAGTGATGGACGCGGTGCACCTGCATTTACCCAAACCGCACGACCCGTTCATCGATCTGCTACCCGACCACGGCGTGAAGCTGACGCCGAAGCATTATGCCTACCTGAAAATCTCCGAAGGCTGCAACCACCGTTGTACCTTCTGCATCATCCCGAGCATGCGCGGCGACCTGGTGTCGCGGCCGATCGGTGAGGTCATGCGCGAAGCGGAAAGTCTCGTCAAAAACGGTGTCAAGGAGATATTGGTCGTCAGCCAGGATACCAGCGCGTATGGCGTCGATCTGCGGTATCGAACCGACTTCGTCGCCGGCCGGCCGGTCAAAACACAATTTCAATCCTTGGTGCAAGAGCTCGGCGAGCTTGGTGTCTGGGTACGCCTGCATTATGTTTATCCGTATCCACATGTCGACGACGTATTGCCTTTGATGGCGAGCGGCAAAGTGCTGCCGTATCTCGACATTCCTTTTCAGCATTCGCATCCAGCGGTGCTCAAGCGTATGAAACGCCCCGCCAGTGGCGAGAAAAATATCGAGCGCATCGCTGCATGGCGGGCCATTTGTCCGCAATTGACGATCCGCAGTACCTTCATCAGCGGGTTTCCTGGCGAAACCGACGAGGAGTTTCAGCATTTGCTGGATTTCATCGGCGAGGCGCAGCTCGATCGTGTCGGCGTGTTTGCTTATTCGCCAGTCGATGGCGCTGTCGCCAATACCATCGCGGCGCCGGTACCCGACGAGGTCAAGGAAGCACGCCGGGCGAGCCTGATGCAAGTACAGGAAAAAATTTCCGCACGACGCTTGAAAGCCAGAGTTGGCACGCGTCTGAAAGTATTGGTCGATGCGATCAACCCAGAAGGGATTGTGGCGCGTAGCATGATGGATGCGCCGGAAATCGACGGCAATGTCTTTCTCGGGCGTCCGGAAAAGCCCTGGCTGCGTCCGAAAGTCGGCGACATCATCACCGCCCGCATTACCGGGCATGATGCGCACGACTTATGGGGCGATGTCGTTTAAATTATTTGTTTCTCTAAGCCAACAAATTAGGCTTGTTTTATGAAATTTGCTGCATCTTGCGATTCTGGCGCTTCACCAGCGTCGACATATGCGCCAGGTTTTCATCTGCCAGATTCATCGCGGTATTTACCCAGTGCGCGACACCATCTTCGAGCTCGGTCAACGTGATCGCGTTGTGCTTATTGCCCTGCCGTAAAATCGCCTGATTGCCGTTGAAGCGCAGGTTCAAATGAGCGATGAGCTTGCGTACCTCGTTTTCGCCGTTGCCAATGTCGGCCAGTTTATCGATCAGGCCGAGCTCGTACAGCGCTTCGGCGTCCCCTTGTGCGCCGTCCATGATGAAGCGCCGGGCCTTGCTTTCGCCGAGTTTACGGCTGAGCATGTGATAGGCGCCCATGCCGGGGAACAGGTTGAACATGATTTCGGGTAAACCGATCATGCAGCGCTTTTCGGCGACGATAAAGTGATTGGCCAGTGCGCACTCCAGCCCACCTCCCAAAGCCAGACCCTGCACCAAGGCAATCGTGATGATCGGTTGGCCGTAGCTTTGCAGGCTTTTGGCGATCGGGTTGACGCACATTCTGCCGTATTCGAGTAGCTTGTCGCTGTTTCTTTCGCGAATCGATTGCTGAAAAAAATCCAGATCGCCGCCCAAGTTGAAAATACCGGGCACGGCGGATCCCCAGATGATGTATTTGATTGCATGCCAAGCGTCGTCGGCATGAAAAAACCCGTTGCTGTTGACGATCAGATCGCCGAAATCGATGATGTCCTGCAGCATGCCTTTGTTGAAACAAGCACGGCCGACCGGGTTCATGTAAACCCAAAGCGCTTTATTGTCGATGTCTTTGCGGATATTGAGCTGTTTGAAACGAAATTCTTTACAGCTCGAAAAAGCTTCGTCGCCGAGGCGTCCGGTCATCATTTTTTCCGTGCGAGGCTAAGTGCTGGTTTTATCATAAACCATCATTTCTCATCCAGGCAGAGAGGGTGTCCAGACCGCCGAAAACGATCGCTTGGTCGGCCTCTGTCTGTACGACAGGTTTGGCATGAAAGGCGACGCCCATGCCGGCGATCGCCATCATTCGCAGATCGTTGGCGCCATCGCCCATGACGATAGCCTGCGGGGGCGCGATGTTCAGTTGCTGACAGCAGGCCCGCACATGCTCGGCTTTGGCGGCTGCATCGACGATGTCGCCCAGCACCCGGCCGGTCAATCGGCCATCGATGATTTCCAGTGTGTTGGCTTGCGCGAAGTCCAGTCCTAATTGCTTTTGCAAACGACCGGTGAAATAAGTGAAGCCGCCCGACACGAGCAGGGTCTTCCAGCCAGACTGCCGGGCAAACGCCAGCAGGGCAGCGGCACCCGGTGACAGCCGCAGGCGTTCGTCGAACACCGCCTGCAGGTCGCTTTCCCGAACACCGCGCAGTAGGGCTACCCGTTGCACCAGGCTATCGGCGAAGCTTTTGATCTCGCCGCGCATGGTGGCCTCGGTAATGGCCGCGACTGCGGGTTTTTTGCCGATGAAGTCCGCGATTTCGTCGATGCATTCGATGGTGATGAGCGTCGAGTCCATGTCCATCGCAAGCAGCCCGAAGTCCGCCGCCTGCAACTCGGCCGACAGCACGCCCACATCCACACGGTGCGGTGCGCAGATGCTGCGCAGGCGTACTTTGAGCGCGGCAGGATCGAGGGGCGAGTCCAGCCGCGCCTGCCAGGCGCCCTGCGTCTGAGGTGCAAACTGAATGTTCATCGGTAAGCCTGCCTGCGCGGCGATGTCGTGGATCAGTGCAGCGTTCAGCCGCTCCCCGGTAAAAACGATTTTAATAGCGTTCGACATGGGTCATGCTTTCAGGACATGGATCAAGTCGCGCACGACTTGAATGCGTTGTTTGAAATCAGGCATGGCTTTGACGATTTTCAGTTTGTCCGGGCCCGCCAGCTTGATGTGGGTGTTTTTCTGAATCAGGTTGATGATCTTGATCTGCTCGATGGGTGGGTTGGGGATGAACTGTACGATGATCTGTTCGGGCGAGGCATCGATTTTACTGATGCCGACGACCGCCGCTTGCTGTCGCAGCCGGTGCGATTGAATGAGCGCCTGGGCGGCGTCCGGCAGTTTGCCGAAACGGTCGATCATTTCTTCCTGCAAATCGTCGAGCGCCTCGGCATCGGTGGCGCTGGCCAGCCGCTTGTACAAGGACAGGCGCTCGTGCACGTCGCCGCAATAGCCTTCGGGCAGCAGCGCCGGGGTGCGCAGGTTTATGTCGATGGTGGTGGCCAGCGGTGCCATCAGGTCGGGCTCGCGGCCGTCGCGTAGCGAACGGATGGCCTGGTTCAGCATGTCGGTATAGAGTTGAAAACCGATTTCGTGTACGTTGCCGGATTGATGGTCGCCCAGCACCTCGCCCGCGCCGCGGATTTCAAGATCGTGCATCGCCAGGTAAAAGCCGCTGCCGAGGTCTTCCATCGCCGTGATCGCTTCGAGCCGTTGATTGGCTTGTTTGGTCAGGCCGTCTTCGTTGTGCACGAGCAGATAAGCGTAGGCCTGATGGTGGGAACGACCGACCCGCCCACGCAGTTGATGCAACTGCGCCAGGCCGAACTTGTCGGCGCGATGAATGACGATGGTATTGGCGGTCGGGATGTCGATACCGGTTTCGATGATGGTGGTGCACAACAGCACATTGAAGCGTTGCTGATAAAACTCCCGCATGACGCGCTCCAGCTCGCGTTCCGGCATCTGGCCATGGGCGATGCCGATCCGCGCCTCGGGCAGCAGCTTTTCGAGCATGTCGCGGCGGTTTTCGATGGTGCTGACTTCGTTGTGCAGAAAGTAAACCTGGCCGCCGCGCTTGAGTTCGCGCAGCACCGCTTCGCGAATGACACCTTCGTCTTCGCGGCGCACGAATGTTTTGATCGACAGCCGCCGCTGGGGGGCGGTCGCGATCACCGAAAAGTCCCGGATGCCTTCCATGCTCATGGACAACGTGCGCGGAATCGGCGTCGCGGTCAGCGTCAGCACATCGACCTCGGCGCGCAGATTTTTCATGGCTTCCTTCTGCCGCACGCCGAAACGGTGCTCCTCGTCGATGATGATCAGCCCCAGGCGCGGAAAATGAATGTCCGGCGACAGCACTTTGTGGGTGCCGATGACGATGTCGGCCTTGCCTTCGTTGATGAGCCGGATATTTTCGGCGGTTTCTTTGGCTGACCGGAAGCGTGACAGCTCGACGACCTTTACCGGCCAGTCCGAAAAACGGTCGGAGAATGTCTGGAAATGCTGTTCGGCGAGCAGCGTGGTGGGGGCCAGCAACACGACCTGTTTATTGTCCAGCGCGGCGATGAAGGTGGCGCGCAGGGCCACCTCGGTTTTGCCGAAGCCGACATCGCCACACACCAGTCTGTCCATTGGTCGGCCGGAGGTCATGTCCTGCACGACCGCGTCGATCGCGGCGGCCTGGTCGGGCGTTTCTTCGAAACCGAACGATTCGGCGAACACTGCATAGTCCGCCGGGTCGATCTTGAAGCTGTGGCCTTCGCGCAAAGCGCGCCGTGCGTATAAGTTGAGCAGCTCGGCGGCGGTGTCGCGCACCTGCTGCGCCGCTTTTTTGCGTGCTTTGTCCCACTGTCCGGACCCGAGCGAATGCAGCGGTGCGTTGTCCGGATCGGCGCCGCTGTAGCGCGCGATCATGTGGAGCTGGGCAACCGGCACGTACAAATTCGCGCCCCCGGCGTATTCGAGGTGCAGAAACTCCGCCGGGCCTTCGCCGAGGTCCATCACCTCCAGGCCGAGGTAGCGCCCGATGCCGTGCTGTTGATGGACGACCGGGTCGTTGACCTTGAGCTCGGCCAGATCGCGAATCATGGCGTCGACGTTGCTTGGCCGTTCCTGACCGCGCCGCCCTTTGCGCCGGACGCTCGCGCCGCCGAACAGCTCGGCTTCGGTCAGAAAAGCGACACTCGCAGACGCGCCCGTTTGCAGCATGAAACCGTTGTCGAGCGACGCCGTTCCCAGGCCGAAAGACGCATCGCCCAGTTCGAACGCCCCCATGCTGTCGAACACCTGCGGTCGCAGACCAAACTCGGTCAAAAGCTGCAGCAATGTTTCGCGTCGCCCGTCTGATTCCGCCAACAAAATGCTGCGCCGCCCGGGCATGGTCACGAACTGCCGCAACGGCGCGAGCGGATCGTCGGCGCGGCGCGAAATCGGCAGCGCCGGCACGGTGGCGGACAGCGGCTCGACCGGCAGGGCGGCCGCCGCCTGCGTCAGGTTGATGCGTGCGCGGGTGTTGATCAGGTTAAAATAATCGTCCGGTTTCAGGTACAAATCGCCCGGCGGCAGGATCGGCCGTTCGACGTCCTTGGATAAAAACCGATACCGGTTTTCGAGGTCGGTCCAGAACGCCTGCAGGCTTTGGTCGACCTCGCCATGGTGCACGACGACGATATCGTCGCCCGCAGTTGGCAAGTAATCGAACAGCGTGCTGGCGGCATCGAAAAACAGTGGCAGATAATATTCGACACCGGCGCTCGCCACGCCGTTGCTGACGTCCCGGTACACCGTGCTGCGGGTCGGGTCGCCGTCGATCCGTTCGCGCCAGCGGGTCCGAAACGCGGCGCGCGCCGGCTCGTCGAGCGGAAACTCACGCCCGGGCAGCAGCCGCACGGTCTTGACCGGGTACAGGCTGCGCTGGCTGTCGACGTTGAACGTTTTGATCGACTCGATCTCGTCGCCGAACAGGTCGAGCCGGTAGGGCAAAGCCGACCCGGTCGGGAATAAATCGATCAGGCCGCCACGGATTGCGTATTCGCCGGGGGCCATCACCTGACTCACGTTCTGATAGCCGGCGACCGTCAGTTGCGTTTTGAGTTTTTGCGCATCGAGGGTTTGGCCCTGCTCGAAAAAAAACGTTTGACCGGCCAGGTGGGCTGGCGGCGCCAGACGCTGCAAGGCGGTCGGCGCTGCGACCAGCAGCACGTCCAGGTTACGGTTGAGCGCAGCGTACAGCGTGGCCAGCCTTTCGGACACCAGGTCCTGATGCGGAGAAAACGTTTCGTAGGGCAGGGTTTCCCAATCCGGCAGGATCGCCAGGCGCAAGCTAGCGTCGAACACCGCGATTTCCTGGGCGAGCCGGTTTGCATCCGCTGCCTGGGCACACACCAGCACGAGCAACTGAGCCTTCCCGCGAGCGGCAGTGGCCAACGACGCCAGCAACCAGGCGTCTCCCGACCCCATGGGGCGAGCCAAATTCAGTTTATGGCCGGGTTGCCAGTAAAATGCAGGAGTGAAACCAAACGCCATGACGCAATGAATCCGGTCGAAACAACCAATCATTATAAAATGCCTGCGATTTATGCGCTCGTGCCTGCGGCCGGCAACGGTAGCCGGTTCGGCGCCGGGCTTCCCAAACAATATGCCGACTTGGCCGGGACGCCAGTGCTCCTGTGGACCGTGCGGGCTTTACTGCAGAACCTTGCTATTCGCACGGTTTTTGTCGTCGTCGCCCAAAACGACGAGCGCGCCGCTGAGCTGCTGGCCGCTGAAACACGCGTGACGGTTTTGAAATGCGGTGGTGCGACGCGCGCCGCGTCGGTCTTGAACGGTTTGAACTGGGCTTTCGCGGCGCACCGGCTGGAGGCCGACGATCGACTGCTCGTGCACGATGCGGCCCGCCCGGGCCTGAGCCCCGATGCGCTGCAACGGCTGATCGATCATGGCGCGTCGGACATGGTCGGCGCCATATTGGCGCTGCCGTTGACCGATACCCTGAAAACCGTCACCGATCAGCGAATCACCGCGACTCTGCCGCGTGAGCAGCTTTGGCAAGCGCAGACGCCTCAGTTGTTTCCTGCCGGTTTGCTGCACCGTGCCTTGCATCATGCCCAGGCCAGCGGCTCGGTCGTGACCGATGAAGCAGGCGCCGTGGAGCTTTTGGGTTTGCAGCCCGGCATCGTGCCGGGCGAGGCACGGAACAGAAAGATTACTTATCCGGACGATCTGCAGTATGTGGGGTCGTTTTTAAAGGCATACACCGCGTCGGCCGGCTTCCGGGTCGGGCAGGGCTACGATGTGCACATGCTCGAAGCCGGGCGGCCACTCATGCTGGGCGGTGTGCAGGTGCCGCATGACAAAGGCTTGAAGGGCCACTCGGACGGCGACGCGGTGCTGCACGCCTTGACCGACGCCTTGCTGGGCGCGGCTGGGCTGGGCGACATCGGTCGTCATTATCCCGATACCGACCCTAGCCATGCCGGTGCCGACAGTGCCGTTTTGCTGAAAAAAATCGTCGAGCTCATTCATGCCCGCGGCTGGCGAGTCGTGAATGCCGATATTACGGTCATTGCTCAGCAGCCCCGCCTGGCGGGGTTTGTGGTGCAGATGGCCGGGCGCATTGCTGCGGTGCTGGAAGTGGATCCGGCCTGTGTGAATGTCAAAGCCAAGACCAACGAAAAGCTGGGCTATTTGGGGCGGGGCGAGGCGATCGAGGCGCAGGCAGTGGTGTTGTTGGCGCCTTGATCAGCTAGGCGAAGCACAGGCTGCGGCTCAAGGCATCGAAATTTTTCAGGTTCGGCAGGACCGTCAATAAGTCAATGTTTGGACTTGCTCTTGGTCTGGCTTTTGGCCGAAGCCTTGGGCGTGGTTTTGCCGGAAACCTTTGCATTCGATTGGGCTGGGCCTGAACGCGAAACGGCCGCTCGTGCTCGGCCGGCACTTTTCGTTGTCGTGCTGGCCAGGGCTTTTTTGCTGCTCGATTTGATGCTGACTGCCGCCTGACGACCACGAGGCCCGTTTTTACCGGTGGCCCGGCCCAATCGTGGCGTATAAGTGGTGCGCTGAACGCGCCGGGGCGGATCCTCCGATGAGTAACGGCGGATCTGCGCCAGCGGGTTTTGCTGACTGTGCAGGGATGCTTGTTGTGCATATTCGTAAGGGTCGCGGTAGAGACCGCCGCCCAGCGCATCGCTGGCCCCGCTCAGTTCGGCCAGGCGCGCGTTGCCAGAACTCATCCGGCCCTTGAGACCGACCGGCGGCACGTTAGCGGCATAGTACGGAAGCGGTGCCGTGGCGCCAGTGGAGGGTGCACCGTTGCGACCGTCGCGGTCCATGTTGGTGATGAAAGTGTCGAGTTTGCTGATCGGCACGAGCAGCGTCACATGCTCGGGTTCACGTTCGTTTTTACGCATGGGTGGGCGTTTGAAGCTGGGGTTGAGGGCTTTGAACTCCTCGACACTCATGTCGGCCATTTTTGCGGCGGCCTTGATCTCGATGTGACGGGGTTTGACGATGGTCGTGAAGTAGGGTTCGTTGTCGATTTGCGGCAGGCTCAGTTTGAAGGCGTCCGGGCTGCTGATGATATTTTTGATGGCCTGCAGGCGTGGTACGTAGTTGCGCGTTTCGTCGGGCATTTGCAGACTGAGGTAATCGGTTGGCAGGCCGAGGCTGCGGTTTTTATCGATGGCGCGCGCCACCGAGCCTTCGCCCCAGTTGTACGATGCCAGCGCCAGATACCAGTCGCCGTACATTTCGTACAGCGTGGTCAGGTAGTCTAGCGCGGCGTTCGTCGAGGCGATGATGTCGCGGCGCTCGTCGCGCAGCGTGTTCTGTTGCAGTCCGTAACTTTTGCCGGTCGACGGAATGAACTGCCACAGACCCGATGCCCGCGCGGGCGACAGGGCGTGTGGGTTGAACGCGCTTTCGATGAACGGCAACAGTGCCAGCTCGGTGGGCAGGCCGCGGCGTTCGCACTCCTGCGTGATGTAATACAAATACAGGCTCGACCGCTCGAACATGATCTTGAGCTGCTGCGGCCGTGCCACGAACCAGGCCTGCCGCTCAGCGACCAGCGGCGAATCGAGGTTCGGCACGGCGAAGCCGTAGCGAATGCGCTGCCACAGATCGCTTGGTGGCTGGGTCAGGTCGACCAGCGTCGGCGTAAACCCGCTCGAAAAAGTGTGGTGATTTTCGGCGAATGGCATCGTGTCGCCCCCGCCAGGTGCTCCTTGCGGATAAACCGTTGTCGCGAAGACCAGGCAACCTAAAAGAAAACTGCACACGATACCGAATCGCTGTAATGGATTGCAGCGGATCGACATGAATTTATCGGCGAGCAGATGCCGCATGGAAATGGCACCACGCCGTTGCTCGCCAGGAAAGTTGGTATTGCTGAGGATCGTAGTGGCAAGCGGGGGTTTCGTCAAATTCGAAAATGATCTTTCCATGTGCGCAGTCTTACGAACTCATCTATATTTTGTGCCCGAATAAATGGATTGGTTCCTTTTTCGTCGAGTAAAAGGCTGGGCAGGGTCGGTTCACCCCGCGCCCGCATGCTTGCGACTGTGCTCAGCCGCGCCGCGATCGCCGGATTGTTGGGGTCGGCGGCGCGTGCGAAGTGCAGGTTGGCCAGTGTGTACTCGTGCGCGCAGTAAACACGCGTATCGTCCGGTAAGGTCGCGAGCTTTTGCAGTGAGGTGAAGAGCTGCTCGGCCGTGCCGCCCATCAGCCGGCCACAACCGGCGGCGAACAAGGTATCGCCGCAAAACAGGACGGGGTGTTCGCTGCGCGCCGTGCTGAAATAAGCGATATGACCGACGGTGTGGCCGGGCACGTCGAGCACCTTGGCCGTCCAGCCGAGCGCGTCGATCGTGACGGTATCGCCGTCGCGCTGGGGATGTGTCATGTGCGCAATAGTCTCCAATGCCGGACCATGGACGGGGGGCGCCGGCCAGCCTTGCCGTCGCGCATGCTCCAGCAGCGGCCCGATACCGCCGACATGATCGGCATGATGATGTGTGATCAGCAGCGCCGTCAGCCGGCAGCCGCTCGTCTCCAGCCAGTCCAGCACCGGCGCAGCATCGCCCGGATCGACCACGGCGGCCAGCTTGGCTGCGGAATCGTGGATAATCCAGACATAGTTGTCTTGAAAAGCGGGTATGAAAAAAATCTGCAAAGTCTGGTTCATGAAGAAAGCGTCCTGAGCGATGGCGGTGAGCCATGATACTGCCGCAAATGCCGGGCACGCGGACCAACTCTCAGCGCTCGATTCCTGGCTGACGACGCCGCGTGGCCGGTATGTTCTCGATTGGGAGCGGACTTGTATCAGCCGCACCGTCCAGGACGTATTCGGCTTTTATGCGGTGCAGCTCGGCCTGGCGGGCTTGCCTGCCTTGGAGGACAGCCGGATCGCGTCCCGGATGCTAGTCTTGCCGACTGCTGGCCCGCTTGCGCTCGGTACGGCATGGACCGGGCAGTTGCAGGCGGATTATGCCCGCCTGCCGTTGGCCTCCGATTCCATCGATTTGCTGGTGATGCCCCATGTGCTGGAGTTTGCGGCTGATCCGCATAGCGTATTGCGCGAAGCCGAGCGGGTGTTGATCCCGGAAGGGCAACTGGTCATCACGGGCTTCAATCCATTATCGTCTTGGGGGGCGATGCAAAAAATGCTCGGTCGCCGCTGGCCCGTCTGGCCTCGTACTGGCGAGCCCATCAGTCTTCCTCGCCTGAAAGATTGGTTAAAATTGCTGGGTTTGGAGCTGAACCATGGCCGGTTTGGCTGCTACCGCCTGCCGCGACGCAGCGCGCGTGGACTGCAATCCATGGCGTTTATGGAGAAAGCGGGTGACCGTTGGTGGCCGGTCTGTGGCGCCGTCTACATGATCAGTGCGGTCAAGCGCGTACATGGCATGCGCCTCATCATCAAACCGGAATGGAACGCCCCTGCGGCGCTGGGTGCCCGTCAGCGGGTGGCGAAGGCGCATTGTTCACCGTGATGTTTTTACCGCCGGCGGACCTCAAAAACCTCCAGGGTCAGCCGGCCAGGCAGAAGTTTTACATTTAATAATAAATAATCATAGCGAAGCATTTTCATGAACACACCGATTGATCCATTATTGCCTTCAGTCACCATCTACGCCGACGGTGCCTGCAAGGGCAACCCGGGCCGCGGTGGCTGGGGCGTTTTACTGCAGGCTGGTGATACCGTCAAAGAACTGTTCGGCGGGGAAATGTTGACCACCAATAACCGTATGGAGCTGACAGCCGTCATCGAGGCGCTCGACGCTCTCAAGCAGCCTTGTCAGGTCGATTTGTTTACGGACTCCCAGTACGTCATGAAAGGTATCCAGGAATGGCTGCCGAAGTGGAAACTCAACGGCTGGAAAACCAGCGATAAAAAACCCGTCAAAAACGTCGAGCTGTGGCAGTTGCTCGAAAAAAGCGCGTCCCGTCATGCGGTGCGCTGGCACTGGGTCAAGGGCCATTCCGGCCACCCCGGCAACGATCGTGCCGATGCCCTGGCCAATCAGGGCGTGGCGAGCCTCGCATGAACATGCGCTATGTCATTCTCGATACCGAAACCACCGGGCTGGATCATCGCCAGGACCACCGCGTCATTGAAATCGGTTGCGTGGAAATGCTGGGCCGGCAAACCTCCGGCCGCCACTTCCATACCTATCTGAACCCCGAGCGTAAAGTCGACGAGGGCGCACTCGCCGTGCACGGCTTGACCGACGAGTTCCTGGCCGACAAACCGCGTTTTGCTGAAGTGGTCGACGAGTTTCTGGCTTTCGTCGCCGATGCGGAGATCATCATTCACAACGCAGCGTTCGACGTCGGTTTCTTGAACGCCGAGCTTGATCGGCAGGGACGCAGCGAATTCAAAACCCACGTCCTCGGCGTAACCGACTCGCTGGCCATGGCGCGCGAACTGTACCCGGGAAAACGCAACTCCCTGGATGCGTTGTGCGAACGGCTGGGCGTCAACAACAATCACCGGAAGCTGCACGGCGCGCTGCTGGATGCGCAAATCCTGTCCGATGTGTTTCTGGCTTTGACCCGTGGACAGGACAGTTTGAGCATGGACGTCGGGGGCGGCGATGGCGCTTTGCAGACGCACGATGCCCAGTTGCACAGCCTGGTTTTACCCTTATTGCCACCAGATGCCGCAGAGCTCCTTGCCCATGCCGGCTACCTCGACATTCTCGACCGCGAGTCGCGGGGCAAGTGTTTGTGGCGGGCTGCGCCATCGGCGAGTCTCCCGGTGCAAAATGTTTGATCGTTGGCAATTGACGGCGTTTCGCCGGGTTGTTCCGGCGACGGCAGGTGCGCCCGACCGGCCATACTGCGCAGCATGGCGCTCAATCCTGTTCCCTCCGCTATCGCGCACGGCCCAGCCGGCATCGTACTGACCGGCGGCGGCGCACGCGCCGCCTACCAAGTCGGTGTGCTATACCAAATCGCCGAATGGCTAGAGGCGCGGCAAGATCCGGCCTTGCGCCATCCATTTCCGGTTTTGACCGGAACGTCTGCTGGCGCGATCAACGCCACCGCACTGGGCTGCGCCGGCAGCGATTTTTTCAAGGCGGTCGAGAAACTGCACTTCATCTGGGAAAATTTTCGGACCGAGCAGGTGTACCGCGCCGACGCGCTGGGCATCATCCGCACCGGTGCGCGTTGGCTGACAGCCTTATCGATTGGCTGGTTGCTGCGCAAACGCCCGCGTTATCTGCTGGACAATGCCCCGCTGATCCAACTGCTGGAAAGCCTGTTACCCCTTCATCGCCTCGAAAAGGCGTTGGCCAGTGCGCATTTACGCGCGGTCGCCGTATCCGCGTCGAGCTATTCGTCCGGGCATCACATCACCTTTTATCAAACCCACGCCGCAATCGCTCCCTGGGTCCGGACGCAGCGTATGGCCCGTCGGGGGCAGATAGCGGTCGACCACCTCTTGGCGTCGAGTGCGATACCGTTCATTTTTCCCGCATGTCCCATCGAATACGACGGAAAAATCGAATACTGTGGAGATGGCGCAATGCGCCAGCTCGCGCCTATCAGCCCGGCTATTCACCTGGGCGCAACCCGGGTGTTGGTCATCGGCTCGGGTCAGGTCAACGGTTCGTCGGACTTTCCCGCCTTGCACGCCAATCAGTACCCAAGTCTGGCGCAAATCGCCGGCCATGCGATGGCGTCGATTTTTCTCGATGGTTTGTCGGTCGATATCGAGCGGCTGACGCGGGTGAATAAAACGCTGGCCTTGTTGCCGCCGCGGCTGCTCGCCAACACGCCGCTCAAACCGGTGCGGCTCTTGGCGATCATGCCGTCACGCCGTATCGACGAAATCGCTTCCCGGCACATCGGTAGCCTGCCCACTCCTGTGCGCGGTCTACTATCGACCTTAGGCGCGACCGAAGCCAGTGGCGCCGCATTGGCAAGTTATTTGTTGTTCGAATCGTCGTTTACGCGCGAACTCATCCAGCTCGGCATCCACGACACCCGGGCGCGGCGGGACGATGTGTTCGAGTTTTTCAATTTATAAACGCGGCCGGCTGCGCAATCTGAAAATCCGAAGTCATCTGTTTCTGTCCGCCCCCCAAGTCACCGCCCAGCAATACATGCCGATCACCACCAGTACGCTTAACGGCAGTCCCATGCCGAAAAACAGTAGCGGTGTCCAGAGCATCGAGCCCTTTTCCAGAATCAGGGCTTGCAAAGCGTATTGCACCGGTGTCAGCACAAATAGCGCGAACAGCGTTCCCGCGCACAAGCTGATTTTATGCGCCACCCGAAACGGAAAAATATTGAAGCTAGTCGCCAATAGCCATGGAACTCCCAGCATCAACACGAATGAGGATTGCAACATCGTCGCCAGATAATCGCCCACGCTGTAGTGAATCAGATGCGGTAGAAAAAAGTATACGATTTGTGAGCCGAGCTGCAGGACAGCCGCCCACCCCAGGCAGTAATTCAACACGGTCCAGCGTTCCGGCAAGAATGCCGGTAACAGCACAAGCAACACCATGCCGCCCCAACCGGCCCACCATTGCAATTTGCTTGGCAGCGCCGAGAAAATCATCGGCACCTCCAGGGCGGCGTGGTGAAACCAGACCGGCATGGCCGAAAACTGCAGGTCGGCGACCAGATCGAGCAGCAGGGCGTCCATCCAGCCGGCCCAATAGCGGTTGACGGTCGGCCATGCCAGCAACAAAAGCAAAGTGAATACGGCGGGCAGCAGCAGGACCTCGAACCAGCGATGCCTGGGGAAGTCGAGTGTGCGAAGCGCATGGTGCATTGGAATCGGTTTGCCGAACACCGACATTTGCCGCAGACGTTCTAAATGTTTCGGCGTGCTCGTCGCCAGCCAGGGTTTATGTTTCATAGCGCATGTCCTATCCTGAATGAGCCGATGGGCCGTCCGGTTCGTCGTGCCAGGCGGTCGTGCCCGAGACACGCGCCGTGACGCTGCCATGGACACTGACGCCTTGCGCCAAACGAACCACATCGCTGCTGACGCTGCCCGGTGTGTTGACGCCGGCCACGGTGCTGAAAGGCCCGAGCAAGATGCGGTGATTGGCCAGGACCAGTTGGCTGACGAAGCCGTGCGCGGCGATCATGACCGAGCCTTTGGCGACCAGCGAACCCATGATGACCACACTCGCTTCGCAAACGATGTCGCCCTGCGCCTTGATACTGCCCAGCACGGTGCTGCCTTGCGCCACATAAACGGTGCCGCCGCAAATGATACTGCCCGGCACCGTGTTCAATGGTGGAATATACAAGTCGCCCTCGCACCAATAACGGCCCTTGACCATCATACGGCCGTCGTTGATCGGCATTTGTATGGCATCGACCGGTGGCGGCGGCAGCGCCAGCCAGACCGGGTGAGACGTGCCCGGTGTCCGGCCGGCGCCGTCGTCGATCAGAATAATCGGCGCATTCAAACTGCGGAACTCCACATCGAAGCCGAGCCGCAACTCGGCGCGTGCGGTCACCCGACCGGGAAAGCTGCAGCCGTCGCCAACGGTGAGCAGCCGGGCATCGGCCCAGCGGATGACCGTGCCGCCTGTGCCCACCGCCAGATCTGCCTCGCAGCGGATGGCCCGCAAGGTCGAAAACTCGCCGATCTCCAGGTCGTGCGCGGCGAACATATCGTTGACCCAGACGCTCTTGTTCGGCATTTGCGCTGAGCCGGCGAGCACCGCCATCAGCTTCCTGCTGTTGGCGACATTTTGCCATTCGCGCCAATCGGGCCGTTGCCGGCCACCGATCACGAGGTATTTTTTGGCTAGAATGTGCGAGCGGTCCAGCAGGCGCCATTCCTCCAGCAACGCAGGCAAGTCCTGGCCGGCATCCCGCCGTAAAAAATACACAAACCGCTCGCTGAAATACCGCGAATAGTGGTCGGCCCTGCTTGCAAAGTTTTGTTTGGCGCGGTGCAGGGGCTGCCTGCCGAAGACATACAGCCCGATCGGCAATACAGCGATCAGCGTGACGAACAGCAAACCTAAAATCAGCGCCGCGATCATGATTTTTGCCACATGGCTTTGACGCCCTCAATCGAGTTGACGAAAAACCGGGCCATGCCATGCGGCAGCCAGACCATGCGCGACCGCTCACCGTCCAGCCACAGTGCGGCGGCCGTCGAGCTCGGATTGCTCTGTTGCGCGGCGTGGGTGAAACTGCCGAGCGCCAGTACCAGAACCGACAGGCTCAGCCAGGCACCCCGGTCGAGATAAAACAGCAACATGGTCGCCAACCAGCCGCAGACCAGCGCCCCGCCCATGAGCGGCTGCGCGAGGGTCAGGCTCATGTCGAGCTTTTGCAGCAGAGAAAGTCTTGCGGTGCGCCAGATGGCGCCGCCGTTCCGGTAGAGCATGGCTTTGTAGCGAATCGCCCGCTGGCGGATCCGTTCCGCGCGCTGTGGACCCGTTTCTGCCTGGAACGGAACGTGGCATTCCGCGCGCGGTTGATAAGCGATTTTCCACGCCGCCAGGCTCAGTTGCAGCAGCAAATCGTCGAAGTCGTCCGGCCAGCCGCTCCGACCATCGTCGGCGATTGCCTGCAGGGCGGAACGGCGCAATGCCACGGTGCCAGCCGGCAGCGCTGGTCCGATCGGACTTTCCGGCAAGCTATGAAAGCCGTCGAAAGCTGTACGTGCCATGGTGTCAATCTGATAATGAGTCGCCAGCGACAAATCGAAATGGGCGTGCTCGACACTCGCCCCTTCGTTAGCCAGCAGCAGACGTGGAAAAACCACCGCGACCTGCGTGTCCGCAAACGGCGCCGTCAAATGTTTCAGCAAACGTTCGCCCGGTACGGCCAGGGGGTCGAAGAGCACGATCAGGTCGTCGCTGACTTGAGAAATGAGGTCGGCCAGCGGCAGGCTTTCGGTATCGAGCAGCGTGATGCGGCCTACCGGATAAGTGGCTGTGAAAAGGCGCAAATGCTCTGCTTCCAGGCTTCCTTCCACCAGATGGCCGGCGCCGCTGCGGGTCGGTACGATGGTGACCGCTGGCCAGTCCGCCTGTTCGACATCCAGATAAAGATGCGATTGGCGACCGAACGCCCGCTGCAGCATCAGGGCATAATGCCGTAGCGCATACAATAGGGTCAGCAGCATGCCAAGGCCCAGCAAGGCTTTGAGCAGTATCGCCGCCACATGGCCAGTGTCGACGCTTGCTGGCCGGCCAGCCGGCAACGTGCCCGACCCCGGTGTGGCGGCGGGTGGCGTTTTTGCCGAGTCCACGGGTAGGGGCGGCAAAGGCTCTGGCAACTCGGCGAGATGATCGGTTCTTTTAAGTTTCAGCACCGTTGCCCCGTCGGTCGCAGAATCAGGTCGTACGAACAGAACCGCTGGCGGTTTTTGCCGCGAAGTCGATGATAATTGGTCGCTGCGTTTGAGCGGCAGTGAGTCCCGAGCAGCAGAGGGCGAGCAGGTGCCGATGCCCATCGACAGCAAAACGGCGGTTATTGCGCAACGGTAGTGGCCCAAGGGGAGAATTGCCATTGACTCGATCAGTTTTAGCGGAACAAATATTACAATCTGTCCATGAATATTATGGCTGAATGGGATTTTCCGGCATGCTCCGTGGCAAACGCAACCAACCGTTTGCAAGCACGCGCAAAATCTCCCTCGTATTGTTGGGTATCGAATGAAACGGCGGAAGTTCCATTTATTCTCGAACAAGCCTTTCAGGCGGCACGAAATGGTTTGACCGTCGTCGGCTGGGTCAGCTTCGACGCGGCGCCGGCATTCGACTCAGCATTGACCGTACGACCCGCAGCCGGTTTTCCCGTGGCCCTGTTCGCGGCGTTTGCCGAGCCGCAGCCGGCGCCGACGACTGGCCGTGGTTCGTACGAACTGACCCGACCCTGGGCCGACGCGTTGAGCGACAAGGGGTTTGCCCAAGCCATGTGCGAGGTTCGCGACGCAATCGCGGCCGGCCGTTACTACCAGCTCAACCTCACTACCCGACTGCACGCGGCAGCGCAGGGCGACCCGTACGCCCTGTATCGCAGCCTCAAGGCTTTGCAGCCGGCCGGTTACTGTGCGTACCTCGAAACGCCCGAGTGGGCCGTTGCGAGCTTGTCGCCGGAGCTGTTTTTCGATTGGGACGGGCAGACCATCGTGACGCAGCCCATGAAAGGCACCGCTACGCCGACCACTGCGCTGGACCGCGGCGCGGCCGGCTTACAAGCCAGTGCCAAGGACCGCGCGGAAAACGTCATGATCGTCGATCTGTTGCGCAACGATCTGGCGCGCATCGCCGAGCCGGGTTCGGTCGAGGTGCCGTCGCTTTTCGACGTGCAATGCCTGCCGACGCTGTTGCAGATGACATCGACCGTGCGGGCGCGGACCCGCCCTGGCACGGATCTCGCCGCTATCTTTGCGGCCCTGTTTCCGTGTGGCAGCGTGACCGGTGCACCGAAAGTCGCGGCCCTGGGCGACATCGCCCGGCTCGAAGCGCAGCCGCGCGGCTTATACTGCGGCGCGGTCGGGCTCATCCGTCCTGGCGGTCACGCCACATTCAACGTTGCGATCCGCACCCCGGTCTGGCACAAACCGACTGGCACGTTGACCTATGGCGTGGGTAGCGGCGTCACCTGGTACTCGGACGCCATGGCTGAGCGGCGCGAATGGGCGCAAAAGGCCCATTTTCTGCACCGGGCGAGCGCGCCGTTTCAACTGCTGGAAACCGTGCGCCTGGAGCAGGGCGCCTGTAAGCGGCTCAGCGCTCATCTGCAGCGCCTGCGCACCGCTGCCGCGCATTTCGGCTTTCCCTTCGATCTGCCGTCTATCGGTGCCTGTGTGCATGCCTTGGCCGACACGCACCCGGAAGGGCTGTGGCGCGTGCGTTTGTTGTTGGACCGGCATGGTGTCTGCACCACAACGATTCATCCGCACCAGGACACGACGGGCCCACAGCGCTGCCGTCTCGCGCCAACGCCGATCCGCGCCCCTGCCGAGTACCTACGCTTCAAAACGACCTGGCGGCGGCATTACGATGATTTTCAGCCGGCTGACAGCCCCTGGTTCGATACTTTGCTGTATACCGAAGACCAGGAACTGAGCGAATTCACCCGGGGTAACCTGGTTCTGGAAATCGATGGCGTAAAATGGACTCCGGTCGCTATGGGGCAACTGCTGCCGGGCGTACTGCGCGCCGAGGCGCTGGCTGCTGAAACGATCCGGGAAGCCGTCCTGCCCGTTCAGGCATTGCAGCAAGCGGCACGCGTATGGTTGATTAACAGCCTGCGCGGCTGGGTCGAAATCAAACTGGAGCAAGCGATATGAATCCGAGCACGATCGAGCTGGTGGGCGCCATATTGTTTGGCGTGGCGCTGCTGCACACGTTTTCGACGGGGCTTTTCGAGCATATGGCGCACCGTTTCGCCCGGCATGCCGGGGTTTGGCATTTGCTGGGCGAGGTCGAAGTCGTGTTCGGCTTCTGGAGCATCGTCTTGTTCGCCGCGATCGCGGTGCTGCAAAACCTCGATGCTGCGGTGCATTACCTCGACACCCGTAGCTTCACCGAGCCTTTGTTCGTGTTCGCCATCATGGTGATCGCGGCCAGTAAACCCATCCTGACCCTGGTGTCGACCGTGGTCGATTGGCTTGCCCAGCGCATGCCGTTGCCGCTGGCCGTGGCGTACTTTTTCCTGTGCCTGTTTCTGTTGCCGTTGTGCGGCTCGCTGATCACCGAGCCTGCCGCCATGACCCTGGCCGCGCTGATGATGCGCGACCGATTTTTCAGTGCCGGCATTTCCGAGCGCCTGAAGTATGCGGCCCTCGGGGTGCTGTTCGTCAATGTGTCGATCGGTGGCACCTTGACCCATTTCGCCGCGCCGCCAGTGCTGATGGTCGCGCACACCTGGGGATTCGATACGCCGTTCATGTCCGCCACCTTCGGCTGGAAAGCCGCCCTGGCCGTACTGGTCAACGCCGCCGGGCTGACTGTGGCGTTTCGCCGTGAGCTGACCGCCTTGTCTCAAGCCGAGCCAGCGCCGAGCGAACCGATGCCGGCCGGCATCATCCTGGTACATTTGCTGCTGTTGAGCGGTGTGGTCGTGTTCGCCCATCATCCGCCCTTGTTCCTCGGCATTTTATTGCTGTTCATGGGGGTGGCGCGTGCGTACGAACGTTATCAAAACCCGCTCGTGCTGCGCGAAAGCCTACTGGTGGCGTTCTTTCTGGCAGGTCTGGTCGTGCTCGGCGGTTTGCAGCAATGGTGGTTGCAGGACATTCTCACCCGGCTCAGCCCGACGGCGCTGTTTTTCGGCGCGACCGCGCTGACGGCCATCACCGACAACGCGGCGCTCACCTACCTCGGCTCTTTGGTCGATGGTGTCGACGATGCGTTCAAATATGCCCTGGTGGCCGGCGCGGTGACTGGCGGCGGCCTGACCGTGATCGCCAACGCGCCAAATCCGGCGGGTTACTCGATTTTGCGAAAAACGTTTGCCGATGAATCGATTGCCGCCGGCGGCTTGCTGCTGGCCGCGCTGCCGCCGACGCTGGTCGCGGTCCTTGCCTTTCAGTTGCTCTGAGCCCCGTGGCACATTCTGAACACGATCTCTACAGCGGCCAGCCGCAGACGCCGCGCGACATCGACGACGCGCAGCGCGCCCTGACCGAAGTCCAGAGCCTGCTGCGCAAGCAGCGGGTGGTCGAGAGCGTTGTGCACAACCAGTTGCCGAAGCAGCCCGACCGCCAGTCGCTGGTCGAGGATCTTGTGCATCGCCAGCACTTGACCGAGCTGCGCGGCAAGCTGGAGGTCATGCATCCGGCCGATATCGCCTACATCCTCGAATCGCTGCCCCAGGAGGAACGGCTGATCGTCTGGGATCTCGTCAAGGCCGGGCGCGACGGCGAAATTCTGCTCGAGCTGTCCGATGCCGTACGCGAACGTCTGATCCGCTCGATGGACCGCGAATCCCTGGTGGCGGCCGCCGAGAGGCTGGACACCGATGAAATCGCCGAGCTCGCCGCCGACCTGCCACGCGAAGTCGTCGAGGAAGTCGCGTCCAGCCTGTCGCTGGAGGAACGCGAACAGCTGCGTGCGGCGATGTCGTACCCGGAGGATTCGGTCGGTACGCGGATGGATTTCGAAATGGTCACGATCCGCGACGACGTGTCGCTTGAAGTCGTGTTGCGCTATCTGCGGCATTTCCGCGAACTGCCCGATCACACCGACCAGGTGTTCGTCGTCGACCGTCAGGACCGCCTGCAGGGCAGTCTGCCGCTCGACCGGCTGCTGATCAATGAACCCGAAACCCGCGTGGTCGACGTGATGCGGCGCGAATTGCTGACGCTGTCGCCATTCGACGATTTGTCTGAAGCGGCCCAGGCGTTCGAGCGCTACGACCTCGTCTCGGCTCCGGTCATCGGCCCGCAGGGCAGGCTGGTCGGTCGCCTCACGGTCGACGAAGTCGTCGACGTCATTCGCGAGGAGGGCGAAGCGGACCTGCTGTCGCAGGCCGGTTTACGGGAAGAGGAAGACTTGTTCGCCTCGGTCTGGCAATCCGCCAAAAACCGCTGGCTGTGGCTCGCCGTCAACCTCTGCACGGCTTTTTTCGCCAGCCGGGTCATCGGCACTTTCGAAACCACCATCGAAAAAGTCGTGGCACTCGCTACGCTGATGCCGATCGTCGCCGGGATCGCCGGCAACTCCGGCAACCAGACGATGACCCTCATGATCCGGTCGATCGCGCTCGGCCAGGTCACTGGCGATAATGCCCGTCGGCTGATGGCCAAGGAACTGGCCGTGGCCGGTATGAATGGCGTCGTGTGGGGCGGCATCGCCGGCCTAGCGGCCTGGCTGCTCTACAGTCATTCGCCCGATGGCCTGCTGCTGGGCGCCCTCATGACGATCGCCATGACCTTGAATTTACTGGTCGGCGCCGTCATCGGTATGGCCGTACCGTTTGCCTTGCAGCGGCTCGGCCGCGATCCTGCGCTCGGTTCGTCGGTGCTGCTGACCTTTACGACGGATAGTATGGGGTTTTTCATTTTTCTCGGTCTGGCGACCATATTTTTCCGCTGAGCAAGAAAAAGGATCGTCCGGATAGGGCATGAATCCTGGCTCGTACCCGTTTGGGGGTTTGGTTTCACTGGTTAACCCCAATACTGTAGGCCTACGAGCATCTTGCTCGATTCATTTCATGAGGCTGGCATGTATACGGTCCCCCAGACGGTAGTAAATAAAAGTGACGAGAAACTGCGATTGGACAATACCTTGTCCATCAATATCTGGTTGGTGGCCGTCGGGTTCATCACGATCATACTTTTTGCAGTCGTCACCAATTTACTTTTTTTAAACAAATTGTCCAATCAAAGCACGCAAGTGCTCGATATGGCTGGCACGGTCATCACCAATCCGGTCGATCAGCATGATCTGCTGGTGCGGCGTCATCACATCCGCAATGCGATCGACGAAACGCTCAACATCAACCTGCTCTGCGCCGCCTTGGCCTTGCTGGTTGGGTTTAGCCTGCCGTTTTTTTTGCTGCAAAAACACATTCTCAACCGTGTTCGCCGGCTCAGCGAACACATTCGCGAACTGTCCGGCGAGCTTCAGCCCGGCCCTGATGGCCTGCTGCACTACATCGATGAAATCGACGAGTTCGAAAAAACGCTGGCGGTCATGAAGGAGCATTATCGCCAGCAGCAATTGCAGCGAACCGAGCTGGAACAGGCCCGCGCCATGGCGGAAGCGGCTACCCGCACCAAAAGCGAGTTCCTGGCCAACGTCGGCCATGAAATCCGTACGCCTCTGGCTGCCGTCATCGGTTATCTGGACATCGCCAACAAGCACACCGATCTGCATACTCGCGAGCTCCTCGTTAAGGCGCGGTCTGCCGCAGTGGGCCTGTTGGCCGTGTTGAACGACATTCTGGACGTCTCGAAAATCGAGGCCGGCAAGGTGGAGCTCGAAATCATGCAGTTCGACCTGACTGCGGTGTTGAACGAGCTGGGCAATATCGGCGCTATCATGGCGGAGAAAAAAAATATTTCGCTGGTCTTTGACTTTCCGCTCGATACGCCGCCCCTCCTGCGTGGCGATCCATTGCGGCTGTCCCAGATTCTGATGAACCTGTTGAGCAACGCCATCAAGTTCACGGAGCGCGGCACGGTTGTGGTCGCCGTCTATCATCAACCCATCGATGAGCATGAAGTCGGCATCGAATTCAGCGTGCTCGATACCGGCATCGGCATCGAGCAGAACAAGATCGAGCAACTGTTCGAGTCCTTTACACAGGCCGATGGCGACACAACTCGAAAATATGGTGGAACTGGATTGGGTCTTTCGATCACTAAAAGATTAGTAGCGCTGATGGGAGGCCGATTATTCGCCAGTAGCGAACCAGGCAAAGGCTCATGTTTCAAAGCCATGATTCCCTTTCCACGGGTACTTCATCAGGAAGTGCCCACGGAGTTCAGCAGCGATTTTCGGCACCTGGTCATCGTCGATCATAACGAAACGGAAAGCGCCATTTTGAGAAAAAATCTCGGCTTGCTGTTCGAACGCGTCAATTCGTACGCCTCGCTCGAAGAGCTTTCGCAAGCGATTGAGAGCGGGCTATTCACCGAGCATCCGCCGTCCGACGTCGTCGTGAGCCTCGATACTTTGCATGGCGGACTCGATCTGGCCGAGGGCATGCTCCAGGTTTTCCGCAAACAAAGCGTTCCGCCACGCATCGCCGCGATGATCAGCCATTTGCAGCAATCGAGCGCCATGCCTCGTTTGGTTGATCTGGGAATTTCGCAATATATTCTCAAGCCTTTCGATGTGCATCGCCTAATCGATGCCTTGCGCGCTTCCGAGGTCCCTGTTCGCAACGAAGAGCCGGCCGTCATCCAACGCTGGGGCGCTTTGCCCCTGCTGGGTACGCGCGTTCTCGTTGCGGAAGACAGCGATGCGTTGCGCGAGATCACTACCGAACTGTTGTCTGCACTCGGCGCCGAGGTGGATGGTGTTGTCAACGGCCGGGAAGCCGTCGTCGCGGTGAATAACCCGATCAAAAACTACGATTTGGTGTTGATGGATATACAAATGCCCGTTATGGACGGGTTGCAAGCCACCCGAGAAATCCGTACCCGTTTCGATAAAAGTATTTTGCCGATACTCGCCTTGACCTCCCACACCCTGGAGCCGGAGCGACAGCGCTGCCTGGATGCAGGGATGAACGATCATTTGTCCAAGCCGATCGATGTACAAAGAATCGCCGAGTGGATTTTGTGTGCTTTAAAGAACCGGCAAGCCATTCATCAAGACGTATCGCTGTATTCGACACTGAATATGGCCGATGCGCTGCGCCGGCTATCCGGTAATCATGAGTTACTGGTGCGTATGTTGCGTCGTTTCGTTGAGGATTATCGAGGTATCGAAAATAAAATCGATCGACAGATCGCCGCCACCGCCGATTTGCGCACCCTTGCTCATACGCTA
Source organism: Burkholderiaceae bacterium (assembly GCA_046318595.1). Classification (GTDB taxonomy): domain Bacteria; phylum Pseudomonadota; class Gammaproteobacteria; order Burkholderiales; family Burkholderiaceae_B; genus DAITMV01. Next base: position 31,144 of record JBKCTV010000066.1, on the reverse strand, counting down.
AAAGGTGTTGCCGGTACCATAGGCGCGGCGCGGGTCGCGCATTTGGCGCAAGCCCTTGAAGAATCAATTTCCCAAAGTAGCCCCGATGACGATACGGATGCATTGTGTCATGATCTGAAAACAGCTTTGGCCGATCTTTTTACAACTATCGAGCAGCAGTTGAGTAAAGAAACTCAATGAAAGCTTTTAACGGTTTTTAACGTGATGCTAGGTAAAAGATTATGGAAACGACGCCTGATTCTTCTTCTAGTGGACTGATACAGCAATTGCTGCCTTTTCGGATCATCTTTGCCGATACCGAGGAGCTGCTACAAAAGGCCTGTGACATCCGTTACAAATGCTATAAAAAGCATATTCCGGAACTGGCGGAAGGTATGCAGGATATTACGCCTGAAGATCGGCATCCTGATTATGCGGTGATGCTGGCGGTGTCGAAGGTTGATGAGTCGGTGATTGGGACGGTTAGGGTGCAGGTGGCAAGGTCGACGAATTTGGGGTTGGAGAGGTCTGTTAGTCTTCCTGCAGCACTAAAGAATAATACTGTAGCAGAAATAACTCGCTTAACAGCTACGGGCAGCAATGGGAGTTTAACTGTTCGTTTGATGTTGATGAAGGCTTCGTATTGGTATGCAAGGCTAAATGACGTAAGCAATATTTTCCTCTGCGCGAGATCGCCTGTAGATAAGCAATATCAAGTATTTCAATTTAATGAGTTGTTTGAAAATAAAGAATTTTATCCCATGAGTCATATTGGTGGAATAGCACATCGTGTAATGTGGTTTAATTTGATGGCAATAGAGCAATACTGGAAAAAAATAGAGCATCCTTTTTATCATAGTTTCGTTAAAACGTTTCACCCTGATGTTTTAGAGGGTTTGCATATGTTATGCATAGAAAAGGAAAAATATGGTCCTTCGTTTTTTAAAGCAAGCGCATAAGATAGGTATTGTAGGTAATCAAAATGGCAAAAAAAATTATTCCTGACTTGGTTTTTTTCGGTCAGTCAACCGTTCGTTCTGGCAGTTTGCTAGTTTGGGTTGCCCCGCTCTTGTTTATTGTAATTTTGGTTTTATGTCTTATTAATATATCTGTTCATAATTCAATGCCTGAGAAATTAAGGTTTAAGCAAATAGAGGATCCGGAAAATGTCTTGAGTGTTTTTGAGCTAAAAAACATGTTTGATAAAAAAAACGAAAGCACTGGTTTTTTAAGAAATGAATTATTGGAGACACCTTTTTGGATATCATTTTTTCCTAAAAAAAATTTTAACGACGAAGAGAAAAAAGTAGAGTTGGCTTCAAGGCATATTACAAAATTAGATTGCTGGGCAATAAAAAATAATTCGGTAGAAAAAATTTCTTCCGTGTCGCAAGGTATAGGAAATGGGGTTAGCTATAAAAAAGGTGGCTGGATTTTAAATGTTAAAAGTATTGGGCTGGATCAAGAGTTAATTTGTAAGATATATTTCCGGGGGCCTGCTAGGCTCGAAATAAAGAAATGGACAAATGATTCTCTTATTCAGGAAGTGTCAATATTTGAGCATCGAAAAGGGTTTTTAGAAGGCGGGCTAACTTTGTTAGCGGTTTTTGTTATGCTTGCGGCGATTTTAACTAGAACGTGGGTTTTTCTACTTTATTCCGTCTGGTTGATGTGTAGTTTGCGAATGGCTGCGCTATCAGGCGGCTGGGATGTGGAATTGTATGGAAATACTATTCCGTATAATATGGTTTTTGCTGTAAGGAAAATTAGTATAGCCGCATATTACTCTGCGTGTTGTGGTTTAATATTCCATTTGTTTAAGCCTCAAGAAATGACAGGTTTTTTCAAAATGGTTTGGAATCTTATTAAGTTTTCAGCTTTGATTTTGGTTGTTTTGTCAGTTTTTGCTCCTTATAGAATATTCCTTCAGGTTATGTGGCCTTGCGTTTTGTTTTTCCCTATACTTTCTCTGACTATTATTTCTAAAAATTTCCACCAAACTAAAAGCAGTTCTTCCTTGTTTTACTTGGCATCGTTGATTATTACCTTGTCTGGTTCTGTAAATGAAGTGGTTGCAGCTTGGTTAGGAAAAGAGTTTTTGATTTCTATAATTAATAGTAGCACTATAACACTTGCTGCCAGTCTAATGGCAGCAATGGCTGTGGCAGAGTCATTAAGAAGTGCGCAGTTGCAGAGAGCAATAGCCGCTCAGCAGACCAAAGTCGCTCACCAAAAATTAGAAAGGATGTTTAATTTAGCACCTTCAGCTATGTTCTCAATCAATTTTGACGGGCTTTTGCTAAAATATAATCAGCACTTTGAGCAAAATTATTTGTTGTCGGATGGTTCTTTGTTGTTGCCGTCGTTGTCGCCAAAAGAATTAAAAAAATTGTGTGCCAAAACAGGAAAGACAGGAGACATCGTTAAAAATATTTTTCGGGAGTCTCAAGATAATCGTCAATTCAAATGGTATGAAATTACTTTGTCTAGGGATGATGGCTCTGTGATGGGGTTAATTAGCGATATAACTGAACAAAAGGATAGGGAGTTTGCGCTGCATCATCAAGCTACGCACGATGCTTTGACAGGAGCTCTAAACAGAAGGGGGTTAGAGGAGCGTTTGGCCGATAGGATTTTTAAAAGTAAAGGCGCTTGTACAATATTTAGTGTTGATATCCGACGTTTTCGATACTTAAATGACGCACATGGGCCTGGCGCCGCAGATCATTTGTTAAAAATATTATATAAAGAGTTGTTCAGGCATTTGTGTGGTTACGGAGAAATAGCAAGATTACAAGCTGATAACTTTATTATACTTATTGAGGTGTGTAACAGTGAGCAAGCTATGAGAGATTGTTCTAGGTTGCTTGATCATTTAAAAACGCAAGCTCTAAGCGCGGAGCGAAAACAAATACTTATAGAAATGAATATTGTTGTTAGCGAGTTCCGCGCTGCTCAAAATGTACAAGAGGTCTTAGAGACGATTGAAGCTTGCCGTAGAGAAGCTAAGGTTTCGCGGTTACGTAGCCCTGAGAAGAATGTTCATAGATTTGATGAGGTTAGAACGCAGCAACTTTTAGAGCAGAGCCGTATTGCAAATAGAATTGGACTTCAAAAGTTGCCAGAAAATTTAATGTTGGTTGTTCAGCCTATTATGTCTCTATCGGCTCCTGATCAATATTTACATGCTGAAATACTTTTACGTATGAGAGGGCTTTCAGGAGAGCCTCTCCCTGCAGGAGATATTATTGATGCTTGCCTCAGCCAGGGAAGAGCATCGATGCTAGATACATGGGTGCTAAACACAACATTAGACTGGATAAATGATAACTTTAATCAATTGGCTGGTTTGCAAACTATCAGTGTAAATATTTTACCGAGTTCCTTAAATGATGAGAACTTTTTAGCGGAAACATTGAGTTTGCTAAAGAAAAATAAGCAGATCATTAATAAGTTGTGTTTGGAAATTACCGAGGTCGGGGCGCTTTTTAATGTTCAGTCTGTTAGAGGCTTTGTTGAAAAAGTTCGTGCGATGGGCGTAAAAATTGCTCTTGATGATTTTGGGGCAGGCTATAGCAATTTTAGATACGCTATTGATCTATGTGCAGATATTATAAAAATAGACGGTTCAATTATTACCGATATTTGCAAAAACCCCCAAAGCATGGCCGTAACGAGGGCTATAGTTGGTCTTGCGCACGATCTTGGCTGTAAATGTGTTGCTGAGTGGATAGAGGACAGTATGACGATGGTTGCTTTATACGACCTAGAAGTGGATTATGTCCAAGGTTTCTTAATTTCTAAGCCAGTTGTTTTAGAAAGTTTTTTGGGTAAAACTAGCGCTATACAGTTTATTGATGATTCTAATACTATTTTATCTATCGAAAACTATTTAGAAAGACAGGTGGCCCCTAAACCTACTTTTTCACTCACTTTGGTGCCCCCGTCATCTGTTCCGAAAAATTCAAATGATGGTAGTGGAAAAGCTTAAGATATATATAGTGAATCCTAGTTTAAGACTGTTTTTTAGGCGGCTGGCTAGGAGCGTTACATGAGATGTTTGATCGATCGCAAAAGCTGTGGCCGGCTCAAATCTTCCTTTAAAGTTTATAGGCGAGCAGTAAAAGCAGCCGTTAGAGGAAAAGTTGCTAGCATGCCGGTATAAAGACACCTGTTGGCTGACTAAAAAATATGGTATTTACTCTTCCTTGTTAATTTTCGAGGTTGTTTATAAATTGTAATGTTTTTTAATTCTTGCTATTTCTTCTCTGTATTTTTTTGTAAATTGGGTAATTTTATTTTGGGCGTCTTTGTTTGGTTGGGCGTAGCTTTTGTATATAAGTTCGTAGCACATAACGCTTACTACTTTTTTTGATGGGACTTTTGTGTCAGCGTTGGGGGTGTTAGGTTCGGGGCATGGAATTTTTTCTTCATAAATATCTAACATTGTTTCGAAGTTTTCTAATGTCGTTGAGCAGTTTTTAAAGTCTTTTGTGGCGCATAGGGCTTCAGCTATTTTATAGTAAACCAAAAAATTTGGGCTTTCAAAAAGATTTATTTTTGATGCTTTGTTATATTTATCCAATGCTTTATTGTAGTGTTTTTTTCTGAATTCTTTGTCGCCCAGGCAGATTAGGTTATGGTAATCAAGAAATCCTGGTTCGTAAAAATTATTGCAGTCAAGTGCATAGGTGCTGTGAGAAAAAAAAATAAAAATAAATAGTTGTTTTATTTTTTTCGGCATGTTTATTTAATGAAATTTGTAAGTGGTTGAAATTGGTTGTTTTTTAAGTTAAGTATCTCGGTGTGGACATGATTTTTCATTGTTGTTGGATATTTTATGTGTAAGTCTTGTGCCGTGCCGATGGCTTGGCCGGCTGTAACGCTTGTTCCTATTATTCCGTCAAAAGGTTTTACATAGAAAGTTTTGCTTTGAATGTGTTCTTCATTCGCTATAACAATCCCTGTCAATCTATTGTCGCCTTTGCCACAATAAGGGCATGCTGTTCTAATCGCTTTGCCTGAAATCGGAGCAAAAATTTTTTCGCCAGGTTCTGTTATAAAATCTTGTCCCATGTGAAACCTTTTGCCTCCGTCTCTGCTAGCACCAAACTGACCGTTTCCATAAATATCCGATTCGCGTAATTTACCTGACTCGGTAGGCGTACAACCATTTGTTGAGCAATAATTATACAAATACCCAAACGCCCCCGTCACCGCTCCATTCGCAAATTTTCCGCCAGTAATTATGGATGCAGTACCTCCACTGATCACTGCGGAAGTGAAGCCTACAGAAAATGGGATACTACCTCCATAATGCATGTCTAACCCCATCGTAACCGTTTTGCCTGCCACCGCTGAAATTGCTCCGGTCCCGCATTTACCATCTTGTAACTCCCCGCTAACGCAGCCAGCCATGGCGTGTGCCCCCAGGCGGGACCAACTGATGTCTTTGCCTATGCCCCCTGCTGCTGCAAATAAAGCACCAGTAATTCCACCTTGCAAGCCCGCTTGTAAATTTCCACCGCTACCTACGAAACCACCTGCAAACCCACCGGCAATGCCCGCACCAATTGCTCCGCCCCAGTAACCGCTGGTTATATACCATTGCTGCGTTGCAAAGCCTATTGCCAAAGCAATAATTTGAGGGACATTCGGTTTGACGTATGCGTTCCAAGGGCTGTCGATGAATGGTACTTTAAACATGCCATTAAACATAAACCCGCTCGGATCGGTTGCATTCAACGGGTTGTTTGTCACGTACGCATACCTGTTATAGCTCTGCAGGTTGGTCGATGCTTGAATGATCGGATCGGCCGACAAGAATTTGTTGATTGCCGGGTCATAGATGCGGCCATTCATGTGGATGAAGCCCAGTTCGTCGAGCTGCTCGTGGCCGGTATAGCCGCGGTCGTTATTGACCGAGCGCAGCAGGTTGCTCGGGTCGGGAAAGCCGTTGGTGTTGCGCCGCTTGCCGAATGGCTCGTGGCTGAGCTGCTCGATCAGCTGTCCTGCTTGATTGCTGACCGCAACCGTCGTGCCTTGCGGGTCGCTCTGCCAGTAGCGCTGGCTGACGATCTTGCTTTGTGTGGTGTTATCTGTGGTGCTGACCAGCACGATACTGCCCAAAATGAAATGGCGATGCTCGACGGTGCCGTCTTCTTTGATTTCGCGTTCGTAATATAGCCCTCCGCTCTGGTCGGGGTGCAGTTGATAGAGCGTGCGCGTCTTGACTTGGCCGTTGACGGTACGCGCCAGGCTTTCCTTGACGCGGCCGTAGGAGCTGTCGTAGACGAAGCTCGCGCTGGCGTTGCCTGCCTGAGTGGTAGGGGCGTTAGTGGCTGGTGTGCTCATTGTCAGGCTCTGCGGCATGTCGAAGCTTGTAAAGGTATGCGTGCGCTTGCGGCCGTTGCTGCTGGTTACGGCGGTCAGGTTGCCGTTGGCGTCGTAGCTATATTGTGGGTTGGCAAACAACCCGTCGGTGCCGATGATTTTGTTGACGGCATGTGGCCGGACGCTGCCAGCGCCACTAGCGTTGTATTGATAGGCGCCGACGGCGTTGCGGTTCAGGATGTTGCCTAGCGCGTTGTATGTCCAGGACCTCGTATGGTTGCCTGCCGGAGCGTTGGTGTAATGGCCGATCAGCCGGTTAAGGTCGTCGTACAAAAAAGTGTCGGTGACGTTCTTGTTGTTGTCCTTGCGGGCAGTGACGTTCCCTGCGGCATCGTACCAATAGTAATGATTGACGAGCTTGTTGCCTGTACCGCTCCAGACGATGTCTGGTCGGCCAGTGTCGGCCGTGTAATTGCGGGTGGTCTGGACACCGTTGCCGTGTCTGTAAACGGTGACGTTGTCACGCGCGTCTGCCGCCAAAAACTGCCAGAGCGTTTGTGCCGTGTTCCCGCCGGCAGTGTCGAGCGCGACCTTATTCAGACCGCCAACGCTGTTATAGGCATGGTAGACCTGGATGCCCGTCGGCCACGTTTGGGTGGCTACGCGACCGTTTGCGTCGTAGGTCACTTGGCTGCTATATGGTACGGGTCGGTCGAGCCAGGTGTCAGTTCGGGTGGGTCTGCTCAAGCCGTCGTATGCGATGCGGCGGCGGTAGCCAGTGTCAGTCGCGGTCTCGCAGAGTTTGCCTGTGCCTTTGGTGCAGGCCGTGCCGTCAGCGTATTTATCGTAGCTCCAGGTGGCGGTCTGCGTAGGCTGGACTTTACGGACGATGCGACCCAGCGCATCGTAGGTATTGGTCGTGACTTGTCGTTTCGCGTTGGTTTGGGTGACCAGTTCGCCAAGGGCGTTGTAGCTGTAGCGCCAAGTGCCCATGTCCGGGTCCGCCATGCTGAGTTTGCGGCCGCGGACATCGTAGGTGTTGTTGATGGTGTTGCCCAGCGGGTCGACGGTACGCAGCAGGTTGTCAAAGGCATCGTACAAGTAGGACACCTGGTTGCCCTGCGCGTCGGTCACGCGCAGCAGCCGGCCCAACGGATCTTTTTCCTCGACCTTGCGTTGCCCTAGCGGATTGGTGTTGACCGTGGTGCGGGCGCTGTAGCTGGTAGTGCTGACGGCTTTGCCGCCGGGGGCGGTGGCATCGTCGGTTTGTTGAGAAATCACCCGGCCGAGCACGTCATACGCGGTGCTGGTGCCGTAGCGCACGGCGCTGGTGTTGTTGCTGAAGACCGGGGCTGTGGTGCGCACGAGCAGGCCGAGGGCATTGTAGCCGCGCTCGGTGATGCGCCAGAGGTTGGGGTAATGTTCTGAGGTCAGTTCGGTGCGGATGACGCGACCCAGGGGGTCGAAGGTATCCCGTTGCTGCGGGCCGTTCAGGGCGCCCGTGCTGTTCAGCGGCTGAACGGCCACGCGATAGGCCGCAGTGTGGCCTTGTGCGCTGATACAGTCCGTAACCGTGGCGGCGACCACACCCGTGGCACCAAAGGCCTGTCCGCAGTAAAAGTACTGCCAACGGGTGCGGTTGCCATCGGCGCGGGTTTCGTGGATTTTGCGGCCCAGGCTGTCGTACTGCCAGGTGGTGCTCAAGCCGTTGGGGCTGGTCAGGCTGAGTAGCTGGCCGGTGGCTGGATCGAAGCTGCGGGTTTCCATGTGGCCCAGGGCATTCCTGCTGCTGGTCGGGAACTGACCCGCCACGGGGTTGGCGGCGGTGGCGGCGTAGCTGGTGGTGGTCGTGCGTGCGGTAAAGACAGCCGCGCCCGTGGCACCGGGGCAGTTTTTGGTGGTGCTGGCGGTTTTATTGCCGTAAGCGTCGTAGGTATGTTCGGTGCGTAAGCACAGCGCCGGGTTATCGGGCTCGATGGTTTCTGCGGTTAGCAGACCGCTAGCCGGGTGGTATTCGAAAGCGCTGCTGCGCTCATAAGCGAATGCATTCGCCGGCGGGGTTTGGGCGTTGGCCAGCGACGTGACGGCCAAGCACAGTAGGCTGGCGCTAATCAACAAAAAGCACCCATTCCGAATAAAAAAATGCCTAAACATCCGCGCCCCGCACACTGAAAAATCATCAATGCGCGCATCATTCACAGATAAAAATTTCGGGTCAAACCGGGTGAGTCGAATGGGGGGGTTTGCGTGTCAACGTATCACTCTTTGGGGCGTAACCTTCGCAAAAGCGCTATAATATGAGCCTCTTTTAGTGGGGGTGGTATGGACACGCTGATCGATGCGTTGACACTGGCGCGAATCCAGTTTGCCGCGAACATCACATTTCATATTCTTTTTCCGTCCATAAGTATTGCGCTGGGCTGGGTTCTCCTTTTTTTCAAGCTTCGTTATCGGGCGACGAACGACGATAAATGGATGCGCGCCTACGGTTTCTGGGTAAAAATCTTTGCTTTGTGCTTCGCTCTGGGTGTCGTATCCGGCATTACGATGTCGTTTCAGTTCGGTACCAACTGGCCTGGTTTCATGCAGGCGGTCGGTAATGTCGCGGGCCCGTTGCTTGCGTATGAGGTATTGACCGCCTTCTTTCTGGAAGCGACCTTTTTAGGCATCATGCTTTTTGGGGTTCGCCGGGTATCGGCGCGGGTGCATACGGCGGCGACGGCACTGGTGGCGTTCGGCACGACCTTGTCGGCTTTCTGGATCATCGTGCTGAATTCTTGGATGCACACGCCCAGCGGTTTTCGAATGGTCAACGGCAAGGCGCATGTCACCAGTTGGTTCGAGGTCGTTTTCAACCCATCGATGCCTCATCGTTTGACGCATGTGCTGTTGGCGTCTTTTTTGACGACGGCATTTCTGATGGCCGGCATCTCCGCTTATCGTTGGCTGCGGAATGATCGTGACCCCGCGGTCAAAGCGACTCTCCGTGCCGGTGTGCTTATCGCCGCCGTTCTCATTCCTTTGCAAATCGCCGTCGGCGATTTGCATGGCTTGAACACCCTGAAGCATCAGCCTGCCAAGGTCGCCGCGATGGAGGGTTTGTGGGAAACGACCCGAAATGCAGAAATGCTCTTGTTCGCGTGGCCCGATGCGGTCACCAAATCCAACCGCTACGAACTTGGGGTTCCAGGTTTGGCGAGTTTGATTTTGACGCATGAGCGTGATGGCGAAATAAAAGGTTTGAACGAGTTTGGCGATAAACAACCCCCCGTGTTACCGGTATTCTTCGCCTTCCGCGTCATGGTGTGCGTGGGTTTGCTGATGTTGCTGGTTTCCTGGGTGGCTGCCTGGCAGTTGCGTGGTCGCCGCGAACCGGCGCCTTGGCTGCTGCGTGGCTTGGTCGGCATGAGCTTCGCCGGCTGGGTGGCGACGGTGGCCGGCTGGTACACCACCGAAGTGGGACGGCAGCCCTACCTCGTTTATGAGGTGCTGACGACACGCGCCGCAGCGGCAGCGAACGTCGGCAGTGGCATGTTGTTGACGAGCCTGGCGATGTATTTGACGCTGTATGTGGCCCTGATCGTTGCTTTCATCACGGTGGTTTTTTATCTGGCGCGCAAAGCTGGTGCGGGTAACGGGATGGTCGACGGATTATCAGCTGAAGGATTTTCTTCGGCGGCGGTGGCGGGAATGGTCGGGGAGGGGCGCTCATGAATTTTTCTGATTGGCAAAGCTGGCTTCCTTTGATATTCATGGTGCTGATGGGCGTGTCCATGCTCGCCTATGTCATTCTGGATGGTTACGATCTGGGTGTCGGCATGCTCATGAGTTGGGCGGATTCTGAGGAGAAAAACCTCATGATTGCCTCTATCGGCCCTTTCTGGGATGCCAATGAAACCTGGCTGGTGCTGGGCGTCGGTATTTTGCTCGTGGCCTTTCCGCTAGCGCACGGTGTTGTGCTCACCGCCTTGTATTTGCCGACGGCCCTGATGCTCGGCGGTTTGATTCTGCGTGGCGTGTCTTTCGATTTTCGGGCCAAGGCCCAGGACCATCACAAAAAAAAGTGGGACCTGGCATTCATCGGCGGGTCGATGACCGCCACTTGGGCACAGGGCTATATGCTGGGTTTGTATGTGCTTGGTTTCGAAACCGCTTGGGCCGGCGTGGCGTTTGCCAGTTTGACCGGGCTCTGCCTGGCTGCGGGCTATTCGTTTCTCGGCGCTGCCTGGCTTATCATGAAAACCGAACATGCCCTACAAAAAAAAGCAGTGCGCTGGGCGCGGCTATCACTGTGGGGGCTGACGCTCGGCATGGCTTTGATTTCGCTGGCTACGCCGCTGATGAGCGACCGTATTTTCGATAAATGGTTTTCTTTGCCGAATTTTTTCTTTTTACTACCTATTCCGTTGTTGACGCTTGCTGTGCTGATCGGTCTGGAGCTGACGCTGAGGCGTTTGCCGCAGGACGATGATCGGCAAGCATGGCTGCCGTTTGCCGGGGGCGTACTGCTGTTCGTCTTAGGTTTTTCCGGCTTGGCTTACAGCTTTTTTCCGTACATCGTTCCCGACAAGATAACGGTGTGGGAAGCCGCAAGCGCACCAGAAGCTTTGGAGGTCATTTTGGCGGGGGTGGCGGTGGTGCTGCCATGCATTATCGTGTATACCGTTTTTGCCTACCGCGTGTTTTGGGGCAAGGTTCGGGAGCTGAGCTACGACTGAGCGCGCATCTCGAAGGCTGTGCGGCTCAGCATCCGCTCGCAGTACCGGGCGATCAAATCGATTTCGAGGTTGACTGTCGAACCTTTCTGCAAATATTGGAGGGTCGTATGTTGCAAGGTATGCGGAATTAGGTTGATCTCGATCTCACAAGCCTCGGCCCCGTCCCGTACCAAGTTGATTGTCAAACTTACCCCATTGACCGTGATCGATCCTTTGTAGGCCACGAACTTTTCCATGCCGGCAGGCAGGGCGACGACCAGCCGCCAGCTTTCGCCAATCGGTTCGAAATGAACGACTTCGCCTAGCCCATCGACATGTCCGCTGACCAGATGACCGCCCAGCCGGTCGGCAAGGCGCATGGCTTTTTCGAGGTTGACGGGCGCCGGTTCAGCCAATCCACAGGTTCTGTTCAGGCTTTCGCGCGACACGTCGACTTCGAAATACGGTGCGTCGACGGCGATGACTGTCATGCAAGCTCCTTGAATGGCGATGCTATCACCCAGCAGCACATCGTCGAGCGCCAGCGTTCCGGCATCGATTCGTAAGCGCAAACCATCTTGCTGTGTCGAGCCCAGGGCGCGGGTTTCCACGATTCGACCCAGGGCGGCAATGATGCCAGTAAACATGCGGTAGTCCTTTAGGTGAAAAAGCGCTTTTTATGTGCAGCGCGTTGGGTTTGTAAATCCTGAAAAAGACGGTAACGAAAGACGGGCTGCGCGCCCGTCTGCAAAGCAGTCTGTACCGCACAGTCCGGCTCCCGGTCGTGCCGGCAATCTTGAAAGCGGCAATTTTCCGCCAGTCCGCTAATGTCCGGGAATGCAGCGCGCAGGTCGGTGTTACTCAGATGCGCTAGACCGAACTCCTGGAAGCCAGGCGAATCGATCAGCGCCCCGCCGTCCGCTAAGGCATACCACTGGGTAAACGTCGTGGTGTGCTTGCCAGAATGCAATGCGGCCGACAATGTCGCGGTGGCGGCTTGCGCATCCGGTACCAGCAGATTCAGTAAAGTGGATTTACCCATGCCGGACTGACCCAGGATCAAGGTGGCGCGATTTCGCAGGATTGGAGCGAGCTGTTCGCGCACGGCGCTTCCCTGAGTTTTGATTGAAACCGGCAAAATGCAGGTGCCTGCGGGTAGCCAATCCCGCAAGGCCTGTACGTGAGGGTCGATGTCCGCAAGCAGGTCGGTTTTGTTAAGCAGCACAGTCAACTCGACGCCGGCTGCCGCGCAGGCCACCACGGTACGCGCCACCAGATGCGGCGAGTAGTCGGGCTCTGCCGCCACCACTAACCAGACCGCATCCAAGTTGGCCGCGAACAGCTTGCTTTTAAATGCATCGGAGCGATAAACCAGATTGCGGCGGGGCTCGATATCGACGATCCAGGCTTGCCGGTCGCCACTCGGTGCGAGCCTCACCCGATCGCCAACTGCCAGTTCGGCGGTGCGGGTTTTGGTAAAGACCTGCCAGCGCTCGCCCGCGTCGTCCAGCGCCCAGCTATGTCGTCCGTGGGTGCGGATGACCGTGGCTGATCGCACGGTGCCGCTCATGCGGCACCCGAGCCAGGTCGCAGCCATGCGCCGTGTGCCATGAGCCGGTCGATGCGAATGCTGGCTGGGGGGTGAGAGTCGTAGTAAGCCGAATGCCAGGGGTCGGGGGTCAGGGTCGCAGCATTGTCCTCATAAAGTTTGACCAGTGCGGCCACCAAATCGCGATGGTCGGTTTGTTCTGCGGCATAGCGATCGGCTTCAAATTCGTGCCTGCGCGACAATAAGGCCGATAACGGGTTCAAAAAAAACGTAAAGTACGGCAGCGTTAGAAAAAATAAAACGAGAGCCAGTGCATCGTTGGGGCTGTGTAGGCTCGGCGTGACGCCCAGTCCCGTGTAGAACCAGGTGTTGCCCGCTAGCAGATGCAGGGTCCACAGCAGCACCAGGCTTATCAGCAAACCGAGTACGAGGCTTTTTTTGACGTGATGCTTTTTGAAATGCCCGAGCTCGTGGGCCAGCACGGCCTCGACCTGCGGGCCTGTCAAGCGTTCGAGCAGGGTATCGAAAAACACGATGCGCTTGGCCTTGCCGATCCCCGTGAAATAAGCGTTGCCGTGACTGGAGCGTTTACTCCCGTCCATGACGAACAAGCCTTTGGCGGAAAAGCCGCAACGGATCAGCAATCCTTCGATCCGTTCGCGCATGGCGCCGCTTTCGATTGGCGTGAAACGATTGAATAGCGGTGCGATCACCGTCGGGTATAGAACGATCAAAAGTAGGTTGAATACGCTCCACAATATCCACGCACCGATCCACCAGTAGGCGCCAGCGGCTTGCATGAGCCATAACACGCCGCCAACCAGCGCTGACCCCAGCGTTGCGCCGAGCGCGAGCTGTTTGAGCCAATCGAGTATGAAAAGCCGTGGGGTCATGCGATTGAAACCGAACCGTGCTTCGATGACGAATTGCCGATAAAATGCCAGCGGCAAATCTAGCAAAGCGCCGATGAGGCCGACCGCCCCCATTAAAATCAAACCGGCCAGCAGGGGCTGGCCGATCTCTGTATCGCGCACCCCTTGGTTTAGCCATTGCAAACCGCCCAGGAGGGTAAAGCCGAGCACGACGACGGTTTCCAAAGCAATGCTCAGCATGGCGAAACGGCTTTTGGCAATGGTATAGTCAGCTGCTTTCTGGTGGGCCGACAAGCTGATGCTGTCGCTAAACACGGCCGGTACGGCGCCGCGATGCTGGGCGACATGGCGAATTTGCCGATAAGCCAGCGCGACCCGCAGCAGTACGCTCGTCGTCAGCGCCGTTAGAAAGACATAAGTGAACACATCAACCCTTTCAGAATGAATAAAATTATGTCACAAGCCATGCCATCCACTACGCTTTCGTCCGAGTTTGCCGAAAAAACGCCGATCGTCCGCGACGAAACGCGCTTGATCTGGATCGACATGGAAATGACGGGCCTGGATCCCGTCAACGATAAAATCATCGAGCTGGCAGCGGTCATCACCGATTCGCAATTGCAACTCGTCGCCGAAGGGCCGGTATTGGTCGTCCATCAGCCCGATGAAATCCTGGCTGGTATGGACAAGTGGAATCAAAGCACGCATGGCAAGTCGGGTCTGATCGATAAAGTGCGCACCTCCGTGCTCGACGAGGCGGCGGCGGAAGCGCAAATGCTGGCGTTTTTGAGTCAATACTTACCGGTCGGCAAATCGCCGATGTGCGGCAACAGTATTTGCCAGGACCGGCGTTTCATGGGACGTTACATGCCCAGGCTCGAAAAATTTTTCCATTATCGCAATCTGGATGTCAGTACCTTGAAGGAGCTTTGCAAGCGCTGGCAACCGGCGATCGCCAAAGGCTTCCATAAAAAGAGTCAACACACGGCCTTGGCGGATATTTATGAGTCGATCGATGAACTGATCTATTATCGGACGCATTTCATCAGGGCAGAATCGGTATCTGCCGCAACCCCGTCGTCTCCTCCTGACCAAACATCAGGTTCATGACCTGCACCGCCTGGCCGGCCGCGCCTTTCACCAGATTATCGATGGCGGCCAGCACCACCAGCGTATTGCCGCCCTGTGGTTGATGCACGGCCAGTCGGATCAGGTTGGAGGCGCGCACGCTGCGGGTTTCTGGCGAACTGCCGGGAGGCATGACATCGACGAACGCTTCGCCGGCGTAGTGGTCTTCATATAGGCGCTGAATATCGGTCGCCAGCCCGGTCGGACTTAGCCGGACATAGATCGTCGCCAGAATGCCGCGGATCATCGGCAGCAAATGCGGAATGAAGGTCAACTCGACCGGGCGGCCCGCCATGCGGCTCAGCCCTTGGCGAATTTCCGGCAAATGGCGATGTCCGGCCAGGCCATAAGCCTTGAAGTTGTCGCTGGCTTCGGTAAACAAGGACTGCACCTCGGCTTTGCGTCCGGCGCCGGACACGCCCGATTTGCAGTCGGCGATGATACTCGTCTCATCGATCAGCGCTGTCGGGCTGCTGAGCAAAGGCTTCAATCCCAGTTGCACGGCGGTCGGGTAGCAGCCGGCCAGACCAACCAAGCGCGCCGTCCGCAGCGATTCACGGTTGACTTCAGCCAGACCATAAACGGCTTGCCGCAGTAAATCAGTGGCGGTGTGTTCCATCTTGTACCATTGCTGAAACTCGGCTGGGTCTTGCAGCCGGAAGTCGGCTGCGAGATCGATGACCTTTACCCCGGCATCGAGCAGGCCACGCGCCTGAGACATCGCAACGCCGTGCGGAGTAGCGAAAAATACCACGTCACATTCCTTGAGCTGCGATCCGTCGTCCGTCATGTCGGAAAACGCCAGATCCACTCGACCGCGCAGCGAGCTGTACATCTCCGAGACACGAGTACCCGCCTCTTTGCGTGAGGTGATGGCGGTGATGGTCACACCCGGATGTTGAGCCAATAAGCGCAACAACTCCACACCCGTATAGCCTGTGCCGCCGACGATGCCTGCGCGTATCATTTTTCTTCCCTCGTCTCAATTTTCTTGCTGTCTGACAAATAAAAAAGCCACCGGACAAACGCCGCGGTGGCTTCGAATGATACCCCGCCGGGAGGTGGGCGGGGCATGAACGGCCGAACGCGATCAGCGTTTGGAGAACTGCTTGCGACGTCGGGCGCCGCGCAAACCGACTTTTTTCCGTTCCACTTCACGGGCATCGCGCGTGACCAGCCCGGCGCTGGACAAGGCCGACTTCAGCATCGCGTCGTAATCGATCAGCGCCCGCGTCAGACCATGGCGCACGGCGCCTGCCTGGCCGGACTCGCCGCCGCCGGAGACGTTCACGCGGATGTCGAAGCTTTGTTCGTTATTGGTCAGCACCAGTGGCTGGCGAACAATCATCTGCCCGGTTTCGCGAGCGAAATAATCGGCGATCGGCTTGCCGTTGACGATGAATTCGCCCGACCCTTGTTTGATGAAAACGCGCGCCACCGAGCTTTTGCGGCGACCCGTTCCGTAATAGTAGTTACCAATCATGGATGGCCTCAGAAATTCAATGGTTTGGGTTGCTGGGAAGCGTGCGGGTGGCTTTCGCCGGCATACACTTTCATTTTTTTGATCATGGCGTAGCCTAGGGGGCCTTTGGGCAGCATGCCCTTGACGGCTTTTTCGAGTGCTCGGCCGGGAAACTGCGCCTGCATTTTGTCGAAATTGGTCGTGCGGATACCGCCTGGATAACCCGTGTGACGATGGTAGAGCTTGTTTAGCCCCTTGTTGCCGGTGACCCGCAGCCCGGCTGCGTTGACGATGATGATGAAGTCGCCGGTGTCGACGTGTGGGGTGAATTCGGGTTTGTGCTTGCCACGCAGACGGCGCGCTACTTCGCTGGCAACGCGGCCCAGGATCTTGTCCTGTGCGTCGATCACAAACCAGTCGCGCACAACCTCATGGGTTTTTGCGGAAAAGGTGCTCATGATGAACTTTCGATAAGTTAAAAAGGGTCACGCCGGCCATCCTGATTGTTTTTACTACAATGACGACTTGAAACCATGATGCATTCGAAGCCGGATTTGCAGCGCGTTTCAGGCGCTCCCTGGCAGGCGAGCCCGAAATTATAGCTTTTTTTCAAAATTTATCAATGTTTTACGCGATCAATCGCGCCGAAAGGTTTGTATGGAATGCACCGTCAAATGGAATGGACTACCCGATATGAGCTTCACGGCCGAGTCGGGCAGTGGTCATCTGCTCAATATGGACGGCGCGCCCGACGGCGGTGGCCGTAATTTGGCGCCGCGGCCGATGGAGCTGGTCTTGATCGGCACGGGCGGCTGCACCGCCTACGACGTGGTATTGATTCTGCGCAAGAGCGGTCAGGACGTCCGGGCTTGCGAGGTCGAGGTCAAGTCTGAACGTGCCGAAAAAGATCCCAAGGTGTTCACGCGGATACATTTTCATTTCAAGGTGCGGGGTCGTGGCTTGTCCGGCAATATGGTCGAGCGAGCCATCAAACTGTCGCACGATAAATATTGTTCGGCTACCATCATGCTGAATAAAACCGCAGAAATCACCCACACTTCGGAAGTCATTGACGACTTGCAGTAACGGGGGTGACGGGTCGCCGAAGCGTCAAACGACGCTGGCCGTGCTCGTCATGATTTTCGCCATGCCGCGCATCAGCCACTTCACGGGCTGCGGCAGATCTATTCCTCCCAGGTCGACCGCGGTTTGACCGTGCTGGGCTTCGTCGCTCTGCATTTGTTCGACGATGGCGCGCGACTCGATATCCGCCGCTGGCAAATGCTGCAGGTGTCCGGCCAGGTGCTGCTCGACCTGCCGCTCGGTTTCGGCCATGAAACCGAGGCTGATGGTGTCGCCCAGCCGCCCGGCGAGCAGACCGAGCCCGAAAGCCCCGGCGAACCACAAGGGGTTCAGTAGGCTCGGGCGGGCGCCGAGCGCCGTCAGACGCTCGGCCGTCCAGGCTAAGTGATCGTTCTCTTCCTGTGCCGCATAGTCGAAAGACCGGCGCAAAACATCGTTACGCGTGGTCAAGGCCTGCGCCTGATACAAGGCCTGAGCGCACACCTCGCCGACGTGATTGACGCGCATCAGCCGGCCTGCCGTGCGCTTGTCTTCGTCAGACAAAGTCTGTGCGCGTTGCTGAACGTGTGGGTGGTGGGCCGGGCTGGGGCGCCCAGCAGCCGGTGTCGTCGTCAGCGCCTTCAGAATACGGTCGGCTTGCCCGAGAAAAAAATCGATATTCGGGGCTGTGGGTCGCCTGAGCATGGAAAGCATTCCTTGTGGATGCAGCAAAAACGAAAAAATGTCATGTCGCTCATCATAACAATTTATACCGGCTTCCAATCGGTCGTATGTCTTGACAGTCATCGAACCATGTACAATTTATTCTTGCGACGAGTAAAGGTCGAATCTATTAGGTTTTGAATGTCTGAACCCACTAAAAAAGTCTTCATCAAAACCTTCGGGTGTCAGATGAATGAATACGACTCCGACAAGATGGCCGATATCCTGCGCGACAGCCAAAATCTCGAACGCACGGACAGCGCCGAAGACGCCGATGTCATTTTGTTCAACACCTGTTCCGTGCGCGAAAAAGCCCAGGAAAAAGTGTTTTCCGATTTGGGCCGGGCGCGTCAGCTAAAAGCATTGAAGCCCGGCTTGCTCATCGGCGTCGGTGGCTGCGTTGCCAGCCAGGAAGGCGCGGCCATCGTCAAACGTGCGCCGTATGTGGATGTGGTGTTCGGTCCGCAGACCCTCCATCGTTTGCCGCAGATGCTGGACGCACGCCGCAGCTCGAACCGGCCGCAGGTCGATATTTCTTTTCCGGAAATCGAGAAGTTCGACCATATGCCGCCGGCGCGGGTCGACGGTCCGACGGCTTTTGTATCGATCATGGAAGGCTGCAGTAAGTACTGCAGCTTTTGCGTGGTGCCGTATACGCGGGGCGAAGAGGTGTCGCGGCCGTTCGAGGATGTGTTGACCGAAGTGGCCGATTTGGCCGATCAGGGCGTCAAGGAAGTAACGCTGCTGGGTCAAAATGTGAATGCTTATCGCGGTGCCATGGGTGCGGGGACGGAGATCGCCGATTTTGCGCTTTTACTCGATTATGTGTGCGAAATTCCAGGCCTCGAGCGCGTGCGCTATACGACGTCGCATCCGAAGGAGTTTACGACCCGTCTGATCGAAGCATATGGGCGCCTGCCCAAGCTCGTCAGTCAGTTGCATTTGCCGGTTCAGGCCGGCTCCGATCGTGTGCTGGCGGCGATGAAGCGCGGCTACACCACGCTCGAATATAAATCGATCATTCGCAGGCTGCGGGCCGTACGCCCTGATCTGTCGCTGTCGTCGGATTTCATCATCGGTTTTCCGGGCGAAACCGAAGCCGATTTCGCCGCGACCTTGAAACTGATCGAAGACGTCGGGTTCGACTCATCCTACTCCTTCGTTTACAGCGCCAGGCCAGGTACGCCGGCCGCCGATTTGCCTGACGACACGCCCCAGGAAGAAAAAATGGCGCGGCTGGCGCGGCTGCAAACCCTGATCAATGTACAGGCCGACCGCATCAGTCAGGGCATGGTCGGGACGGTCCAGCGTGTGCTGGTCGAAGGCCCGTCGCGCAAAAACCCGGCCGAGCTGTTCGGCCGCACCGACAATAACCGGGTGGTGAACTTCGTCGGGTCGGCTGCCCTGGTCGGGCGCATGACCAACTTGGCGATTACCGAGGCGCTGACGCATACTTTGCGGGGCGAGGTCGTAGGTCCCGATTGAACGCCCGACGATAGCAACAAATACTTGCAATTTTCGGTTATCCTAAGCGGATTCGAACTCCCGGGGCGATTCGCTAGGCCGCCCCTACCGTATGTCAGAGTCGTTTGCCGCGCAAACTTATTCCTCCAAAAGTCCCCGCAGTTTGCTTGAACGCCTGTCCTCGATGTTGCTGCGTGAGCCCGAAGACCGCGAGCAGTTACTGGAAGTTCTGCACCAAGCCCATGAGCGCGAGCTGCTCGACGCCGATGCCTTGTCGATGATCGAGGGGGTCATGCAGGTGTCTGAACTGTCCGCCCGCGAAATCATGGTGCAACGCTCACAGATGGACATGATCGATATCGCCGATTCGGTCGAAAAAATCATCGCGTTTGCCATCGAAACCAGCCACTCCCGTTTTCCGGTTTATGAGGAATCACGCGATAAGATCATCGGTATTTTGCTCGCGAAAGACTTGCTGCAGCATTGCGGTAGCGTGGGCGAAGGTGTCGATTTGCGTGACATGTTGCGCCCGGCGGTATTCATTCCTGAAAGCAAACGTTTGAACGTGCTGTTGCGCGATTTTCGGATCAATCGCAACCACATCGCCATGGTCGTCGACGAGTATGGCAGTGTGGCGGGCCTGATTACGATCGAAGACGTGCTTGAGCAGATCGTCGGCGACATCGAGGACGAATACGATTTCGACGAGGCCAGCGACAACATCGTCGAGGTCGATGACGCTTCCCGGGGACGGCATTACCGGGTCCGGGCGCTGACCGAGATCGACCACTTCAACGAAGTATTTCAGACGAGTTTTTCCGACGAGCAGTCCGATACGATTGGTGGGCTGTTGTCTGATCATCTCGGGCGTGTGCCGCGCCGCGACGAAATCATCGAGCTGGCGCCGATTCGCTTCGAGGTGCTGCGCGCCGATGCGCGGCAGGTGCATATCCTCAAGGTCGAGCGCATGGTGCCCGAGTTTCGGCCCGATGAATCGATGGATGCAAACACGGGTATGCTCGGCCACGATTCGTGAAGCCGGGGTTACCGAAGCGGCATATGCCCGTGATTGGCCTCGTGCTGGCGGTTTCGGCCGGTCTGGCGTGGCCGTTGGCTTTTGCGCCGACTGGCTGGTGGTGGCTGGCGCCGTTGATTCTGGTGCTCATTCAGCAACTGGTGCAGGCCGCGCCTGCCCGGGTCGTGCGCCTGGGCGCGGCGTTCGGCATGGCTTTATTCGTCAGCGGCATCCATTGGTTGTTCATCAGTTTGCATACTTATGGCGCGATGCCTTGGCCGATCGCCGGCGGCGGCGTGCTGCTGCTGTCGGCCTATCTTGCCTTATACCCACTTGCTGCGGTGTGGCTGCACGCCTGGATTTGGCGCCGTTGGCAGCCAGGCCCCGCCGTGGCGGCAATGAGCTGGGCCAGTTGCTGGACAGTGACCGAGCAGGCGCGGGGCTGGGTATTCACCGGCTTTCCGTGGCTGGCATCGACGGAAATTTTCCCTGGAAGCTTTGTCGAAAACGCTTTGCCCTGGACGGGCGGCACGGGCTTGAGCTGGTGCGTAGTGGCTGCGAGTGCCTGCCTGATCGCTCATGGCATCGACTATTTCCGTAAAACGCCTCGGCCCGGTTGGCGTCGGGATGCGCCGGCGGCCGGGTGCTTGGCGATGATCGCCGCTGTGTTGACCGTGGTGAGCGGCGTGCCGCTCGATACCGGCGTGAGCAGTGCTGGCCATGTGCGGGTCGCGATCGTTCAGCCAAATATTGCGCAGGAAGTCAAATTCGACGGCGCGAAAATCGCCGAAAACGTGCGGCAAACGTATGATCTGGCGCGCCAGGCGGCCAGTCGCTTGCAGCACGGCGACTGGCTGATGTTGCCGGAAACGGCGATTCCGCTGCTCTGGCACGACGCGCCTGTGCATTGGCGGGACGCGTTTCAAGGGCTGGCGCACGAGTTTAATGTATGGGTGGTCATGGGCGCGGCGCTCGACGACCACAGCCGCTTCACCAATAGCGTGATTGCGCTGGATCCGGCCGACAACCGCGCGCCCGACATCCCGCCGGTCCGCTATGACAAACGGCATCTGGTGCCGTTTGGCGAGTTCATCCCGCTGGGCTTTCGCTGGTTCGTCGATTTGATGAACATGCCGCTCGGCGACTTCAACCGGGGCGAGGGCCGGGCGCGGGCGTTTCGGCTCGGTGCGCAGTATTTGCTGCCGAACGTTTGCTATGAAGATGTGTTCGGCCGCGAATTCGCCGAGCTGGTCGCCGCCAGCGAGCCGCAGCCCAATGTCCTGGTGAACGTCAGCAACCTGGCCTGGTTCGGCAAGTCCCGGGCGATGGAGCAACACGCGCAGATGTCGCGAACCCGGGCCCTGGAGCTCGGCAGGCCGATGATCCGCGCCACCAACACGGGCCTGTCCGGCGTGATCGGCGCCGAGGGGCAATGGCTGTTGCGTTTGTCGACCAACGAGCCGGAAATCGGGTTGGTGTCGGTGCCGGTTACCCGGGGGCTGACGTTTTACGCGCGGCACCCCGATGCCCTCTGGCGGGCAGCTTTGGTGCTCACGGCGTGCTGGCTGCTGTTGGCCGTTTGGCTGGCGAAGCGGCGCGCGCGGTACAATTCGACTTTAGCGGCGATTCCGCCGCGTCCGCCCGCCGACTACCATGAAACTTAGCGAAGCCTAGCATGCCCATCAGTTCAACCCTGGACATCGTCGCCGACCTGCGGGCCGGTCGAATGGTTGTTCTCATCGATGAAGAAGACCGCGAAAACGAAGGCGACCTGGTGGTTGCGGCGGAATTCGCCGATGCGGCCGCCATCAATTTCATGGCCAAGCATGGCCGGGGGTTGATCTGCCTGACTTTGACCGAAACGGATTGTGCCCGGCTGGGCCTGCGGCCTATGGTGGCGCATAACGGTTCGAGCCACGGCACGAACTTCACGGTGTCGATCGAAGCCGCCGAGGGCGTCTCGACCGGTATTTCCGCTGCTGACCGCGCGCTCACGATTCAGTGTGCCGTGGCCGCCGACGCCCGGCCCGAGCATCTGGTGCAGCCCGGGCATGTTTTTCCACTGGCCGCAGTCGAGGGCGGAGTGCTGATGCGTGCCGGCCATACCGAGGCCGGTTGCGATCTGGCGGCGCTCGCCGGCCTGCGGCCCGCTGCGGTCATTTGCGAAATCATGAACGACGACGGCAGCATGGCGCGCCTGCCCGATCTGGAAAAATTCGCCTGCGAACACGGTTTGAAAATCGGCACGATTGCCGACCTGATCCATTACCGTGCGGCGCACGATTCCCTCATTGAACGGATCGGCGAGAGCACGCTCGATACGCCTATCGGCCCTTTGCCGGCGTTTGCGTTTCGCGACCGACCGACCGGTGCCGTGCATCTGGCCCTGGTGAACGGTCCGCTGGATACACATCGTGAAACACTGGTGCGGGTGCATGAGCCGGTGTCGATTCTCGACTGGCTGCACGCTGGTTCGGGCGGACATTCCTACCCGCTCGCGGCGGCGCTCCAGGCGATCGCGGCGGCATCACAGGGTGTGTTGGTGTTGCTCAACTGCAACGAGTCGGGAGAACAACTCATCGACCGTTTCCAAGGACTGAACGGGCATGCCCATGGCGCGCGCAAGCCGGTCAGCGAGCGCCGCAAAGACGACCTGCGCAACTATGGTATTGGTGCGCAGATATTGAAAAATCTGGGGGTCGGAAAAATGCGTTTGCTGGCCCGTCCCCGCAAAATGCCCAGCATGACGGGCTTCGGTCTCGAAGTCGTCGGTTATGCTGGCGAGGAGATTGTATGAGTAATCGACCCGGTAGCCTGCCGGTCAATCTGGACGGCGGCGGTTTACGCATCGGGGTGGTGCAGGCCCGCTTTAATGAGGACATCACGAACGCGCTGTGGAACGCCTGTCACGCCGAGTTGTTGAAGCTGGGCGTACACCAGGGAAATATTTTGCACGCCAGCGTTCCGGGCGCGCTGGAAGTGCCGATCTGTCTGCAGCGCATGGCCGAGTCGGCTGCTTTCGATGCCCTCGTGGCGTTGGGCGCCGTCGTCAAGGGCGACACCTATCATTTCGAGCTCGTGTGCGAACGAAGTGCCGCCGGTATTGCTCAGCTCGCGCTCGATTACGGCATACCGATTGCCAACGCCGTTTTGACGGCATATACCCGCGAGCAGGCCGAAGCCCGGATGGTCGAGAAGGGTGCCGAGGCGGCGCGGGTCGCGGTGGAGATGGGCAATCTCTTGTTGAGCCTGGATGATAGCCTGCCCGACGACGCCACGGACGAAAACGATGAGTGAAGCGCGTCCGCACGTCCGTAACCCGCGCCGCCGGTCCCGCGAGTTGGCCGTTCAGGGGTTGTATCAGTGGCTCTTGAATCCGGTCGATGCCGGTGTGATCGATGCGCATATGCGCGGCGCCCCTGGCTACGAAAAAGCCGACCATGCGCATTATCAGTCGCTGCTGCACGGCGTCATCGCTCTGGGCGCAGAGCTGCGCACCGCTGTGGAGCCTTTTCTGGACCGGCCCTGGGTCGAACTCAGCCCGGTCGAGCAGGGCGTCTTGCTCATGGGGGCTTTCGAGCTTCGCCAGCATCCCGAAATCCCGTATCGCGTGGTCATCAACGAAGCCGTCGAGTTGACGAAAACCTTTGGTGGCACGGACGGATTCAAATACATCAACGGTATCCTCGACAAAGTCGCGACGGTTTTGCGTGCCGAGGAAGTCAAGCCGCAGGCCCTATGAACGACGCGTCGCAGCCGATCCGGAGGCCGGTGGCGAGCGGCGAGTTTGCCCTGATAGACCGGTTTTTCGGCGCTCGCACGGCCGCCCGTTTGAACGCGCAGCTTCCGGTCGGCATCGGCGACGACTGTGCGGCCTTAAGTGTTGCGGCGGATGCCACGCTGCTTACCTCTGTGGACACCCTGGTCGAAGGGGTGCATTTCTTGGCGGCGGGTGACCCCGTGGCGCTTGGTCATAAGAGTCTCGCCGTCAATTTATCGGATCTGGCGGCCTGCGGCGCCGTGCCTTTGGCCTGTCTGTTGGCGCTGACGCTGCCGCGGGTGTGGAACGACGAGCGTTATGGCATGGACCGCGAAAGCTTCTTGCAAGACTTTGCGGCGGGCTTTCGGGGCTTGAGCGAGCGCTACGCCTGCCCCTTGGTCGGCGGGGACACCACCGGCAGCCTGGGCCAAGGCCCTGTGGTGATTAGCGTGACGGTTTTCGGAACGGTGCCTGGTCGCCAGGCAAGCCGTATGCTCAGGCGCGCCGAGGCCCGACCGGGCGACGACATCTGGGTGTCGGGCGAGCTTGGCGCGGCGGCCTGGGCGGTCGAACGGCGCTCGGCCCTTGACGGCGTCTGCCACGATCCCCAGTGGACGGCTGCTTGCGCACGGCTCGACCGGCCGACGCCGCGCGTCGAACTGGGCCTGGCTTTAGGCGGTGTCGCTCGCGCCGCCATCGATTTGTCGGATGGCCTGGCCGGCGACCTATCGCATATTCTACAGGCGAGCGCGGTGGGGGCAGAGCTCGACGAACGATCGCTGCCTTTCGCCGCAGTATTGCAAACTTTGCCGACGGCCGACCGTTGGCGGCTCGGCCTGCAGGGCGGCGACGATTACGAGCTCTGCTGGACCGCGCCACCCACGCAGCGCGCCGCCATCGAGGCCATCGCCGTGCGCCTGGATTTGCCGCTCAGGCGTATCGGTCGCATCGTCGACCGGCGCGGCTTGCTGCTGCGCACACTGGACGACCATCTCATTCCTCTCGAAGTGCAGGCTTATGACCATTTCCCAGTTTAGTTTGGCGGAGCCTCTGGCCGAAGACCGTCCGGCGCCTGATTACTCCCCGCCGCGGCGTCGGCGCGCCAGCCCCGATCGGCGTTTCATGCTGGCGCATCCCGCACACTGGATCGCCCAGGGGTTCGGCAGCGGCTTACCGGCAGTGGCCCCGGGCACTTGGGGAAGCTTGTTCGGCTGGCTGAGCTTTATCGGCCTGGACCGGTACTTGAGCGATCGGCTCTGGGCCGGAGTGCTGATAGCGGCTTTCGTGGTGGGGGTGTTGGTCTGCGAGCTCACCGGCCGGCATTTACGGGAAATGGATCACAAATCGATCGTGTGGGACGAGATTTTTGCGATCTGGTTGGTACTGTGGATATTGCCGCGTAACTTTTCGATGCAGCTCGGCGCATTCGTGTTGTTCAGGTTCTTCGATATCCTCAAGCCGCCCCCCATCGGTCACTTCGATCGTCAGTGGAAAAACGGTTTCGGGGTCATGTTCGACGATGTGTTGGCAGCCGCTTTCACGTTGCTGACACTGGCGGTTGTGGTGCGTGTACCTGCCTTCACCCTGGGGTGATCTCGGGTGGTGTCACCCGATATTACTGTATGATAAAACAGTGTACAATGACTTTTCTCGATAGTTTTCAGGTTGAATAAACATGAGCGATAACACCCCCAGCCGTATTGCCCCAGCCGAAAAAGCCAAAGCGCTCGCGGCCGCCCTGTCCCAGATCGAAAAGCAGTTCGGTAAGGGTTCGATCATGCGTTTCGGTGAAAACGAAGTCATTCAGGATCTCGAGGTCGTTTCCACGGGCTCGCTGGGCCTGGATATCGCGCTTGGCGTCGGCGGTTTGCCGCGTGGTCGCGTCATCGAAATTTACGGGCCCGAGTCGTCGGGTAAGACCACGCTGACGCTGCAAGCCATTGCACAAATGCAGGGGCAGGGCGGCACGTGTGCGTTTATTGATGCTGAGCACGCGCTGGACGTTCAGTATGCCCAAAAGCTGGGTGTCAATCTGAGCGAGCTGTTAATTTCGCAGCCCGATACCGGCGAACAGGCCTTGGAAATCGTCGATTCGTTAGTACGCTCCGGCTCGGTCGATTTGGTCGTCATCGATTCGGTGGCAGCGCTGACCCCGCGCGCGGAAATCGAAGGCGATATGGGCGATTCGCTGCCCGGGTTACAAGCACGTCTAATGAGCCAGGCGCTGCGTAAGTTGACGGCAAGTATCAAGCGCACCAATACGATGGTTATCTTCATCAACCAGATCCGTATGAAAATCGGTGTCATGTTCGGTAGCCCGGAAACCACGACCGGCGGTAATGCACTCAAGTTCTATGCTTCCGTACGGCTCGATATCCGTCGTACCGGTTCCATCAAAAAAGGCGATGAGGTCATCGGTTCCGAGACCAAAGTCAAGGTCGTCAAGAACAAAGTATCGCCACCCTTCAAGCAAGCCGAGTTCGATATTTTGTATGGCGAAGGTATTTCGCGCGAAGGCGAAGTCATCGATCTCGGCGCGCAGCATAATATTGTCGATAAGTCGGGTGCCTGGTACAGCTATAACGGCGAACGCATCGGACAGGGCAAAGACAATGTCCGGGAGTTTTTACGCGAACGGCCCGAAATGGTTCTTGAAATCGAAAACAAAATTCGCGAAAAGCTCGGCGTCAACAATCGGCAAGCGCCTGTTTCGAAGCCTAAGGCGGATACTTCTAAGGCAGATTTTTCCTCGGCGGCTGCCTTTGAAGCATGAGTCCACTAAACGGGCGCAGAGCTTTTTCCTCCGCACCCTCAGTGTCTGCCAAAGCCAAAGCGCTCGCGCTTCTCAGTCGTCGCGAGCACAGCGAATACGAGCTTACAACTAAGCTCAACGGCCTTGGTTACGCCGAAGATGAGATCGCCGGGGTCGTGCAGTGGCTTCAGTCAAAAGACTGGCAGTCAAACGCGCGTTTTGCCGAAAGCCTCTCTCGTCGGCGGGCCGTCAACTACGGCAGCCGGTATATTCGTGCGGAGCTTCAGCAGCATGCAGTCGATGAGCACGCGATTGCCGATGCCCTGGCGGCTCTGGGCTCAGAGGCCGAGCGTGCTTTGAAATGGCTTCATAAAAAATATGATGGTCGCTCCCCTACGCCTGAGCAGAAAATGCTTGGTGCTCTCATCCAGCGTGGCTTCGAACTGCAAGCTTCACGGCAGGCGCTTAAGTCTTATCGGCAACATGACACGAGCCCGCTTTCGAAAACATAGGTTTTCTCGTGCAAGCGCCTTGTGCCTGTCGGCGGATCATCAATCGTGTTAGAATCCCGCCCTGTCCGATAATGCTGGACAAGTAGCGGAAAGTGATTAAAGAATCGATATCTCCCTCTGCCGGTCGCTTCACCCCTTGCACATGCATCCAGCCGCTTGCTTACAGTTTATTCAGCGAATGTCTTTTTTATCGTTGGGCTCGGCAAGCAGCTTTACCCATTTTTAAATTCTATCGAGTCCAAGGAAAAATGAGATGAAAATCCACGAATACCAAGGCAAACAAATATTGCGTCAGTACGGTGTTGCTGTGCCGCGCGGGTTTGCGTGCTTTACCGTCGAAGAGGCTGTCGGCGCCGCCGAGAAGTTGGGCGGCCCGGTCTGGGTCGTCAAAGCGCAGATTCACGCCGGTGGCCGGGGTAAGGGCGGGGGAGTCAAGCTGGCCAAAAGCATCGATGAGGTCCGCGAACACGCGTCGAGCATCCTGGGTATGCAGCTGATTACGCATCAAACCGGTCCTGCGGGTCAGAAAGTCCGGCGCCTGCTCGTCGAAGAGGGCGCAGACATCAAAAAAGAATATTACGTCGGCATGGTCGTCGACCGCGGTACACAAAAAGTCTGCGTCATGGCCTCCAGCGAGGGCGGCATGGAAATCGAGGAAGTGGCTGAGCATACGCCCGAGCTGATCCATAAAGTGTATGTCGACCCGGCCCTGGGTTTGAGCGATGCAGAAGCCGACGATCTGGCCCGTAAAATCGGCATTCCCGACGGTTCGATCGGCAAGGCGCGCGTAGCGTTTCAAGGTTTGTACAAAGCATTCCGGGAAACCGACGCCAGCTTGGCGGAGATCAATCCCCTGATCCTGACCGGTTCGGGCGATATCATCGCCCTCGATGCCAAAATCGATTTCGATGCCAACGCCTTGTTCCGCCACGCGGATTTGGTCGAGCTGCGCGATGTCGAAGAAGAAGATCCGGCGGAAGTCGAGGCCTCGAAGTTCGACCTGTCGTACATTTCGCTCGACGGTAATATCGGCTGTCTGGTCAATGGCGCTGGCCTCGCCATGGCGACTATGGACACCATCAAATTATTCGGTGGCGAGCCTGCAAACTTTCTCGACGTGGGCGGTGGCGCCACCACTGAAAAAGTAACCGAGGCCTTCAAAATCATGCTGCGCAACCCAAACCTGAAAGCCATTCTGGTGAACATTTTCGGGGGCATCATGCGCTGCGACGTGATCGCCGAAGGCGTCATCACGGCTTCCAGGGTGGTCGGCCTCAAAGTGCCGCTCGTCGTGCGCATGAAAGGCACCAATGAGGACCTCGGCAAAAAAATGCTGGCCGACTCCGGTTTGCCCATCATCGCCGCCAACACCATGGCTGAGGCCGCACAGAAGGTCGTCGCAGCCACGGGCTCGGCAGCCAACGCTTAAAGGAAACGACTATGTCCATATTGATCGATAAAAACACCAAGGTCATCACGCAAGGCATGACCGGCAAGACCGGCCAGTTTCACACCCGGATGTGCCGCGACTATGCCAACGGCAAAAACTGTTTCGTCGCGGGCGTCAACCCCAAAAAAGCCGGCGAGGATTTCGAGGGCATTCCGATTTACGCCAGCGTCGCCGATGCCAAGAAGCAAACTGGCGCCACGGCCTCGGTCATTTATGTGCCGCCATCCGGTGCGGCTGCCGCCATCTGGGAAGCTGTCGAGGCTGACCTCGACCTAGTCATCTGTATCACTGAAGGCATTCCCGTGCGCGATATGCTAGAGCTGCGCGACCGCATGCGCAAAGAAAACCGCAAGACTCTGCTGGTCGGTCCGAACTGCCCGGGCGTCATCACTCCCGACGAAATCAAGATCGGCATCATGCCGGGCCATATCCACAAAAAAGGCCGAATTGGCGTTGTTTCGCGTTCCGGCACGTTGACCTACGAGGCGGTCGGGCAACTGACCGAGCTGGGCCTCGGGCAGTCATCGGCGGTTGGTATCGGTGGCGACCCGGTCAACGGTTTGAAGCACATCGACGTCTTAAAACTGTTCAACGACGATCCGGAAACGGATGCCGTCGTCATGATTGGCGAAATCGGCGGTTCCGACGAAGAGGCCGCAGCCGAATGGGCGCGCGACCATATGCAAAAGCCCATCGTAGGTTTCATCGCCGGCGTCACCGCTCCACCGGGCAAACGCATGGGCCACGCCGGTGCAATCATTTCCGGTGGCAAGGGCACAGCGCAGGAAAAGCTCGAAATCATGGCGGCCTGCGGTATTACTGTCACCAAAGACCCGTCGGAGATGGGGCGTTTGCTGAAGGCCGCGATCGGCGCTTAAAACGCGCTTTTTTCAAGCCAAGTGGGCAATCGCTGCTTCCAGAAGTGCCTTTGCCCACTGTGGGGTGGCCAGCAACCCTTCAGCATCGCCGGGGTCGGGCCATGAAACAGAACGAGTAATTCCGGCCTGATCTCAATGTTAAAGCCCAAGACTGGCCTTGATCATACCAAAAATTCCCGATCAGGAAATACTGCTTGCACATAGTCCACTTGTAGCCGATAATTTCCCGAACGGGAAACCAGTCAAGCCATGACATCCATTCGGTCACCTCAACAACTAGGACACGCATTGCGAACCGCTCGCAAGCAGCTCGGGCTAACCCAGCCACAACTAGCCCTCGCAGCCGGCGTGGGTGTGCGCTTCATCGTCGACCTTGAGGCCGGCAAACCCACTGTTCGACTGGAAAACGTGCTCAAGGTCATCGATGTATTGGGTGGAGATATCCAGTTAATTGGATTGCCATCGCTTCCTGCCAACGAACGGCGCGAAGGAGGCAACCATGGCGCATGAGTTGGAAGTCTGGCTTTTCGCTGAACGTGTCGGCACGCTGGCGCTGGTCGATGGCCGACTGAATTTTTGCTACGCACCCGGTTGGCTGTTGCACAAAGATGCTATTGCTTTGTCGGCCTCCCTGCCTCTGCAAACGGAGCCGTTCGACGATCGCAAGACGCGCCCTTTCTTTGCCGGTTTGCTGCCAGAAGGACAAATGCGTCGGCTGATTGCCCAGCAATTTCAGGTATCAAACCAGAATGACTTTGCGCTGTTAGACCACATCGGCGGCGAATGTGCCGGCGCCGTGACTTTCCTTGAGCCGGGGCAGGCGTTGCCTGTGCCGAGTTGCGGCGATGATGTTGAATGGCTGAGCGACGAAGAAGTCGTTGCCATTCTGGATGAATTACCGCGTCGCCCCATGTTAGCAGGCAAAGACGGTTTGCGGCTTTCATTGGCGGGGGCTCAAGACAAGTTACCCGTGGTTTTTGATGGTACCCGCATCGGGCTGCCCCTTAACGGCACGCCGAGCTCGCACATCCTAAAGCCAGCCATTCGCGGTATTCAAGATAGCGTGATCAATGAAGGATATTGCATGGCGCTGGCGGATGCCATGCAGATCAAGCCAGCAAAATCAAAAATCCATCTCGTGTTGAATCGCTCGTTTCTTTTGGTTGAGCGCTACGACCGACTGGTCGATGCCCTTGGCCATCGGCAACGCCTGCATCAAGAGGATTTTTGCCAGGCGCTTGGCGTGGTCCCGGAAATGAAATACCAGAACGAAGGTGGTCCCAATCTGGCTCAATGTTTTGATCTGGTGCGCCGTGCGACGCGCCCCAGTGCACCTGAGGTTCTGCGGCTGCTTGATTATGTGATATTTAATCTTACTGTGTCACTAAAAAAGTGTCATCATACGTCTGTTTTTATCACTCTGATGAGCAACGATGGGGACAAGCGAACGGTTTGACCGATATATAGAACATTTATCGCAAGGGTTGGGGCATGCGGACCGTCATGCA
>JBKCTV010000065.1:0-19376 GCA_046318595.1 Burkholderiaceae bacterium | reverse complement strand
CGACGTATTTCGTAAATAATGTCCATGTAAAACACTCCAGACAACCCCCGGCAAAAATACCGGATAGTTACACACTGGGGTGGAAACTATTGGACGCTGTTTCCACCCCAAAACTGGAAAGTTTTGCATGCTGATTGACATCCGTGGTTAACTTCGGTTTCAGCAAGGATAGTGCCTTGCCCGTGAACTCTCATTAGAACTTTTAGAAAGCCCTTC
The DNA here is from genome assembly GCA_046318595.1 of Burkholderiaceae bacterium. Lineage (GTDB taxonomy): Bacteria > Pseudomonadota > Gammaproteobacteria > Burkholderiales > Burkholderiaceae_B > DAITMV01. Next base: position 19,160 of record JBKCTV010000065.1, on the reverse strand, counting down.
TTCTGGCTGGAAACGCCTGTTACGTCAGCAAGTTGAACGTTAAAAGCAGGCAACAGCGTTCCGGTCGCTCGGTATTGAACCGTCCCATTGTCGGTGTTTTCGATGAGGGAGCCATTGCCAAATCCAAGACCGTGCGATACCACAGGCATTTTTACTTCTCCTTGTTGTTGAAGGTCAGATATTTCGTGCAAAAGATGAGCGAGTGCGGACTCGATATCTAACGAATAAGTTAAGACTGTGCGTTGTGGTTTTGTATTTCGGCTAACGTTTGAGCTGAGCGGACCCCGGCGGGAAGGCGCTTGGGCCGCGGAGTGAATGATAGTAATGGCCGCTTCGCGGCCCAAGCGGCTTGCCGGTGGGGGTCCGCTCGAGCGAAGGGTTAGGCGTCACCGAATTGCCGACAGCACTTCCCGTTCGAGCGCACCTGTCGATACACATTCGGCTGAACGGCCGTCTGAGTCCGACGGAAAGGATGCACCGGCTCCGGAGTTGAACGATATGGTGTCGTTGAAGGTGCGGGAAGCGCCCTGCGTGTTGCTGACAACTTGGCTGCGAGCAACGACATATCGGGTGTTCGCGGTCACGCGGGTCGTGCTAGGCCCCACTTCCTCGAAGATAAGGTTGACGCGGCCTTCCAGATTCATTCTTCGGTCTAGCGCAAAGAGGCCTACGCCTGGGTTCATGATTTCGTATGACTGCTGAGCCTTGGATGCTGGGAAGTCGTATGTGCGTTCTCCGCGCGCGTTCTTCACGTACGAAGTGATGCGGCCGCAGTCGATGTAGCGCTCTGGATCGCCCGAGTAGCTGATGTTGATGAGCCCTGAGGACTTATCGAGGTTGTTGATTACGAAGAACTGCTTGCCGAGCTCTGGTACGGCGGCATTCCAGACAGCCTCGCGTGCACGCTCAATGGTTTTTGCGTTGGCGCCCGCTGCGGCATTGGCGGAGGGGCGGATGTAGTCAACCTTGCCAGCGCACGCAACAAGGACCGACGAAAGCAGTAACGCCAGAATGATTCGCATTTTTCGACTCCCTTTGTGTGTCGCTATCGTAGCGACTGTGACGCCTAACGTAATGTATCCCGCAAAACCTGCAGGATAAAACCAGAGCCGTCGGATAAATTTGCATGCTCCATCTTCCGCAAGCCGCTTGCAGACTGGCTTCGGTAATCATATGCTGTACAAATAAACAGTTATAAATTTTCCATGAAACCCTCCAGTCCTGTTTTGCAGTCTAGCCGCCTGCTCGATAAGCTGCGCGAGTGCTTACGCTACCGACATTATAGCCTCAGAGCTTGCGGTGGCAGACGAGTAGATTCAAATGGCGTTCTCCGCTAAGGTGGCGGTCTCGATCGTCAAGGAAACCCCGCATATGAAACTGATTGGATCATTGACCAGCCCTTTTGTACGCAAGATCCGCATCATGCTGGCCGAAAAAGCGCTGCCGTATGAGTTCGTCACCGAAGATGTCTGGTCGGCCGCCAGCGACATTCAATCGCTCAACCCTCTGGGCAAGGTGCCGAGTCTGGTGCTTGACGACGGCAGGGCGGTGTTCGACTCCTCGGTCATCGTCGAGGTACTGGAAAGTTTGCAGCCCGCCCCGCCGTTGCTACCAACCGACTGGTCGGCGCGATGCGACGCCCGGGTACTGGAGGCCATCGGCGATGGTATTGCGGATGCGGCGGTCGCCATGCTGCTGGAAGCGCGTTTTCATCCGGCCGACCACAAAAGCCAGGCCTGGATTGATCGCCAGATCGGTAAGTTGATGGTGAGTTGTGCCTACCTGGACCGCTTGCTGTTGAAAAGCGCGTCCGGCTATCTGGGCGCCCGGCTGGCGATCGGTGACATCGCGGTCGTCTCCGGTTTGGCCTATACCGCGTTTCGTTTTCCCAGTGTGCCCTGGCGCGCCGAGTTCGCGGCTTTGGCGGCCTACGTCGACCGGCTCGAGCAACGCGCCAGCTTCCTGGCGACTAAGCTGCCTGGGTGAGGCGGGCGCTTTGTGAGTCGCGCATGCTCAGCGCGTTATCGATGGCGTGCTGAATCGTTTGATGAAACCGCTCGAAGCTCGACCAGGTCCAACCGGCCTGGTCGCAGGCGCGGCAGAGCTTCTTTAGACGCAATGCGGTATGGAGATCATCGCAAAAAATCAGGATCGATACCCGTGGCAGCTCATGAATGGCTTCTTGGTACAGCCGGACGGCGCCGTCGAAGTCGGCCGGCAAATGCAATACGCACAGGTCCATGCCATCTTCGGCCTGAGCCCGTGCTTGGGCCAATGTCGCATGGTGGGAAAATTTCAGCTTTCCGAAGGTGGGCCGGCTGCGCGCGGTATGGGCCAGCAGCTCACTGGTTTCGAACACCAGCGGAAATTTTTTTTCCACGATGCAGATGCTGAGGGTTTTCATGGCACACCGCTTTGGCTCGTTTCGATAGCTGCATTCTTGATAACTTCAGCACTTTTGTAAAACAGCAGTAGTATGACGCGCGGCTACGCTGCTTGGGTGGTTTCTGACGTAAAAAGATATCAGCTAGGGCAAACCCGCTCAAAATATGCATTCGTGATTTTTGGTTTGCAATAGAAAATACTATAAAAACAATGACTTGCAGATAACGGCCGGGTTCTGGAAACCCTTGTCCGCCAAGTTTGCCATAGCCCGTAAAGGGGAGTCGTTTTTTGCCAAAGCCGCTGTTTTAGCCGTCCGAGTTGATCGTTTCGATCAATTCATGCATGACGCGGGATGCATCAGCGTTGGCTATTTGACAGGTGCCGGCATTTTCGTGCCCGCCCCCCCCATAAGACAACATCAGTTGCCCGATATGGGTTTTCGAGCTGCGGTTGACGATCGATTTGCCGACTGCAAAAACGGTATTCTGGTTATCGCGGCCATTGAGGCAATGAATCGAAATATTCGCTTGCGGATACAGGGCATAAATCAAAAAGCGGTTGGTTGCGAAAATCGTGTCCTGGTTTCGCAGGTCCAGCGTCAGCAGGTTTTTATGTATCGTCGAACAATGCTGCAGCTGTTTGCTGGCGGGTGCCACATGCTCGAAATACAATTCGGCGCGCTCGCGAACGTCCGTTAGCTGCAGTATCTCGTCGATCGACAGTGTGGCGCAGTGCTGAATCAAATCCATCATCAAAGAATAATTGCTGACTCGGAAATTGCGGAAACGCCCCAGCCCAGTACGCGGGTCCATCAAGTAATTTAACAATACCCAGTTGGTGGGCCGCAAAATGTCCTCGACGGAAAATTGGGCCGAGTCTGCTTTATCGACCGCCGCCATCATGTCGGCACTGACCCGTGGAAAGCGCTCGGCACCACCATAGTAATCGTAGACCACCCGCGCCGCCGACAAAGCGTTCGGGTCGATCACATGATTGGCTGCGCGCGTGGCGTTGCGCAAGGTTTCCGAAACGTGGTGGTCGAACACCCGATGCGCGGCGGGGTTGTAGGGCAGGTTGGTCGTGATGTCGTTCGCCGTGATGAGTACTTTGCTGTCCTGCATGTCTTTCGGATGAACGAACAAAATGTCGTCGATCAGATTCAGTTCCGTCAGCAGAACCCCGCAAACCAGGCCATCGAAATCACTGCGCGTGACGAGGCGGAATTTGACGGGTGGTGTATCGACGAGCATGAGAGCCTGCATGATGGACGCAAAGGGTGGATCCATTTAAGCATGGGCTGTCGATTTCAAAACTCTGAATTAAGGTGGTTTTCCCTGGGTTTTCTGTGTTTAATCTTGCGGTCTTCTTTCGGCCGGGTCGTGGCGGCCGGCCGTCTGTCGCCCTTGCTGCAGCCAAGCGTCGAGTCGGGCTTTATGCGCCACGAGCGGCAACACCGCCGTCTGGCGTGCGTCTGCCTGGCGCAGGTTTTGCCAAGTGGTTTTGCCAAGACGCCACCAGCGCAGCGGGTAATAGAAAAAAACGCGCAACGATGCCGGATCGACGGTGAACTCCCGGGCGATCTGTTGGCGCGACACGAACAGGCCTTGCCATGTCAAGCTCAGGCGGTGGCGGATGCCGCCATCGGCGAACAGCACCGCCGCCATCCTCAAGCCACCCACCGAGTGGATATCCGCCAGTTCGGAAAAAAGCAGATAGTCCGCACTGGCCTGCCAGGGTCTCAGGTCGCGCCCATTCGCCAAGCGTTGAACCGCCTCATCCGGTACCGCTGCGCCGAGTAAACGGCGCGCCATGTCCAGTGCCGGTAAGACGCCGGCCTGCCAAGCGCCCGATTCGGCCATGCTCAGAAAATCTTCCCAGTCGAATGCCTCGTCCTGTAGTAAATACACGATATCGGCCAGCGCCAGCGGACCCACGTTGAAGTGATGTTCGACAGTCGCGTGCAGGCACAGATGCAACAGCAGATCGGTGGGGCACAGAAACTGGACCGCCGTTTCCCCTACCCGCCGCTCGATGCGGCGCGACCAGAGACGGTCCCAGGCAAAATGGCTGGGTACCACGGGGACCAGGTCGGCATTATGCGGACTCAACAAACGCAGATGCAGCTCGACTGCCAAGCCTTCCGGCCCGATCAGCATCGGCAGGTGCTTGGATGTTTCGCCATGCGTATGCGCATGGCCGCCCGTTGCTTGCCGATACCCCTGGCTCACCAATAGATCGAACGCCACCTGTACCTGCGCCTCGGGCACCAGTAGATCCAGGTCGCGCAGCCAGCGGATATTCGGCTCGGGATAGGCGAAGCGCGCCAAATAGGCACCTTTGAGGGCCAGCGACGGAATGCCGTGCGCGTTCAGCAGTTCGGTTAGCCGAATCAATTCGCGATACAGCGCGAGGTTACGGATCGAATTGCGCTGGTATTTGACTTTGAATACTTGCCGTACTGTGTCCGGCAGGGCCTCGCGGATGTCGCTTTGGCTGAGCCGTTTATGGAGGATGGGGCCCAGGCGGTGAGCGTTTGCCAGGCGGACCGTTTCGTCCCAATCGGCTGCGGACAGGCGTGCCGCCGATTCCATCAGATTAGGTTGATCGATATGCAAGGCATGCAGAATGAATTGCTGCACGGAGAGCTTATCCGGTGTGTTTGTCATGTTGTGTGATTTATGCGGCTGCGCTGTCATTCGTCGATTTCTCCGGTTGCCAGGCACTGACTTTGCCGTTTGCCACGATAACACGGCCATCGATCAGGCTGATCATATCCCCCGTCCGGTGCGTGACGATGATGACCGTCAGCGAGCCGTGCAGGGCGCCACGCCGATAAGTTATGTCCTGTAAGCGAATGCCCTGATTTCGTGTGATCTGGGTATGAGTGTCGCCCAATGCTTGGCGTGCCGCGGTGCAAGTAGTAGACCGGCAACCGTTGGCTGAGGTGTAACGACTGTAGATGAGTAGGCTGCTAATCTTATTATGTCACAAAACGGCGCTACTCATGCCGGGCCGCTTCTGCATTCCCCTGATTGGGGTAGAGGTTGTCGAAACATTTGGTATAAGTCCTGAAAAGCTTGCACTACAAAGCGATAAAGCTTTCAAATAAAGAAGGTTCACTTTAGTTTGAATTGTATCACCCGAAAGATTCTGGCTTAACTTAACTAAAAAAGTTTACTATCGTGCCGCTAAGTGTCTTCACAAGATAAATATTCGGCGTCAATGCCTCCAGGGGAAAAAAATGGCAGTTATCGTTACAGGTATGAACACCGCGCAAATCGCCGTGCTGACCACCGGCGCAACCGGTCAAATCGTTTCCCTTGGCACAGATGACATTGCCGCATTGACGACGACGCAGATGCAGGCATTCACAACCGCGCAAATGACGTGGTTCGAAACGCGCGATCTGATCATTTTCAATACAGCGCAAATATCAGCCGGTTTAACCACGACGCAAGTGGCTGCATTGACGACGATGCAAGTGGCCGTGTTGACGACGACTCAGTTGGATGCGCTGACGACCGATCAGGTCGGTGCGTTGACGTCGAATCAGATTGTTGCTTTGACGACAACGCAGATTCCGGTTTTAAATACGAATCAAATTTCGATACTGACGACATCGCAAATCCAGGCAATCGAAACCCGGGATCTTGCTGTCCTGAAAACCACGCAGATCCAGGCCCTGACCACGGCCCAGGTCGCCGCGTTCAAGACCACGCAGATCGCAGCGCTCACCAGCCAGCAGGCGCAGAGCCTGACCACCGAGCAGGTGGCGAACCTGACGACACAGCAGGCGGCGGCGATTGAGACGGTCGATCTGGCGGCGCTGACCACGGCGCAGGTGCAAGCCTTAACGACGGCGCAGGTCCAGGCACTGACGTCGAATCAGATCAGTGCGCTGACCACGGCACAAATCCAGGCCTTCACCACCGATCAGGCGGCATCGATCAGCACCACGGACATCGCTGCGCTGAAAACGACGCAAATCGCCGTGCTGACCACCGACGAAATCGCGGCGCTCACCTCCAGTCAAATCGCGGCGTTTACCTCGACACAAGTCTCTGCCATCACCACGGCGGGAATTGCAGCGTTCACAACGACGCAGATCACGGCTTTTGAAACGCGTGATCTGGTTGCCCTGACGACGACGCAACTGGCGCAAGGATTTACGTCCGACCAGATTCAGAATCTGACGACGCGGCAAGTCCAGGCGTTTACGACGACGCAGGTCGAAGCGTTCACGACAGTGCAGGTCGGGTTCTTCACCACCGATCAGATTCCGTTCCTGCAACTCGGCAGCCCGGTCATTCTTGACCTGAACGGCGATGGAGTACAAACGTTGAGCATCTCGGGCGGCACGCGCTTCGATCTGTTCGCCGATGGTACGCAGGTACAGACCGGCTGGGTGTCGAAAGCCGACGGCCTGCTGGCCCTCGACCGGAACCACGACGGCAGTATCAACGATGGCTCCGAGCTGTTCGGTACCTCGACCACCTTAAGTTCAGGCGCCAAAGCAGCCGATGGCTACGCCGCGCTGCGCGAACTCGACGACAACGGCGATGGGGTGATCGACCAGAACGACGCGGCCTATGAGCAGTTGCAAGTCTGGGTCGATGGCAACTCGGACGGTATCAGCGACGCCGGCGAACTCAAATCGCTGGCATCGCTGAACATCGCGAAAATCGACGTGACCGCGCAAAAGGTCAGCTTGAAGGACAACGGCAACTGGGTCGGGCTGACCTCCAGTTTCGAAACCGTCGACGGGCAGACGCACGCCACGGCCGATGTCTGGTTCGTCGTCGATAAGTCGAGCGCCATTCCTACCCAGGACCTGCGCAGTCAGGTCAACGGCCTGGCAGAAGCGATCGGGAGCTTTGCAACGCCAGAGCCGGTGCATGATAATGCCGCGCCGAGCCTGGTGTTCGATAGCAACCAGCCGGTCGACGGGTTGGCTGCGGTTGCTGTGGGTAACTTGGTGGATGCGATGAAACAGTTCGATGCGACCGCTCAACACCCAGGCGCCAACGGCCTGCTCGCCTCGACCGGTAGCTCGCTGTCCTTGGGCTTGCAATCGAAGCCCGACGCCGGCATCCTGGGCACGGGCGGTAAAGGTTGATAAGGTCTCAGTAAAGGTAGTCGCTGAACGGCAAAGCCCGCAAGGACTTTGCCGTTTTTTTGGTGCGCCCAGCATGGGCGCACTCTTATGACGGTTACCGTTCACCACGCGATGGTTTGGCCGCGATAGTCGATGAAATGCGCGCCAGCCTTGGGCGCCAGGTTTTTCAGGGCTTGCAGCATGCCTTGCGCCGAGTCGGCTGCCTCCAGCATGTTTTCGACTTGTGACGCGAACGGTTGCGACAGTGGGGAGCGCACCGTACCGGGCTGCAGGGCGACGACCGCAAGCTGCGGGTTCTTTCTTTGTAGCTCGATGGCGGCCGTTTGCAGAATCATGTTCAAGGCAGCCTTGGCGGCCCGATACCCGTACCAGCCCCCTTTGCGGTTGTCGCTTATGCTGCCGACCCGCGCTGACAGCTTGGCATAAATCGCGGGGCCAGGTGCCAGCAAGCCGGCGAAATGGCGGATGATCAGCGCCGGGCCGATCGCGTTGATTTGAAAGGCGCGTGTCAGGTGTTCGAGTTGCAGTGCATTCAAAGACTTTTCTGGTCCAAGGCCATCGATTGTCAGTGCACCCGTTGCGTCGACGATCAGGTCGAAAGGTCCCTGTGGTTTACAATTTCGGGCTTGTTGGGCAATACCGGCTTCATTCGTCAAGTCGAAGGATGCGTTGATCGATCGAGAAATCCGTTTCACCCCGATACAATCTTTATCCTTCTCCAGGATGGCCGCGAACGCGCGGCCAATCGTGCCCCCGGCACCGATGACCAGGGCTCGGTAAGCAGCTTTTTCTTGAAAAAACCCCTCCATTCGCAATGCACTCCGTACGTTAGTGACACTTATGTTTAAAGATATCCATCCATGATTGTGAATGTCAGTATCAATCGGCATTCACCCTAAAACACCCGCTGGATTATGGGAAAGTCTAGCCGATTATGGACCAATCGGTCGGTCTCGCCTTTCTCGGTATTTTTTGAAGAGGCGGTGTGTATAGCGGATTTCGTTATTCGTTTTATTAGGGTTATCCCTAATCTTGCAGGTGCGTTTGAATACCGTTTAATCTAAAATCAGCGAGTCAAAAGTTTATCCATGAACCGCTGTATAGTCGAATTGATGATTTGTTGCATTTTTTGTAATTTAATTCAATTTCTCATGTATGGTGCTTGCATTTTGAAATGCGAATTTGTAACATAGCGCATGATTTGCTAATTTTATTTGTAGGGGTTGAAATGCGTAAAAGTAATATTTCTTCGATGAGTCTTGCCGAGCTGCAGCAGTTGAAAAGCGAGGTGGAAGCTGAGATCGAACGTCGCTCCGCAAAGACTGCGGCTATTGAGGAATTGAAAAAAATGGCGGCCCATAGTGGCGTGCGTTTGGAAGACCTGATGGTCGAAATGGGTGGTACTGGCAAAATAAAAGTAAAGCGCGAATTAGGTCCCGCCCCGATTCGCTATCGTCATCCAACCAATAGCGCGTTGACCTGGTCAGGCCGTGGAAAGCGTCCGAAGTGGGTTACCGAAGCGATGGCCAGCGGCTATTCTCTGGAAAAGCTGCGGGTTTAAGCTTGTTTCATTGATTTTGGATGAAGTTGGCATAGTATTGTGTGCCAACTTCATTTTTTTAAACAAGTGTTGTCTCAAGTATTAGTGTTCTTATGGCATGGCGCTGTCGCTTCCGGTTTGCCGCTTAGCGATTTCATTCTGCGGCTTCATTTAAATGTAAATCGTCTCTTGGTGTCCTCTTTCTAAATCCTCGTTTGTCGTTTCTCTTCATAGCATCTCATTAAAGACTACTTAAGCCAATCTCGCTTCACGGGCGAATTTCATCCTCTCAACAAACGCGCTAATAGCATGCTTGTTTTTTGTGATGCCTGAAAAGGCTGCTTAACATCAGCAAATAGTTCAAGCCAGCTCCAGTGCTATTTAAATAAACAGTATTGCGCTTGGTCGCGACGCGAATCCGTAATCGAGTGTCGCAGCATCGTTCCAGCGCTTATAATCGACGATTTACCGATAATTGGATCGCTGCGATGAAAGCTGCTGAAATCCGCCAGAAGTTTCTGCAATTTTTTGCGTCCAAGGGACACACGGTGGTACCGTCGTCGTCGCTGGTGCCGGGTAATGATCCCACGCTGCTGTTCACCAATTCCGGCATGGTGCAGTTCAAGGACGTTTTTCTGGGACAGGAGCAGCGGTCGTATGTGCGCGCCACGTCGTCGCAGCGCAGCGTGCGCGCCGGCGGTAAGCACAACGACCTGGAAAATGTCGGTTACACGGCGCGTCATCATACGTTTTTCGAGATGCTCGGCAATTTCAGTTTCGGCGATTACTTCAAACGCGAAGCCATCAATTACGCCTGGGAGCTGTTGACTGGTGTGTATCGCCTGCCCAAGGCCAGGCTGTGGGTCACGGTGTATCAGGACGATGACGAAGCCTACGACATCTGGACCCGCGAAATTGGCGTTGCGGCCGACCGGGTGGTGCGCATCGGCGATAACAAAGGCGCGCGCTTCGCTTCCGACAACTTCTGGCAAATGGCCGACACGGGCCCGTGCGGCCCGTGCTCGGAAATCTTTTACGACCACGGCGATGAAGTGGCGGGCGGCCCGCCGGGCAGCCCGGACGCCGACGGCGACCGCTATATCGAAATCTGGAACCTCGTGTTCATGCAGTTTGAGCGCGGCGCGGACGGCCGCATGACGCCGCTGCCCAAGCCTTGCGTCGACACCGGCATGGGACTGGAGCGGATCGCCGCCGTGCTGCAGCATGTGCATAGCAACTATGAAATCGATCTGTTTCAAAACTTGATCGTGGCCGCGGCACGCGACATCGCGCAGCAGGCGAGCGCGGTCGATCTGGCCAATAACTCCTTGAAGGTCATCGCCGACCACATCCGAGCGTGTTCGTTTTTGATCGTCGATGGGGTGATTCCCGGCAACGAAGGGCGCGGCTATGTGCTGCGCCGGATCATTCGGCGCGCCATTCGCCACGGTTACAAGCTGGGTTGCCGAACGCCGTTTTTCTACAAACTCGCTTCGGAATTGGTGCGGGAAATGGGCGAAGCCTATCCCGAGCTGATGGCTGCGCAAACCAGGGTTGCCGATATCCTGCAGCAGGAGGAAACGCGGTTTTTTGAGACCATCGAACACGGCATGGCGATTCTGGAAACGGCGCTCGACAGCCTAATTGCCGCCGGTGAAACGCAGTTCGATGGCGATATCGCGTTCAAACTGCACGACACCTATGGCTTTCCCCTCGACCTCACGGCCGATGTTTGTCGCGAGCGCGGCATGGTCGTCGACGAGGCGGCATTCGAGACCGCCATGACCCACCAGCGCGACCAGGCACGCGCCGCAGGCAAGTTCAAAATGCACGAGGGCTTACCCTTCGAAGGCGCCGCCACGGCGTTTCACGGTTACGAGCACCTGGCCGTCGAGGATGCGAATGTCGTTGCGCTATACGTCGGCGGCGCGCCAGCGGAGGCCTTGGCGGCTGGCCAGGAAGGCATCGTCGTCCTCGACCGCACGCCGTTTTACGCCGAGTCAGGCGGGCAGGTCGGCGATCAGGGCATGCTGCTGGCTGCGGACGGTACGGCTTTCAAGGTCGACGATACCCAGAAAATCCGCATCGACGTTTACGGTCATCACGGCGTGTTGCAAACCGGCACACTCCGGGTGGGCGACCGGGTCGGGGCGCAGGTCGATGTCGAGCGGCGCGGGCATACGATCCGCAATCATTCCGCGACCCATTTGCTGCACAAGGCGCTGCGCGATGTGCTGGGCGACCACGTTGCGCAAAAAGGTTCCCTGGTCGATGGCGAGAAGACGCGGTTCGACTTCGTGCATCACAGCCCGCTGCACGACGAGCAGATCCGTCAGATCGAAACGCTGGTCAATCGGGAGATTCTGGCGAACGCAGCCACGCAGGCGCGCCTTCTGCCGCTCGACGAGGCTCGTCAAACCGGCGCCACGATGCTGTTCGGAGAAAAATACGGCGACGAGGTGCGGGTGCTCGACATCGGTTCGTCGCGCGAACTGTGCGGCGGCACCCATGTGCAGCGCACCGGCGATATCGGCTTGTTTAAAATCGTCGCCGAAAGCGGCGTGGCCGCTGGTATACGGCGCATCGAAGCGGTGACCGGCCTGGGTGCGCTGGCCTACGTGCAGGCGGCCGACGAGCAGCTACTGGCCGTCACCAACCTCCTGAAGGTGCCGGAGAAAGAGCTGGTCGCCAAAGTCGAACAGATGCTGGACGTGCAGCGCACGCTCGAGAGAGAGCTGAGCCGCTTGAAAAGCAAGCTGGCTGCCGGGCAGGGCAGCGAGTTGCTCGGGCGCGCCATCACTGTCAAGGGTGTCCGTGTGCTGGCAGCGCAGCTCGACAACGCTGACGCCAAAACGCTGCGCGAAACGGCCGATCAGCTCAAAAGCAAGCTCGTATCCGTGGCGCTCGTGCTCGCTACGGTACAAGCCGGCAAAGTCAGCCTGATCGCCTCGGTCACGGCCGACCTGACCGATCGTATCAAGGCCGGGGAATTGGTCAACCTGGTGGCGCAGCAGGTCGGCGGCAAAGGCGGTGGCCGCGCCGACATGGCGCAGGCCGGCGGTACCTTGCCTGCGCATCTGCCCGACGCGCTGGCGAGCGTGGCCGAGTGGGTGGCGCAACGGCTATGAGCCACCCAGTTGCTGCCGAGGTGGACGCGCGCGGTTTGAAATGCCCCTTGCCCATCCTTAAAACAAAAAAGGCGCTGGCGGCGCTGGCCAGCGCCGAGGTGCTCCGGGTGCTGGCCACTGACCCGAGCGCCGCCGGTGACTTTGCCGCGTTTTGCCGGCAGACAGGCCATGCTTTGCTCAGCGAGCACGAGACAAACGGCGAGTTTAATTTTCTGATTCAAAAGCGCTGACGGCGTTGGTCACTCACTTGCTGCTGGATGCGAATGTCCTGTTTTCGGAATGGCAGCAGGCATTGATTTTCACCATCGCTCGGACCTTGCCGATCCACCCGGTCTGGACCGACGAAATTCTCGATGAATGTTTTCGCAACCGTATCCGGCTCGGGCACTTCGATGCGGCGCAGGCGCTTCGCGAACGGCAGCGCTTGAACGCGCTGTTCCCGAGCGCTTGCCGCCCTGCGGCGCCGAGGTGTCTGCCCGATGTGCAAGCCGTGCAGCCCAAGGACCGGCATGTGGCTGCCGCCGCCTTGGCGTTGCGGCATGAATTGGATGCCCGCAACTGCGCCTGTGCCGAGGTGGTCATTCTGACCTGGAACTTGCGCGATTTTCCGCAAAAACCTTTACGAGGCTTGAAGATTCACCGCGTGTCGCCCGACGACTGGCTGGCAGCACTGATCGATACGCATTCGCCGGATCGGGTCTATGGATGGCTGAGTGCGGCCCAGGCGGTTTTGATTGGACTCGGTTGCGACAGAGCCGATGGCCAACGCAAAGGCACGCCGTTGCCGCAGTGCCAGCAGGAGTGGCCGACGTTTCTGGACAGGCAGTGGTTCAAGCGAAGCGCCAAGGTGTTACAGAATTTGGCCAATCTAGCCAATCTAGTTTAAGCCAAGCGTTCCATCTGTTCGCGCAGCTTCTCGAAATGCGCGGCGAACCCGTCCAGCCGTTGTCGTTCCTGCGCCACCACGGCGGGCGGTGCTTTATCGACGAAACCCGGATTTTCGAGCTTGGCGGCGCATTTGACTTTTTCCTGCGCCAAACGCTCCAACTCTTTTTGCAGCCGTGCTTTTTCGGCGCCAACATCGATGTCGACTTGCAGCATCAGCTTGAGCGTGCCGACCACTTGCACGGGCGCCGCGCCATCCTCGGGCAACGCCGGCAGCACCTGCACATTCGCCAGCTTCGCCAACGCTTGCAGAACCGGCGCCGCGCTTTGCAAAAACGCCTGCGCCGCCGGGTCGTCGAAAGCGGCCAGCAGCGGCACTTTGAGCGCTGGCGACAAATTCATTTCGCCGCGCAGGGTACGGATGGCGTCGACCGCCGTTTTCAACTGCGCCATGTAAGCTTCCGCCGCCTCGTCGAGGCGCGCCGGGTCGCTGCGCGGATAGGCCTGCAGCATGACGCTCGCGACCTCAGACGCTGCCCGCCGTCCAGCCGCGACCGAGACTGTCTGCCACAGCGCTTCGGTGATGAACGGGATGACCGGATGCGCCAGGCGCAATATCGTTTCCAGCACACGCACCAGCGTGCGGCGTGTGGCGCGTTGCGTCGGTTCCGACCCGGTGGCGATCTGCACTTTGGCGATTTCCAGATACCAGTCGCAGTACTCGTCCCAGACGAATTGGTAGATGGCGTTGGCGACGTTATCCAGCCGATAATCGGCAAACCCTTTTTCCACGGCACTTTCCGTGCGTTGCAAAGCGCTGACGATCCAGCGGTCGGCTGCCGAAAAACTTAAGTATTCCGCCGTATTGCCAGCACCCTCGGCTCGCGCCTCGTCCAGGCCGCAGTCTTGCCCCTCGGTGTTCATCAGCACGAAACGCGTCGCGTTCCAGAGCTTGTTGCAAAAGTTGCGATAGCCCTCGCAGCGCTTCTGGTCGAAGTTGATGCTCCGCCCCAGGCTGGCGAGCGAGGCGAAAGTAAAGCGCAGCGCGTCTGCGCCGTAGGCCGGAATGCCCTCGGGGAAAGCCTGGCGGGTTTTTTTCTCGACCTTGGGCGCGTCCTGTGGGCGGCGCAGGCCCGTGGTGCGTTTGACGAGCAGGGCGTCCAGCCCGATACCATCGATCAGATCGACCGGGTCGAGCGTGTTGCCTTCGGACTTGGACATTTTTTTGCCCTCCGCGTCGCGCACCAGCCCATGCACATACACGGTATGAAAGGGCACCTTCCCGGTGAAATGCACGGTCATCATGATCATTCGCGCAACCCAGAAAAAAATGATGTCGAAGCCCGTGACCAAGACCGACGACGGCAGAAAATGCCGCAGCTCGGGCGTCTCTGCGGGCCAGCCGAGGGTCGAGAACGGCACCAGCGCCGAGGAGAACCAGGTGTCCAGCACATCGGCGTCGCGCGTCAGTGCGCCGGTGTAGCCGCGCGCATTTGCCTGCCGCTGAGCCTCTTCCATGGTGCGCGCCACATACACCTGACCATCGTCGCCATACCACGCCGGAATCTGATGGCCCCACCAGAGTTGCCTGGAAATGCACCAGTCCTGAATATTGTTCAGCCATTGGTTATAGGTGTTGACCCACTGCTCTGGGGCGAAACGAATGTGCCCGTCCGACACCGCATCCAGCGCTTTCTGCGTGATGCTTTTGCCGCTCGCGTCGCCGCGCGCAACGGCGTTCATCGCGACGAACCATTGATCGGTCAGCATCGGCTCGATGACCGAGCCGGTCCGGTCGCCCTTGGGCACCATCAGCAGGTGCGGCTGAACTTTGACGAGCAAGCCGGCCGCGTCCAGATCGGCAACGATGCGCTCGCGGGCGACGAAGCGGTCCAGCCCGCGGTAAGCCGCTGGCGCCGTGTCGTTGATTTGCGCGTCCAGCGTCAGCACGTTGATCTGCGGCAGACCGTGCCGCTGGCCGACCGCGTAGTCGTTGAAGTCGTGCGCGGGCGTGACCTTGACCACGCCCGTGCCGAATGTGCGGTCCACGTAGTCGTCGGCGATGATGGGAATGGTGCGGCCACACAGGGGCAGCTCGACCCGGCGACCGATCAGGTGCGCATAACGTTCGTCGTCCGGGTGAACCATGACGGCCACGTCGCCCAGCAGCGTTTCCGGTCGGGTGGTGGCCACCGCCAGATGCGTCAGGCCCTGCGTCTCGTCCGGTTCGGCCAGTGGGTACCGGATGTGCCACAGCGAGCCCTGCTGCTCGACGCTCTCGACTTCCAGATCGGACACGGCTGTTTTCAGTACAGGGTCCCAGTTCACCAGGCGCTTGCCGCGGTAAATCAAGCCCTGCTCGTGCAGCCGCACGAACACCTCGGTAACTGCCGCCGAGCGCTCTTCGTCCATCGTGAAGTACTCGCGCGACCAGTCGACGCTGGCGCCCAGGCGGCGCATCTGTCCGGTGATGGTCGAGCCGGACTCACGTTTCCAGTCCCAGACCTTGTCGATGAAAGCGGCCCGCCCGAGCTGGTGACGGTCAATCCCTTCGGCCGCCAACCGCCGTTCGACCACGATCTGCGTGGCGATGCCGGCATGGTCGGTACCGGGCTGCCACAGCGTGTTGTCGCCCAGCATGCGGTGATAGCGGGTCAGCGCGTCCATGATGGTTTGATTGAACGCATGCCCCATGTGCAGCGTGCCAGTAACATTCGGCGGCGGCAACTGAATGCAGAAGTCGCGTTTATCGGCGCTGATCGTGGTCTTGGCGTGGCCGCGCTTTTCCCACTCGGTGCTCCAGTGCGATTCTATGGCGGCGGGGTCGAAACTTTTGGCGAGCGTCATGGCGGGTCACGCAAACAAGGGGCAAAAACGTATTATAAGGGCGGTGCGTCAAGGCATGACGCTGGAGCGCATCGCCGCAGAGTTGGCAAAAGCGCTGCCGCACGCCAAGTGTTCTCCTCAAGTTCTAAAAAATTCGACCGTTACTCTTCCTGTAGACCGATGCTCAACTCTTCTAGGCGTGGCGTATTGCAATGGCTTCCAAGCGAATTCTGACGTGTTTTTCTCTGGCCTTGCTGACGCCGCTGGGCGCGTGCGATCTTGCAGCCATCACCGGTGCGGAAAACCGGTTGTCTGATATCGACAGCAAGGCGGTCGGCGCCGCCTGCCGCCACGCCGGCCGCGCACTCGAAGATTGTTTCACGCTGTATGCCGATGCGCGTCAGTCCGGGGTCTTCGAAGGCTGGCGCGACATGAACGACTACATGATCGCCAACAAAATCGATGTCATTCAGCCGTTGATTGCGACCAGCAATACCACCGACCCGGCACCGGCCGGCGACCATACGGAAAAGGTCGGCCATAAAACCGACAAACCCAAATCGACCCGGCGTGTCGAAAAAAGCCACGATTCCCATGCAGACGCTGACGCGGCCGAAGCTTCCCCGCCCGAGCGTCCCTGGCTGCGCAAACGAACGGCGCTCAAAGACAGTACCTGAGGCGTACGGCATAATGGCGCCGTGAAAACCGCGCTACTTCGATTTCTTCTCCGTGGATTGCTGGCCGCCGCTTTGAGCGTTTCGCCGCTGGCCGGCCAGGCGCAAACCGGCCCGGCTGCCGCGTTACCGCCACCCCTCGTCGATTTATTGGCCCGGGGCGGGCTGGCGCCGGACGCGCTCGCGCTCTATCTCCAGCCCTTGGACCCCGCGTCACCAATCCCGCCCGAGCGCACTCTGCGCTTTCGCGAGCGCGCACCGATGAACCCGGCCTCGGTCATGAAACTGCTCACCACGGCGATTGCATTCGACCGCCTGGGCGTCGATTACCGCTGGCAGACGCGTTTCATCGCCGACGGACTGCCGGATACCGCCGGGCGGATTGCGCGCCTGACGGTGCAGGGCAGTGGCGACCCAGCGTTTCACGAGGCGCAACTGCACCAGGCGCTGCGGGCTTTGCGCGGCCAGGGCGTTGCACGCATCGCCGGTCCGGTGCAGATCGACCGTTCGCGGTTTCCCCTGCCGATGGCCGTGCTGCCATCGATCGACAGCGCCGGTTACCGGGCCTACCATGCGCCCGCCGACGCAGCCCTGTTGAACCAGGGCGCCACCACGCTGGTTTTTCAGCCGCAGCGCGGGCGGTCCGTGCTGCTGGGCCTAATCGATGCGCCGCGCCGCTGGCAGGTGATCGGCAACGTCCAGCCAGTCGGCGGCCCTTGCCTTTCCTGGAAAAACGATCTGAGCGTGCGCTGGCTGAAGGATGATCCGGCCGGCCCGGCACGGCTCGAGGTCGCCGGCCGCTACCCTCTGGCCTGCGGTCTACAACGTCTGCCAATCCGGGCCCCCGACACTGTCCTGTTGTGGCGCGACTGGCTGGCCGATCTCTGGCAAACGCTGGGCGGCGAATGGGAAGCAGCCGCCGAGGCGCCCTCGGGCACGGTGCCAAATGCATCGAAACCGCCGGTTAATTTGTTCACCCATGTCAGTCCACCGCTGGCGGAGATCATTCGCGATATGAACCAGTACAGCAGCAACGTCATGGCCGACAACATCGCGGCAACGGTCATGGCCGAAAATCACGCGTTGCACTGGGACGATTTCACCAAAAGCTGGGCCGCTGCGCACGCCGTGGCGACCGCTTTCTGGACGGTCGATAAGGCTTCCGGCTTGTCGCGCCGCAACCGCCTGACGGCCGAGTCCATCGGCCAACTCTTGCGCCACGGCGCTGGTCAGGCCTATTTTCCGGCATTGCTGGCGTCCTTGCCGATTGCCGGGCAGAGCGGCACGCTCAAAAACCGCCTGGCCACGCTGCCCGGCAAACTCCACCTCAAAACCGGCCGTCTTCAGGACGTCGCCGCCCTGGCGGGTTACTGGCAGTCGCCCGCCGGTGCCTGGTGGGTGGTGGTGGCGCTGCTCAATGCACCAGATGCCGGCGAAGCGGCGCCAGTGCTGGACCGTATCGTCGAATACGCCCTGCCGCGCGAATGGTCCGGTCAACCGAGTCAGTTGCGAAACTGAATAATATATGGGGCAGACGGCCCTAAGAGAACGACAGTCTCCTGTTGTCGTTTCGACAAAATCCCAAACCCGCCGGCCCGTGGGTTTTAGTCGCTCCGAACGAAAACGTTTCGCAACGGGCTTTTTCATATGGAACTATTTGGCTGGAGTAAGCCACTATTTATTATCAACAGGCTCTTACGTCAGATAAAAATGACTGGAATTTCCCCTTCTTTTTCGGGCATAAGGCAGACGCCGGTAATCCAAGCGAATGACGTCGACCTCCCGGCAGCCGCTCATCCAAATAACATTGCGCAGGCAAACAGGCTTGTCGAACAAGCGCCCGCCCTAAGTCGTACAGAGTTTGAAAACAAACTGGACGAATGGGTTCGCGATGCCGGGCCCTGCTACCTAGACGCTGCGACTGGCGTGGGGTTCCAGGAAGACCGCGTAACCGCAAAAGAGCGCATGATGGTGTGTTTTGATGCGCAGCAAAATGATCCCTCGTCTGATGCCGCTTCGTCCTTAGACCTTAGCATGTTAGGGCTAAAAACCTTGCCGCCCGCGATTGGTCAGCTGGTTAATCTGACGATGTTGGATCTTAGTAATAATGAACTTCAAAGCCTGCTGCCCGCGATTGGTCAGCTGGTTAATCTGACGACGTTGGATCTTAGGAATATTCAAATTCAGAGCCTGCCGCCCGAGATTGGTCAGCTGGTTAATCTGACGTACTGGGATCTTGGTTATAATCAATTTCGAAGCCTGCCTCCCGCGATTGGTCAGCTGGTTAATCTGACGCACTGGGATCTTAGGAATAATCAAATTCAAAGCCTGCCCGCTAGCATCGTCGGCTTACAAGCGGCATGCTATATTGATTTAGAAAACAACCCATTACCTCCCACCGTAATCGAACAACTCGGTAATGCTATTCAGCTAAGGCGGGCAAGCGACCCAACACGCGGACCCCACATTGACCATACGATGGCAGCCGGTCCCGCGCCAGTTGCGCGCCCTCTCAGCGAAGAGGTCGCCGCTTGGCGCACCGAAGGCGGTCGCCCATGCTCACCGGATGAGATGGCGCACTGGCAAACCGCTACGACTGGCGTTGC
>JBKCTV010000064.1:0-2181 GCA_046318595.1 Burkholderiaceae bacterium | reverse complement strand
CCCCACCCCCTCTAAAACCGGACGTGCCCTATTGAGGCATCCGGCTTCCTCGTCAGCACTGCAGTTTGAACGCACTCGTCGTGAAGAACAGGTTGTGGAGCAGCTTAGGGACAGGGAACGAGATGCGGTCGAGGATCACCGTGAATCGTTCCCAGTTCAGGCTGCGCTTTTGGCTTCGCCGGCAGAGCCATTTGAACAGGATTCGTCGCACCCAGCGCACGAACGCGTTCACTCTCTCCATATTGTCGTTGACTGCGAAGTAGTTCAGGTAGCCCTGAACCACCGCCTTCATCCGCACAAGCAGGGTTTTCGAGTGGCGGGTCTTGCGGATGTACTCCGTTACACTCGCGAGCTTGGCACGGAACCTCTTCGGGCAGGTCCGGAGCTTGACGCGCCAAAACTCTTTCCCCGTTTTACGGTTCCGTGATTTGCCCCAGACGTGCAGAAAACCGAGGAAGGTGAAGCCGGGTACCCGTTCCTTGCGTGCGGCAGCCTGTTTAGCCGCGAGCTGTCCGTTTGGAGTGGTACCGGTCGTCGGTAGATGGGACCGCCCTTAGGCGGCCCCACCCCCTCTAAAACCGGACGTGCCCAATTAAGGCATCCGGCTTCCTCGTCAGCACTGCGTTTTGAACGCACTCGTCGTGAAGAACAGGTTGTGAAGCAGCTTCGGATTAGGGAAGGAGGCGAGCTTGAGTATCTCTGCGAATCGTTCCCACGTCAGGACTTGCTTCTGGCTTCTCCGGCGGAGCCACTTGAACAGGATTCGTCGGACGATCTGCACGAACGCACTCACTCGGTCCGTGTTGTCGTTGATGGAGAAGTAGTTCAGGTATCCCTGCACCACTGCCCTCATACGAGCCAACAGGTCCTTCGAATGACGGTTCCTGCGGACGTGTTCCTTTATCGCTAGGAGCTTCGCTCGGAAACGCTTCGGGCAAGTCCGGAGCTTGACGCGCCAGAACTCTTTCCCGGTTCTTCGATTCCGTGATTTACCCCAGACGTGTAGGAACCCAAGGAAGGTGAAGGCAGGCAAGCGCGTCCCGCGAACGGACGCATGCTTGGCGGCAATCTGTCCATTGGGGATGACTCGCGTCTTCCCGTCATGGAGGCTCATGCCATACGAGCGAACCCGCTTCGCGAGTTCATCGTGTAAGCGCCGGGCCGCAGTGACGTCCGGCGCGGTCATCACGAGGTCATCAGCGTAGCGT
This sequence comes from Burkholderiaceae bacterium, assembly GCA_046318595.1. Classification (GTDB taxonomy): domain Bacteria; phylum Pseudomonadota; class Gammaproteobacteria; order Burkholderiales; family Burkholderiaceae_B; genus DAITMV01. The sequence goes on along the minus strand of JBKCTV010000064.1, from coordinate 973 downwards.
GTCAGCGAGCCGCGCCCTCCGAGGCGGAGGCTGTTGTACTCGCGAAACCACTCGTCGATAACGAAGTGCAGGAAGACGTTGCACAGCAGGGGTGAGAGGATCGAACCTTGCGGCACGCCGCAGGTCGATTTCCTCGGGACCCGATCCTCACCGACGGTCTCCGCCCGAATCAGCTTCAAGAGGAGGTGAAGGAAGCGCGCGTCGGAAATCTTCCGGCGCAGCATCTCTTCCAGGTGTCCGTGGGGGATGGTGTCGAACGCCCTGCGGAGATCCACATCCACCACCGCGCCGTTCTTGCCTGACATCAGGTGTCCGTTCAAGGCAACGAGAGCCTTGTGCGGGTTTCTTCCTGGTCGAAATCCAAAGGACTCGGGGAGGAATAAGGGTTCGTAGATGCGCTCCAGGATGCGCTTGCACGCCTCCTGAACGATCTTGTCCTCGACGCACGCAATCGCTAGCGGGCGCGTGGTGCCATCCACCTTGGGAATCTCCACGACCCGCGACGGGCGCGGCACGTAGACCCCTTTCCGAATCCGATCGAGGAGGTCCGTGAGGTTCTCCTCGTCGTTCCTGCCGTAAGCCTCTTTCGAGACCCCGTCGATACCAACGGCCTTGCTTCCATCAAGGCTCCGGTAGCACTCCCGCAACAGGTCAAGGTCGATGATGTGCCCAAGGTTGTTGAACACGCATCCCTTGTCCATGCGAGACTTCACTTCTATGCGGGCGAGTTTCGTGCTCGACGTTTTGTGCACTGCGCTGTGTTGGCTCACGTCGTGTCCCCCGTTCCGCTTGCTGATTACTGGGGCCCTTCCCTCCACGGTCGTTACCCGCTTCCTCGGTACTACGGCCCCTCGGCCATCCTGTGCCCCAACGGTCAACCCTTGGGTTTCACCCCTTGCGGCTGACGTCGGACTCCCTGTCCAGGGCCCAGGACTTCCCGTGTTGACTGCCATCTCTCTCCTCACATGCCAGG
>JBKCTV010000063.1:0-19416 GCA_046318595.1 Burkholderiaceae bacterium | reverse complement strand
TGCGGAAATGGTGCTCGAGCGCAGCCTGCCCGCGCGGATCGCCGGCACGGCGCCGCGGCCGGCACTCGATCGCGCCGCGGGCAGCTATTTCGGTGCTCGCCGCCCCGAGGACGGTCGCATCGACTGGTCCCGCTCGGCCCGAGCCGTGCACGACCTGGTGCGCGGGGTCGCGCCGCCCTACCCCGGCGCATTCAGCGATGTCGCGGACTCGAGGCTGCGCATCCTGCGTACCCGACGGCTGCCCGGTGGCGATCCGCTGCCTGCAGGCGGGCCCCGCCTGTTCGTGCGCGACGATCGCATGCTCGCCGTCTGTGGCGACGGGCAGATGCTCGAACTGGTCGAAGTCGAGGTCGATGGCCAGCCATTGTCCGCTGGCGGATTCGCCCGCCGTTATGGCACGATCCGCCCATGAAAAAGATCCTGATCCTCGGCGTCAACGGCTTCATCGGCCACCACCTGTCCAAGCGCATCCTCGCCGATACCGACTGGTCGGTGTACGGCATGGACATGCAGGCCGATCGCATTGCCGACCTCGATGGCCACCCCCGGTTCCACTTCTTCGAGGGTGACATCACGATCAACCGGGAGTGGATCGAATACCACGTCCGCAAATGCGACACCGTGCTGCCGCTGGTCGCGATAGCCACACCGGCAACCTACGTCACCAATCCGCTGCGCGTCTTCGAACTCGATTTCGAGGCCAACCTGCCGATCATCCGGCAGTCGTTAAAATACAAAAAGCGGCTGGTCTTTCCATCGACCTCGGAAGTGTACGGCATGAGCAACGACACACCGTTCGACGAAGAACACTCCGCTCTCGTCTACGGGCCGATCAATAAGCCGCGCTGGATCTACGCCTGCGCCAAGCAGATGATGGACCGGGTGATCGCCGCTTACGGCCAGCAGGAAGGCCTTGATTACACGCTGTTTCGACCGTTCAACTGGATCGGCGCCGGGCTGGACTCGATCCACACAACGAAAGAAGGATCGTCGCGGGTCATAACGCAGTTTTTTGGGCATATGGTGCGCGGCGAAAACATCAGCCTGGTCGATGGCGGCCAGCAACGTCGGGCATTCACTTATATCGACGATGGCATCGACGCCTTGATGAAGATAATTGCCAACCGCGATCATTGCGCCAGCGGAAAAATTTTCAACATCGGCAACCCGCGCAACCATTTCTCGGTACGCGAACTGGCCAATATGATGCTCGAACTGGCGCGGCACTATCCAGAATACGCCGAGTCGGCCGCCCGCGTGCAGCTGGTCGAAACCAGTTCAGGACAATACTACGGCGCAGGCTATCAGGACGTGCAGGACCGCATTCCAAAAATCGACAACGCGCGGGAACACCTGGGTTGGGAGCCGCAGGTCGGCATGGCGGATGCCCTGAAGCATATTTTCGATGCCTACCGCACACAGGTCAAACACGCGCGGACGCTGATCGATCAGTGAACAGCAGCCCAGCGCCACGCATCGCCTTAAAAGTAGACGTCGACACCTGGCGTGGCACGCGGTTCGGCGTTCCGGCGCTCGCGGCCTTGTTCGAAAAATACCGGGCACCGGCGACTTTTCTATTCAGTCTCGGCCCCGACCGCACCGGTCGTGCCGTTGCGCGTGCCTTTAAACCAGGGTTTTTCAAAAAAGTCGCGCGCACCTCGGTGATCGAACATTACGGCATCAAGACCCTGCTTTATGGCACCCTGCTGCCCGCGCCCGACATCGGTCGACGCGAGGCCGCCACACTGCGCGCAGTGCGCGACGCAGGCTTCGAAGTCGGCATTCACTGCTGGGACCACATCGCTTGGCAGGACAAAGTCAGACATGCGTCCGATGCCTGGACACTGACACAGCTAGACCGTGCCACCGAGCGGTTTATGGATATTTTCGGCAACGCCCCCACCACCCACGGCGCTGCCGGCTGGCAGACCAACGCAGCGGCCTTGCAGTGGCTCGAAGCCCGGGGTATTAGCCATGCATCGGACGGCCGTGGTCATGCGCCGTTCCGCCCTACACTGGCGGGACAGGCGCTCAAGCACATTCAGTTGCCCACCAACCTGCCAACGCTGGACGAACTCATCGGTTTAAATGGTCTGACAGCCGAGAATGTGCACGCACATCTTCTGGACATCACCGCCGACCCGACCAACAGCCGCTACCCGGATGGCAGCTTCGTCTACACCCTGCACGCCGAGCTTGAAGGCATGCGGCTATTGCCGGCGATGGAGAGACTGTTGCAAGGCTGGCACGCGCAAGGCTATCGATTTTCCGATCTGCGGCAAATGGTTTATGCTTTCCCAGATCCCATCGCGCCAGGCACCGCCGAGTGGCGGCCGATCGACGGTCGATCGGGCGAGTTGTGGACCCAAACGAACGACCAGGAGCAGACATGACGATCGAAATCAACCAACCGGTGCCGGATTTCACCGTGCCTTCCACGGCCGGCCACTTCACCCTGTCCGAGCACCGCGGACAGAAAGTCGTCGTTTATTTTTATCCCAAGGATAATACGCCCGGCTGCACCCTGGAGACCGAAAACTTTCGCGATCAGTATGCCGACTTCCGCAGGGCAGGCTGCATCGTGGTGGGGATCTCGCGCGATTCGGTGCGCTCTCACGAACGGTTCAAAGCCCAGCTCGCCGCCCCGTTCGATCTGTTGTCCGACGAAAGCGAAGCGGTCTGCCAACTCTTCGATGTCATCAAAATAAAAAACATGTACGGCAAGCAGGTGCAAGGCATCGAACGCAGCACTTTTCTGATAGACGAGGAAGGCGTACTTCGCCAGCAATGGCGCGGCGTCAAAGTCAGCAGCCATGTCGATGCCGTGTTGCAGGTCGTGCGCACCTTGTCTCAACCCGCCTGAGGCTTTTTCAACCGTTTCGTTCAAACCCGCGAGCTGCCCCCATGCCACTGCCCACTGCGCCGACTAAACCCGCCAGCCGCCTGACCGAGATAACACCGATCGCCAAGCCAAAAAAAAGCAAACCGATCAAACGGGTAGAGGCCGTTTCTCCTCTCACGAAAAAGGCTTTACAGCCGCCGGTTCCAGCTCAGGCGATTGTCAAAGAAATACGGCCGCCGGCAGCAAACGCTGTGCTTGCAAAAGCTGTCTCTGCAAAGCCATCGCAACCGGCCAAGCTGTTCGTTCTCGACACCAATGTGCTGATGCACGATCCGACCGCGCTGTTCCGCTTCGCCGAACACGATGTATTTCTGCCGCTCATCACACTGGAAGAGCTCGACAACCACAAAAAAGGTATGACGGAAGTCGCGCGGCATGCGCGGCAGGTCAGCCGTTCCCTGGATCAGTTGCTGGAAAGCAGTGACGGTAATGCCGTCGGGCTGATCGAAGCCGGTATCGCACTGAACAAGCTGGGCAACAGCGATGCCTTGGGCAAACTTTATGTGCAAACCCGCCAGATCACCGGAGAGCTGCCCAGCAGCCTGCCAGTCGGAAAGGCCGACAACCAGATTCTGAGCGTGCTCAGCGGCCTCGCGCAACAGCATGCGCCGCGGCCCGTCGTGCTGGTTTCCAAAGACATCAACATGCGCATCAAAGCACGGGCGCTGGGCATGCAGGCGGAAGACTATTTCAACGATCACGTGCTCGAGGACAGCGACCTGCTGTATACCGGCGTACTGGCTCTACCGGACGACTTTTGGGACAAACACAGCAAAGGCATCGAAAGCTGGCAACAAAGCGGCTTGACCTATTACCGGCTGACCGGTCCGATGGTCACGCAAATGATGGTGAATCAGTTCGTGTATTGCGATGCCGAGCTGCCCTTGATCGCGCAAGTCAAAGAAGTGCAGGGCCGCACTGCCCTGCTCCAGACTCTGCGCGACTATAGCCACGGCAAGAACGCCGTATGGGGCGTCACCGCCCGCAACCGCGAGCAAAACTTCGCACTGAATCTTTTGATGAACCCCGATTGCGACTTCGTCACTTTACTGGGCCAAGCGGGCACAGGCAAGACGCTGTTGACCTTGGCGGCAGGACTGGCACAAGCGCTCGAAACCAAGCTGTATAGCGAAATCATCGTTACCCGGGCAACGGTTCCGGTCGGTGAGGACATCGGCTTTCTGCCAGGCACAGAGGAAGAAAAAATGGCGCCGTGGATGGGTGCGCTCGAAGACAACCTCGAAGTCCTCAATAAATCTGACGGCGCCGGCGACTGGGGCCGCAGCGCCACTCAAGACATTTTACGCAGCAAAATCCGCATAAAATCCATGAACTTCATGCGCGGCCGCACTTTCGTCAATAAGTTTTTGATCATCGACGAAGCGCAAAACCTCACGCCCAAGCAGATGAAGACCTTGATCACCCGCGCCGGGCCCGGAACCAAGGTCGTCTGTCTGGGGAATATTGCCCAGATCGACACACCGTATTTGACCGAGGGCTCATCAGGACTGACATACGTCGTGGATCGCTTCAAAAGTTGGGCGCATGCCGGACATATTACCTTGCAGCGCGGTGAACGCTCGCGGCTGGCGGACTTCGCAGGCGAGGTGCTTTAGGAGGTGGGCTGTTGCTTAAGGGCTAAGCGCGGCCTGCCCAGATACAGCCTCAAGTCGGTACGCAGCTATCTGCTGCCCAAGTAGGTTTGAGCAAAAAGCCAGCTATCCAGCCGGATTGTGGAAGGCTTCAATACCAAAGCCAAATTGACCCTCAGAAAATTCTTTAGATGTCGCACCTTCCATGCCTTCGAAACCGCCTTATATGATATCCAGGGGGCTCTTTACCCGAGCCGGAATTCGCCCAAAAATTTACAAATCGAATTTCAGCTCGGCCGCATAGGTGCGCTGCGGATACGGATGAAAATTCCAGTATTTGTAGTTGTTGAGGTTATCGATGCCGAATGACGCAGTCCATTGTTTGGCCAGTTTGTAGACGACTCGCACGTCGGTGGTGAAATATTTGCTGGCGCCTTGGTAAGCGAAACCATTCGGGTCCGAGTTGTTAAGTGTCGAGTATTGCTTGCCGCTGTAACGGGCGCCGGCCGAGGTTGTCAGGCGTTCGTTCCAGCGATAAGTCGCCAAGGTGGTTGCGCGCCAGACCGGCACGCGCGGCTGATACTTGCCGATGGTGTCGCCGGGCGTCGTGACGAAGCCCGAGTTTTCCTTTATGCGCGAATCTGCATACGTCAGGCTGCCAGCCAGGTCCAGTCCTTTCTTCAATACGTCGTTGCCGTTGTAAGCCACTTCAACGCCGTTGGTCTGAATACGCCCGACGTTCTGTACGCGCGTGATGTTGGCGTTCGCGGTCGAGTCGAAAGTGGTTTGCGAATACAGCGAATCATGCACGTTCTCGGTGAAAAAAGTTAAGCGCAGCAGCGCGTTGCCGAGGTCTTTTTCTGCGGTGAGCTCGCTGGTCCAGGATTTTTCCGGTTTGAGATTGGGGTCGTTGACGTATTGGGAATTGGTGGCCGAGGTGGCGCCGTACAGTTCAGCAACGGTCGGCATGCGTACCGCCCGGCCGGTCGAGGCCTTGAGAACGGTGTCCTTGAACAATTGATACGACAGGGCCGCTTTCGGCGACAGGTAGTTTTCATCACGCGAAGCATAGTTAGTATTGGCTGCGCTGGTCGAGGAAAATTTCGTGAAGCCGTTCGACGCGGTCCAGTTTTCGAGGCGGGCGCCCAGCACGGTCAGCCATTTCGGCGCGAACGCCCAGCGATCTTGGGCATAAACGCTGCGCAGTTGCGTTTTGCCGCCAACATCGTTGACGAGCGAACCGGCGCCATCGTTACGCCAATCGCCGGCGATGTTCGACCTCAGAATACGAAGTTTATAACTGTTTTGCTGCACGCCAAAGTCCGCGATGTGCGCACCCTGGATGCCTTGCGGCCGCCACACGCCTTTGAGCGCCAGGGTGTTCCAGCCGGTGCCGTTCTGGTCCTGAATCGTGCCTGCGCCGCCGGTCGCCGCCGCAGGCAAAGCGGTGGTGGCGGTGCGCAACTGGTCGGTCTGGTATTGATAGAGGCTGGCGGCCGCTTCCCAGTCCCAGATGCCCTGCGTATTCGACTTCAAGGACAAACCATGCATGACGTGGGTCAGTGATTCGTTGGTAGAGTTGAAGTCCGACGGCGCCAGCGTGTAGCCTTTGCCGTCGATGCTGATCGGGCCATTGTAAACGGCAGTGCCCGTGTTGGCGTTGCTCAAATAACTCTGTGGTCGCCCGCGCGACGTGTTTTCCCAAATGCCGAGCGTGTAGCTGGCGCGCACCGTCGGCGAAAAATCGTACGCGACTTTGGCTTTGGCGTGGTCCTGAATGGTGTGATATTGCGTGGCCGAGCCGAGTATCAACCAGGGTGTGTTCGTGCGGTCCAGGCCTGGCACCGCGCCATTGACCGGCACGGCGCCGGGCGCTGGCGCTGCCAAACTGTAAGCGCGGGTCGGAAAGGTTAGCGGCTGGCCATCACTGTCGGTGCGGTTGACGTTCAGCCACCACGACCAGTCGCCGCTCTTGTTGCCGACCGACGCGCTCGCCTGTTTGCCCTGGTAAGTGCCGTGAGTGTTGTACAAGCCGAAGGGCTGGGTGTAATAGCCAGCCTTGGCGTGCGCCTCGAACTTCGTCGGCATGCGAGTCACGTAATCGACCACCGCACCGACCGAATTACCCGGGTAGGCTGCGGAAAAAGGCCCGTACATGACGTCCACCCGCTCGATTTCCTCGGGCGTGACCAAGCCCCAGCGCGGCGCGTAGGTCGCGCCGTTACCTAGGTAGTTCGACAGTAAAATACCGTCGGCATACACCGCAGAACGCGCACTGTTGCCGGTACCGGACGCGCGGCTGGACAGCACGGCGTGGTTGTAGTCGCCGATGTAACGCTTGCGCACGAGCAGGCTCGGCAGGTATTTCAATGCGTCCTCGCTGTCGGTCGCGTTAATGGTCTGTTCGATTTGCTGAGCATTGACGCCCTCCATCGTGGTTGGAATCTGCGAGGGCAAAGAGGTCGGCTGACCACCGGTGACGGTAACGGTGCCGAGCGTTTTGATAGGCGCATCGGATGCTTGCTGCGCAAATGTGCTGGTCGAGGCTGCCGCCAATAACGCCGCAGTCAAAGGGCTTAAACGAAGTTTCATAAACTTTCCTGGGTTGCTGATTATCTAAAAATTAAAATCTGATGGCGTTAGCTCATCCGTACAGCCGGAAAACGATGGGACAACGATCCGGTCACTGGACGATATTTCTAAACGAGCTTAGCGGGCTTCCGCGGGCCGATCCGGTGTTTCTTCTGCAGAGACGAGCGGGATCAACGTCAGGCGCACCGACTCTTCCGGCAATCTGATGACAGCGGGTAGAAACCCACGCTTGATACCGTACGCAAACACGCCGACGAGCAAAACCGCGCCAATGCTGAGCACGGTAAAAATTCTGAGAATGGCGGACATGCCAGGTTCTCCTATATCGAAATATCAGTCAGCCGCAGCCTACGCGAAGGCGAGGCCATCGACACCAAAGACGACGATCAGGCAGAGAGGGGAGGGGCGCGTGATTGCGCAGGTGCCCACATGAAAAGCGGGCGTGGCGCGCGATAGAAAAGAAGAGGAAGTGACTGCGGAACGGCTGCAAGCGCAAAACTCACGGTGAGTGCCGACTGCAAGTCAACCGCATCGGCATGCGTCAGGCAAAACGGGCAATGCTCGAAATGCATGGATTTTTCAATCGGCACCGAAGGTTTTTCGGGGGTTTGCGAGTCAGCGACCTTGACGAATTTTTTCGCGCTGGCCGAACAAATTTCCAGCCACGAAACCCCTGCGACTTTATCTTTATTGGCGACAAAGCCATGAGAAATCGTCGGCGCGATCGCGGCCAGAAGAATTGCAAAACATGCAATCCAGGCAGTCACACGTCGCGTTGTATGGCCTATTCTCATTTCGCGGATTGTACCACCGCCAATCCCAATTTCAGAAGTGGCACCAAGAAACTAGTGCTTCACCTGATTTTTCGTTTATCTCTGTTGCAACGCTCTAACTCTACTGAGTGAGCATTGCACCAAGCACGCGGTCTTCTACCCCGGAAATACTCCCGTCGATAAATACCGGTCCCCACGGTCGCACACGATGAAAACGATCGTCGCCTTTTCCACCTCGGCCGCGATTCGCAACGCCACAACGGCGGCGCCGGCGGCCGATATGCCGCAAAAAATGCCTTCTTCGGCAGCCATACGCCGTGCCATCGCCTCGGCAGCCGCCTGACTGACATTTTCGGTCCGGTCGACACAGTCCGCATCGAAAATTTTCGGTAGATACTCCTGCGGCCATTTACGGATACCAGGAATTTGCGAGCCTTCGCTGGGCTGGGCGCCGACGATCTGAACGGCCGCATTTTGCGATTTCAGATAGCGCGACACCCCAACGATAGAACCGGTAGTGCCCATCGCGCTGACAAAATGGGTAACCCGCCCGGCGGTGTCGCGCCAAATCTCGGGGCCGGTCGTTTCGAAATGCGCCAATGGATTATCCGGGTTGGCGAACTGGTCGAGAATATAGCCTTTGCCTTCGTCGCGCATGCTGTCGGCCAGATCGCGGGCATACTCCATGCCTCCCTGCTGCGGGGTCAGCACGATATCGGCGCCGAACGCTTTCATGGTTTGCCGGCGTTCAAGGCTCAAATGCTCGGGCATGATGAGAACCATTTTATAGCCACGAATGGCGGCGGCCATTGCCATGGCGATGCCGGTATTACCGCTGGTTGCTTCGATCAGGGTATCGCCGGGGCGAATGTCGCCACGCGCCTCGGCGCGGGCGATCATCGACAAGGCGGGGCGGTCTTTCACCGAGCCGGCGGGATTATTGCCTTCCAGTTTGCCGAGAATGACGTTGCCGCGTTCCTCGTTCAGCGGACCAGGAAGGCGGACGAGACGAACCAGCGGGGTGTTGCCGATCGTATCTTCAATGGTTTTGTAAGTCATGGCGATGCGCAGTAGAGTGGGTCAGCAAGGATACCGCGATCATCGCGGCGGCGCTCGCAATCAGCCCCAGTAACTGGGGGGGCCAGGTGCCATCGGCATGGAAAGCTTCCCCGACCAGCCATACACCCAAGCCCGCGCCGATCGACGCCAATGCCCCGGCATTGGTCGCTTTTCTCCAGTACAACCCGGCCAACAGCGGGATAAAAGCGGCCACCAGTGTGACTTTGTAAGCACTTTCGACCATTTCAAAAATCGATGCTTGCGTGCGCAACGCAAATACCAAAATCGCTGCTGCGAACGTTACGATGACGACACGCATGATCAGCAAAAACCGTCGGTCGGACAAATTCGGCAAAAAACCCTTGATGATGTTTTCTGAAAAAGCGACCGATGGCGCCAGCAAAGTGGCGCTCGAACAGCTCATGATCGCTGAGAGCAAAGCCCCGAAAAATACGATCTGCGCGGCGATCGGCGTATAGCTCAAAATCAGGGTGGGTAGCACCAGCTGCGAATCGGTCTGCACCAGCGCATTGAAACGCACGGGATCGATGAGCGTCGCAGCATAGGCAAGAAACATTGGCACGAACGCAAAAATAAAATAAATCGACCCGCCAAGTACCGACCCGCGCACCGCAGTCTTTTCATCTTTAGCGGAAGTAATGCGCTGAAAAACGTCCTGCTGAGGAATCGACCCGAGCATGATCGTCAGCCACGCTCCCACGAAAGGCACCCAGGCCGAGAGCGTCGGCGTTTGGGGGAAAAACGTCAGCTTGCCGGCGGCCTGTGCATGGCGCACCACCGGGAGCACGCCGCCAGTCAGGTCGCTGACAACATAGCCGATATACAGCATTCCCACCATGATGACCGACATTTGAATAAAGTCCAGCACCGCGACCGACAACATACCGCCAAAAGTCGTGTACGTCAGCACGATCGCCGCCCCTAAGACCATGCCGGACTCGACCGAGAGCGCCCCGCCCGTCACCACATTAAACGTGAGCCCGAGGGCCTTGATCTGCGCAGAAACCCAGCCGAGATACGAAACGACGATGCACAAGGTGCAAAGCACTTCGACTGTTCGGCTGTACCGTTGCCGATAATAATCACCTATCGTCAGTAAATTCAGTCGGTACAGCTTACGGGCGAAAAATACGCCCGCCAAAATCAGACACAGGCTCGAACCAAAGGGGTCGGATACCACGCCGTGCAGCCCTTCCCTGACGAAAGTCGCAGAAATACCGAGAACCGTTTCGGCGCCGAACCAAGTCGCGAACACTGTCGCTGTCACGATCGGCAAAGGCAAATGGCGGCCCGCCACAGCAAAGTCTTTTGCCGTATGCACCCGCCGCGCCGCATACAGCCCAATACCCATGGACAACACAAGATAGGCAATGACGAAACCGAGCAGCATGATTATTCGATAATGAATTTAAACAGTCAGCGAATTGTAAACCGATGACAGACGGCGTTGTTTGGCAAGTCGCTCATCTTCCGGGCCAATTCAAAATATTGCTCAAGCGTTCCCAGTCAACATGGTCAACGCTCCATTGCAACAGGACACTGGTTACTATCACCAGCACGACGGTCACCAGCAGAACCACGACCCGGTTGATGCGTTTTTGCTGCTTGACCAACTGCTCGATCTGCCGATCAGTCCGACTCGACGATTGAGTGAGTGATTGATAAACGAGCCGCGGCAGCGCTGGCAGAATCTGCGACCACTGCGCAGCCTCCCATTGCAGCTTGGACCGGAAACCGCGCCAACCGATCTGCTCCTGCATCCACCCTTCCAGATAAGGCTTGGCGGTTTTCCAAAGATCGAGGTCGGGGTCGAGTTGTCGGCCCAGGCCTTCGATGTTTAGCAAGGTTTTTTGCAGCAACACCAACTGCGGTTGAATTTCGACATTGAAACGACGCGACGTCTGGAAAAGACGCAGCAAAGCCTGGCCCAGCGAAATCTCTTTCAACGGTTTATCGAAGTAAGGTTCTATACAGGCGCGAATCGCAGACTCGAGTTCCTCGATGCGGGTGCCCTGCGGAACCCAGCCGGACTCGACATGCAGCTCCGCCACCCGCTTGTAGTCCTGACGGAAAAACGCCAGAAAATTTTGCGCGAGGTAGTGCTTATCAATATCGCTGAGAGTACCGACGATACCGAAATCCAAAGCAATGTAACGGCCGAAATTAGCGCCACGGTCACCGATATAAATATTGCCAGGGTGCATGTCGGCATGGAAAAACCCGTCGCGAAACACCTGCGTAAAGAAAATCTCCACGCCTTCGCGGCCCAGCCGCTTGAGGTCGATGCCGAGCTCGGCTAAACGATCCAGCTTGGAAATCGGCACCCCGTACATCCGTTCCATGACGAGAACGCCGGTACTGCAATAATCCCATACTATTTCGGGCACCTTCAGCAATAAGCCGCCGGGCGTGCCTGGTGCAAAATTGCGACGCAACTGAGAAGCATTCGCCGCCTCACGCATGAAATCGAGCTCGTCATGCAAGTATTTGTCGAACTCGGCCACCACTTCGCGGGGCTTGAGCCGTTTACCATCACGCCATAAGCGTTCCACCCAGCCCGCGACAGCACGCATCAGAGCCAAATCTTTTTCAATCACCGTTTGCATACCCGGCCGCAAAACTTTGATGGCGACTTCCCGCCCGGCATGCCGTCCAGCACGTACCGTGGCGAAATGCACTTGAGCAATCGAAGCGCTGGCCACGGGCGTCGCATTGAAATCGACAAAAATGCTATCGACCGGTTCGCCCAGTGCCTGCTCTATCTGCCGCACCGCCATGGCAGAATCGAACGGCGGTACCCTGTCCTGTAAATGCGCCAACTCATCGGCGATGTCGGCTGCCAACAGATCGCGGCGGGTCGAGAGCACTTGGCCGAATTTCACGAAAATCGGCCCTAAATCTTCCAGCGCCCGACGCAAGCGCTCTCCGCGCAAAATGACATCACGCGACGGCGGAATAAACATACCCAGTAAGCGCGTCCACCAAGTCTTTTTGAAACTGTGAATCGCGAGTGCGTGCAGTCTGTAACGCCATAAAACCGTCACGATACGCCACAGGCGGAATAAGGTCATGGGAAGCTCGCCTTTTGATTCGGCAGCAAACGATCAATCCGCTTTTCGAGCCGCGCAACATCGTCACGGAGCACCCGTACTTCGCCGGCCCAGCCTTCCAACGCGTTTTTCGCCACCAGAACGGCTTTTTCATGAACCAAATGCTCGCGTCCGGCGGCCTCGAAGCGCCGCCAACCGTCTCGTAAACCGGCCATCGCTTTTCGGCCCAGCGCTGTGCCATGCACCGCCGCATCTTCACCCACCCAGTCAGCCAGGTCGTCTTCGGGGTGCCAGCGCAAATGTTTGAAAAGATGCGCCACCAGGGCGGCGAGGTCGGCTTGACCACTGACTTTTGCGTGTGCGATAGCCTGCTCGGGGTTCGTCAGGATAAGCAATAGCGCAGAACCAGGAACCGAAATGACCGCCTGCGCGATGGCGTCATCCGGTGCCGCATCTACTAAACCACCAGCCTCGATACGGAAAGCAATGGCATATTCAGCGACTTGCAGGCGCCAAACCTTACCGGCCTGTGGCGCAGCTTTCGCCATCAGGTCGGGCGATTGACGCAAAAGATGGTTTAGCGCGCGCGCCAAGCCAGCGGCCAACGAAAGTTGTTTCAGTTGGTTCGGGAGAAAAGAAAAAATATCGGCAACGTTCACAGAAAATTGGCGCTTCACTTAGGAAACTGAGTGTACCGCAAGCGGGCGCTAATTTTAGATGCAGTGCGAGTCAGCGTAAACCATACGCTGACCTAACGCCAGTATTTTATAAAGCCTGCATCCCGGACAGCACCCAGCCGCCGCCACCTTTGACGGGGCGCGTCAGGTTCCAGATTTCTTCGAACGGCTGAGCGGCTTGCCCCACCGCTTCCCGAACCATGCCAGAAAAGTGCACGGCGGCGAGCTCTTCATACGAATCAATCTCGAACCCGACGAGCTCGGCATTCAAGGTTACGACTTCGGTTACGTTCGGCTGCCCTCCACGCTCGTCAATTTCCCGTTGCAGCTCCGCGAGCACTTCGTCATTGGTCAATTCGCGCAATACCTTGAGGTTTGCCTCATCGTAGGCGGCCTGCATACGAACGTACACTTGTTTGGCGCTCTGCAAAAATGCCGGCGCGTCAAACCCGGCAGGTAGTTGCAGCGCAGCGGGATCCTTCTGTAAATCGACCGGCGGAACAGAGGCTCCACCAAATGCGCCGCTGGCCATGTCCTGAACCGGATGTGACTGACCGAAAACCGCCTCACGGGCCATGGGGCGGTTTTCATCGGCGAGCCCGGGAGCCACGCCGGCAGTCGCCAAATGGGATGTGGCTGGGGCTGGCGGCTGACCGCGAAACTTACGGATCAGCCATATGACCGCAAATATCGCCAGCGCGATCAGCAGCATATTCGCTAACCCGCTGGCGAAAGCTTCACCCAAGCCGAAGTGCGACAGCAAAGCGGCTATACCGAGCCCGGCCGCCAGTCCAGCCAACGGGCCTAGCCAGCGATTACGCGCCGGCTGTTGCGGGGCAGGTGTGGCGGGTTGCTGAGCCGCCTGACGCTGAGCGGGTGCCTGTTGCGGCGCAACTGGACTCGGCTGGCGAGGAACGGCGCTCGGCGCCTGCCGACCGAAAGAGCGGGAGCCGCCCATGCGCTTGGCTTCGGCAATCGTCGAAAACGACGACATGGCTACCAACGAAACAGCCATGAGCATCGCCAGGATCTTCTTGGTGCGCGACGAACGATTCATATGGGCTCCTGAAAAAGTGATAAGCATAATTTCGTTTGATTCATTTTGTAACAAAAAGTTTCAAAACTGTATTCAATATTTAATGCCTTCATGCAAAGCCACGATGCCTGCGGAAAAGTCGGTGTAACTTACTTCATCGAAGCCGGCCGCTTGCATCATTGCTTTCAGGGTAAGTTGATCGGGATGCATGCGGATGCTTTCAGCAAGGTAGCGATAGCTGTCGGCATCATTGGCGATCAGTTTCCCCAGGCGAGGCAATATTTTGAAAGAATAAAAGTCGTAGAGTGGCGCCAAAGGTTCGGCCACCTTCGAAAACTCTAGTACCAGCAGCCTGCCGCCAGGTTTAGCGACTCGACGCATTTGCGCCAAAGCAGCGTCTTTGTCGGTCATGTTGCGCAAACCAAAAGCCACTGTCACGACATCGAAATAGTCATCCGGGAAAGGTAGCTTTTCCGCATCGCATAACGCCAACGCGGGCACGCACCCGCCATCAATCAACCGGTCGCGGCCGACGCGCAGCATCGACTCGTTGATGTCGGTCAGCCACACTTCGCCGGCATCCCCTGCCGCCGCCAGAAATGCCCGCGCCAGATCTCCCGTACCGCCGGCAATGTCGAGCACGCGCATACCGGGACGAACCCGGGCGCGGCGGATCGTCAGTGCTTTCCACAACCGGTGCAGGCCGGCGGACATCACGTCATTCATCACATCGTAACGGCTGGCGACCGAATCGAACACCTGCGCCACGCGGGCAGCTTTTTCCTGCTCAGCCACGTCTTCGTAGCCAAAATGCGTCGTCTTCATGCGAAATGTCGAACCGTCAAATAAACTGCAGTGTAGCCGAGCTTGGCGCATAATATAAAATGCGGTTCATCGGTTGACTAACGGCCCGTCATATGGCGGTCATATGCGTCGCCTATGGTGGCGGCTGCGCCCATACCAAGAAAGAAAATTCATGCCCGGTTTAATTCTGGTGGTCGAAGATGAAGCGGCGATCGCCGAGCTGATCAAGGTCAACCTGACATTCGCCGGTCACGACGTACGCCATGCGGTCGATGCGGAACAAGCCACGGAGCTGATCCGCGCCGAACTGCCCGACCTCATCCTGCTCGACTGGATGCTACCGGGCGCAAGCGGTCTGCAACTGGCGCGCCAATTGCGCGCCGATGGCCGCACTAAGGCCGTGCCGCTGATTTTGCTGACAGCCCGCACCGCCGAGCAGGATAAACTGGATGGTTTGGAAGCCGGAGCGGACGATTACATCACCAAACCTTTTTCGCCAAAGGAATTACTGGCGCGGATCAAAGCCGTCCTGCGACGTCGGTCTCCGCAAATCACCGACGACACGGTAGAAGTCGCCGGCTTGCGGCTCGACCCCGCCACGCATCGCGTCATCGGCCACGGACACTTACTCGACATGGGGCCGACCGAGTTCCGGTTATTGCATTTTTTCATGACACATCCGGAACGCGTGCACAGCCGCGCTCACCTACTAGATCAAGTCTGGGGCGACCACGTGTTCATAGAGGAAAGAACGGTCGATGTGCATATTCGACGTTTGCGTCTAGCGCTTACCGCATCCGGCCATGAGCGGCATGTAGAAACCGTTCGCGGCGCCGGCTATCGCTTTCATGCGCAGCCACTAGGCACCCGCGGCCATTGAGCAAAAAACAACATGTTGAGCATTTTTTTACAATCCACGCTCACGGCCATTTTCTTGGCATTGGCGGCACTACTAGGTTACGCCGGCTTTGAAGAGATGGGTGCCGCTTACGGCACAGGTTTGGCCGCATGGGCATTGCTGACCTACCACGGCCTGTCGGCCCATAAACTGTTGCAGTGGTCGCGGGATTTTAGACTGGACACCCTGCCCAACCTCTCGGGCTGGTGGGAAGACCTCGGCTCGCGGATATACCGAAGCCTGCGCTTGCAACAGCGACAGCAGCAAGCTTTGAGCCACGCCTTGATTGCATTTCGTAGCGCCGCACAGGCGCTGCCAGACGGCGTAGTGACACTGGACAGCGATAAACGAATTCAATGGTTCAATGATACAGCGGCCCAGCATTTGAAAATCCGCGCTCTGAGCGATATCGGTCACCCGTTGACTAATTTTTTACGCACGCCGGCATTTTTCGTTTACCTGGAGCAAGCACAATGGGACAAGCCGTTGATTCTGCGGGCCAACTTTCCGCAACAGCAAATACTGTCGCTGCAGATCGTGCGGTATGGCGACCAGCAGCTACTGGTGTTGACGCGCGATGTGACCCAACTGGAAAAGCTGGAAACGATGCGTCGGGATTTTGTCGCCAACGTTTCGCACGAACTGAAGACGCCACTGACCGTATTATCCGGTTTTCTGGAAACTTTCCGCGATATGCCGCTCGATGCCCAGCAGCGCAGCCGTTACGTAGGGCTGATGCACGATCAGGCGCAACGCATGCAACATCTGGTCGAAGATCTCCTGACGCTATCCTCACTGGAATCAAGCACACAAGCGATGGAGGATCGGGTCGATATGCACGCGATAATGGACCGTTTGCGAAGCGAGGCCCAGAGCCTGTCGAAAGGGCGCCATCGATTAAGCTTCGAACACAGCGGCCCACAGTATATCAAAGGCTCCGAAGAGGAATTGTTTAGTGCGTTTTCCAATTTGATATCTAACGCCATTCGGTATACGCCTGAGAACGGTAGCATCGACATTCGCTGGAACTCCGGCACTAATCATGAAGCGTGCCTGCAGGTCAGAGACTCGGGTATTGGTATCGAAGCACAGCATATTCCGCGCCTGACCGAACGGTTTTACCGCGTGGATCGGAGCCGCTCGCGCGCGTCCGGCGGGACCGGCTTAGGCTTGGCGATTGTCAAACATGTATTGACGCGCCATGGCGGCCACTTGACAATCGAAAGCGAACTGGGAAAAGGAAGCGCTTTTTTCGCGATTTTGCCAGCACGCTGCCGGGACGATATTGAGATTTTATAAGCACTCAATTAGAAGCCAAAATCAACTCTATTTATATAAGAAAGCATTGCAAAAATCGGAGAACCGATAAAAACGATTTGTATATACACTTAGAAAACAATTATTAAATTAAAAACATTTTTTTTATTATCTTTTACATTTTATCGTAACTAGAGTTTACACTCATTTTGGCACCTGACGTCGGTATTAAAACTTTGCTATACTTGCAGGCTTGCCGGAGAGATGGATGAGCGGTTTAAGTCGCACGCCTGGAAAGCGTGTATAGGTTAATAGCCTATCCGGGGTTCGAATCCCCGTCTCTCCGCCAGTTTGGCGTCCAAGGAGGTCCGAAAAAATCCTGAAGATGCCCGTAAACACTGATGTTTAGTTGGTTTCTTGCTCAGTAGCGTCCAAGGAAGTTCATTTACTTCCGGTACTTTTGACGGTATATTTGACGGTGCTTTAAACACTACCGAAACACGACACCGTCAAAATGCCGAAACTTGCTACTCCACTCTCAGACATCAAAATCAGAACTGCCAAGCCAAAAGAAAAAGCCTACAAGCTCGCTGACGGCGGCGGACTGTACCTTCTAGTCAATGCATGCGGATCAAAGTACTGGTGCATGGACTACCGGTTTGGTAAGGTAAGGCGAACGCTGAGGCTAGGTCAGTACCCTCAGATGACTCTCGCTGACGTCAGAAACAAAAGAATTGAAGCGCGGCGTTTAATCGATGCAGATATCGACCCCTGCCAGCACAAGCGAGAGCAAAAACGCATCGCCGCCGACAAAACAGCCAACACATTCGAAAAGCTGGCCCGACAGTGGTACGCCACCAAACTATCGACATGGAGCCCGGCGACAGCCAAAGACACTTTGCGCCGGCTGGAATTGGACATTTTCCCGCAGATCGGTGCTTTGCCGATAGCGAGCATTTCCCCCCAGCAGATGATTGCCGCTTTACGAAAGGTCGAGGACCGTGGCGCATTGGAAATTGCGCATCGATTAAAAGCGACCTGCGCCCGAGTGTTCAGCTACGCCAACCAGATGGGCATCGAAAACCGTAACCCAGCGCAAGACCTCAAAGACGTGCTGAAAACTGCCAAGTCTGGCCATTTTGCAGCAATTGGGCCAGATGAGCTGCCAGCTTTCCTTCGAGTCATGAACGCCAATGACGCCAGGCTGTACAAGCAGACGCGTATCGCCATGCAGCTAATGTTGCTGGTATTTGTTCGTACCAGCGAGCTGACCACCACGCCGTGGAGCGAGATCGACTTGGAAAAAGGCGAATGGACCATTCCTTGGCGACGGATGAAACGCGGCAAACTGACTATAAACCCTGATACCACCGACCACTATGTACCGCTGTCACATCAGGCGATTGAACTGCTCAAAGACCTGCACACCGTTACAGGACGCGGGACTTACCTTTTCCCGAACCAGCGCCATCCAACCAAGCCGATGAGCAACGGCGCCATACTGGCCGCGCTGAAACGCATGGGATACCAAGGAAAGATGACGGGCCATGGTTTTAGGGCCTTAGCAATCACAACGCTCAAGGAAAGGCTTGGCTACCGTCATGAAACTGTGGACAGGCAATTAGCACACGCGCAAAGGGATAAAGTGGCTAACGCTTACGATCGAGCAACATTTTTGGAAGAACGAAAGAAAATGATGCAGGATTGGGCTGATTATTTAGATGGCATTAACCAACAGAAAAGCATAGTTTCGTAAATTAATTACTTTATAAGCTTGCTGAATGCTTATGCTGCTTTTCTGCTACGACTGACAACTTGGCAAGCAGCTCAAAAAGGAATATCGTCGTCCATTGAAGATACGACTTTGGGCGGTAACGCACCTTCAGGCAAAGGTAGACTGGTGACAACATATAGGTTGAGAATGTCATCGCGGTCCATAAACATGATTTGGCTTCGTTTGGCAGCATCGAGCTTTCCAGCCAGCCAATTCCGGGCTTGTTTTGTAATTTCGCCGCCAGCGACGATGAAAGCGTGGTCAACCAGCACCCTACGGTTAAGCTCGGGATCGAAAATCTCATGGCCTAACATCATAAGCACTTGGTTATGAATTTCGCTGATGTTGGCGGTGCTCATACCTGAGGAGTCGAGCTTTCCTTTTTTCGCTTGGATGCCGAAGTAGAGAATGTGTTGCGTCGGCAGTGTGTATTTCATCCACACATCCTTACCGTATTCTAAGGCCTTATCCTTGTGACCAGCTGCTGTAATGCGGTGATAGCCAAGCTGTCGGAACAGCGGTAGTAAAACCTGCTCAATTAGCTCATCCTCTGAGCAGTTCGCAAGGAAAACTTCAAGCTTGCGGCGGCGCACTTGCTCAGCCGCTGAAAATGGCCGATGTGGGCTAGGTTGAACCGTAGCAATTGTATTTGTCGCCAAATGCCGCAAATAGCATTTATTGTTTTCAGCATAGAAAGGTTCAAACCCCTCCCGCGCCAATATAGTGGTGAGCTGGGCCATTGCCCCAAGGCGATCATTACCTTCGTTGTGTGCGTCACCTTGATCCATTAGGGTGGTGATAACGCGGTTAAAGCTATCAGGTGGTGTTTGCGCATTAGCATGCGGCTCAGCCAGAATGGATTTTAAGGTCTCTGCTACCCAAACGCTTCGGGTGGTCCCATCGTGCACATAATCGGTGTCGCAGTCTATAAAAAATTCGGTGATATAACTGCTGCTTCGATACCGAAAAAATATCTTATTG
>JBKCTV010000062.1:0-5267 GCA_046318595.1 Burkholderiaceae bacterium | reverse complement strand
TTATTGAACTCAAAACATACTCCTCTGCCGTGCGTTAAAAAGTATTGGGTTTTTTCGATTGGGTCACGTATTCGGTTAATTTTTTCTGCATGGATTTTGTCGTCAGAATACATAAAATAATTAGCATCTAAAAACAATTCTTGTAGCGATTTCACGGTGGCCGCAGGATTATCAGGCGTTTGCTTACGCTTGATTTCTGCGAGCTTTTTGCTAATCCGTGTTTTATTGGGTTGAAGCTTGGGATAGGAACTAACGTTCACTGTTGGATTGGCGATGGCTTGGCTCGGAACGAGCAAATAGCTCAACGGCCCAGGTTTGTGTTGCCCTTCGGGCAAAGTGATATACCATGCGCCGTTGTCTGCGCGGCTCACATGCGCTGCCTTCCCTTGATTAAACACCACATGCGTAGGGCGAGTGTCGATCTCGGTGAGCAAGTATATGCGGCGTTGGCCAGTTTTTGGATCGCTTACCACCTTAGGCCGATCAAGCTCGATCCGTTTTGCTTTTTCTAGCGCGGATTTGTCGGTGACATCAGCCAGGCCTTGGCATTCTGTAAACGATTGCATTAGCTTAGACTGTGGCGTGTAGTAAGCACTTACTAGATATGTCCTCCCAGGCGTATCTGTTATGACGCGACCCATCGTACCCTCGGCGGATTTTTTATTCATTCCTGAAGCTGGTGGCGCAAAAAACCCTGTCGAAAATGTACTCGACAATGCGGCGCGGGCGCGAGAGCAGCGGGCTGTAAGTGCCTTTTTAAGATGCTTGAGGCCCATTTTTAAACGTTCTCGTGACGTAAGTTTCCGGGCCTGTTGCTCGGCATTGGCAGCAGGGCGGCTCTCAGGTGTTGGTGTTGTCACCGTTGTTTGCTTTGGCGCCGTAGTCTCATCCATCATTTTCAAAACGCTGGCTACCAACTCTTTAAAGGGCTTGCGCGGATTAAAGCGTATGCAATCTTTATTGGCGTCGTACACTGCGGGCGAGGCCAGCCGTAGCGTGGTATCGGCTTGGAGCTTGGGTACCGAAAAACAGTCTGGATGCGCCAAACGCAGGGCCTGTTGCAGTTGCTGCGTTAACTGGTTCGTGGCGTCTTTTTTTTCTGATTGGTAGACGTTGAGCGTATTGCCTGCGCCTGGCTCGGCCAGGCGTTTAAAATAGTCGTAGTTGCGATGAAATGCTTCGCCGATGGACATCTCTCCCTGCTTGTAAGCGCTCATGGCGTTAGTCAGTTGGCGAATGCCGGGTTTGCGCTCGCTGGGATAGTTTTCAAGCCGCGCTAATAGATCCAGGTGATACTCAACAAGGGTATCTACCGCTTTACCATCTATAGACAGTTGTTTTCCAATCGTGTGCGCAATCACGGCAACTTCACTGGGAGGGTATTCGTCTATGACGGTTTTTAAAAAGCGGTTGGCCAAGGCTGTTGAAATAGACTTACGGCCTGCGTAGCCCTCGGCCCCCGCCGGGTTGACGGTGGCGATGACGCCAAAGCCCGGCTTTGCCTCCACATCACCGGTTAACAAGCCATTGAGCTCGCTCTCCAAAATATCGCTGGGTAGCAGATTCATCTCGGAGATGACAATGACTTTTCCTGTCGTGCGAGCTTCTTGAATTTTTTCATGCAAGTAGTCGAGACTGTTGGGGTTGGCATTGACCAGTAAGTAATTGCGCCCCAGGGACTCCAACACGGCTTGCACCACGGCGTCTTTGCCCCGGGCGGCGGGGCCTTCGATCAATAAACCGCTTTGCCCAAGTGCATTTTCTTTGTAATTGAAGCCAGGCGCGTTCCGGCTTGTTTGATTGTCCAGCCACATCTGGACGGTGTTGGCCAATGCTTGGGTGCTGGCTGTGTTTGCAAGAGCGGAATCATCCAAATCAAACGTGTAGGGTGATGTGGTGAGATCGATACTTGTATCGAGCGCAAAATGATGCTTTAACCAGGCCTCGACCACCGAGCGCGTTTCGCTGGGCAAACCACCGGCGTAGACGTTCAATGCCACATGTGCAATCGAGGCGCGTAAATTTGTGGGGTTTGCTCGATGGGGCTCACGTTCAATGAGGTGAACGAGCTGGGCGGTGAACTCCTCCAGATTGCGTGGCGACCATTGTGCCTCGGGAAAGCTGGCTTGCAAGTGCTGATGCACGTCGAGCAAATGGCTGCCCAGCGTAGCAAGTCCATCCGGTGTCGCGGCCAAGGCTGTCACCGCCGGCAGCTTAGCCTGCGCGTGCTTAAGCAAGGGTTGTACAAAGAGGCTATCTAATGCCTGCCTGCGCATCGGTTTGAATTGTAGCGTTGCAAAGTGTTCGCTGGCGATCTCTTGTCGTTGACGGCCTGGCAGCTCATCGTCGTTGCCGGTAAATATCACGGTGTGTTTGTCAGTCAGCTCATAGGTTTTGCCTTCAATCAGTATGCTGCGGTTCATCACCAGGCTGCGCAGTGCGTCATGATTACCATTTTTTGTGAGATTGGCTTCGTCGATGAGTAAGGGGATGTCGTTGATGCCATCGCCCTCGTCTTGCGCCCAGGCACGTAATGCCTTGTTGTAAGCTGCGGTGCCGATATCGGCAATCTGTACAAAATGCCGGGGGCTTTGCCCATCGGGGCGTAAATGTTTAGTTAAATAGGTTTTTCCAGCCCCTGGCGGGCCTTTGAGTGAGAGCAGAGCCCGAGTGCTTTGAACCTGTTTGAGTTTTTCGATATTTTTTGTCGTCTGAGGCAGTTTGTCGGGGCGATCATAAGCTGCCGCTGGCGCAATGATAGGGCTACGCACCAAGCCAAAGCTTGGTTTAGCCAGTGCGGCTGCGAGCGCATCGGGTAAAGGGATGCCTTGGTAGCGGGCTTGGTTGAGTACGAGCGCAGTTACCTTTTCCTGGATGCTTGAGCTGTGTTGCGCTTCGGGGGCTAAAACTTTTTGAATAATGTCGGGGCTAAATGCGTTGAGAAACTGCCAGGCGTGATTGTGTATGTCTTGAACATGGCGGGCGCGCGTCATCAGTTGCGCAAAACGCGCGGTGTCGACCGTGTTAACCGGCATTGCGCTGATATTCTCTGAAAAAATATTTTTGAGCCACGCTTTCAAGCATGCATAGCGTTCGTCGTTCGACGTATGGCGACGGTACTGGCCAATCAGCACATCTTTGAACACCGATCGAAGCACTTGCGGGGGCACGGTATCGATAGCGTTTCCAAGCCCGCCGTGCAACGGGTTAAAAACATGGCGGAATATGTTTGCCACGCTATCGTAAGATGCCGGAATATCCTTTTTTGGCATGAAACCAGCCGATTGCATCTGTTCGTACAGTGTTAATAACTTGTCCAGGTAGTCCGGCACTTGCTTGGCTACGGCTGGAAATTCCCGGGCGAGTTTGGCAGTGGTTTGTTCCCGCCACTCGTTGGCAGTTAAAGACGCCTGGCTGGCGGCTGTCAGGGGATATTTCTTTTGCAGACTGTTGTCTGCACCAAGCACAATCAAACGCCCGGTCAAGCCACCGTTTTCAGAAAAATCAAACCGTTTGCCGTTTACATCCAAATAATGTGGCGGGTGCAATAAGCTTGCCAGGCTATCTTGAAGCTCGGGGTTGCTTTGCAGGCCATGTAGTAGCACGGTTTTGCCTGCTTGCAGGTCGTTTAACAATTGTTGATATTCGATCTTAAACTGCGCAGGCTGCGAGGCTTTTGCCTGTTTAAGGCTGCTGATCAAGTCACTGCCGCTCATCGTTGGTGTGACAAACAGGTGAGAGGTCCGCTCGGGTAGCCCATTCAATAACGCTGCATCATTCGTCAGTAGCAACTGAACCCCTTTTTTTGGCAAGGCAAGGCACGTCTGTGGCGCGGTTTCTTCTGCCTGTGTGTCTGGCAGAACGAATACCTTGTCAGCATAGGCTTGGGGAACCTCTATGCCGGGCGCTGCCATGGCTTTGAAACCAAGCGCGTGCTGCATCAGTAAATCCCACTGCTGTTGCGGTAGATTGCTGCTGATATAGACCAGGGGTAAGCCGCCATCGGCGCGTTTGGCGTGTTCAGCGGCCACACCCAACAAGCACGGGTGGCTTGTGATTTGGCCATTTGCCACGCCGAAATAGTCTTTAAGCGCGTCACAGATGTTGGCGATATTCACATTGCAGACTTCAGCGCTCGACGCCTGTTTGAGTTGCTGCACATCGTTGTCTTGTGCGGCTTGTTTGTTGGCGGTCAAGCGTTCAAAATCTGCCGGGGGCATACCGGCTTCCAGACGTACCGGCCGACCTTGCTGGCGCCAGGCCAGCACCTGATCGATGAAGTAAACGTCGTTGGGTGGGTTGCGCAATACCAGAGCCCGCGTGGGGTCGGCATCAAGCGCACCAGGCTGTTGCTGCCATCGCTGGTTTTGATCGATGACCGGGCCGCCCAGCAATGTAGTGGCCCATGCGCGGTCGTGTTTCAAGTCGATGATTTGCGGATTGTTATCGTAGTGCGGCAATGGCTTCTGACAATCCAAATCGGCCGCTGGCGGGAAGCACTCGTCCGCCATGTAGTGAAAGGCGGTCCGTGAAATCTGTGCGCCGTCGAGCTTGCCGCGCAGGGCTTCCAAATCGCTCAGACAAATAACACGTACATGCGGCTTACCCTGGTTCGCTGGTAATTTGTGGTTTTCCCATACTTGATCTTGCATGAGGGTGTTGAATGCGCTCAACTGCGCGGAGGTAAACTGGGTGGTGTTGAGCAGTAGCGTACCGCCTTGTTTGAGTAGCTTTAAAAATGGCCCATCCTCTAAACCCAGCTTGCCATTTTTGGCGACCAAGGTTTGTTCAAAGTCTTTTAGTGAGTTTGGGTTATCCAGGTACAGACAAACGGTGTGGGTTTGGTCTTTGTCCGGTTCCAATGCTTGCTGGAATATGCGCCGTGCGGCGGTCAGCTCGGCTGGGCTTTTGAATACCACTGTAGCGTGTGCTGTCTCCTTGTTCAGCCAGGCTATAGCTGAGTCATCGCCGTGATCCGGATGAGCCAAAGATGTCGGCGGGCTAGGCGTGGTTTTTATAGCGTCAGGCCTGAGCGCAGGCGACTCCACGATTTGTGGTGTATCTTGATGAGTGATGGCTCTACGTTGTGGTTTCATCTGTAGTGTCGGGCGAAAATCAAATAAATTCAGTTGGTTATCGACAGGTGCTTCGTCGAGTTTGACTTGAGGATGAAGCCGCCAGCGTCTGATCGAGTGAGTATCTTTCCTATTTGGTGCAGATAATCAGCCAATAGTTCCACTGAAAATTGGCTAAATCAGGGTGAGGGG
>JBKCTV010000061.1:0-2427 GCA_046318595.1 Burkholderiaceae bacterium | reverse complement strand
GGGCTTTGCCCCCCCCCCCCAAGGGGGCCCCAAGGGGCGAAGCCCCTTGGGCCGTATACTAGTAGCCGGGGTCCGGGGGCGCAGCCCCCGGGAAATTTGAAATTGTACGAATTGTACGGAGCCATTTTCGCGTGTACGATGTACAGAATGGTCGGATACGGTACTTGTGTCCCCACCCCCTCAAGGGCCCCCAAACCCAAAGCCTAAAGCCTGAAACCTAAGCCCTGAGCCCTAAGCCATCAACCCTGAGCCCTAAGCCATGGTTTGTACCGTATGTACGGTACCGTACTCGTACTGTGGATGACGTGGCATGTACTTACACGTGGTATCCTGTCAATGGGAGGGCAGCACCTCAAGGTGGATGGAGAGGGGGTCCCAATCCTTCCTTGACACAAAGTCAAGGTGGGCCTCCTTCACAAACTCAATGAACTTGGGCCACAACTTGAGCACCAAGTGGATGGCCCTATTCCTCGTGGTGTCATCGTAGGAGATGTCCCATGCACTTGTGGAGTTGAGCATGAGGTCAGCAGCACATGCAGAGGCTTGGTGAATGGTGAGGTCAAGGAGCTTGGTGGAGGGGGAGCTCAAGAAGTCTCTCCACAAGGTCACAAACATGTGCCTCACGTCATTGGCAGTGAGGTGCACACCATCCACAGAGATGGCCTTGGACACAACATATCCAAAGTAGTTCTCCTTGATCAAGGCCCCATGGGTGTCAAAGAACAAAAGCTTGGAGGATGGGAAGCATGCATGTGTGCCTTGCTCCAGGAGGGTCAAGGGCTTGAGGAGGGAGGTTGAGAGGGGCAACTCTTGCTCACCCTTGAGGTGGTCATTCTTGAAGTGGGTGACATTGAGGGTGGCATGCAAGCCATGCCTATCTTGGAAGTAGTGCACGTGGTTCTTGGGGCATCCTTGGGGCTTCCTACATGCATGGGAGGAGGGGAGGGGGACTTGGGAGAGTATGGGTGCCTACCTCCACATGGGCATGCATCCCCACCCATCCATGCCACACCCCATGCCATGCCCAACTCACTTGCAATCCTCAAACACACAAGGGTGTGTGCACTTCATGGAGGAGGCGTTGTGGATGAGCCTCAAGGCCCCCACCCTCATTGGGGGTTGGTAGAGGCCCACCACCAACATGGAGAGCACACACTCTTGGCACTCCCTTGCAAGGGAGGGGGTCCACTTGCCCTTCTTTGCCTGGATTGTGAGGGTGGAAGCAAGGAGTGTGGGGGGTTGGGTGTGCCACATGCTTCATTGGGAATGTCATTTGCCAAGCAAACGCCCTTCCACTCCCTCCCTCACTCACCCACTTGGCTTGGAAGGTGTGCCACTTGGAGAGGCATGCCTCCCACACCCTCCAAAGTGTGAGGTTGGGCTTGGCCTTGTAGTGGGAGGTGATGGATGCAAGGAGCTTGCTATTGAGGTTGGAGAACCACTCCATGATGGATGCCAATGTGGGGGCATCAATGGATGGGAGCATCTTGGGGCAAGTGGGTGTGGTGACAAAGGTGAGGGCCACTTGGTGAAGGTGGGTGGCATACACATGGAGGCTTGACTCAGAGGTCCCCTTGGCCACGTGGAATCCCATGTACTTGGCCACCACTTGGGGGTTGAGCACATGCTCCATGGTGATGGGGAGGTGGAGCCACTTGGCACAGAAGCCAATGAACTCCCTCACCACCCTCACCCTCATCCTCAAGGTGGAGGGGGCCAAGGATGCCATGGTCTTGGCCCTCTTGGATGGGGAGGTGGTGGTGTGGGTGGTGAGTGGCTTGTCCATGGAGTTCTCCTTCATCAAGTTCTCTTGCTTGAGGTAGAAGGAAGGCACTCCTTGGGAGGAGAGGGAGTAGTACTCATGGCTCAAGTCATCTTGCCCCAAGGGACACTCAATGAAGTGGTCTGGGATGAAGGGGTAGGAGGTTGGATCCCTCCACACCTTGATGGGGTCTTGCTCCACCTCCACATCCTTGGGTGGAGAGGAGGTGGTGGGTGTCCCCTACAACCACACAAGGGGGATGGGCCAAGTCAATGAGCTTAGATACCTAAACCAAACAACCCCTCTTGCAAGCGTCCACCCTCCAACCTTGACATCCTTAGTGGCACCACCCACCCACTCACCCCTCCAAAAAGGAAGGTCAACACAAGGAACATGGAGAAGACCATCTTAGGCCAAGCCCAACGACCTACAAGCATGGCATGGGTGGAAGGGGGAGGTTGGGGAGGATGTTAGCAATGCCCCATCACAATGACATGCTTGCTCCCCCCTAGGCAAGCCCCCACCCCCTCTAGGCAAGCCCAAACCCTCTGTAGGCAAGCCCCCTCCCTTGCTCACCCCTCCACAACCCTCTAGGCACACTCCCACCCACTTGCCAAGGCACAACACACCCCCCAAGGCAAGCCCACACAAGGGGAGTCCCCTTT
>JBKCTV010000060.1:0-3461 GCA_046318595.1 Burkholderiaceae bacterium | reverse complement strand
CTGCACTAGTCACAACTTAATCTGACAAATCATTTAATATACGATTTAACGGAGGAAGTCAGATGAACACGAACAATGAACAGAAGATTATCAAAAATAAAGTAGGCCTGCTCAAGCTGGCCGAAACCTTGGGCAGCGTCTCCCAAGCTTGCAAAGCCATGGGATTTTCGCGCGATAGTTTTTACCGATTCAAAGAACTCTATGACCAAGGCGGTCCAGCGGCTTTGCAAGAGATCAGCCGCAAAAAGCCGGTACTCAAGAACCGTGTCGAGGAACATATAGAACAAGGCGTGAGGGATTTTGCGATCGAACAACCCGCCTATGGTCAACTGCGGGTATCCAATGAACTCAAGAAAAAAGGCATACTCATCTCACCGGGCGGCGTGCGTTCGATCTGGCTGCGCCACGACCTGGAAACCTTTCAGAAACGCCTCAAAGCCCTATCGGCCAAAGTGGCTCAGGAAGGCGTGATTCTTACTGAAGACCAGGTGCGCGCCTTGGAGAAAGCTCGCGAAGAAAAGCAGGCCCATGGCGAAATCGAGACCGAACACCCTGGCTATCTGGGCAGCCAGGATACCTATTATGTGGGCAATATCAAAGGGGTAGGCCGTATTTATCAACAGACTTTTATCGATACGTATTGCAAGGTGGCCTTCGTCAAGCTCTATGACCGCAAAGTGGCGCTGACAGCGGCCGACATGCTCAATGACCGAGTCATTCCCTGGTATGACGAGCATGGCGTGCCATTGTTGCGCATACTGACTGACCGGGGCAGCGAGTATTGCGGCAACCGCGAACATCACGAATATGCGCTGTATCTGGATATAGAGAACATCGAGCACACGCGGACCAAAACCAAGTGGCCCCAAACCAATGGTATTTGCGAGCGATTTCACCAGACCATTCAAAATGAGTTTTATGCCAGTGCGTTCAGGCGTAAACTTTATCGCTCGCTCGATGAGCTGCAAGCCGATGTGGATGTGTGGATGATCCAGTACAATGAGCAGCGTACGCATTCGGGTAAATATTGTTTCGGCAAGACCCCGATACAGACTTTTATCGATAGCAAGCATTTGGCGCTTGCAAAACAACTGGATCGGACAAACCCGACAGATCATCCTTTTTTAGTGGCTTGATTTAAAGGGCATAATGTCAGATCAAGTCTTGGCTAGGACAGACCGGACAGGAAGGAGTGGCAGCTTACCGTAGCCAGATAGGGGGTATTGCCGAATTGACCGCAGATTGTGGAAAGGCCATCATCGGCATCAGTTCAACCGACCCCTATTTCGTTTCTCCTACCGCGGAGCTCTATCTGCGACCGACACTCGAAGCATGTTTTGAGCGTGTCGAATTCAAGGCGCCGCACGAGCTTGAAGAAGCTTTCAGTATTGGTGGACAATTAGGCATCTATGTGTGCGCCAACCCGAAACGTAGAGTTTCCCCCTTTTGACGGACACCTTATGTTCTTGCTAAAGGAGTCTGAAGATGTCTCAACTGTTGCCGCCGACCGAAAACAAGCATCTGTCACTACCGCGCTTGTTCGTAGCCGACGGCACGCTCGAAGCCTTGAAGTGGCTCGGCCTGGTGCTCATGACGTGCGATCACGTCAATAAATATCTGCTGAACGATACGATGCCCGTGCTGTTCGACCTTGGTCGGCTTGTGGCGCCGTTGTTCGTGTTCGTCCTGGCGTTCAATCTGGCACGGCCGGACACGGCGTTACGCGGTGTTTATCAGCGTACGATGGCACGGCTCGCCACCTTCGGACTATTGGCAACGCCGGCGTTTGTCGCCCTGGGAGGCCTATTCGCCGGCTGGTGGCCGCTGAACATCCTTTTCACTTTGTTGGTTCTGACTGCGGCGCTGTTCTTCTTGGAGCGCGGCGGCAAGGCAAACACGATAAAGGCGTGAAAGCTGATTAGCAGCGTCGTTGGAAGGCGCACAACACTTCCTTGTCATCCGCTCAGTCAGGATACCTTGCACAAGCAGGGCCATCGAGTGATGGAGGTATTGACTTGCTCTGCACATTGATGATGGCGACATTGTCGCCGGTTTCAAATACTGGACCCGTTCGGCTAGAAAGCCCGACAGGCTGCTAGTGTCGTTTCAAAAACTGGCCAAGCTTTTCTAAGCTATTGCGTATTGAAATAGAAGAGGCCAGTTCATTTCTACGGTTGGCAGACAGCTTGCCCAAAGCGGTTTGGTTTTCAGCTATTTTTTTTATGGTCTTTACGTTATTCTTCTTGGCTGCGATTTGAGTAATTTGTTCGACTGAAAAGCCTGCTCTTTTCAAACTGCCTTGATGGTCAAAAACGGCGTTCAGCGCTTGGGCGCCGCTTTGATTGCCAGCGATTTTGACGATCTGTTCGATTAAAAAGCCTGCTGTTTTCAAACTGTTTTGATGCTTAAAAACGGCGTTCAGCGCTTGGGCGCCACCGTGATTACCAGCGATTTTGACAATCTGTTCGAACGAAAAGCCCGCCTTTTCCAGGGCGGCTGTATGCTCAAAAACGGCGTTCAGCGCTTGGGCGCCGCTTTGATTACCAGCGATTTTGAAGATCTGTTCGAGCGAAAAGCTTTCCTTTTCCAGCGAAAGGCCTGCCTTTTCCAGCGCGGCTGTATGCTCAAAAACGGCGTTCAGCGCTTGGGCGCCACCGCCATTACCAGCGATTCTGACGATTTGTTCGAGCGAAAAGCCGGCCTTTTCCAGGGCGGCTGTATGCTTAAGAACGGCGTTCAGCGCTTGGGCGCCACCTTGATTACCAGCGATTTTGACGATCTGTTCGATCAAAAAGCCTGCTGTTTTCAAACTCTCTTGATGCTCAAGAACGGCGTCCAGCGCTTGGGCGCCACCGCGATTACCATCGATTTTGACGATCTGTTCGGGCGAAAAACCCGTTTCTATCAGAGTAGCTGCATCCTCAAGAAAATCCCGTAGGGCTCGGGAATCGCTTTTCTTGCGGTCAATCAAATCTAATTGCTGCTTCGAAAACTCTAATCCCAATAAAGCAGCCAGTGTGTCAGCGCGTGTTTTTGAATCGATTGGGCCGTTGTTGTGATGGGTCTTTATTGGAAATTGTGTTTTTGTTTTTGCCGGCGAATTGCCGCAGTGTTCTGGGCGCTTTCGTTTGCTGCCGCTTCGGTGGGTGTTTTCAATGATTGAGTGGGCTGGTTGCAAACGATGGCTACCGATTTGTAGAATATTCGCGTCATGAGCCGCAGTGCCCTCAGCAGGCGCGTCTACGCTAGCCTCATCGACACGAATCAGTTGCGCCAGTTCATCAATAATAGACTGTAGGGCAGCCGAGTCATTCGGCATATCCGGCCCCGCGGCGTCCGATGAGGGTGTTTGCTGTGATGACCAATCCAAGAAAGGCTCGTAGCGCCCGTCGTCCAAGTCGTGCACCCGTCCGGCGTATTGCTCATGTGCATTGGTCATCGAACTTTCCTCCACCAGTGCA
>JBKCTV010000059.1:0-12638 GCA_046318595.1 Burkholderiaceae bacterium | reverse complement strand
TGCGGTTCTCTGCCTCGCCACGCTGGCAGTAGAGTCCGTCGTACAACAGTTTGGCCGGGTGGTCGAGGTTGGTGACGACGAACCGCGGGTTGTTACCTTGACTGCCGAACTCCAGGCGCGTCACGATTCGCCGCGGCTGATTCTACGCTGCGCGAGACTATCCCGAGCATCTGCGCCGCATTCGATTCAAAGACCCGGACTCGGGCAAGACGCTGGTCTTTCTGACCAACAACACAGCGCTCCCCGCGCTGACGATCTGCGCGCTGTACAAGCAGCGATGGCAAGTCGAACTTTTCTTCAAGTGGATCAAGCAGCACCTGCGCATCAAGAAGTTTCTCGGCACCAGCGAGAATGCGGTGAAGACGCAGGTGTGGTGTGCCGTGGCCACCTATGTGCTCATCGCCATCGTCAAAAAGGAGCTTCAACTCGATGCCTCACTTTACACATGTCTACAGATATTGTCGGTGTCCGTTTTTGAGAAAACCCAGCTTTCATGCGCCTTGCAGCTCGATGCGCCTCAAACCGACCTGCCAGGCAGCGCTAACCAATTGATCTTGTTCGATTTTTAACCGGACAGTAGTGACCTTCTAAATTGTTGAAAAAATTAGCCATCTTTAATCGCCCGCAACCCCGCGCCACACAGATTGACACCTTATTTGCGCGGAAAAAATCCCCAAAAATAGGTGTTCTGTCAGGTGTCACCTTTTTTCTGTAACGATAATCTGGGTCACAGTTCCACTTTTTCTTGACTAGCTGACGTTACGCCAGAGCCCGGCATGGGGGTCTTCGTTGATTTTCTGAGTAAGCGGCCGCCGCCGGCCTACGAAAACGGGAGCGCTTTCCGACGCTTGCGTTTTTGCGGGAACTTCCCATTCAAAAACTGCCACTCAGGGTTATGTCGTTCATCTGGAGTGTGGTATGTCGGTTGCGTCGATTGGCGGTGGCCTGGGTTTGTCTATTGGCCCGGCTCTTGGCTTGTCCGTTGGTTCGGTCGGCGTGCTTGGCGCCGCCGCTGGTGCTTCCTCTAGCGGCCCGGCGCCGGTATTGCCTGGCTCGTCCGGCGCGGAAAACGCGCTGTACCTGGTTGGACGCCTGACGCAGTTTTCCGCGACATCCACTTTGCTTCTGATTTTGATGGACGAAGAACGCCGCCGGCATCGGCCAGACTCGACGGCGCAGACCTTGTTTGCCTTGACTGCTTATGCCGCCGTGCAGAGCTGCCTGCAAGCGACCGTCGCCCCGGTGCGGGCTGTCCAGTCCGTTTGAATCATCATTGCGTCAGATCGCCCAGGCCCCTGGCCAAGTCGTTTTGAATGTCCTGAATATGTTCGAGCCCGACGGCGATGCGTAGCAAGTTTTCTTGAATGCCCGCTGCCTGCCGGGCTTGTGCGCTGATTCGGCCGTGCGTCGTACTGGCTGGGTGCGTGATGGTCGTGCGGGTGTCGCCCAGATTGGCCGTGATCGACAGTAGTCGCGTCCCGTCGATGACCCTCCAGGCGTTGGCGCAGGCCTGTTCGGGCGTATCGCCCACCACTTCGAAGGACACGATGGCACCGCCGGTGCTTTGCTGGCGCAGCGCCAATGCATGCTGTGGATGGGATGCCAGGCCGGGATACAGCACCTGCCGCACGCCACGCTGGCGCTCCAGCCAGAGCGCCAGCGCCAGCGCATTGGCCGACTGCCGTTCCATGCGAATCGATAGTGTTTCCAGGCCCTTGAGCAATACCCAGGCATTGAAGGCCGACAACGCCGGCCCCACGGTGCGCAAGATGGGCAGGCATTTTTCGTTGAGACACGCCCGTCGACCGACGATGGCGACCCAGAGCACGCGCCCCTGGCCGTCGAGGTAGTTGGTGGCGGAGTGAATGATGACGTCGGCGCCGAGTGCCAGCGGCTTGTGCAAGGCAGGGGTGCAAAAGCAGTTATCGACCACGAGCAGGGCTTCTGCACGCCTGGCCACGGCTGCGACGGCCGCTATGTCGATGATGGCGGTCAGTGGGTTGGACGGTGTTTCGGCGAACAGTATTTTGGTGTTGGGGCGAATCGCAGCGGCCCAGGCGGCGACATCGGCGCCGTCGATCAGGGTGGTCGTGATGCCGAACCGCGTCAGGACGTTGTTGAACAATTGCAGCGTCGAGCCGAAAATGCTGTGCGACGCCACGATGTGATCGCCACTCGACAAATGACCGAGGCAGACGGTGGCGATCGCGGCCATGCCGGATGCGGTCGCCAGGCAGGCTTCGCCGCCCTCGAGCCGTGCCAGCCGTTCCTCGAACATCGTCACGCTGGGGTTGGTGAACCGCGCGTAAACATTGCCTTCCTCCGCGCCAGAAAAGCGTGCCGCCGCCTGTGCGGCCGACGCGAACACGAAGCTCGATGTTAAAAAAAGCGCTTCGGAATGTTCGCCCTGGTCGCTGCGGTAGGTGCCGGCGCGCACCGCAATGGTGTCGGCGTGCCAGTCGTCTGAGATGCGGTCGTCGTTCATGGCGTCAATCCTTGTCGTAGTCGTTGTCGAACGGCATCCGGGCCGAGTAGGGCCATGACCGCATCGATCGATGGCGACTGGGTGCGGCCGGTCAACAGAACGCGCAGCGGCATCGCCAGCCGCGGCATTTTGAGCTGATGCGTTTTTAGTACGGTTTTGAGCGTGGTCGACAGGGTTTCCTTGGACCAGTCGTCCAGGCCGCTCAATTGTGCCTGCAGGGTGTGCAACGCGGCCTCGACCTCGGCATCCAGCAGCGGCGTCAATACCGCACTGATATCGCCGAGCGGCTGGTAAAACAACGCGGCTTCCTCGGCCAGTTGCTGAACCGTCTGCGCGCGTTCGCGCACCAGGGCCAGCACGTCGCGCAATGGCGGCCCGTTCAGGCTGTCGATGCCCAGGGCATTCAGGCGGGGTTTGACCCAGTCGAGCAAGGTTTCCGGTGCTTGTCGATGGAGATATTGCGCATTCATCCAGGCCAGTTTGGCTGGGTCGAACTGGGCGGCGGACTTCGACAAGTGGCTGCCGTCGAACCAGGCGATCAGCTGCGCACGGTCGAACAGCTCGTCGTCGCCATGGCTCCAGCCGAGCCGCGCCAGGTAGTTGAGCATGGCCTCCGGTAAAAAACCGGCCTTGTCGTATTCGATCACGCTGACCGCGCCGTGCCGCTTGGACAGCTTTTCGCCGTCGGGGCCGAGAATCATCGGCAAATGGCCGTAAATCGGCAGTTCGCCGCCGAGCGCTTGCAGAATGTTGATCTGCCGCGGGGTATTGTTGATGTGGTCGTCGCCGCGGATAACGTGCGTGATGCGCATGTCCCAGTCGTCGACCACGACGCAAAAGTTGTAAGTCGGCGTACCATCCGCCCGGGCGATGACGAGGTCGTCCAGCTCGTCGTTGGCAATCGCGATCTCGCCTTTGACCATATCGTTCCAGGCGACGAGCCCCTCGCTGGGGTTACGGAAACGCACCACCGGCTGCACACCGGCCGGTACCGGGGGCAAGGTTTTTCCGGTCTCTGGGCGCCACCGGCCGTCGTAGCGTGGCTTCAAACCCTGCGCGCGCTGCGTTTCGCGCATGGCTTCGACTTCTTCGGGGGTGCAATAGCAGCGATACGCCGCACCGCTGTCGAGCATCGTGGCAATAACGGCCCGATAGCGGCCCAGATGCTGCATTTGGAAATAGGGGCCTTCGTCATAATCGAGCTTCAGCCAATCGACGCCATCGAGAATCGCTTGTACGGCGGCCGGAGTGGAGCGTTCCAGGTCGGTGTCTTCGATCCGCAAAATGAACTGCCCTCCGTGATGACGGGCAAACGCCCAGGCATACAGGGCTGTGCGGGCGCCGCCGAGGTGCAGCATGCCGGTGGGGCTGGGTGCGAAGCGGGTGCGGACCGCCGTCGCTGGGGCCGGGTTTGCCATGAAAATATCTTTTTTGTGGCTAAAAGCGGTATTATAAAGTTCAAGTAAATCATTAAGTCACAAATATGCTGGAAAATCGTCGCTCTTTTATAAAAGCCGTTTCAACTCTGGCGCTGGTTGGTGTAGCGGATTCGCTGCGTGCTACCGGCGCCTGGGCGCAAAGCGCCAATATGCCGCCGCCGGATTTGTTCGATGCGTCCTTGGTCGACCTGTCGTTCTGGACACAGCCGCGCACTTTGCAACTGGTCCGTCCGCAGTCCGGCGACCGGCTGGAGCTGCAGTACTGGAAAGACGGCAGCCGCAATCCCACGGCGTATGCCGAGATTTGCGAGTTGCTGCGCGATGTCCAGGCCAATCAGGTCACTCGCATGGACCCGCAGTTGATCGACACCCTGTGGGCCGCTCAGGCGTTCGTACGCCGTTACGGGTTCAGTGCGCCCATCGAAATCACTTCGGGGTACCGGACCCCGCAGACGAATATGCGCCTGATCGAAGCCGGGCTGCCGGCGGCTCGTCAATCGCTTCATATGCAGGGCAAGGCTGCCGATTTTCGGTTGAACGGCCTGCATCCGGAAATTCTCGGAACGCTGATTCAAGGTTTCAAAAGCGGCGGGGTCGGGTTTTATTTTCGGGTTGGCTCGCGGGGCGGCGGTTGGATTCATGCTGACACGGGCGTCGAGCGCGCCTGGCGGGGTTGATTTTTGCGTCGCTGTCGCTGGTAGCGCGTAAGCTGCTTTTATCTTGTAAGCTGCTTTTACTTCGTAAGCTGCTTTTACTTCCTAAGCTGCTTTTACCGCGCCTGCCATGCGATCGTCCTTCCGCCGTGCCGGTCGAAAAACATGACCGGCTGACCACGGCTCCAGGAAAATCGCTGGCACGCGCTTTTCGAGCGGGACACCGCGCGTAGCGCAGCGATTGTCCTCACCACCGCCCGAGCCGGTGTTTGATTTATCGAGTCGATGCTGTGCGGGCTGGGCGTATGGCCTGTGCAGCACTACGAGCAGCCTTCCGATTTTCCTGGAGCCGTGGTCAGCCGTTTCGCCCGTGATACATCAACGTGGCAAACCAAGCTACACGGCGAAACGGCACGGCGGAAGGACGATCGGGGCTGCGAGAACCAAGCAGGAAACGAGCAAGAACCAAGCAGAAACCAAGATCAAAAAAGCAGCGCTCAGCGCGGCAAAGCCACAAAAACAGCTAAACCGTTGCTGTTTTAACGAAGACCGGGACCACGATGCGGCGGCCCAGTTTTATTTTCCGATGAATTTCCTTCACAATCGCATGGATATTTTCAACATCGAGCTGCTGTGAGATTCGTCGCAGGACATCAAGCGTTCAAATACATGCGCTGGCTGCCCAGGCTCGCCCTGTGCGTGCTCATGGGCAGCGGTTGCTCGTCCGCGTGGAACGATCCCTATCCAGCGCTCGACGAGTCCGCCTCGGCAGCGGCGAACGACAATACCCTGTACACCGCATTTACTGCCCGTCCCAAACACCTCGACCCGGTTCAGTCTTACACCTCTGACGAAGCCGAATTCACCTATCAAATATACGAACCGCCTTTGCAGTACGACTACCTGCAGCGTCCTTACCGCCTGATTCCGCAAAGCGTCGTCACGGTGCCGACCCCCGTTTTTCTGGATAGCGATGGGCGCCGCCTGCCGCCTGCCGCACCCGCCACAGCCGTGGCGGTCAGCGTCTATACTTTACAAATCAAACCGGGGATCCGGTATGCGCCGCACCCCGCCTTTGCGGTCGATGCCCGCGGCCGCGACCGCTATCGGCACTTGTCTGCCAAAGACGCCGCACGCTATTTCACGCCAAACGATTTCGAGCATACCGGCACCCGCGAGCTGACGGCCGACGATTATGTGTACGGTATCAAGCGCCTCGCCCATCCGCGGCTGGTGTCGCCGATTTTCGCGCACATGGCGGAGTATGTCCTGGGTCTCCGGGCCTTGGGCGCTGAGCTGAAAACCCACGACCAACACCGCAAGGCAACCGCCAAGCCTGGCGAGTCACTGCCGTGGCTGGACCTGCGTGGGTTCTCGCTGGACGGCGTCCGCGCCATCGACAAATACACGCTCGAAATCAAGGTCAAGGGCCAATACCCGCAATTCAATTACTGGCTCGCCATGCCGTTTTTCGCGCCCATGCCCTGGGAGGCCGACCAGTTTTACAGCCAGCCCGGCTTTGCCGAAAAAAACCTCACGCTCGATTGGTGGCCTGTCGGCACGGGCCCTTACATGCTGACCGAGAACGATCCGAACAGCCGCATGGTGCTCAAACGCAACCCGCACTACCGCGGCGAGCCTTACCCCTCGGTCGGCGAGCCTGGCGACGCTGCCAAAGGCTTACTGCGGGACGCGGGTAAAACCATGCCGTTCATCGACATGGTCGTGTTCAGCCGTGAAAAAGAAGGGATTGCCGCCTGGAATAAGTTTCAGCAAGGCTATTACGACAGTTCCGGCGTGGCGTCGGACAATTTCGATCAGGTGATCCGTGCCACGTTCGACGACAGCGCCGCGCTCTCTGCCGACATGACCGCCAAAGGGATCGAACTGCAAACCTCGTTGGCAGCCAGTTTGTATTATCTGGGCTTTAATTGGCTTGACCCCGTGGTCGGCCCTGGTGCGACTGCCCAGTCCGCGCAGCGCGCCCGCAAGCTGCGGCAGGCCTTGTCGATCGCCATCGACTGGGAAGAGTTTTCGCAGATCTTTACGAACGGCCGGGCCGTACCCGCGCAGGGGCCGATGGTGCCTGGCATTTTCGGTTACCCCGCAGGGGCCGACGGTATCAATCGTCAGGTGTACGATGTGACGAAGGGTGAGCCGCAACGCAAGTCCATCGCCGTCGCCAAAAAGCTGCTCGCCGAGGCAGGCTATCCGGATGGTCGCGATGCACGCACCGGTGCACCGTTGGCGCTGGCGTTCGACACCACCAGCGGCGGCCCTGGCGATAAAGCGCGGCTCGATTGGTTTCGCAAGCAATTCGCCAAGCTCGACATCCAGCTCGACATTCGCGATACCGACTGGAACCGTTTCCAAGACAAAATCCGTAAAGGCAACAGTCAGATTTTTTTGCTGGGTTGGAATGCCGACTATCCCGATCCGGAAAATTTCTTATTCCTGCTTTATGGGCCGAACAGCCGCACTAAAGCCGACGGCGAAAACGCGTCCAACTACGCCAACGCCGACTACGACCGCTTGTTCGAAAGCATGAAATCCCTGCCAAATTCGCCCGAGCGCGCGGCGATCATCGCCCGCATGATTGCGCTCGTTCAGGACGATGCGCCTTGGGCATTCGCTTTTCATCCGCGCCAGTTCGTGCTCAACCATGCGTGGCTCAAAAACGCCAAGCCGAACGACATGGCGCGCAACGACCTCAAATACAAGCGCATCGATGGTCCCTTGCGGCGTCGGCTGCGCGCCGAATGGAACCAGCCGCTCGTCTGGCCGTTGATTGTCGTGCCGCTCGTGCTGGGATTGCTGATTTTGCCTGCCTGGCTGTCCTGGCGCCGCCGCCAGAACCGGCCCGGCCTGCAGCCGCGCCAGCCGGGACGCGCGCCATGATGACGTATCTGCTGCGCCGGCTGGGCTATGCCTTATTGATTCTGCTGGGAGTCAATCTCATCACGCTGCTGCTGTTTTTCAAGGTGAATACGCCGGACGACATGGCGCGCCAGGCGCTGGGGGGCAAACGCGTGACGCAGACGGCGATCGCGCGCTGGAAGCAGGAAAAAGGGTATGACCTGCCATTGCTGTTCAACGCGCCGGCGCCAGGTGCGGACAAGTTTACGCAGACGATTTTCGTGCAGAAATCGTTGCCGATGTTCTGGGGCGAATTCGGCGCGTCGGACGATGGCCGCAATATCGGTCGCGAAATACGCTTGCGCATGGGGCCGAGCCTGGCGCTTGCCGTGCCGGTGTTCGTGCTCGGGCTGCTGGTGCACATCGTCCTGGCGATGACGATGGCGTTTTTTCGAGGGACGGCGTTCGACCGTGGGGCTGTGGTGTTCTGTGTGGTGGCGATGTCGATCTCGGGTTTGTTTTATATCATCGGCGGCCAGTTTTTGTTTGCCAAAACGCTCAGTCTCGTGCCGGTGTCCGGGTATGCGCCGGGCTGGGCGGCGGTGCGATTCCTGTTGCTCCCGGTTCTGATCGGTGTCGTGGCGGGCCTGGGAGGGGGGGCGCGTTGGTACCGGACGATATTTCTCGAGGAAATGTCCAGGGACTATGTGCGAACTGCGCGCGCCAAAGGCTTGAGCGAAACTGCGGTGTTGTACCGGCATGTCCTGCGCAACGCCTTGATCCCGATCCTGACAGGCTCGGTTGCCGTGATTCCGACGCTGTTTATGGGCAGTCTGATCGCCGAGTCGTTTTTCGGGATTCCGGGGCTCGGCAGTTATACGCTGGAGGCGATTCAGGCGCAGGACTTCGCCATCGTGCGGGCGATGGTCTTCATCGGTACAGCGCTCTACATCGTCGGTCTTATTTTGACGGATTTCGCCTACACGGCGGCCGATCCGCGTATTCGGCTGGAGTAGCCCATGCAACCCGTCATTTTATGGACCGATGTCTTGCTGTGGCTGCTCCTGGGTTGCATCGCGTATTACGGTCGGCGCGTGCTGCGCGATCCGCTGGCGCGTGCGACCTGGCGTCAGGTGTTTCGTGGCCGCCTGGCGGCTGTCACGGCGGTGATTCTGGCGGTGGCGCTGCTGATCGCCGCGCTCGATAGTCTCCATTACCGTCCAGCCTTGGCCACTGCGGGCCAGAACGGCGTGCCGGCGTATTCGCCGCAGACCGTCTCGGTACTCGATGCCGGGTTGCGCGTGCTGGTCGCTCATCAGGAAAAGTCGTATTCCGCGCCGTTCGCCTTGTTTGCGCTGAACAAAGAAAGCGTCGTGCAGGAAGGTATTGCCCGGCGCGACTACCCCCGTTTGCGATGGGGTGGGGCGCACCTGCCGGCCGTCGGGGCGCAGACCGACGATATCGTGCGGCGCATCGGCCAGGGCGCGGCGCTCGCCCTGGCGGGGGTGATCGTGCTGGAACTGCTCATGCGGCGCTTGGGGTGGGCGTGGCTGCGGCAGCCGGCGGGCCGCGCCGCACGCGCGGCCTTGTATACCGTATTGCTGATCGCCGGCCTGCTGGTTTTTCTAGCGCCGGCTTATCATGTGCTGGGCACCGACAAGGTCGGGGTGGATGTGCTGTACGTTGCCCTGAAAAGCGTGCGCACGGCGGTCGTGCTGGGGCTTTTGACCACGCTCGTCACGCTGCCGCTCGGCATTTTCGCTGGGCTTGCGGCGGGCTACTTCAAAGGCTGGGTCGACGATGTGATTCAGTATGTCTACACCACCTTGAATGCGATTCCAAGCGTGCTGCTGATTGCCTCGGCGGTTTTGATTCTGCAGGTCATGCTCGACCGGCACGCGGCGGCGTTTCCGACGGCGCTGGAGCGTTCGGACGTGCGTCTGTTTTTCCTGTGCTTTATTTTAGGGCTGACCAGTTGGACAGGCCTGGCGCGTTTGCTGCGCGGCGAGGCGCTACGGCTGCGCGAAGCCGAGTACGTGCAGGCGGCGCGCGCTTTCGGTGCGTCGCATTGGCGAATTTTGACGGGGCATTTGCTGCCGAATGTCATGCCGCTGATTCTGATTACGGTGGTCATGGATTTTTCCGGCTTGGTGCTGGCGGAGGCCGTCCTGTCTTACGTCGGCGTCGGCGTCGACCCCGGCACGATGTCTTATGGCACCATGATCAATGCCGCGCGCATGGAGCTGTCCCGCGAACCGGTCGTGTGGTGGTCGCTGGCGGGAGCGTTCACCTTCATGCTGCTGCTGGTGTTGTCGGCCAATTTATTCGCCGATGCGGTGCGCGACGCTTTCGACCCGCGCACCCGGCAACGGGCGGGAGTGTGATATGAACGCGGCCACCGTTTTACGCGTCGAGGGTTTGTCGGTCGATTTGGAGACGAACGCCGGCTGGCTGCCGGTGTTGAACGACCTCGCGTTCGTGCTGGAAGCCGGCAAAACGTTTGCGCTGGTCGGTGAGTCGGGCTGCGGTAAGTCGATGACCGCACTGGCCTTGGCGCGCCTGCTGCCGGACGCCGCTGCCATCGTGGCGGGTCGTGTCGAGCTGCGGCATAAGTTCGGCAACGGCGCTGCGCTCGACTTGTTGGCCTTGCCCGAGTGCGCGCTGCGGGCGGTGCGCGGCAAGCGGATCGCGATGATTTTTCAAGAGCCCGGCACCAGTCTGAATCCGGTCCTTACGGTGGGGCGACAAATCATCGAGGTTCTGGAGGCCCACGGCATTGCCCGCGGCGCGGCGGCACGGGCGCGGGCGCTCGACTGGCTGGCGCGGGTCGGCCTCGATCGGCCACAGGACCGTCTGCAGCAGTATCCGTTTCAGTTGTCGGGTGGGCAGAAGCAACGCGTCATGATCGCGCTCGCCCTGGCCGCCGAGCCGGACGTTCTGATCGCCGACGAGCCCACCACCGCACTCGACGTTTCGCTGCAAGCGCAGGTGCTGGCGCTGCTCCGGTCTTTGCAGCAATCCCTGGGCATGGCGATGCTGCTGATCACCCACGACCTGAACATGGTCCGGGACCTTGCCGATCACGTCGCCTTGATGTATGCCGGACAAATCGTCGAAAGCGCGCCGGTCGCGGATTTCTTTGCCGCGCCGTGTCATCCGTATGCGCATGCGCTGCTGGCGGCGCTGCCTTCGGCGGCGTTGCGTGGCCGGGACTTGCATGCTTTGCCGGGACAAGTGCCGCCTTTGAACGATTTGCCGACCGGCTGTCGTTTCGCGCCGCGCTGCCTACGGGCCGACGAGCACTGCCGGACGGTCGAGCCCGTTTTCGAAACGGCCGAGCGGTCGACCATGCAGAACGGCGTGCATCGCTTTCGCTGTTTTAGGCCGTACCGTGCAGAAGAGACGGCAGCGCCGCACGACGCCCAGACGTTCCCAGCCTCGCCATTGACCGGTGAGGCTGGCATGACGCCGCCGGTGCTCGATGTTCGAGCGCTGACGGTGGCCTACCGCGTCGGACAAAGCTTGATGAAAAAACGCGTCGTCCCCGTTTTGCATGGGCTCGATCTGCAGCTCTGGGCTGGCCGCACGGTCGCGCTCGTTGGCGAGTCCGGTTCCGGTAAAACCACTGCCGCCAAAGCTTTATTGCAGTTGCTCGATGAAACTGCGACCGTCGATGGCGAGGTGCTGTTGCAT
This sequence comes from Burkholderiaceae bacterium, assembly GCA_046318595.1. GTDB lineage: Bacteria > Pseudomonadota > Gammaproteobacteria > Burkholderiales > Burkholderiaceae_B > DAITMV01. The sequence continues at coordinate 1,512 of JBKCTV010000059.1, read as the reverse complement.
GGCCAGCCGATGCGGCATGCGAAGGCTGTTGCGCTGCAAGACTTTCGTCGGCAGGTGCAGGTGGTGTTTCAGGACCCTTTTGCATCGCTCAACCCGCGGCATCGCATCCGCCAGATTCTGGCCGAAGGGCTGACGGCCTTGTGTCCGCGGTTGAATGCCGCAGAGTGCGCAGCCCGTCTGCTGGCGGTGCTCGACAGCGTCGGTTTGCCGGCCACTGCGCTGGATAAATTTCCGCACGAATTTTCCGGTGGACAGCGCCAGCGTATCGCCATCGCCCGGGCATTGGCGGTCGAGCCGCAGGTGCTGGTGTGCGACGAGCCGACCTCGGCACTGGATGTCTCGGTGCAGGCGCAGATTCTGAATCTCTTGAAAAAACTGCAGCGCGAGCGCGGCCTGGCCTATTTGTTCATTACCCATAACCTGGCTGTGGTGGAGTATCTGGCCGACGAGGTGGTGGTACTGCGCCACGGCACGGTGGTGGAGCGCGGCGGCGTGGCGGCGGTGTTCGGAGCGCCCAAGGACCCTTATACACGGCAGCTTCTACAGGCAAGCGGGCATTTCACCTGCGCAGCGGCCGGTTGCGAGGGGTACTCATATGAAACGAAACCCGACAGTTAGCTCATCGGTGTAGCTGATAGAATGCCGGCCGATGACGACGAGGAAAAACATGGTTGCGGACGATGAACTGCTGGCGGTTGCCCGGCAGACGCTGGATATCGAAGCGGCTGCCTTGCAAGCGCTCAAAGTGACGCTCGCGCGGCCTTTCATAGAAGCGGTTCGGGTCATCCAGAAGTGCGAGGGCAAGGTCGTGGTGCTGGGCGTCGGCAAATCCGGGCACATCGGCCGTAAAATCGCCGCGACGCTGGCCTCGACGGGCACGCCGGCGTTTTTCGTGCATCCGACGGAGGCCGGGCATGGCGACCTGGGGATGATTGCGCCGCGCGACGTCGTGTTGGCGTTGTCGAACAGCGGCGAAACCGATGAGCTGGTTGCGCTGGTTCCTTATATTCGGCGGCTGGGTGCGCACCTCATCGGAATAACCGCAAACGCCATGTCGACCTTGGGTGCTAACGCGCATATTTGCCTGACGGTCAAGGTGGCCCAGGAAGCCTGTCCGTTGAATCTGGCGCCCACCGCCAGCACGACGGCGCAGTTGGCCATGGGCGATGCGCTCGCAATGGCGCTTTTGAAGGCGCGCGGCTTCGAGGCGGACGACTTCGCGCGCAGCCATCCGGGCGGAGCATTGGGCCGGCGCTTGCTGACCACCGTCGACGACGTCATGAAGACCGGCGCGGCCTTGCCCATCGTGGCGCCCGACATGACACTGGACGCCACTTTGGCGGTGATGAGCGAAAAAGGCCTGGGCCTGTGCATGGTGCTCGAAGGGCGCCGCGCGATTGGTATTTTTACGGACGGCGATTTACGTCGCCAGCTGCGTGCGGGGGCCGTCGATTTGCAGGCACCGGTTAGCGCGTTCATGATTGCGGCGCCCCGAACGATCGCGCAAGGGCG